>JABXJT010000062.1 GCA_013375455.1 Candidatus Helarchaeota archaeon | reverse complement strand
ATTTCAATTCAGCGAATTATCTCGATTCAGGGAGATGCCTCCTGCTTGTACCACAACATACATTTTAAGGTTAATCAACAAAAATAATATTCAAAGATCATAGTGATAGATAAAAGAAGTATTCATATGGAAATAGGGAAGTGAAATTTTTGACAACGCCAATGTATAAAATTATCCTAATGGGTTTGGATAACGCTGGAAAGACCTCCATTATTCTTTCAATGGCAGGGAAATATGATCCCTCTGAGATTAAGCCAACAAAAGGAATTGAACGAAGTGATACAAAAATTTTAGGAAATCGCGTATTTAGATGGGATCTCGGGGGGCAAGAAAAATATCGTGAAACTTATTTAAAGGATCGCTCTTATGTTTTAGATCAAACGGATTTATTGTTCTACGTGATTGATATAGCAGATAAAGATCGGTTCGAAGAATCTTTACAATTTTATATCGATGTTTTAAATTATCTCAAGAAAATCGAGACAAACCCCAATATTATTTTATTTTTACATAAAGCAGATCCAGATTTCCTAAGAACTCCAGAATGCCAAGCAAATATAAAACATACTACGGATCTTTTTACGAAAAATTCACAAGATTTCCAGACTGAAGTTTTTACCACCACGATTTTTGATTATAAAACGTTGGTTGAGGCTTTCACTAATAGTTTGTCAAAGATCTTTCCAAAATTTGATGCTTTTAACACATTACTGAAAAATTTTATTGCGAATCGCGAATTGGATGTTGTATTGCTGTTTGATGAAAATCTGCATCTCGTAGGAAGGGCGTATGCAGATGAAAATAGCAAAATGGATAGAATTCAAGAAGTTTATAATGCCTATTACTTTTTTGAGGGTATCACTAGGTTTAGAAGATATGGATACGATCTCAATTTAAATTTAATTAGAACCGCAGGAGATGCTCCATATCAAATAAAAATTCAGCAAATTCATTTAGGCAACTGGAAGCCATTCATTTTACTCGCCGGAAAAGAACTTGCCGAAGTGGAGAACCTTCTTGCCGATTTAAAGCGAGATTATGAGGCTAATAAAGATAAACTCGATCTATGACGTTCCTATCAATTAATTTAACAACAAATGTTTAACAATGAATGGAGATGAAGAAATTTGACTGCCCCGCCTGTAAATGCGGAATGTGATATGAAGGTTACGAATCTCTCTGGGACTCATTTTGAAATGGGCAAACAATTAAGGGAGCAAACCCTGGAGCTAATAGCCATAGAATGGGAAAGTGCCATAGGAACTTTTATAACCGATCTAAAAATTGATGAAACCATTGCTGAAAACATGCTTGCCGCGTTCTCCGAAGAAGCCACAACGAAAATCTCAAAAACACTATCAAAACATGCTCCAAACCAGCTGCAATTAATAAAAGGCATGGTTGAAGGGCGGAAATCCTCGCCGGTTAATATCGAAGCAAAACACTTCTATTTGGCATTGTATTTTGATATGATATTATCGGATTGGCCCACCCAATACAAAATGTTCAAGAATGGTGGCTGCTCCGGAATAATAATAAAACCGGAAGCTTCGCAATCCGGTGAGCTGCTCCTTGGTCGGAATTACGACTTGACGTACTCCCTAGGTATGACTCAAGTTTTAAAACAGTGTTCCCCAACTGACGGCTTCAAAACAATAGCGTTCACGCAATCCCTTTGGGCAGGATGCCATGCCGGAATGAATGAAGAAGGATTGGTAATATATTACAACCTAAATCATCCCCTTCGTGACTATGATCGGACCCATCGAGGAGTCCCTTACGGGGTTATTCTTCAAGATGCTCTAGAAACCTGTGCTACTGCTGATGAGGCGCTGGAATATATTAAGAACGTGAAACGCTCCTCAGGTGCTAATCTCACTGTCGGCGATCCTAAAAATGCTTACGTGATTGAAGTTTCCCGAAAAAAATATGGCGTCCGCACTCCAGAGGATGGGGTCTTGGCGGAAACGAACCACTACGTATCTCCTGAAATGCAATCTGAAAATCTACCTGAATGGCCAATCTTGCGTTATACATATAGACCGCTCAGAGACGAATTGATTACCACCCATAAGCGGTATGAGACAGAAGTTAGCCTGCTCAAAGAAGGTCTTGCGAAGGGGAAAATATCGATGGATTATCTCAAGAGCATTTTGAGATCCCATGACCCGAACAAGAAACATAGTCCTTGCAATCATGGCCCTGTTGGTGGAACGCTTGCTTCGATCATCACGAAACCTGCCCTCAAAGAAATGTTCATAGCGGTTGGACAGCCCTGCCTATCAACCTACCAAAAATACACGCTTTGAAATTAGAGGTGTAAAGCTTTGAGTGTAAATCCAAATCTATTAGCCCCGTGTGGCTTATATTGTGGTGTCTGTGCTACATATTATGCGGATAAGCACAATAATGAAAAAATGAAGCAAAAATTAGCCAAAGCATATTTCAATAAACCCGAGCAAATAAAATGTGATGGCTGTCTCTCGGATAATAAATACCTCTTCTGTCAAAGTTGTTCTATTAGGCGATGTGTTAAAAAAAAGGAGTTGTCTGGCTGCCATGAATGCTCCGACTTTCCCTGTAGGAAAATTAACAAATTTCCCTTTGAACTCGCCAAGAAGTTTATGTTGATATCGATTCCGGCACGCAAGGAACGGACGGATGAGGAATGGGTCGCTTGGGAGGAGAAGAATTGGACCTGCAAAGAATGTGGCACCCTCGCCTTCCGAGGCGCAAAAAGATGCCCCAACTGCAAGATTGAAATGCCCAATATACTTCAAAAATAAAAATAGAACCACTATTGTGTTATAAAAGGCATATGACGTCAACTACTCTTCTTTAGGGGATTTTTCAACCTCATCCATGATTGACTCTACAAGACCTTTCATTAGGGCCTTTTTTAGGTCCTTTAGCTTATCTGCTTCGGCGTAGTAAGATCCTGCCTTATCATCTATGCCCTGCTTTTCATAGAATTCCCCTAAAAGGAGATTATAATCATAGACCAAACTTAAATCTTTAATCTTCTTGCTGAAATCCAATCCTTTCAGAAAATAATGTTCAGCATGTGAAAATTCCTCATATTTTTCATAAATCGAAGCAATGGGTTGACATATCAACGCGATTCCTTCATCTTTCTGAATCCCCATAAAATTTTCTAAAGCTTGTAAATAATAATCCAACTCAATCTCATGCTTCCTTACCGCACCGTATAAGGTCCCCATCGATATTAAACTTATAGCAAGCCCTAATTTATTTTCCACCTTCTTAAAAACCTCAATTTCGTGCTGAATTTTCTCCTTATTCAACCAATATTGAACCCAAGGGGCAATCCAAGGTGTTCTTGGAAGGAAAAAAATCAAAGCAACAGCAATGCAGAAACCACATATTGGAACTAAGAAAAACGCAGTGGAAAAAGTTCCAAATTTCACCCCTAGAATTAAAATTAAAATGCTAGCCAGCAATGCGGCACCAGATATAATTAAGATTTTATTCCGGGAGATTGTTCTATAAATTTGGTTTTTCCGATATCGTTTCATTATCATCATGCTCCACTATTAGGACTAAACAAATCCCTGACCACCCGCGACTGGAATGCTCTGCCCGGTCGTGAAATCGCTATCACTGGAGGCGAGAAACAATGCCACCTTTGCCACGTCTTCAGGGAATCCCACCGGTTTAAATTTCTCAAGACAGGTTGGGAGACTACTGCCTGCGAGATTCTCGATTGAAATGGGTCCATACATCGGTGTATGAATGAGTCCAGGGCAGATAGCATTAACCGTGATCCGTTTTGGACCCAGTTCTATTGCCAATGTTTGAGTAAGATTGACTATCCCTGCCTTTGCTGCGCCATAAGCTCCAAATCCCGAGCGGCCGCTTTTCCCTCGCATCGAAGACATATTTATGATTTTCCCTCTAAGTTGATTTTTCGGAACTTTATTCTTAATCATCCGTTGAGCGACATATTTTGTCACGAGAAAGACGCTCTTGAGGTTAATTTTTATTATTCGATCCCACTGTTTCTCCGAGATATGGATTACACTCGTAAAAGTTGCACCGATTCCAGCATTATTCACCAGGACGTCTATTTCCTCAAACGTGGAGAGAACATCCCTTACCATTTGCTTCACTTGCTCTTTTTCTGAAATATCTGCAGTAAAACATGCCACTTTTTGCCCAAATTTTTCGGTTTCTTTCGTAACAGCTTTAACGTTATCTTCATTAATATCAACGAGGGCTAAATTGGCCCCATGCTGCGCAAAAAGCAGCGCAATCGCCTTTCCAATTCCGCTGCCCGCCCCAGTAATTAAAATGTTTTTTCCTAGTAACCGTGTTCCTGAATTGCTCATTAGTTCACACCAATATTCTGTGTAGATACTAGTGGTTATTTTTAAATTAATTTTATACTAAATAAATAAATGCTAGATTTTTTTTAAACTCAGGTTGAATAGGCACTATTTCTATAATTACCCATTAATCCAAAAAATTTAATTAGACTCATGCTTTAGAATTTGACCACCCAAGACACCCAAGTGCTCGCCTTTCTCTACCGTTATCTTTCCATTCACAATAACGTAATCGATACCCTCGGGATGTTGGTTTCCATTGGCAAAGGTCGCCATTTCTCGAATTTTATCATAGTCAAAAACAACAATATCGGCTGCTTTTCCTTCTTTAAGGACCCCTCGATCAGGTATACCGAGAATTGTAGCAGGTAAGGAAGTGATTTTTTTAACGGCTTCTTCCAAGCTCATCCAATTTTTCTCCCGAACAATCCGTTCTATTACGCGGGGAAAGGCGCTAAAAGTACGCGGGTGGTTATTGGCCCTTGGAATAAAAACCGCATCAGAACTTACGCACGCAAATGGTTGCTTGAGGAGCGGAATCACGCTCCTCTCTTCATCCTTAAACTGAATTCTGATCACGATGCCCCCTTCTTCATCTCGCATGAAGTCTAGCAACGCATCTAGCATTTTACTATCCGGGTACCGGATTTTTAAAGCCTCGTAAAGCGTTTTTCCGTTAAATTCACCGCTGGTGGTGTGGAGAAGCACGACCTGCTTTGCAATAACCGGGGGCATAAGTCTTTTGATGATGAATTTGGGAATCAATTTCAGGTACCAAGGCGCCCCCGCTAAGAATATCGCAAAGATACGCTGAAATATTTCGTCCTTTATCCGTTTTCTCGTTTCAGGCTTCGTTAAATTCTCTGCAAAATTCTCAAAGACCCACGATTCTAAAATAACAAAGGGGAGTGAGGTAACGCCATCATCATATGGAACGACATCCGCAGTCATTTTAAGCCCTTCATCTAACGCATCCCGAAACATTTTTATAGCATTTGCCGTCAAATTTTCAATCTTATATCGACTAATAACACTCCAATGCGAGATATGTGCTTTAACTTTAGCTTCTCGGGCAATGCGGATTACCTCAGCCATGCCAACATCTAAGACTTTAGCTCCTTCATTTCGCATGTGGCTGTCATAAATCCCATCATATTCAGCAACCACTTTAGAGAGTTCAATCAATTCTTCTATTGGCGTTGCTGATCCAGGCGGATATACTAGCCCAGTGGATAATCCGAAGGCCCCAGCTTCCATACCATTTCTAACGAGATCCTTCATTTTTTCTAACTCATCATCTGTTGCAGGGCGCATATCCAATCCCATAACACAGCCTCTGACATTTCCTTGGGGTACTAGAAACGCTAAATTAAGAGAAACTCCCTTTTTTTTGAGATCCACCAAGCAATCTTCCAATTTGGGATATAATTTAGGTTCGATGGAGAATGCCTTTTTGCCAAAATCCGCATAATACTCTTCTACAACTTTGTTAGCAGGAGCTATTCCCGTACCGCATAGTCCAACTAATAGAGTCGTCATCCCTTGCATTACAAAAGATTCTGCCCTATTTACATCATAAATATTGAAATCCGCGTGATTATGAATATCGATAAATCCTGGCGTTACAATTTTCCCCGAAGCATCTATAATCTCCGCATCCTCGACAGATATTTCTTCATTTATTCTCTCTATTCTATCCCCATTTATTAAAACGTCAGCTTTATATCCAGGTGATCCCGTTCCATCGATAATTTGCCCGTTCTTGATTAGTATTTTCATGCATTATACCTCAATATTTTAATAATTTGTAAAACACGTCAAAATCTAATTATAAACTTATTAAATAAAAATTGCGTAGTTGAGGATACTTTCAAGAAAAAATAAAAAAGGGAAGTATTATAATTTGATGTCCACCATCCCAAGAGCATCTTGGATAATTTTACATTCGACCTCGAAGGTTCAACTTTCTATTGGGCGCGATGCCCACATTATATTTCTCATAGGTGCAATGAAGCCCATTTGGGAGTTCATGGTAGCCAATGATTTTCTTAAAAGGCTCATTCTAATCTATTTAGATTTTCCCGCCATTTAATCGGATCGACAAAGCTTCTTTCAGTCCAAATAATACCAGCTTAAAGAAGGTTCGCATTCCCGTAACTCTGAGGTCCCCACGCGAGATAAATTGCAAGAGGGTTTTTAACATACCCATTGGGGATCGTTCATCAGCGTAGAGATTTTTCAAATCTGCCCGTAGCAAGAAATCATAATCGAGAGAAGGCTTTTTAGAGGTTTTAATGGAGTCGATTCCATTTCGACTTATGGTAATCAACATTGCGAATAGACACTTTTTTTGTTGGATGTCTTCGATGACGATTTGAAGGCGTTTTCCCCTAAATAATTTTCCAAATTGACGCATATCAATAATTTCATGCATTGGATGTTCTTGAAAGTATTGTTCAAGACGGGGATTTGCCCAAGCATCGAAAACGAATTTTATAGACTCGTAGAGGTTGCTTGAAGCATGCCCATGTCCCTTTTCTGCTAATTCTGATCCAGCATCTACTGCAAACATCAGCTTTCTTGAAACCATTGTGATGAAATCTCGAATTTTAGCCTTGTAGGGAGATCTGAACTTACCAACACGAATCTCGTCAAGGCGAATTTGTTCTAAAATAGTGTCTAAATTCCAAAATTGCGCCATACACCAGTCCCGTAGACTTTCAATCTCTTTATGAGAGAGGGTTGGATGGCTAAAAACACTGTGATTCTCGTCAAACTTCGCCCAGTTCTGTTCAATAACTAGGTTGTCAGATGAGAGTTCGTCCCAAAATCCAGTTCCAGGGAAAGGTGTTGCAATACCGAATGCAGAGGCGGATAATCCAATCTCTCGTGCATGATCTGGAAAAGTTTTAATGAACTTTTTGGTATGATTCGGTAATCCGATCACATAGGTTCCCAATGTTTCCCCTCCTAATTTACGCAGGATGGAAACGGCTTTAGTCTGGACACTGAGGGGAATATGTTTCAAAGTTATATCTAAATCATCTTGAGTTGGTGATTCAATACCGAGTTCCCACGAGATCATCCCAGCTCGGACCATCTTCTCGACAATTTTAGGATGTTTTACGACCAACTCAGTCCGACTCATAACTTGGAATGTTATATCTAAATCAGCCTCTAAAAGAAGGTCACACAGACCATCTACTTTCTTACTGTTGACTAAGATATTGGGGTCCGAGATAAGAATCCGTAAAGGTTTACCTCTGTGTAATTTCCAAATCTCTCTAATCTCTGCCATCGTTCGTGCTGGTGAACGATAGCGCTGTTGACCTTTTGAAAAATAAGGTTCACAACAAAAAGTGCATTTACCATAACAGCCTCGCCCAAATTCCATCAGATCATACTCTCGATTCAAGAGGAGGACATTTTTATACTCATATCCTCGGCGTTTTCGGAGGTCTCGAGCAGGGAATGGTAATGCATCAAGCTCAGACCCTTTCAGGAATGGACGATCTGGATTATGAACAATTTCTCCGCCGTTATTTGGAATTTTGTAACTTAAACCCTCAATCCCCTCCCAAGCATCGCCTCGGACGAACTCCCGGAAGATCATCTCGCCTTCCCCTCGACAGACCACATCACATACAAGATCATTGAGCACGAGTTCAGGTGCTCCAGTTGGATGGAAGCCTCCTGCGATGATGGGAATTTTCGGGTCGAATTTCTTTACAACTCGCATCATCTCACCGCCAGTATTATGTTCCGTGGCACTCATGGAAAATCCTACAAGATCAGGTTTGAACCACGAGATCACACTTTGAAGGGGTTCTATCTCCATAAATTGATCATAAATTAGAATGTCATCAACCAAATCGCGAATATTGGCTGCGATCGATTCGAGTCCTAGGGGAATTGGGTTTAGAGCAAATGCTAGTCCAGAGGAGCCAGATGGCTTGACTAAGAGCACTCGGACGGAGGGTCCAGAATAGAGAGGGTTCATATTGATTGTACTCCATTAAGTTACAGCTAAATGAAATCTTATTTTTCAGATTCACGGGAGAGATGTCCTCTTTGGAATTAACTTTTACTTCACAAATAGGATTTTTTATTTTCTCACTTGTTATAGAAAATAATATTAGCCAAGCTATATAAACTCGAAAAGTTTCATTGGATTTACCTCGCGGTTTTTATAATTTGCAAAACACGTCAAAATCTAATTATAAACTTATTAAATAAAAATTGCATAATTGAGGTTACTTTCGCGAAAAAATAAAAAAAGGGAAGTATTATAATTTAAGGTCCAGCATTCCCATGGCATCTTGGATTGTTTCTTTTTTCGGAATCTTCTTTCTTATTTCCTCTGCTTTTTCGACGAGTTCGGCTACTGTCCAGCCTTCCTTTCCTTTTGTAAGGGCATCAACTGTACTCCATCCTTTCAGAAATCCAATAGCATTGCCAACAACTCGAAATACTTGTCCGTTAATTCTTCGTCCTGCATCACTTACCAAGAATATAACGAATGGGGCGATGTGAACCGGATTAAGGGCATCAAAGGGTTTTCCCATAGTTGATTCCATGATACCTTTTGTAGAGGGCGTTGCGTCAGTTGTTAAACGCGTTCGTGCTTGGGGTGCAATAGCATTGCAACGTACTTTATACTTTCTCATGTCTAGTGCAGTGATGACGGTCAACCCCGCAATTGCAGCTTTGGCAGTTCCATAGTTACTTTGCCCTGCGTTGCCCAATAGTCCCGCATCGCTCGTGGTATTTACAATAGCTGCTGGTAATTCTTTATTATCTTTTCCAGCTTTTCTCTGTTGTCTCCAATAGGCACAGGCGTGACGCGTCATATTCCACGTCCCTTTCACGTGAACGTTCATTACAGCATCGAATTCTTCTTCTGTCATGTTAAAGACCATTCGATCACGAAGGATCCCGGCGTTGTTGATTAAGATATTAAGATGGCCAAATGCCTCAATTGCTTGATCTACCATTTTTTTGGCGTTGTTAAAATCAGTGACTGAATCATAATTAGCGACAGCTTTGCCTCCTGCCTTCTTAATTTCCTCAACGACTTCATCAGCTACCTTAGTAGGCTTCCCAGTACCATCATAGCTCGCGCCCAAATCATTGACAACAACTGCAGCCCCTTCTTTAGCTAAAAGAAGTGCTTCCTCTCTTCCAATACCACGACCAGCTCCTGTTACTATGGCTACTTTTCCATCTAGAATTCCCATTTCTTTCACATCTCTTATTTTCCTTTCTTAAAATCTTAAACAGAATAATTAATTATAGGGTGCTTTAACCCGTAAAGGGTTCGCACTCAGGATAAATAAAATTATCCAAAAAACGGGAACTCCAGAAAAAAAAGAAATAGATATTTTATTAAAGGATTTAGAGTTCTATTATGCGTTTATTTAATGAAAAAGAGTATTAGAAGACCATGATTGATTTTCACATCCATTCCTACTTTTCAGACGGCGATCAGACCCCCGAAGAAATTTTAAGAATTGCAGAGCGCCGGAAACTTTCGGCAATAGCGATAACCGATCATTGCGATATTTCTGGGCGATTCATGTATTTACCAAGCGTGTCTGAACCCCGTCCATTGCGTGAATATATTGATGAAATCCGAAATCTCCCACCGAACGAACCTGTTAAAGTCTTCACAGGTCTTGAAATTTGTGATTTTTCCAAATCCGCCGAATATCCTCCTGAATTCGCAGAACTTGATTTCCTTCTAATTGAAACTTTTCCTGCCCAAACGCCCCTGTATAAAACTTTCAACCCTGTCGCAGAAGCAATCAAACTAAAAAAGAAGTTTTCGTTCCCTATTGGACTGGCTCATCCAACCTTACAAGATATTGAACAAAATATTGAGCAGCTTGTTCAAAATAACATCTTTATTGAATTAAATGTCGATAAACTTCTTGCACACTCCAAAGTTAAAGAAATACTCCAACGCATTGCAGAACTTTTACATTCAAATTCTAAAATTCAGATATCTATTGGGAGCGATGCTCATATCATTTTTGTCATTGGTGCTGTGAAACCAATCTGGGACTTCATTGTAGCAAATGATTTCCTTGATCGACTCATCTTAATTTAATTAGAGATTTAAAAGGAGAAAAAAAAAGAAAAAAATTTGGGAACGTTGAATTAAAGTACCATACCGCCACTGAATATCATCCATTGCCCAGTCATATAGTGAAAATCCCGAGTGCATGCCGCTACGAACCAATTCGCAACATCTTCGGGTAATAGCGGATCATCACGGGTCTTACACATAGGAATTCCTGCTTTATACATTCCTTTGACCTGGTTTGGATCTTGTCCTCTTACTGCTTTCATATCTACCATTTTCTGCCCCATAATTTCAATTTCTTCATGAGGCGCAACTAAACGCGTCCAAACTGCCCCGAAGCCAACGACATTCACTGAAATATTACTAGGTGCTAATTCACGCGCACAAGCTTTCGTGAGTCCTACTAACGCTGATTTTGCGGAGGAATAGTTAATTTGGGCTGCATTTCCACCAATCCCAGCTGTTGAGGAAACGTTCCAAATACACCCATACTTCTGCTCCTGCATGATTGGGGCTACAGCCTTCGTCATATTGAACGATCCCACGAGGATAACGTTTAGAATGATATCCCACCAGCCTTCACTCAATGTGTGGGCGGGTTTGTCCAGCGTTAAGCCTGCGTTATTAATGAGAATGGTGACGCCACCTAATTCTTTTTTCGCAGTAGCTGCTGCTGCCTCACAGTTCTCATATTTTGTGATATCTCCTGTTTCTCGACTGGCGACCACTGCTACTTTTATATCAGGATTTTTATTCTTACATTCTTTTACCGTCTCATTTGCTTTATCGGTATCTAAATCCATAATTAATATATTTGCACCTTCTTCTGCAAATCTCAGGGCAATAGCTTTTCCAATTCCTTGAGCCCCACCCGTAATGATAGCAGATTCGCCTTTTAACTTATCACCCATCATATTTCACTCTCCTGAAATCGTATATACGCCCCCAATTGCATCTACTGTTGCTGCATTAATCGCAGTAGCTTCATCGGTTACTAAAAAGACGATTACATTCGCAATGTCCTGTGGTGTTGCTGATACGCTCGCAAAAGGATTGTTGAGACTTAAAGCTTTGGCAGTGGTCTTCCCTTGGCCCTGTTTTGCATATTCTCCTTTAAATTTCACCAATCCTGCATTAACCATATTCACTCGTACACCAGGAAATCTTTGCCACTCCTTTGCCATTGTCTTGGTCAACCCATAAAGTCCCGCTTTAACGGACGAATACGCCGCAAGCTTGGGCGCTCCTGCTGCCCCGGCTACATTCCCAATATTGACAATGCTTACTGCTTGCTGCGCTTTTACAGTTGGATACACGGCGGCCATTGTATGCCAAATGGTTTTTAAGTTCATATCGATAACTTCTTTGAATTCTTCGGACGTCAATTCGAGAATTTTTTTCTTGGCTCCTCCAAAATCTTCATTATTAATGATGATATCGATTTTCCCGCCGCCCTTTTCGAGCACGGTTTGGATCATCTTATCAGCATCTTCCTTGTTTCGTAAGTCCGCGATAATCTTCTCACCAGGAACGCCTTCTAACTTTTCTGCTGCATCATCTTGCACGAAAACTTTAGCGCCTTCTTTTTCCAATAGCTCCGCAGTGGCTTTCCCTATTCCACCACCCGCGTACGCTATTATGGCGACCTTTCCATCTAATTTTCCCATATTTTTCATCACCAAAATTTCTATAGACTTTCAATTTGTAACATTTATGTAATAAACCGACATTTTTCTCATTTTTAATAGTGATTAAACCTTAGAGTGTTAGTAATTTTATACTTTTTCTAGATGCTCAATAAAATTTCAATCAAATGAGGAATTTGAATAGTTACAAGATTTTGGGAAAGGTTCTTAAAATTAGGTGATTTTTTCTTGCATTAAACTTCATTTTTCTTTGAATAAATTAAACGAAAGATTTGTTCTACGAATTAAACTTGAAATCGAAAAGTGAATAATTATTCAAATCGTGTATTTCGTCCAATTCCTCGTGAAATAATTTTTTTAGAATCTATTTTTTCATCCAGTGGTGTCTCATGAGTCACATCCAGGAATACGCCTTTATGCATTTCCTCAATAGTTATTCCTAAATCTTCTAATTGTATCCAACCTTCGGAATATTTCCAATCGAAGGTCTCATTTTCGTAAGTTGCTTTATCTTTTAAGTCTGGGAGAACTGCGGTTATGGTTTGCAATGGCCTGGGAATTCCTGTTGTGGTTGTAAATGATATATAGGCATGGTGATAGAATTCAGGCATCTCAGTCCTTAAATTTTGAACAATTTCATCCTCCGTTCCAAGTAAATATAATTTATGTCCTGAGAAAAGCCCATTAACTTTCAATTGCCAGCCCAAACGACCCATTGCAATAATGGTGGCGATTAGCGGAGGCCATGGGGTATATCCCATCCACGAATCAGGGAGCCCATAAGTCTGTTTTGCGCTGATTCCATCCCATATGGCAGAAAACGCTTCCCACGAGCTAGATTCGAAGCCCACACTCACCCCAGAGCTCAGCCAGACCTGACAGGCACAAAAAAGGGAGTCTGCCCATTGGGGTGTACGTTCGTTTCGCACATCTTTAAGTATGTCTAATATTCGATGCCCAGCTTTATTCATATTGAAATGAAACTTTTTAGGAATTTCTTTCAGTTTATAACCTAACTTTTGGTGTCGGCGCTCGAGCAGCTCATCCTCAGAATCAACCATCCACCAATCAACGGGAATTCCGTCTTCTACATGTCCATTTATAATTAAGACGAGTTCTTCTGTTTCATCACTAAGAGCGATGTACGAAACATCAGCGGATTCACCATAGAGTAACTTCATTGCTCCCTGCTGGAGGTCAGCCCGAATGCAGCCTAGAGGCGGAAACATTGGATACGAAAGAACCTTTTCAGGGTTTTTAAGTTTTCCTTCTACCGTTTCTTTCGCGGTTAGAATGGTTTCATCTAAACGAAGCTTCAATATTTGATAGAGCGAGGTCTGCCCCCACTCTAGGACTTGATTAAAAACCTCCCAACCCAGCTCCTTATATATGCGCCAGAGATGGCGCCCCAAAGGCCAAAAGGCTTTCGTAACAAACCTGTCCGGAATGTCAGCGAAGGAATGACTCAAAAAATCCCCCACAAATTTTCTAAGTTTATCTATTTCTGAAGTCCTATTTAAATTAGTTTAAACACTCCTCTAAGACTTTTATTCTAATGATTTGAAAAACAATTTGAGTTTTCGCTTGATTTCCCGTGCCGTGACGGGTCGCGAATCCACGCAATCTACCTCGAAAATGAGGCAGGGAATGCCCAGCTCTTTTTCGATGATTTCCTTCATCAAGCTCGCGATCGCGTGGGAGTGCTTGCACCCTATGTGTCCTCCATATATGGCGCAGTCTGCGTCGTAATCCCTGCCGATGCGGAGCAAGTCATCAATATAATATTCCGCTGGTCCCCTGCTTTGCCGTCCCATCGGCGTATCCAACACTTGTGCTGCCAGCCCTTCAAAGATTGTATCATCATTTTTCATGTTTATTGTTTGGCTCATTGCGTAGCCCATCATATCCATCACAACTACAGCACCAAATTTTCGCTCCAGCCAATTAAATAAAAGTGGCTCGAAAAATATTGGGAGATAAACCCACATGATACGATGCTTTTCTTCCTTTCCCTGAGCTTCTAAGGCTCCTTGCTTTTTCTTAACCCGCTCTCTTGCTTTATCCCGTATGTATGTTGCAAGTCCGATGGTGTCTGGTAACCCTCCCGCAATCAATTGAAGTCCGAAGAGGTTGAACGCTGTCATGGATGGAAGTGGTGCAGGTTTAGCTCTCATTAATTCCATTGTATCTAACATCAGCGCACGAGTTTGATTAGAGTTCTGAATGGTACTAATAAACTTGTCATGATCCATTTTTCGGTCAATTCTCTCTTCTAGCCAAGTGACGAGATTTTTTAACTGGCGTGCGACATATGGGAGCGTTTGGGGATCATAATATTTATTTGAAGGATCATGATGCCAATAAGGGACATCAATGGTATAGACAGGCGCATTACTATAGATTTGATTTAAGACCTGATATTGAGCGTTCGTTGAATCACAAGGCTGACTCCCATAAACGATGTAATCTGGATAAGGAGCTTCTCCCAACATGCTGGCCCCAATCCATACTTTCTGAGCATTACATTGAAATTTATCGACTCCATGTTCTTCTGCTACATCAATGTATTTTAAACCAGCATTGGCAAAAGAAAGTGAAACTGAGCCAAGTTCTTGATTCAAGGGATAACAATCCATGGCATATATAAGCTCTGGTGGAAAGCAGAAGTTGACCATGACAAGTGGTTTATGTTCTTTCTTAGCAACGTGAATATCTTTAAGATATTTAAGTATGGTACCCGCGTATTGGACCCCCGGTCGTTTTACACCTTGGGCAATACCCATTGCTAATTCCATGTAATGTAGAATTGTGTCCCACAACACGAATTGTTTTTCATTTTCCAATTAATAACCCTCCATCATTCTAATACTTCCAAAAATGCTTGCACCCTCGTCTTCATCTGCCCTATATTGGCAGTAACGTATTCTCGTTCAAGATTTATAAAAGGAACACCAAGTTTCTTGAAAGGTTTTTCTATCATAAACCGTTCAGCAGTCCAGAAATCGCAAAACTTCATGGTTTCTAAAATCACTCCATCAACGTGGAATTCCTTTATCATATTGAGCACGAATTCCTCACGAACTTTGAAATCACTCTCTCTATCTATCATCCGGGGACATGGACTTTTTTGAAGGTATTTAATTGCAAGGTTTTCTAAAGGATTATCCGAAATATCAGGCATGTTCCAAAAATAACGGGTCCCGAAGCACAGAGAATCGGTCACGACTAATCCCCCTAAATCCTCAATGATTTTTACATAACTTGGATCGTCCAAGACACTCCCAATTAGCATGATGCGAGGTTTCTCTTCTATCCCTTCTCTATTTGAGAGTTCTTTTAAAATTTGTTTAAGCAAATCATTAAAATCTTCTTTTGGAATTGCGGAAGCTGCAGTTGTTATTGTCAAAGCTTCAATACCACTAAGTTTTGGCGCTTCTGTTTTTCTAAGTTCATACAATTCCGTTAAAAGCTGCCGCATTTCATTATAAATTTGAATTGAAGATCTAAGTTTTTCCTCAGTAATTTGAACCTGAAACTCTTTTTCTAGACTATCTTTAAAGTTTTTGAGTTCTTTAATAAACCAATCCACTGCAATATCATCCGTATGATGTGGAATGCTGAGAAAGTACAAATAAGGTGTTTTAACTTTATATTTCCAATTATCATAGAGACGTCTCATGTGGTCACAACTATTATACGCCACAAGCCCATCCAGAAAATCGTATTGATTCTGTAATGCTTTATCTAGAATATATTTTGCAGACGAACAATTTAATCTAGATAAATAAGCATCCCCGTAGGTAGTTTCTTTATGTCCCCGGGCAGTAATTCGGACTGGGAGCATATTCGCAGCGTGAATAATTTCATCAGGAATATAGGAACAAAAATAACCCACAACTTTCCCGGTTTCTTTCCATTTAGTAATCCACGGATTGGGTAGTGGACCAGCTGCAGAATAAATCTTTTTCATTAAATCATCAAACATAAAAACACACTTTTTTTTAAAATATTTATAAAAGTTTCAAATAAATCATTTATCCTCAGAGAAATTTATTTATTTACCAAAAAAAACTAAATGTTAATAAATACTGGATGGAATTAAATGGAAGTACAAGAAAAGATTATGTGGGAAAGCCACCCATTTTTTTGGAAATATTTCTATTGGATAGTGCTCTGTTACATCTTCTTCACGATAGTACTAATCCTAGCAATCTGGGTGTGGATCCTCTGGATCATCAGCCTCATTGCCTATATCATCCTAGCCATTCCCCTCCTCATGCAATTCATCCGGTGGAAGAGAATCTTCTATAAGATCACCGACGAGCGTGTCGTTATTCGAACTGGCATCCTGAACATCCACGAACGAAGCATAATCGTGCAAAAGATTGAAAACTTTGAAGTGCATAGAACACTCATCGATCGTATTTTCAATACGGGCGACATCAATTTTTTCACCGAAGGCGAGTATCATGAGGGATCTCTCGACGATGTCCCCCAAATTAGTGTGGTTGAAGATATTTTGACCGATCTGCTAACCCCACCCCCCTAATAAAAAGGAATTCATCCTACATCTATCTTTTTTTGGTGGCATTAATGGTTAATTGGGGTAAGCTAATAAAATTATTGGATTTTGGGATTTATTTATATCGCTTTGTAGTGGCGCCATTTGGACTTTTTAAAGTGAATAAAGAGGACCTAAATCTCGAGGTCCCTGCAGGACCAGTTCCTTCGCCCGCTAAAATTGAAGTAGATGCATCTGCCATTCAAGCGGAAATTGACCCATTAATTTATGGCTCATTTATTGAAGTTCTGGCAAAGTGTATTTACGGAGGAATCTGGGATGATAAAAATGAAAACGTGCCGCTCATCCATAGAGGGCTCCGAAAGGACGTGCTTGAGGAAATCCGCCCGCTCAAATTAACCATTGTTCGCTGGCCTGGGGGATGCTTCTCGGATATATATGATTGGAAAGATGGAATAGGTCCGCTTGAGCAACGCAAGGTAATGAAAAATAAGCATTGGTCTAGATTTGGTCCAAAAATAGGTCCAACGCACGACAATCATTTCGGATCTGATGAATTCATGCTTTTCATCAAAGAGATCGGCGCGGAACCTTACATTAATGTCAATTTCGGATCAGGCACGCCTGAAGAAGCAGCGCAAATGGTCGAATATATGAATGGTGATGAAACCACGGAATATGGTACTCTACGAGCCAAGAATGGGCATCCCGAACCGTATTACGTGAAGTACTGGGGAATTGGCAACGAAACCTTTGGATTTTGGGAAAAAGGCTCATTTACAGCTGAACAATATGCCCATCGATACATCGAATACGCGGAAGCGATGCGGTCTATTGATCCTTCCATTAAGCTTGTTGCCGTCGGCTCTGAATTCGATTATCCTGACTGGAACCGCTCGGTACTTGAAATTGCTGGGGATTACATAGATTACCTTTCACTTCACATGTACATTCCTGGTGTTCCTATAACCACGCTCTCAAATCGAGACTTGAAAGGTTATTACAACATCATTGCAGGCGCGTTTGAAATGGAGCGACGCATTAAGTGGGTTGCAGAATCGATAGTCGAGGTGCGGGGCGAAAAAAAGAAAATTCCCATAACCTTTGACGAATGGGCAGCTATGTGGAATGTTCGCCAACATTATGAGGGATATTACACGCTCCGTGACGGACTATTTGCTGCCTCGGTCTTTGAAGTCCTTCACCGGCTCGCAAGTTCCGTAAAAATGGCAAATTATGCCCAATTGGTTAACGTCATTCCTTTGATTGTCACGAGTCCCACGGATGCTTACCATAATCCCGTGTATTTAGCGTTCCAAATCTTTTCCAATTATGCCGAAAAAAATGTAGTCTCTTTCTCTATTACTTGTGATACTCGTACAAACCCAAAATACGGTAACCTTAGCGAAACTGAGATTCCCTACCTCGGTTGTTCTGTCACGACGAACGATGCCAAAGATCGATTAGTTATCATAGGGATTAATCGCCATCACGCCCACGAAATGCCAACCACGATATCAATAACAAACTTTGAATCAGATCCAAATGCTCAGGTATTTGAAATGAATGGACCTTCTCATGGTGCTTACAACTTCTTTGATAAAAAAGACGAAGTTAAAATCGAGGAAAAGAGCTTCTCCAAAGCATCAAGCCAATTTACTTATACTTTTCCAGCCCATTCAGTAACGGCACTTATATTAAATAAAAAAGGTTAATCTATAACGAGTGACATAGCGTGTACCATCTAAGAAAAATTCCGAAGAAATACGGGCGGATGTTTTTATCAGTTATTTATCGTCTTCTAGTGGAGCCTTTTGGGGTCTTCAAGGTGTACTGGGGAACTCCGAAAGACGAACCAGCAGGTCCTCCCCCCGCACCCTCTACAATTTCAATTGATTTCAAGGACGTAAAAGGCGAAATCAGTCGGTTGATTTACGGGTCCTTCCTCGAAGTAATGGGAAAATGTGTATATGGAGGCGTTTGGGACGAATATAATGAAAATGTGCCGCTTATTCACGGTGGCATCCGTCAGGACGTGTTAAGGGAAGTTCGCGATCTCAATCTGGCCATCATCCGGTGGCCCGGGGGCGCGTTTGCAGATACTTATCATTGGAAAAATGGGATCGGTCCGCCAGAGCAGCGTAAAACGCGACGAAACAAGTTCTGGCACTGGATGGGTCCTAAAATTGGTCCAAAATACGATAACCATTTTGGCTCCGATGAATTCATGCTTTTCATTAATGAACTTGGAGATGTTGCGCCTTATATCAACATCAATCTTGGATCGGGGACCCTTGAAGAGGCGGTTGAATGGCTCGAATACATGAATGGCGATGAATCCACGGAATACGGCGCACTTCGTGCCGAAAATGGACACCCTGAACCCTATAACGTGAAATACTGGGGTATTGGTAATGAGATTTATGGGCCGTGGGAAGTAGGCTATTCCCGACCTGAAACCTATGCAAAAAACTATTTGAAATTCGCTGAAGCAATGCGGGCTGTTGATCCCACCATTAAACTCATTGCAGTCGGCGCTGATTTTGAATATTCTTACTGGAACCGCCCTGTCCTCGAAATCGCCGGAGAGCAGATCGACTATCTTTCATATCATATTTACATGCCTGGAATGTTTTTGAAAAGCCTTTCTAATAGCGTGCGGGACTTTTATAATATCATTGCTGGGGCTTTTGAAATTGAAAAACGCATTCAGTGGGTCGAAAATTCAATAGAAGAAGTGATGGGTCGCAAGGATAAAATCCCTATTGCCTTAGATGAGTGGAACATCTGGTGGAATGCCAGACAACTTTATGAGGGGTATTACACTCTCCGTGATGGACTTCTTGCAGCAACAATATTTGAATTTTTCCACCTTCATTCTAATACCATAAAAATGGCCTTACATTCTTCACTCGTTAATGTCCTTCCTGCCATTGTTACAAGTCCCACTGATGCGTATCATAATCCCATTTACCTTGCCATTCAACTCTTTGCTACTCATGCTGAACAATTCCTCGTCTCATCTACCGTTAATTGCGACACTCGCCATAACTCCCGTTATGGCAAAGTATCTGCTATTGATCTCCCTTACCTGGGTTGTTCTGCAACAACTAATGAAGCAAGAGATAAACTTGTTATCATTGGGCTAAATCGCCACCATACCCACGATCTTCCCACAAAGATTGCTCTCACGCACTTCAAGCCAAATGCCACCGCTCAAGCATACGAGTTGAATGGTCCCTCTCATTCCGCTTATAATTTCTTCGATAAAAAAGATGAAGTCAAAATTGAGAAGAAAGAATTTAAATCCGCATCAACTAAATTTAAGTACGTTTTTCCCGCACATTCAGTTACTGCTTTAATCTTATCTGAAAAAAAATAACCTTAACCACACTTTTTATATGGTGATATCTCATGTGGGTTATTCGAAAAATTTTAAAATATGGGCGCCCCTTACCAATGATCCTCTATCGTCTTTTAGCGCTTCCTTCAGGTTTTGGCAAAATTTATAAATCTCCCCCCTCAGTTGATGAGCCTCCTGGGCCCACTCCCACCCCCGCGACTATTAACATTGATGCTGCAGCGATTGTTGGAGAAATTCACCCTTATGTTTATGGAGGTTTCATTGAAGTCCTCGGAAAATGCATTTACGAGGGTATTTGGGATGAACACAATTCAAACGTACCCCTGCTCCACGGTGGGCTTCGGCAAGATGTGTTAGAAGAACTTCGACCTCTCAAGCTGCCGATCATCCGCTGGCCTGGTGGTTGCTTCTCAGATATCTACGATTGGAAAAAAGGGATTGGTCCTCGAGAAGAGCGTAAATCCCAACGGAATAAATACTGGGGTTGGTTAGGTCCCAAGATAGGTCCGCGCTATGACAACCACTTCGGGATGGACGAGTTTATGCAGTTTGTCAGAGAATTAGGCTCTGACCCTTATGTTAATATCAATTACGGGTCTGGCACGGCTGAGGAAGCGGCACAATGGGTTGAATATGCAAATGGTAACGAAAAAACAGAATATGGTGCATTACGCGCAAAATATGGGCACCCTAAACCTTACAATGTAAAAGTTTGGGGAATTGCTAACGAAATTTATGGAATCCACGAAGAAGGATATTCTTCAGCTGAAGATTATGGTCACCGCTATATAGAATTCGCTGAAGCAATGCGGGCGGTTGATCCATCCATCAAACTGGTCGCCGTGGGAACCGACTTCCTGTATCCTAAATGGAATCGCACGGTGCTTAAAATTGCAGGGGATTATATTGATTATCTGGCCCTTCATATCTACACCCCGTTTGGACTATTCAGAACATTATCGAATAGCGTGAAGGATTTTTATGGAATTATTTCTGGTGCCTTTGAATTCGAGCGACGGATCAAGTGGGTTGAAGAGTCCATTGTCGAAGCAATGGGGCCTGATAAAAAAATTCCAATTGCACTGGATGAATGGGCTACAATGTGGAATCTTCGCCAACATTTCGAAGGATATTACACGCTCCGTGACGGATTATTTGCTGCCTCGGTCTTTGAAGTTCTTCACCGCCACACGGATTCCGTAAAAATGGCGAATTATGCTCAACTTGTAAACGTCATTCCCTTAATTGCCACGAGTTCCACTGATGTATATCATAACCCTGTATATTTAGCATTTCAACTTTTTTCTAACCACGCTGAACAATTTGTGGTGTCTTCCTCAGTCACCTGTGATAGTCGCGCGTGTCCAAAATTTGGTATTATTTCCGAAACCGAAATACCCTATCTGGGCTGCTCTGTTACAACAAATCAGGCGAAAGACCGGTTGGTGATCATTGGGATTAATCGTCATCATGCGCACGAAATTCCCACTGAGATTTCAATTTCTAACTTCGAATCAGTGCCCAACGCCCAGGTATTTGAATTGAATGGTCCCTCCCATTCTGCTCATAATTTCTTTGATAAAAAGGATGAAGTAACGATACAAGAAAAAAAGTTTTCTTCAGTTTCAAGTAAATTCACATACAATTTCCCCGCTCACTCAGTCACGGCATTAATTATACAAAAAAAGGGTCGGTGATTTAGTGTTTTTAGATGATCCAATGATTTCAAACATCATTTTCTATCCACGAAAACATCCTATTCCGACAAACATGGGTCCAAATGTCAAAATCTTAAAATTTCAAATTAGTAATGAAATTTTAATCGGTGGGTTCTTCTTTCTCAATAACGAAAATCTTCCAACCATCCTGTTATTCCATGGAAATGGGGAGATTGCCGCCGATTATCAATATTTCTTACCCTTATTTTTTAAATGCGGTGTAAATTTAGCGGCTGTTGATTTTCGAGGGTATGGCTTCAGTACGGGGCGACCCAAATTCAGCGCTCTTTTTGAAGATGCCTTCCCGATCTACGAGCAATTCACAGAATGGCTGGAGGAACAAAAGCTCTCCGACTCTCTATTCGTATTAGGTCGTTCCTTAGGCAGTACTTGTGCGGCCGAAATCGGGTCCAAAAATCCTCCTGGGTTACGGGGAGTAATTTTTGAAAGTGGGATCGGGAGCGCCCATCAAATCATGATCGACCTCTTCCGAGTAAATATTCCATTGGTTTCACCTGAAACTCTTAAGAAATGGTCCAATGATGCAAGAGCAGAAAAATTCGACAAACCAGTTCTCATCATACACGGTACAAGCGATTGGATCGTTCCCTATAAACACGGGAAAATACTCTTCAATGCCCTCCCTGACAACATCGATAAAAAATTAGTTTCCATCGAAGGCGCGGGACACAACAATATTTTTCAATTCACCGATGAATATTTCACGCCGCTAAAGGAATTTGTTGAAAAATTTAAATGACTGTTCAACTCCTTCTTTTAATTACTTAATTTTTGGTGGTAACATGGTTAATAAAAAACGCACGATATTATTAATAGGCCTTATTCTAATGACTGCTGGCATCATTTCCACGGTGATATTTACATACTTTCCGGATCCCGCCCATCCATACACAATTACCAACGTGACGCTTACCACTGAGGATAAGGTCAACCTCCAAGCTGTCGTGTTTGCTCCCGCAAATAATACGCGCTGTGCTGTAATTAATTCGCATGGGTTTTCCGGGAATAAGAGATGGAATCAACACATTAGCATCGAGCTTGCCAAGCGCGGGATTCTGGTCGTGGCATTCGATGCGCGCGGGCACGGGGCATCGGATGGCTACCTGAATCGTGGGGATTTACAATATGATATACTTGCAGCAGTGGAATACCTTCAGAATAATACGAATGTGAATCAAATAGGGCTTGTCGGTCACTCTATGGGGGGTATGAATTCGATGAGCGTGGCAGCGTCATAACAAAATCTGATTAATGCCACGGTCGCCATAGGAGCCGCTTGGTCTGACGAGAATATCAGCCAAGTTGAAAATCTGCTGATGCTGTTAGGAAAATACGAACAAACACAACCTGCATCTCTGTTATACGATTTCCTCAAAGACTATACTGGTAATTCAACGGCAGAGCTCGGAGTGCAATACGGTAATTTCACGCTAAACAATGCCACGAAAGCAGTCGTAAGCCCAAATACAGAACACCTCTTAGAACCGTTCGATCCTGTAATCATCCAAGAGACGATAATGTGGTTTGAGCTCGCTTTTTTTAATGCTTCACAAGGAGTAATTAAAATAACAACGCCTTATATCCTTGTCTCTCTGGCTATCGCGACCGTAGGCTGCCTAATTTCCCTGTTCATCGTGATGGTTTATTTGGGCAATTACCTCTGGAAACGTAAGCCGCGCGACCATTCCGAGATAAGTTTTGTGAAAGGTCAATCAGTCATTAAACCAGTAATTTATTACCTCTTTCTCGTTCCACTGCTCGGGTTCATCTTAATCATCCCTCTATCCGGCGTTTTCTCAAGCATAGTGCCTATCGATATGTTTGGTGCTGTCTTTTCGTCATTGGTCTTCGGAAAAGCTATCTTCATCCTCCTAGTTTTCTACTTGTTTCTATCACGCAACGAGGAAGGGCGGCGAAGCCTGAGAACATTATCGGATGGATTCAAGGAAATGACCTCTACAAACCCTGGTCGGTCGTTACTATACGGAGTCTTGGTGGCAATAATTTCCATTACATCTTTAGCTGCAATCATGCATTGGAGTTTTAATACGAGTCTTCCAACTACACGAGAGATCGGTGCAATAATGACGATCACGCTGATTTTCTTCCCCTTCTTGTTAGTAAAAGAATTTTATTTTAGAACAGTCCAAGAACGCCTGAGAGCTTCAAAACAGATTAACTCGCGGCTAAAAGAATATTTTTCAATAGTCGGAATTGGATTCGTAATGGATCTCTCTGTACCAATCGTGTTAATGATACTCACCTGGCAAACTAGCTTTGGATATATTGCTTTCGTCTTATTCCCCACGTCTATTTTCGCCCTCTGCCGACATATTTTTATTCCTTGGGTCTACATGCATTCAGGACGCAATATAATGGGCTCCGCAATTTTCTATAGCATCTTATGGGCTTGGATGATCATCGGGTTCTATCCATTCGGAGTTGGAGCCTCGATATCGATCTTTTAATAAAATTAATTCCCCTCTTTTTTTCTTGATACGAATTTTTCATGCTCTCAATTGCAGTAAGAAATCTCGTAGCCTTTGATGCAACTCCTTTGCAACGTCAGGGAACTGGTCTATTAAATTGTTCAATTGGAATTGATCCTTCTGCCGATCATAGAGTTCATCGGTCTTGGGGGTTTCGGGAACGCTGCCGGGAGTACAAGTCCAGACACTGGTATCTTCTTTCAGTTCTGACCAGCCATATATCGAAGAAACTTCATATTCAGCAATTTCTTTCTGGTCAAGCCAATGAATGTAGGAAAAATCCTCCTGAATGATACTCCATGAGAAATTAAAATAGCCACTAATTGCAAAATCTTTTATTTTCTCGACTTCACCTTTCATCAACGGAAGGAGCGATTTGCCTTGCATTTGGTTCCGCTGCATTTTTATGTCGAAAAAGTCTAAAATCGTTGGAGCAACATCTACCGTTTCTATGAATGCAGAGATTTTCCCTTTTAAGCCATCAGGGTGATGTATGATTAAGGGGATATGCGATAATTCTTCATAGGGCCAAGGTCTGCATTTTCGTATGATGCCGTGACCGTGCTCGCCATTTCCGAGAGGCTCCCCATGATCGCTCAAGAAGATGATGAGCGACTCATCATACAGCTCCAATTCCTTCAATTTCTCGAGGATTTTCCCGAGCCATCTATCTACCATCGTAATTTTTTCTGCATACAACATTCGCACGTGATGGGCTTCTTCTTCTGTTAAATATCCATCCACGTAGGTTGCCACGGGATTTATCACTTCTAACCCATCGTAGCCAGGATCATAAAGGTAGTCCATTTCTGGATCCCACACAGAGGGTGGATCCCATGGCTCGTGAGGGTCAAAGCTGTCAATCCAAAGGAAGAGCGGATTGTTCTTGTTATATTTATTTTCTAAGTAATCGATTGCGGCAGTTGTAACTCGTACCACCATTTGATCTTGCTCACCTTTCCAAGTCTGCCGAAAAGGGAGGTAATCAAGTATTTCCCGACGCGTAAAAAGACTAAATTGGGTCTCTCTCTTCCTTCTCTTGCTTTTTGGGTCCCATACGGGTTTATGATACTTCTCCAACTCTAATTCAAATGGCAAATTCCGGTAAAAGGGGTCCCACTGTTGCCCTCGAAGAATTTGGTTGAAATCAAAACCTCGTTCATAGCCATATCCCGGGGCATGCATTACCCCCGTATCACTAATCAATGCACTTCGGATGCTCTCTCTCCATAAAATATCCGCAAGAACAACATCGCTGTTTTGCAAGGGCGCCCAACCACATACGGGTAACGTATAGCGTCCAGTAAACAAGGCTTTCCTAGTTGGAACCGTGGGAGAGCCTTCAGCATAGGCATTTTCAAAAAGTATTGAATCTCGAGCGAATTGATCTATAGTCGGCGTTTTAATCCAGTCGTTCCCATAACATCCCAAGTAGTTAAATTGCCAGCTATCCGCCATTATGACAATAACATTCTTCATTTTCTGGGCACCTTCAGTTACCTATAAAACTATATAGACCAGTAATCATCTCTATCTAACGATTTTCTTCGTAAATTTTTTTCATTAATTCCAGCTGATGCTCATAAATGTGCGACCGCTCTACGCGGTGCAGCTTTATTGCACCCGTGGGACAGGTAACTGCGCAGGCACCGCAACCAAAACACTTGTGAGCGTCTACAGAGGCTTTCTCATCCTCAATCGTGATGGCGTGGAACACACACCGGTTCTGGCAGGTTCCACACCCCTTACACAAATCTTGCGCTACCTTTGAGATGTAATTAGATTTCGAAGTGCAATTCTCATTCTTATCCTCAAAACGAGTCATCCCTCGTAGCAAAGAACAGCAACAATCACAACAACAGCATATTACTTGATGGTTTGGGCTTTTTACATTTTCAGTAGTGAAAATTAAACCTAATTTCGCGTATTTATCGACTAATTCATGCGCTTCCTCGACAGATAATTCTCTTCCTTCTCCTCTCCTTTTAAAATACCCTCCAAAAAACCCTACTTGGAAACAACTTTCGTGTATGGGGTATTTATCCTTGCATTCTCTTATTCCTAAGATCTCCATCCTATTTCGACAGGGACAATCTGTGATGACAATCGGTTTCTGGCAAGCATCGATTATCCCGTGCATTTCTTCCGCATTTAGGATCGCCGATTGGGAATCGATTGATGCATTTACAGGCACAACCCTCGTGATTGGAGTGCCTGCATCCGAGGATTCGTACCGCTTATAGAATTTTTCCTTAATAAAGAATTGGAGATATAACTCAGCGCCCTTCTTTCCGAGCCGCTCCAACGCTTTGGAGTATTTAAACCCAATATTTAACAGATGGGCCATCGCGACGAAATAAGAATACCCCCCGATATCTTGAATGACCCCTTTCTCCGCCATCTCTTCTAGAATTTTTTTAGTTTCTTTTCGATCTTTGCCAATTCTCTTGGAAATTTCCCGAATGGTTAAGGGACTCACTTCTAAGTGCTGTGCGATTTCTGCCTCCTCCGGCGTAAACATTAACTTAATGTACTCTCGAAATGTTTCTGAAATTTTCCCCTCGACCATTGGGATGTCGTTGGGGTATTCTCTCATGTTTTGTAAAATTCTTTCATATGGGTCTGTGACTTCTTCAGATGGCATTTTTTATCCCCTAACCTGTGTTAAACAATCAACTCATTGGATAAAGACGCGATACGGTTTCTGCTACACACGCAGGTTTTTTGTCTCCCTCAACCCATATTTCAAATGTCTCTTCTAATTGTTTACCAGCACTAGGTTTGTCGATAGACTTGACAGTAGTAAGCTTCGCTTTTGCTCGGACTCGCTTGCCAACGTGAACTGGCGCAGGAAA
>JABXJT010000061.1 GCA_013375455.1 Candidatus Helarchaeota archaeon | reverse complement strand
ATGAACGGTAGATAGATTTAATTCCCAGGTTGAAAAATATAATAAATGATGATTTAATTTCGTATTTTATTTCGGAATTAAATAAGATAAAAGAAATCCCTCTAAGATCTAAAATACTGTTAATTCTAGCAGAGAAAATTATGAATCTGAACACACAACTTAAAAAGATAAAACAAATCTTAGAAAAAAATAACAAACCATACATTTCAAATAATCAAGTGTTTGTAAATCACATGTATCCAATCTTAAATTTCTTTATCAAACAAGCTTTTCAAACTAATGATAAAGCAATTATTGAAAATCCCTCGGTTTTAATCGAAAAGGCTAATTCACCCACCGAAAAATCTTTTTTGATTTTAGAATTGATATCTCAATTCAGAAAGAAGGGGCAATCCGAATTGGCCAATAAATATCAAAGGATGATAATGAAACAAGTTGACAAGATAACAAATGAATTTGAAAGGAAAAAAGTATTAATAAAACTTATTCGCGCATTATTTTGATTTTTAAATCAATTTGTTGTATGGCAGTATGGACAAACAATAGTTCCATGTTTTACCGGAGGTAAAGGGGCTCTACATTTCGTGCAAGTTAAGGCTTCAGGATTATTAATGTCTAGTTTGGTTATTTCGACTGGTTTTAATTCACTTTCATCCATATTTTTTTTCTGAATCATTTTAGATCTTGCATTTACAAGACATTCATTCACGATGTCAAGATATTCATCTGAAACATATTTTCCTGGCTTTCTTGGAGCTAACAATATTTCTAAATAATCTTTATCTCTGATTGCCTGACATAGGAGTTGCATTTTCTCTTTTTCTAATACCATTAAATTGCCAGCTAAAACTTTACCACCTGATTGTGGATCTTTTATGTATACGTCCTTTGATTTCCCCTTTATTCTTATTCTATAACTCAATAATTCACCCATTAACATTCCTAAGAATTCTTTCATTTCATATCCAAATTTATCTAATTCCATAAATGACAATGCATCACCTCAAATTACAAATACCAGTAATAAATATCTACGACTGAACTGTTAAATAAATTTTAATATTCAATAGAAATTAAAATTTTATTACCAAAAATTTTATTTTATCAAAAATTGGAGAGGAAAAAAAATGGTTGAAATCGTTGAAGCAATAGACATGGTCGGACATTCAAAAGGTGATTTTAAAAGGAAAACATTAGCAAATATGTGGATCGAGTATGAAACAGTTGCAGAATTACAGAGAGCCGCTGAAGCCATGGGTGTAGATATAATCGTTAAACGTAAAGCGGATTATGTCTTCGCGATAGCTGGAACAATCTACTATGCAAAGGAAAAGTAAAGAATAGGAGGATCTGAAATGGTTGAAATCATCGAATGTAAGGATATGATGGGACAATCTAAAAATGATTTTCTAAAGAAAGGCGTCGAAGTTGCAGGGGATCATGTACCTAGAGCAATGATGTGGATAGGATTTGGAAGCGTTGCTGACTTAATGAGAGTTGCAGAACTTTTAGGTGTTAAAGCTATAAATAAACGAAAAAATGATTATGTCTTTGCGATAGCTGGAACAATCTACTACGCTAAAGAATAATGCTACTTCCTTCCTCTTTTTTTAGAGTGAGAAACTTTCAAAGTAAAAAATTAGAAAAGGTATAGGTCGATTTTTACTCGCTTCTTTTCAGAAATCAATTAAAATTACTTTATTTTGGTTCAATAAAATCAAACAAACAACCCAAAAACTATATATACAGTCCTTATCGTGCTACTTACTTAAGGAAATTAGTCGGCTTTAGGTTGATTTTGGTGTATGGGACGAAGAAAAACGCTGCACTCCTCTTGACTTTAATAATCTTATGTACTTTTTTAGTATTCAACGTAGTTTATATTGGTATTGCGCTCTTGGCAAGGGGTAATGCGCCAGTGATATCAGGTGATCTAAGTGCAGCAATGACCGATCAGAATCAACATTTAATAATAAATGACATGCCCACGATGGCGATGGAGAGCGCGGATATGGGTGGTTTAGTCGAAATTACCCAAGGTCAACTGCAAGCAACCGTAGCCATGATTTTTAGCTCATATTTCATTTATTTCATCTTCGCTACCAACGTGCAGGACTTCAACCTGTTCCCATCTAGAGCAAAATTGAACCAATCGACCCGCCAAAAAATCTATGATTTAATAGAACGGAATGAGGGAATCCACCTGCGCGAAATCTGTCGAGCCTTGGACAAGAAAATGGGCGTGGTGCAGTATCACATATACGTTCTAGAGGGCGCTAACTTGATCAGTTCTATGAAAGATGGTCGATATAAGCGATTTTTCGTGAATCATCGGGATTCCCCTGGGGAGCGGCTTGTAATTTCCATCTTACAGCGTGAAACTACCGGCAAGGTCTTAATGATGATCTTTGAGAAAAATGGAGATGGGGTCTCTCATAGTTCCATCGCCAAAGAAATGAAATCAAGCAGTCAAGCAATAACCTGGCACATTCATAAACTTACAGATGCGGGTATCATCTCAACAACGAAAATGGGGAACCAAAAAGTATACCAAATTACCCCAGAGTTCTATTCCATTGTGGAATCACTTCTCTAAAAAAAGAGTTAAGTAATTAAATGTGGAAATTTCGCATCTAAATTTCTTTTTGACTTTTGGCGGTAGGAATAGATTATCACGGCACTAGCGAGCACTCCTAACGCGACCCAGAACAACGTGAATCCATCAATCGCACTTGGTCGTGTAGTTTTTATTGTAACAATAATAGTGATGCCCCCTTCGTTGACGACGCCATAAACATAGTCCCCATTCGCGGGAAATAGGAACGTGTTATTTAAATAAAAGTTAGTCGAAATATTTAGGATACAAGCTGGATTGTACGAAGGAATGATTTGCCACGCGTCATATTCCGTTGAATTCATTATCCAAAATCGAAAAGTTCTGCTCAGCTCTTCTGTTACTTCGATCCCGTAGGTTTCAGTCGTCTTAATTTCACTGAAAGCTATAAAATTGGTGAATTTTACCCCAGGGCCTAATGAGGTAGTCATAGTGGTCGTGCCGGTGATCGCATGGCTTTGTCCGATGCTCAACCCCAGGAGAAGCAGAGCCAACCCGAAAACGAGTAATAGTCTTTTTTCCATTTTCATCTCCCAAATTTTTCAATAAATAATAATTAATAAACATAATCTATTTTTAAGGAAAAAAAATCATTTTGTGATTTGATGTACGACCCAATAGAACTCTCCACCAAAATAGAATCCCACGTGATAAAAAATCGCGTTCAAAAAAAATATTATCGCTTCCGGGGGGCGAAGTATTATGGCGGAATCAGCACCGCCGATGTAGTGGGTTGCAACATGTACTGTCATTTCTGTTGGGTGAATCCAAAAGTTCGCCATCGGTACCAAACAGTAGGAAAATTTTATGGTCCCGAGGAAGTGGGGGAGCGATTAGTGCAAATCGCAAAAAAAGCCAAGTTTAATCGGTTGAGGGTTTCGGGAGGAGAACCAACAATTGGTGAAGAGCATTTAATCGCACTTCTCAGCAGCTTGGATGATTTTCCATATCCATTTATTCTAGAAACGAATGGCATGCTGCTATCACAAGAAAGTTACGTGAAAAATCTAGTTAATTTTAATAATCTCTACGTTAGAGTGGCTTTGAAAGCAGCCACTCCTGAGATATTCTCGAAGGTCACAGGGGCAGTCCCAGCTGCTTACCATTATCCTCTACAAGCGCTTAACCTTCTCATTCAAAATGAGATCCCGTGCCACGCATCCATCATCATTGATTTTTGCACGCAGGAAGATCTCAAATGCCTAGCAGATCAGCTTAAAGAAATTAGCCCTGATTTGGTGGGTCAACTTGAATTTGAATCCTTGATCCTGTATCCGCATGTCGTGAAAGGATTGAAGAAAATTGGGTTGCAATTCTAACTAGAGGGATGCCCACACCATTTGCAAAAGCGCCACGACTCAGTTATTTGCCGTCCACAACGGGGGCAAGTTTTCATTTGAACTTCTTGGATCCCTTTATGTTCAAGTCGAGATCCACAAGAACGGCAGAACTTCCAATCTGGTGATACCTGACGTTTGCAGTCGGGACATTGTAGTTTTTCTCTTGATTTTGCGGTATCAAGTAATTTTTCACCAAATTTTATCTCCAGTTTGTGAATTCCTTCAGAAAAAGCATTTACACAGGTTTTAAACAAGTCTTGAGATATTGTTTTCACGTTTCCTGTAAATTGAAATTTCAAATATTCCCCACATGCGGGACAATATCCCTCGGTCTTTACGTGTTTCAGAAGATGTTCCTCATGGGCGGGAGATCCACACCAGAGGCAGATGAGAACTGGGTCAGTTAATGATAATTTTTCTTGGCAAACCGAGCATGATAAGTCAGTTGCAACGCGACTCATATGTTTATCAAGGAGTGCTATTTTCGAGAGGAATTTGTGTGTTAAAATATCGACGGTCTTTCGGGATAACAACGGTGCCTTTCGAATAATTACGGCTAATATTTCAATAACGTTGTTGCGCTCAATCATTGATTCGGAGAGGCTCACCAATTTCTCGTATGTTTCGTGATCCAGGTGTTCGGTGTCTAAGCTCATTTACCTTTTAACCCTTTCCTATTTCATCGATATTTTTCTCTCTTTCTATCTATCCTTAATATGATATAATTATATCATTCAATAATAAGGTTTTAGGGCGCAGTGGATGGGTCCCAACCTATTCGTAAATTTTCATCAAAGGCGTCTAGAGTTCGCATGTCTCTTGGTGTAATTGAAAAATCGAAAACATCAGCGTTCTCGTAGATGCGGTCACGATTTTTAGATTTGGGAATGACGACGAGGGCGTGTTGGAGCGCCCACCGAATGAGAATTTGGGCAGGAGATTTGGAATACTTCCGAGCGATGTTAATCAATTTGGGATCGTTCAGTTTATAGCCCCTTGTTAGGGGGCTATAGGCTTCTAGTTTAATTTTGTTGGATTCACAAAAATCTAGAAGGTCCTTTTGATAGAGATAGGGGCTGAATTCGACTTGATTGATCACGGGAATGGTCGACGATTGCTCTAAGAGTTCTTTTATGTGCCATATCATGTAATTACTAACTCCGATGGCCCGGCACTTCCCATCGTTGAGTAGTATTTCTAAAGCGCACCAAGTCTCCATTCGAAGCCCTTCTTCTGGCCAATGAATTAAATACAGGTCAATATAGGATGTATCTAGTCTCTTGAGACTTTTTTCAAAAGCGGAGATGGCAGGCTTGTACCCATGGTTCGAGTTCCATACTTTAGTGGTGATGAAAATTTCGTCCCGTGGAATGCCACTCAGTTTTATAGCCTCTCCGACATTCCTTTCATTTCCATAAATCTCGGCGGTATCGATGTGGCGATAGCCAGCTTCTAAGGCAAATAAGACCGCATTTTTCGTTTCATTGCCAACCCGTGTTTGGAAGGTTCCTATTCCTAAAGCTGGTATCTGAACGCCATTATTCAGCGTAAATTTCGTGTCTAAAGTTAATTCATCCAGTAAAATCACCAGATATTAGTAAAATCAAGCTCTTTTAATAAATATCGTTCATCATTGTGAGCAAAAGATTAAATAACCAAGCCCATATATATTGATATTCAAGAGGTGAATGCATGAGCGTACAACCAAAAATAGTATCCATCGATAAAGATATAACCACCCTGGCAGAGTTACAAGCAAAGAAATTTGTTGCCTTTAAAACCCGAGAATTAGCTGGTTTTTTAAAATACGTACATGATACAATGGCTAGAAACGATATGAATAAAGCAAAAGAATTAATTGCGTGTTTTTTAACAGAATTGGCACAGAATCTAAAGTAGAAAGTTCATATTTTTTGAATTACCAATGGTTTCGAAGGTCAGCTGCTACCATTTCCGGAGACCGGAAGGTCAAGGCCATTTTATATCCAATTTCTGCGAAGCCCCTATCACTAATGTCTAGATTTTTAAGGGGGCGAGACCAAATCATCCCGAATACTCTGTAGGAATTATTTTGAGTTCCATATACATCCGAACAAATAATGAAATTGATGGAACGGATGCCCATATCATGATAACCAACGAATATTTTATGCAGACCTTTAGCAATGTTTTTCCAAGTTTGTTCGGGTAAGGGAAAAGCGGAGGAAGAATGGGAAATAAAAAAAACCTCATCGCTCCCGGCTAATGGAGCCCAAGGAGAGACGAAAGAAAGACGATGATTTGAAGCCCCAATCTCCCCAATCCAACGGGGCCCATTACGTTCCTCTTTAATATAGGCCTCGAAGAAATTTTGCCTATGTTTTTTATGATACTTTCGAGCTTCCTGGAGCATTAAGGCTAAGATGGGCGGTGAAACCGGAAGTATTAATGTTTGGAAGTGAGGATGGAGGACTGATGACGCAGAAGTACGCAAAAAATTCATGTTAATGGTTGGATAAAATTTGAAGTTTGGCTTTGCATCTTGATTTACTTGAAAATATTTTTCAGAGCAAAGGAAGGCATCACGCCATTGATTGACTTTAATATCTTTTAGCGAAATTGATTCTTCTTCATCCCCAGTAATTCGGCAAATCGCCATTTCAGTCCAAGGCCAAAGATTCGGAAAACAAATTGCATCATTAACTTGAATGTGTCCATATATTGGATCTTTGGGAGTAAATTTAGCCGGATTGGTGAAGTAATGGACGCGAGGTGTCATTAATTCGGTTATAAGACTTTCAGGTACGATATATGGCTTGTATGCAGCGCGGGCAGTGGAGACCGCCGCCCAAAACCATTTCAATAACGGATGAATGCGAAATTCAGTTTCATATTCTTCTTTCCCGAAATCTTGTATTGCAGGCGGTAGGATTTTCTTGATTGGAATGGTGATTTTCTCTAATTTCAAATAATGCATCCCCAGTTTAGTTTTCAAATTCAGAAAAGCACAAGCATTCATAAATCATTTCATGATTAGTGTGGGGTATAACTTTCAGAATCGCTCAATAATCAATACTTGAACAAACATCAGAGGTGATTTCCTTGTCAGAGAAGGCAGACAAATGGTGGACGAAACTAATTATCTTGGGTATTTTTGTTGGAATTGTAGCCGTGACTGCCAAAGTGGATTGGGCAGCAGAAGAATCGACAATTGGAATGGGATTTCGGCTTGGCTGGCTATTCGGTTTAATGTCACTAGGTTTGATATTACCTATAGCATTCATGTATTTAGCTGGAAACACGACACGGGAACGGGGAGAATCGGATAAGAAGTGGTTTATTCTTGCTCTCGTGTTATATGCAATTGCAAATGGGATTCCATTGATTTTTTATATGGTTCTTGACCAAGCACCAGGATTTTTCTTATTTCTGCAATTGGGGCTATTTGGATTGATTCCTGCATTTATTCTTCAACCTCAGAGTCTGAAAATGAGATATTTAATTTTGATCATCCTTTTTGCTATGATTATTGTTCCATTGACGATTCTCGTGAATTTGGAGATTGGAAACCTTTGGTTGAATCCTACTCTGGATAAAATGATGTACTACCTGTTCTTCTGGGGATTATTTTCGGTATTTCTCTATCTAATCATTGCGATCGGTTGGAAATTTGGAGGTGGCAGAAAACGGCAAAGTTGGAACATTTTCTTGGCGGGAATGTTGATTCAATTTAGTACCTTGGAGGATTTCTTTTATTACTACTTGAACGGACAAACTCTACCGGGAACGTGGCCATAGATGAACGACTTTGTCATCAATTTGACAGCGCTATTTGGGCACGTACCAACGGATTTGGATCTTTTCATATTCTTCTTAGTTATTACCATGATTGCATTACTTGTCTTATTTGATGTCCACGGCTATATCTGGGACCATTACATTAAGAAAAAATAACTAATCTTTTTTTTCCTTTTTTATAGCGTTCCGTTGTGTATTTAATATGGAGATTTCAGTAAATAGATTTATAACCTATTATATTTTATAGAGATCAAGGATTGCAAAGTCCCTATAGCGCGAGAAGAACATAGTGAGGCATTAGATGAAAATTTTGGTCACCGGCGAATACCATGCGGGAAAATCCACCTTCGTACGCACAGCTTGTAGCAAGAGTGAACGTCCTGCAATCAATATTGACCGAGGAACGGACGATCTTACCACCGTAGCGATGGACTTCGGGGTCGTTGAACTGAAAGGGCTCCGTTTAAGCTTATTCGGAACTCCAGGCTTGGCACGTTTTGATATTATCCGTCGAATAGTATCAAAAGGGGCAGATGCAGTTGTATTCTTGATTGATTCTGCGGATGAATTGATGGATTATCGCGTTAAATACCTCTATGAAGAGATTACAGGTTATCTTTCACCCACAAAAGTACCATACATTTTCGCAGCCAATAAACAAGATCTCTCGAACGCACGATCCTCCGAGAAACTCAAAAAGTTTTTCAAATTCATCGGAGATGAGCAGCTCTATTCAATTACTTCGTTAGACTATGAAGATGTCATTAGAGTGCTCATGAAGGTCATCGTGAAATTAGTAGATAAAGTGTGGCCAATTCTTTTGTCATTACATGAATACCATGGGAAAGTAAAAGGCGTGGAACTGGTGGCCAAGGGATTGGAAAAGGGATCTTATGAAACCCGTGCTTACCTTCGTTGGCTAGAGCGGCGCCGATTAATTGACGTGGATTGGCGACAACTAGTATATTGGTTGTGTCCAGGGCTGCTTAAAATGCTGGAAAAATAAAGCCCGGTAGTGTAGCGGCCAAATTATTCAGGCCATTCATCGGGGGCTCTGGTCTCGATATGTGAGAGAAACCCCTGGACTCCGGTTCGAATCCGGGCCGGGCTACCTCAACGCTTTCCAGATTTCGGGCCGGTGCCTAGATCTCTTTGACCTCTTTATTAATTATCATTCTCTTTTTTTGTGAGAGCAAATTCTTTTTTACTCGAAGATCTAAAAATTAACCTAATGGAGAAAATTCAGTTAGAACTGGGGAATGGTCTTCTCCCTTTAGTCTTAAATGCAATTGGTGAATACATATTAGTTACAATGGAGGAACCGTGGGGATTTCTAGAAGAACAACTCACCAATCCTCCAAAGAAAGTAATATTTAACAAAGATACGCAGCTAGAGAACTTGGAGGAACTTATACAAAGGGAAAAGACAGGTGTTGATTATATAATAGGCTGTGGTGGGGGAACTTCTTGCGACACTGCTAAATTTCTTTCATGGAAATGGGAAATTCCATTAATAATATCGCCTTCGATTATTTCGGTTGATGCTTGGTTGTGCAGATCTATTGCAGTTCGAGTGAATCATAAGGTGAAGTATATTGGTGACGTGAGGGCCCAACGCTATCTCATTGATTATGAATTAATTAAAAAGGCACCAAAAGTTTTGAATTGGGCAGGGATAGCAGATATTATTTCAATTACTTCTGCGTTAGGTGATTGGGTAATCGCCAAAGAGAATTTTAACGAAATGTTTGATCAAAATATATTCGTAACAGCGAAAGAGATCGTTCAAAAACTAATGTTACAGGCAGATGAAATCAATCAAGTGAGCAATAAAGGAATAGAAGCTTTGATAAAGGGACAAGTTGATGAGGTGGAACTGTGCGAGAAATGGGGGAGTGCTCGACCTGAAGAAGGATCAGAACACTTTCTTGCATATTGTTTAGAAAACAATACACATGATAAATACATCCATGGAAACCTTATAGCATTAAATGTATTAGTTGCATTGAAACTCCAAAGAGAGAAGGCTGTTTTTGATTATAATGATTTACAAAATTTTTTTGATAGGGTTGGAATTCAATACCAACCGAAAAATCAAGGTATAAAAGAAGAAGATTATAAGAAAGCATTAGAACTTGTACAGGATTATGTAAGAAGGGAAGAATTGTTAAAGGGACTTTGGTCTCTAAATCGGGTATTTGATGAAGAAGGTGAGTATTCAATCCAAGGAATATTAGATTGGATTTATGCATTCTAGCATAGGATTGGGAGTTTAATAATAATGGGTGTTTTAGAGGAGAAAATTCTGATTTTTGAACCGCATCCAGATGATGTAGCCTTTCAAATTTCAGGAAGTGTATTTAAATGGATAGCGGAAGGTCGCGAAATAATGATTTGCACGGTCACTACGGGCAATAACTCGACACTTGATATGAATGTTACTTCGAATGAAATCAGAGAGATTATGGCGAAGGAACATAGGAATGCAATGAAATTCCTGGGGTTAGACGATGACCATATTGTACAATGGAATTATAATGATTTAGGGTTGGATCCAGGACGGGATAGAATACCATTACTTCAAGATATGGTTCGCTTGATAAGGAGGTATAAGCCTGTTACGGTTATTACTGTCGATCCCAAGAATGTGCAAAATGAAGAGAATGTAGATCATCGGTTGGTCGCGATGACCGGATTCGAGGCGGCCGCACTTGCTGCGTATCCAAATGTGTTTCGAAAACAATTAAGCGAGGAGGGAGTGGATCAACATTTTGTTTCTCGCGTTCTTTTTTACATGACTCCAGAACCTGATACCTTTGTGGATATTGGAGGAGTACCCTTAGAAAAAAAGATTGAGCTTGGATTAATTTATGATTCACAGCTGAATCTAATGCAGACAGAGGGGATCAAAAGGCTTGAACCATTAGAAGTGGAATTTCCAGCTTTTAAACTACCGAAAGAAAAAGTTTGGCCGACAATTTGTAAAGAAATCGCTAAAGAAGCTGCAAAAATATTTAGAAAATTGCATCCAATGCGGAGGAATATTCAATTCGCGGAAGCATTTCGCTTAAAATATCTTGGAGTTGTCGATAAACTACGAGATATACTCCCAAAATCTATCAAATTCAAATAAATAGTTGGAAGAAAAATGGTAGATTTCGAAAAGATTATTGGATTTTTACATGAACTCTCCTTTCCGCGGGCAACAGGAATGGAGGGAGATCAAAAAGCTCAGAAACTCATAAAACAAAAATTTTCTGAGATACCCGGAACTCAGGTAGCGGATCAAGAATTTTCGATAAGCCGTATTTATATGAATGGAGTATTGAAAATAATACATCCTGCTATTGGCGTGTTAATTCTCATTAGTTTTGGATTATTATCTTTTAAAGTTTATGATGGGGTATTAATACTCTCAATAATATTATTTGCGGTCTCATTTTTTAATCGAAAATTAATCAATATGTTGCAATTTCGCGTTCAACGGCTTGGGAACCAAATATCTGCCAGAAATATTTGGATAGATCTCAAACCGTCCAACGAAATTAAGCAAAACTTAGTATTTTTAGCACATTATGATTCTATTTCCCACAGGCTTTCACCAATCATCGAAGCACTGGGCTACATAGCAGGATTCTTAGGAGGGGTCATATTCGCATTGCACAGCCTAATTTATCTTATCCCCGTTTATTTTCTTCATACAGCCCCAGGATCTGTACTCCAATTGATTTGGGGCGTGCCAATAGCTTGCATTGCTCTCATCGAACTAGTAAATGTGAAAGGTAATGAATCAGATGGAGCCATTGATAATGCCTCCGCAGTGGCGCAGTGTTATCATTTAGCATTGTCTGTTTCTCAACAGCCAATAAAAAACACCCGAATTATCATTGTTGCCACTGGTGCAGAGGAATGGGGTGATTATGGGGCGTTTTATTTTGTGAAAGAAAATCCCTGCAAGCTATCTAAAGAAAACACGCGATTTATAATCGTGGATAGCATTGGGACTGCCGATAAAGGAAAAGTTATTTATGGAATTGGACTACCAATAAAGCATTGGTCCAACTTTTTAGAAGAGCATACTAGAACTCTTATTAAGGAAACGGGAGCACCACTTGAGATGCAGGCAATCCCACCTCTGCTACAAATTTCAAGTGACCACGTGCCGGTTGAAAATAAAGGCTATGAATTCATATGGTTTGCTACCAATACCTTTATTATTCATTCACCAAAGGATAATATTGCAGCCTTGCATGAGGAAAATTTCCAACAAGTTTGCGAATTTATAGAACAATATGTTCGACGCATTGACAGCACTTTGTAATAATTAATAGCATTTTTACATAAATCCCATTCGGAAAGAGTTAATCTTTTAACCCATCAGGAGGGAAGTAATGCAAGCAGATTGAGGATTGAATTTATAGTGAGCGATGAACCAGAACCTTCGAATAGTGTAAGTGGATTTGAAGAGAAATTCCCCACAAAACAAACCATTTATTTTGGGCTTTCAAAGTTTGGGTGGGTTATGGCCGCGGGCGTCGGCGGCTTCAAAGTTTACTTCTATCAGATTAAGCTCGGTTTAGGTTGGGAATACATCAGCCTGGCATTCATGATCTTTGCCATTTGGAATGCAATAAATGACCCGCTTTTTGGAATTATGAGCGATCGGACACAGCATAAGTTGGGGCGCCGAATTCCCTACATGCGTTACGGAGCTCCTTTTCTCGCAATCTCTTTTATCATGCTATATGCATCATTTATCCCGGGTACAAATCAAATTGGCTTATTTCTTTATCTTTTATTGACATTATTTTTGTACGACACGTTCTTCACTTTAGTTGTCATTGTTAATATATCACTGTTGGGAGAATTAGCATTAACAGCAAAGAATCGAACCAAAATTTCCTTCATTAGTGGGGTGATTTCTGGAATCGGTTCAGCAATTGCGGCAATCGTACCTCCGATGCTTTTATATAATGATCAACCGTTACAACGCCCAATTGACCCATTTCAAATTTTTGTGATCATTACAGGCATTATATGTTTTTTAACACTTTTTATTATGTCCTATTATCTTAAAGAAAAGTTGATGTTTTCACGAGATGAACCGTTAGGATTTTTCGATTCAATAAAATATACATTAAAAAGCAGGGCTTTTATTATTCTGGAGGTCATCATATTCATTGGCGTCTTTCTTTCGACTTTTGTTGGGACAGGTGTTGCATATTACATAGATTACGTGTTAGACCTCAAGGGATTCAATGCATCGATTCCTATCATAATTTATATGCTAGGAAATTTACTTGGATCCTTTGTATTCGCGGTTCTGGCGGGGAAATATGGAATGCGGAAATCCTTAATGTTTAGTATCCCCCTTTTGAGTGGGGGATTGTTGTTAGCTTTTTTCCCTACAAATCTTTGGGAAGTAATTCTCCCCATATTACTTATCGGGTTTGCCATTTCGGCATTTTTAATATATCTTGACCCGTTTATCGTAGATATTGCGGATCAGGATGAGCTGCGCACGGGCACACGGCGTGAGGCGAGTTTCTTCGGAGTAAATGCGCTCATTACCAAGCCAGCTGAATCCGTTGCGGTCTGGGCCCTAACAGGGATGTTAGTGGCGGTTTTCGCCTTTGTGGAGCCTGTCATTGTTGATGGAAGTGCGATTCCGCAGCCCCAACCTGCCAACGCGCTGTTCGGGATTCGATTTCTAATGAGTGTCGTCCCAGCTCTGGTCCTTGTTCTTCTCCTCATCGCAGTGTATTTCTATCCGTTGGATGGACCAAAATACCGCGAAATGAAACTCAAAGTGCGGAAGTTACATAAGGAAAAGGAAAAGCGTTTTCTGGAAGGGGTTGCAGAGGGGGAAGTTTTAGATCAAGAAACTTAGATTTACCACATATTGATCTAGGGTCGGGCTATTCGTTCCTTAAATATTTTTTTTTGGTTAAATATTGTAAAGTTTTAATGAAATCATGCATTTTACAATTATGACCATGCGTCTACTTCAGTTGAACTACCACTGCCTAAAGGCAAGTGGATTCCTCCTTCCTTGACCACTGCCCGCTAATGCAGGTCTTACATAATCTCCAGAGGCGTGACTTTCCGTAGTCCCTACGGTAGCATGATTATCGTTAATGATTGTGATACCTTGATCGTGAAGAATTTGCAATCCTTCTTCTTTAATATTAGTTGAGGCGTTCACATCTCGGTGGTGCGTTGCCCCACATTGACACGTCCAAGTCCGTTTGCTCAGTTGCAGGTCATTGTTTATCTGACCGCACACCGAGCATCGCTTGCTGGACGGGAAAAACCGATCAACTAACACAAGAGGTTTGCCTTGCCATTCCAGTTTATACCGCAAATAGGAGATGAACTGATACCAAGAGAAATCTAAAGTCACGGATTTGGACAATCCCGAATTAAATTGTTGCATCCCTTGAATGTTCAAATCCTCTAAGATGATGGCATCAAATTGGTTACTTAATGAATGGGTAAGTTTATGTGTCCAATCCATTTTTTGATTTTGGATTTTCTCATACCCCCTCGCTAGCCTCAATCGTGCTTTCTCTCGATTCTTTGATCCTTTTTGTTTGCGGGATTCTAATTTATGCAATCGTTTCAATTTTCGTTCTTGATTTCTATAAAAGCGGGGATTTGTTAATTCTAAATTTTCATTAATTAAAAAGTTAGGAGCTGACATATCAAAGGCTTCAATCCTGTGAAGCGGGATGGTAGTAATGGGTTCTACATCAATCTCTACCTCAATGATGATTGCTACGTAATATTTATTCGTTCTCGTTCTACTGACGGTTACGTGTTTAATCGGATGGACAACATTCCTGTCATCTCGATATTTCACCCAGCCAATTTTCGGGAGTTTGATTCTTTTGGCTTTATGATTGATTCTGATGTTGTTATTGATGTTGTAGGTCGTGTAAGTTTGCTTTTTCTTCTTTGATTTAAATTTGGGATAGCCAATTTTCTTTCCTGTGCGGATGCCTCGAAAGAAGTTTTGAAATGCTTGGAGGAGATTTCGCGTTTCGGATTGGAGTGCTTTAGAATCTACTTCGCTTAGGAAGGGAAATTCCTTTTTGTATTGTTTTTCAGTCTTGTATTTATGGGCATACAAATGATCTTTTTCCTCTTTAAGCGTGTCATATACAGTTCGCCGTTCTTCCAGCATTTTATTGTGGAGGAACCGACAACAGCCGAAAGTCTTATTGAGTAGCTCCTGTTGTTGCTTATTCGGGTAGATTCTGACCTTAATCCCTTTATTTATCTTCATTTTGACGTTAGACCAACACGGATTTCTTAAATTATTATTGGAGTCGGTTCTATAAAAGCAAGAGAGATACCTGAAAGTATTATAAGCAGCAAAAGGAGAAATGCTAATACACAACTGAGATATACTGTATTCTTCATCCATCCACTCCCTAAAGGGAGTGGCTTTCAATCTAGGTAAAAGAGCCGGGCTATTCTTTTGCCACAAAATGGTTCCTTAAATATTTTTTTTTGGTTAAATATTGTAAAGTTTTAATGAAATCATGCATTTTACAATTATGACCATTCCTCTACTTCAGGTAAAAGAGCTGAATCAGGAAGTGGAGCTTAAAAAGCAGGGTCTAGGCTATAGGCTTGAATTATTTGGATGATATGGAAAGTGGTAGAAGAAAATAATAAAGTTGAGAAACTATCCGAAGCTTTATCTCAAGTAGGATTACTTTTAAAGAAAGATAGTGTTATCTGGCCATATCAGAAAATGAGTATCAACGAATTCATGCGAAAGTACTTTCCAGAGATGGATTCTGCAAATAAAAGCGAGAAATTCAAGAAATTAGAACCTTTGAAGTTATTACAAGCCATAGAAAATAAACTTCGTAGCATCTCGGCAATTCTTGGTCCATTAGAAGATAGAATGAAAGCCTTAGAATTTCAAAAGCGATTATTAACATATTTTAGCATCTATTCTCCAGATTTATTAGGTAAGTGTCGTGAAATATTACTGCGAACACCTCGCGGAATCCGAGAAGGTTTCACGACCGAAGAATATTTAGAACTTGCCATAGAAAAAGGTTTTTCACAAAAGAATGTTGCCGAATTAATGGCTTTATGGTTAAATATGAGGTACTATGGTGCCCTGTCCGGGGCTTTAAGCCCCAAACTTCTCATTACATCAGTTGAGGAAACTACTGCCCTAGATAATAAGATTAAGAGTATTGAAAAAACCCTTAACAAAATAGAACCAAATGTTGAAGGCAAACACAATGATTATTCTTTATGGGTACGAAAGAAACAATCCCTTGATGAAGAACGTAAATTAATGACGTTTGGTCCCGAAAGTGTCCAAATTATTGAGACTGTTTTAGAGTCGGTGTATTTTTTAAGTGTTGGAGGCGAGTTGATCCAAAAAGATGCAATGCAGATAGTCAATAAAGCGAAAGCAATCATCAATGAAGCAATTGAACTTGGAAAAATTGAAAAGAAGACATTCATTTCAAAAGAAAAACGTGAAAAATTAGAAAATCTTATAAAAGAGATTAGCGAAAAGCCCTATCTGTTTTTCATCATTGCACAGATTTCCAATTTATTAAAAAATCAGGAACCCTTAAAGAAAGAACATGTTTCCACCCTCCATAAAATTGAAAATGTCATTAAACTAATCCCGGAAAGCACTGAAGAAGCCCTTAAGAATGAAGAGCTGAAAAAGAATCTTCAAATTATTTTTGAGCCATTGAAATTCGTTCAACTCGAGACGAAGGAAGCAATCCCATCGAAACAAGAGAAGGTAAAGAAAAAAGCTTCCAAGAAGAAGAGGAAAAAAGCACCCCGGAACATTGAAATTTTGAAGCAGATATTTGATGACACTTCAAGATGGTATCTCAATCGCGTCATTGAAGAAAATAAAGCAGGGCTTGAGAACCTTTTAGAACTTTTTCACGGAATTCCTGCCGGCTTGGGCATTTATATGACTCAGTTAATTATAAATCGAGCCATTAAAATAGATACGGAAAAATTTAAGGAATACTTAATTGGTTATTTAAGTTGGCCTGGAGTATATGAGTTATATAGCCAATTAGGAAAGAGGCTTAAGCCAGAGGCTGAAATTGAAGTTGCTGAAGAAATAGCCATCCCTCCTAAAGCGGATCAGCGGCTTGCTCCACTCCAAAAACAAATAAAATTTGAGTTCATGAAATTCCTGGAAAGCACAAAAATAAAAAAGTCACCAGTATTCAATATTTTAGAAGCAAACAAGATTGCGCCAATTAAATTTGTTGATCTATTCTTAGAGCAAAGCCAAATTACTTTGATTGATATTATCAATGCTAATGCAGAACGGAAGCTTCATGAACTAATGAAACTTAACCCAGAAGAATATGAGGTCAAAGTTAAAACTTTAATTTTGAAACTCTCTTCCTTCATGGATGGCGTGAGTAAAACATTTGAGAAGGTCATTAGGGAAGAACTCTCGAAGAAAAAATTCAAAGCCAAAAACGTATTTAAAAAATTCCGGAAGGGGATAGAAGAAATTTGGATTGAGAGCTTAATAAGTACCAAAATAATTGAACCGGAACCAGAACCAGAAATTACAACTAGTAAGGTGAGTGCATTAGCTGCAAAATTAGAGGGGAGAACGCCTGCAATGGTTACTGGTGGATCTCCACCGCCCAGAGCACCCCCAAAAGCTCCACCTTCAGCTCCCCTTAGTGCACCTCCTAAAGCTCCTCCTTCAGCAATTAGTAGACCTGCACCACCAAGCATTGCCCCGCCTTCGGCAAGTGACCGACCTGCGCCACCTGCAGCGATGGGGAAGCCAGTCCCATCTCCTCCTCTCAAAATTAAGAGCCCTTCAGGACCAATAGTTCCGGATTTTATAAAGCCCGAGCGGGAAACTAGTGTCAGTGTAACCGTTAAAACGAATAAATTAAAGGAAACCCTTGAAGAAGTAATTAAAATCGTCGAATCTTCCATGGCAGATATGGATAAATTAACTCCAAATTCATTGAAAAATGCCTTGCAACTCGTCTATGAATTGCGGGAATTAGAGAAAATGGACGCTAGCGACATTCGACCTGAACAACTACGTAGAATGGCGAATTTAGCAGAGGCCCTCAAAAGCAATAAGCAAATGATCGTCATACAACAAGAAAAACTGAAGCAACTCGAAACGAAATTGAGTGATCGGGCTATTCTCGCATTGGATGCTAAATTAGAGTTGATCGCGAAATATTTTGACGACTTTATTCGTGATTTAGAGCTTGGGCTTTCTCAACTTTCTGGAAAAGGGGAAAAATTGATAATACATTTCGGAAAAAAGAGTGGAAAACATTTTTGGGCGAGGCTTCGAATCAAGAAAGAGGGCACAATTCTCACGAAACAAATCAATATCATCGAGAAAATCGGTGAACTCCCATTGAGCGATTTTAACGCTGTAAAAACTGCCTATATGGCCTTCCAAAAAGCTCGCTCCGAAAGAAAAAATCAACTCGTTAAGAAATATAGTCAAGAAATCACTAACCTGATTCATGTAAATCGCAAAGAGTTCTTAACCCTTACACAAGATCCCAAGCTCATCGCCAGCTTGAGAGAACTATTCAAATTAACCGAATAAAGTGGACTTGCTACGTTAGATTTTTAAAGAATTTAATTGCGTGTGAGTGTATGAATCGCCTTGCTAAGATTAAAACGGAAATGGAAAAGCAGCAGATCGATTGTATAATTCTATTTGGCTCCCGAAATATTTATTATGCGAGCAATACTGCCCAATTCTCGATTTGTTTGATCCCCCTCGATTCGGACCCCAGGATTTTCATCAAACGGAATTTTGAAAGAGGAAAAAATGAGACATGGATTGAAGACGTGGTGCAGTTAAGATCAACAAAAGATCTTATTGAAGAAATCAAAGCGCGAAAATTGGATCGAGGAAAACTTGGAATCGAGATGAACTTTGTCAGGGTCAATCAATATTTAAAATTAAAAAAAGCGTTGAATGCCGAATTTATTGATATTAATCCTTTATTTTCAAGACTCCGTATGATTAAAGATGCAAAAGAAATTGAAAGTATGAAAAAATCTGCGAAAGCTGTTGTTAATGTTCAGCGAATTTGTCGCGAAACTTTACGCCCTGGCATTACTGAACTCGAGGTCGCAGCCGAAGTCGCGCGAGAAGCTAAATTGAATGGATCCTGGTATCCTGCAACTAACTTATACTGGGATGCCAATGGTTTTGTTCTTGCCAGTGGGGAGAATCTATACACGCCAGGTGATTATCCAATTCTATCAGGAGTGGGGGCAACAAATGCAACCCCGCGTAGCGCCTCAAATCGCGTATTGAAAGATGGAGATATATTTGTTCTGGATTTTGCCACCAATGTAGAGGGGTACCATGCAGATCACGCTCGTACGTATTTTATTGGCAAACCCACGGAGAAATTTATGAAGTTGTACAACACCGTGCGTGACGCCTTGAAACATATAGAAAACCAAGTGCTTGTCGGGAAAGAAATTGGGACCTTGTTCAAGGAAGTCAAACAGAAAATGGGCGATTATCAAGATTTTTTTCAAGGTTTTAATGGGTATCGACAAGGTTTAGGGCATGGGGTTGGTTTGGAGCTGGATGAACCTCCAGGGATTGTAGAACATAGCAAGGAGAAATTTCAAGAGGGAATGGTCATAGCATTTGAACCAAAATTAATAATCCCTGGATGGGGAGCAATTGATTTTGAGGATACTGTTCATTTGCGTTCTAATTCGACAGAGGTCCTCACAAATAGCCCCTTTGAAGATTTTATCTAATTTAAATATGATAAAGGAATTATAAAAACCAATGATATCTGATGATGATTTGAATGTCATTTTGACTCATGCAAGAGAATATAAATTAAAAAAGGTCATCCTTTTTGGTTCATCGAAGGAAAGAGAAGACGCAAGAGACATAGATATAGGCGTTAAAGGTTTAGCTCCTGAAGTTTTTTTTGAATTTTGTTGGAAAGTATACAGAGATTTATCCAAACCAGTGGATGTCATAGATCTAAGTCAAAGATGCTTATTTACTGAACTCATTGAAAAAGATGGTTTGGTGTTGTATGGCTAGTTTAAAAGATAAGATTGATGCCGAGATCGAAAATATAACAAAAGTTTTAACTGAATTAGAGAAAGTCAAGGACAGACCAAATAAGGAGCTTGTAGTTCTTGTAGGGATAGGGGCATATCTTCAAAATATCTATAATGGCGTAGAAAATATTTTGAAACAATCATTACTTAGTAAAAATGTACAAATCCCTGACTCGCCCACGTGGCATAGGGATTTACTTAACTTAGCTGTTGAAAATAACCTAATTTCGATAGAAATAGCGGATAAATTGGGGAATTATTTGTATTTTCGTCATTTTTTTACGCATTCGTATGGTTTTCTCCTAGATGAATCAAAATTAGAGCCGCTTATGAAGAATATTCAAAAAGTTTTTTCTGAATTCAAAAAAGAAATAGTTAAATATCTTTCTGAAAATGAAGAATGAACTTGCAAAACTCACGAACAGCCCGTTTTTATAAAAAACCATAATAATTTAATTTTAGGGGCATCTGACACGTTTGACATTTATCTCTAATGTTTACTTCAGTCACCATGTATTTTTGTTTACAAGTCTTGCAGATTAAAACAATTTTGAGCACAGAATTGCACGATTCACAAGTTTCTGGTATGACGAAAGATGACCAATAAAATTTTTTACAATTTGCACAGTATTTTTCAAATTGATCTGGTATTCTCCGAGGCATTAGATTTATATCTTCCTTCTTGGTTATTTAAATGCTTTTAATCGCAATAACAATAGATTTGCCTTTTCAAAAATAATCGGACCTAATGATCGCGTTAAAATAATCATCTATTGTCTTATTTATATATAAATCTATTAAATAGTAGCAACTAAATTCGTATTGCCATCATGTAAGCGCTTTCGCCATCGCGATAATAGCCTTCCAATGTCTTAACAATTTTATAACCATTTTTCTCATACATGGCAATCGCGGCAGTATTTGACATGCGGACTTCAAGAATGAATTCGGGGGCGTCGTAGTCCTCCTTCATTGACTGCATCCCCTTCAGGAGAAGGGCTTCTCCAATGCCGTACCTGCGATGTTCTTCAAGCACCGCGATGCTTACAAGGTGAGCTTTTTTTGTCCAACGCAGTGCGAAGTTGGATAATCCTTTCTCGATGCGCCACATGCAATATCCACAGACCTTGTCTTCTTGTATTGCCACCCTAAAACTTTTCGGGAATTTATAAAAGATACTCATAAAAAAGAAACTAGGGTAATTCTCGGGAAGACACGCGCGATTAATGTTGACAACATCGTCCAAGTCTCCTTCCCGGAATTCGCGAATCTGAAAAGCTTTATCCTTCAGTGGCGTCAACACCCATTTAGGAACTCATTTAAATGTATAAACCTTTCTGATCGGCTTTTTAACGTTCCACACACATTTAAGTCCCTTGGGAAATGTCACTAGGTCGCCTGGTTTAATGTCTACTTTGCCCGTGTCTGTCTTGACTGTCACTTCCCCTTCAATGATGAAACAGATCTCGGTATCAGAATATTCCCAATCGAACGTGCTGGGATCACAGGTCCACGTGCTCCATTCTTTTAACATCTTGTCAATCTCTTCTTGAGAGGGCGTCTCCTTCTTAATTTCCGACATCATTCACAGCCTCAAAAACTGTTATTGCACAAATAGCGATGTTGCCTTATAAGATTTATCAAGGGGCAAACTCGGCGACTTAAAAAATTAGTTTGTAATCACTTAAATCAATCAAGTTTTCAACGCCATCGATTTGTTCTAATAGGGATAGCGCGAGGTCCGTATCACCGATTCGTGTTTTATCATGCGCGTCGGAACCAATCGTAAATTTCACGCCGTGATCTTTTAAAATTTTGAGTCGATTTATTGCATTGCTATCAAAATGACTCAAATATCGGGAATTTACTTCAAAATAAATGTTATTCTTGACAAGTATCGTGCTGAGCTTTTCTAAATTGGCGAGTTTGAAGTATGTATTATGTGCCAATGCAGTGATGGAAGGTAGTTCTAACTCCTGAATGAGTGATTCGAGTTTCTCTAATGTAACGATTGAATCCACGTATTCAAAAAGTACGATTTCAAACTGATTGAACGGAATCAGCCTGATGGCGTTAAAGTTGGAGCCTGCATCGATTTCTATTCCAATTAAACAATTATATCGTGCTAATTCGCGTTCGTTTATTATCTCCTGCCGATAGGCTTCGAAATTATTCTGATCAATGGTATCTATTACTGATTGTTTCCATGTCGTGGTAAAATGGTCTGTAATTGCTAGAAAAATAAGGTTTTTTGTTTGCGCAACTTGGATCGCCTCTTTTACCGAAGAGTTGCCATCAGAGAAGTTCGTATGAACGTGAAGGTCCATTTTTTCCATTAAAAATTTTTAATAATTAGTATCGATATAGAACTTTCCTATGGAAGAGAAATCTTTTTGGCAAAATTTTTCTAGGCGCCCCTATTTATCATATTTCTTTATATGTGTTGCTAACCTTGTGAGCTGGCAAGGAACATTACTGATACTATCACATCTTACACTTCCAGATCCTCCAATTTTTTATAGCCTGGTTTTTATTGTTCTCTCTCTTATTTTCGCCTTATTAGCAGGATTTTTCATTGATCGCTTCTTAAATCGCAGAATATTCATATCAATCGGCTGTATATTATATTTGCTTGGATTTACTTTATCAATCTTGAAAATTAACTTGGGATATTCCTTTATAGGACCCAACATTGATATTTTTTTGATAACAATAATTCAAGGAATAGCATTTGGAATAACAAATATCTCCATTGGCGCTTATTTTGGAGATATTTCCCATCCTAAAGACCGTGGTAGGTTACAGGGATTTATTTACTTCATTTCCTTTATAATTGTTTTCGGGATGCTTTATTTGCTTGTATTATTTCCTATTGGTCTTACACTATTTCTTTTGTCATTTCTAATTGTATTTTTTCTATTATTTCAATACTTATTCGTTCCTCTTTCACGATCTGAATCAGTGGAACCTTCTTCATATTCAACAATTTTTAAAAATAAATCTTTTATGTATTTTGTGATTTCTTTTCTTTTATTTATGATTGCCTTACCCTTTATCCAAATTTTTTTCAATGGGACCATTACATTAGAATTTAGGACCTTAATTTATTATCTTTACTTCCCCCTATTAGCTGGATTCGCTCTTATCGGAGGGTATTTTTGTATTGATCGATACGGTCGAAAGTCAATGATTCTTGTATTTTTCTTAATACTCGGATTAGGATTTACTATTTGGGGCATTCTCTCACCTACAACCGAAGAGTTACTTCCAATTCTGATTGTTTGGACTTTATTCGGCGCCGGAAATGCAATTACTAATACTGTTGACTATATAATTCCTGCAGATTATGCCTCTCCTCATTCTAGAGGTAAATATGTAGCTGTCTTTTTCGTTGCCACGAATACTGGGTTACTTATTAGCACTGGTCTTCAAGGCTTCATTGTTACATTACCGATTGCTTCCATTGCTCTCATCGTAACTTCTCTGTTATTATTCGCCATCGCCCCTATTATCCTCACCACTAAGCCCTTAGAGGAAGCGCTCGCAAGAGAGGTGGATGTAAAAGGGGTGTATGTTATCAGTCAAGATGGGCGGTGCCTCTTTGAAATGAGTTTTAAGGACGTCCTCATTGATGCGGATCTCATTACGAGTGCCCTATCGGCCGTGGGTTCGTTAATAAAGGAAAGCATTCATTCCGAGCAAAAACTAGAAAGCATCGATCATGGCGATGTCAAGATTCTGGTCGAATATGGAATAGTAAATGCAGCCGTCATCGCCGATAAGGAAACTCCGGACTTGCGCGTCCGCCTGGAAAAATTCTTGAACCGCTTCGTGTACGATTACCGCGAATATCTTGAGGCCTTCACTGGAGACTTACGCCCGTTCTATCAAGCCTACAAGTTAATTGAACAGTATTTTGGAGTGTATCTTGCTGAAAAATAAATAAGAGATACGGAGGCTGTGAGTGAAGGAGGTGAAATTTTGGAAAAAATGAGTGAAGTGCTCGAGAAATTGAAAGCAATTGAGAAAAAACTTGATGCAATCATCAAAATTAATTTGATTAGAGCAATCTATCCAAAAGAAAAACTCGACCTGTATGATGATGAATTCTTGAAAGATCTAATCGATCTCGGCATCGATGCCCAAATCATCGCTGAAATTCAGGAATTCCATCGAAAATGGGAAGAGGAATGAGTTAAGACAGCTCACCAATCCCATTTATCATTGAGTAGTTTTTGCAATTCAAAATCAGGAATCTCTGGTTAGTTCCTTATTGATGCGAGCAGAAAGATATAAGACTGGAATCATTCCAAAAAAGTCAAGAAGGAACAGCGGTAGGTTGATCCATTTCCCCACGGCAATGACCCATAATACGTTAATAATGAACCAAGCTCCACCAACCGTCTCTAGAATGATGAGTCCTGCCGCCACAAAGACCGAATACTTTTCGCGCATTTCCATTACATCGTATCTTCTTTCATTCAAAAATGTTACGTGCATGCAACTCGTGGAGTTTCAATTCGTCCCTAAATATTTTTATTTTCGCCTTTTAATAACATTGATGGAGAGATTGAACTACCACTACCTAAAGGCAGGTGGATTCCTCCTTCCTTGACCACTGCCTGCGAGTGCAGGGCTTACACGATCTCCAGAGGCGTGACTTCCCGTAGTCCCTACGGTAGTAGAATTATCGTTAATGATTGTAATTCCTTGATCGTGAAGAATGTGCAATCCTTCTGTTTTAAGATTAGTTGAGGCGTTCACGTCTCGGTGGTGCGTTGCCCCGCATGGACACGTCCAAGTCCGTTCACTCAGTTGCAGGTCATTGTTTATCTGACCGCAAACCGAGCAACGTTTGCTGGACGGGAAAAACCGATCAACTAAGACAAGATGCTTGCCTTGCCATTCAAGTTTATACCGCAAATACGAGATGAATTGATACCAAGAGAAATCCAAGGTCACGGATTTGGACAGTCCCGAATTGAACTGTTGCATCCCTTGAATATTCAAATCCTCTAAGATGATGGCATCAAATTGGGTACTTAAGGAATGGGTAAGTTTATGTGTCCAATCCATTTTTTGATTTTGGATTTTCTCATACCCCTTCGCTAGCCTCAATCGTGCTTTCTCCCGATTTTTTGATCCTTGTTGCTTGCGGGATACTAATTCATGCAATCGTTTCAATTTTCGTTCTTGGTTTCGATAAAAGCGGGGATTGGTCAATTCCACAATTTCATTAACGAGCAAGTGAGGGGCTGACATGTCAAACGCTTCAATTTTCTGAAGCGGGATGGCAGTAAGGGGTTCTACGTCCATCTCTACCTCAATTATGATTGCCACGAAATATTTATTCGTTCGCGTTTTGCTGACGGTTACGTGTTTAATTGGGTGATCAATTTTCCTGTCATCTCGGTATTTGATCCACCCAACTTTCGGGAGTTTGATTCGCTTGGCTTTTTGTTCAATTCGAATGTTGTTATTGATATTATAAGTCGTGTAAGCTTGCTTCTGCTTCTTCGATCTGAATTTGGGATGGCCAACTTTTTTCCCCTCTCGAATGCCGCGAAAAAAGTTTTGAAACGCTTGGAGGAGCTTACGGGTTTCCGATTGGAGTGCCTTGGAATCGACCTCACTCAAAAAAGGAAAGTCCTGTTTGTACTGCTTTTCAGTCCTGTATTTATGGGCATACAATTGTACCTTCTCATCTTTCAGCTCTTCATAAACCTTATTTCGTTCTTCCAGCATTTTATTGTGGAGAAACCGACAGCAGCCGAATGTTTTATTGAGTAGCTCTTGTTGTCGCTTATTCGGGTAGATTCTGACCTTAATCCCTTTATTTGTCTTCATTTTGACGTTAGACCAACACGGATTTCTTAAATTAGTATTAGAGTCGGTTCTATAAAAGCAGGAGAGATACCTGAAAGTATTATAAGCATCAAACCTGAGGTATACTGGATTCTTAATCCATTCACTCCCTAAAGGTAGTGGCTTTCAATCAAGGTAAATAAAATGAGTAATCACAAACCTGATGATAATAAGAAAATGATAGAGGTCGTGGCGCACCTGGAACTCGCTGTCAATAGAGAGAACTTTGATGCGGTCTATCTCCTCTCGGAGGAGGCGTCCATCGTGGAAAAAGTAGAGCGGTCAAACCTTTCCATCGACATGGAATCCTTGAAATCTACTCTCCTTCAAGCGATGAAAGTGTCGCCACATCCCATCGATTTTAATCTAAATTATCAAAATCACATGGTGATCATGGAGCCAATTAAACCCGTGCTCTTTAAAGGAGGGTCTGCACGCATTCCTAATGTTTCATATATAATCGCCATCCTCCCCCCTGCGCGAACCTTCCGCAAGAAAGTCAATGATTTAATCCGGCATCTAGCCGCTCCTTTTTTCATTCCCGAAAAGTCTGAAGCCAAAAAAAGAGATGATGCCCAAAGAAAATTAACCGAAGAAAAAAGTAGGAAACGACTGGCGGAGAAGGTTTTAAAAGATTTGGACAAGATATAATTATCCTTCTATTTTATCAACGTCCAGATGCGAGAGTTGATGAAGGAATCGAAGGAAAAAGAATGGATGATAAATGCAGGAAAATTTCTTGCACATTTCCGGCTTGACTTCGTGAATGAGGCATTTTTCTTGGTAATCATAAAAAATGCAGGTTTCCTGGACTTCACCATCGGGTGAGAGAGCTTTCTTCTTTTTGAGGACTTTCCGTCTCTCGTTATTAAAAACCCCTGACGTGATGCCTTTCAATATTTCTGGGCGGCTCTCTTTCCACCATGCTATTTCCTCCTCCGTCACGAACACGCTCCACCCCCTCACGCAACATTCGCCACAATCGTGTTCCAGGCAATAATTGGAAGTGGCTCGTTCCATGAACATTATTCAAAGTAACAATTTATAAAGGTACGATTATAAGGGATATTAATATTCAGAAAGATAATGGAGTTTATTTGTAAAGATTTCTGAGAGGTGATTGAAGTGGAGAGATCACGGCTCGCGGTTTATTTGATTGCTGCCAGTACCATCATGCTAGTCCCAATCTTCTTTCTCGCGGGAGCGTTTCATTTATTTGCGCAGATTTATTTATACGTTTTCGCTGGAATAACAATATTATTCTTGCTCATTGGATTAATTTTTGCACGCAAGGACATTACAAGCCATCATCCTCATTGGGGTGGCCGGATTACTGCGCGAACTCCGATTATGGTGGGAATTGCACTAGTGCCTTTTGGTTTCTTCGGTTATTTGACCGATGGCTTTGGATTGTACCCCGGCGTCTTTACAGTCCCCCCGGGGAGTGCCGTTCAAGCCACCATCATGACCATTCTTGCCATAAT
>JABXJT010000060.1 GCA_013375455.1 Candidatus Helarchaeota archaeon | reverse complement strand
AATTGCTCAGAATTTTTGGACCAGAAGGAATGAAGACCTATATAAATGCTATTTATGATACTATGAATTTTGAATTAACATTTCCAGTAGAAATAATAGAAGTAAATTCTGGAACCATTCTTGATGAGCGGGATTTTTACGTGAAATGTGTTCCAGCGGAGCATAAAATAGATACTATTGCTTATGGTTTTTTTGAGAAGGGGCGCCCTGGAAAATTTAATGCTGAAAAAGCAGAAAAACTTGGAATACCTAAGTATTTATGGAAAAAACTGCAGGCCAGAGAAGATGTTATTGCAAACAACAAAATTGTTAAACCCGAAGATGTTTTAGGACCGGAGAGGCCTGGAAGAAAAATTGTCTATGCAGTTGATACTCGTCCCTGTGAAAACGTGTTAAATCTAAGTAAGAATGTAGATCTCTTAATTCATGATGGTATGTTTGCTAATGTTTTACAAGAAAAAGCTATTGAAGGAGGGCATTCTACGGCATTAGAAGCTGCAGAATTAGCAAAAAAAGCTGGGGTTAAGCAATTAATTTTAACACACATCAGTTCAAGATATCCAAATACTGATGAACTATTAGAGGAAGCAATAAATATTTATCCAAATGTAAAAATTGCACGTGATTTATTGACAATTGATTTACCATTAATTAAAGATAGTTAATCATTTAATACGTGAAAAATTCATATCTCGAGAAGAAAAATGACTTATACGAAAAAAGTATCGGATATCTTACCTCTGATGCGCAATACAGAAAATATCAGGAATGTCGGAATTCTAGCGCATATTGATCATGGCAAAACAACCTTGTCTGACAATTTATTGGCACGCTGTGGATTATTATCCCCCTCTTTAGCGGGTCAAGCACGAGCATTAGATTACCTTGAAGAAGAACAAAAAAGGGGGATAACAATGAAAACTGCAAATATATCCTTACCGTTTGAGTTCAAAGATCAATTATTTATCATTAATTTAATTGATACGCCGGGACATGTTGATTTTAGTGGGGCTCGTGATCAGAGCCTGCGAGTCGTCGATGGTGCTATAATAGTAGTCGATGCTGTTGAAGGTTGTATGGTTCAAACAGAAATAGTTACAAAACAGGCTCTTGAAGAATTTATTAAACCGCTTTTATTTATCAATAAGATAGACCGCCTTATTTTAGAATTAAAGCTCTCATTGAAAGAAATAGAAATTAGGTTGAATGAGATAATTCAAGATTTTAATAATTTAATAGAGTTATACGCTTTAGATAGTTATAAAAAACAGTGGCAAATTGATGTGAAAAAGGGTAATATTGGGTTTGGGTCAGCCTTACATTTGTGGGGATGTACAGCTGAAGAAATGTTACAAAAAAGTATGAAATTTGGAGATATTTTAAAATTTTATCGAACTACGCATTCTAAAGATACTTACACCCAAATTCAGAAACATTTTCCCTTGAGTGATAGCATTTTTAAAATGATTATCAATCAGTTACCAAATCCACGTCAAGCACAAAGATATCGCATTCCGCGCTTGTGGAGTGGTGACACTTCTTCAAAAATCGGACAAGATCTACTCAAGTGTGACCCTAATGGAGCAGCTCTTCTCTATATTTATAAAAATATTGCTGATAAAAACCTTGGGATAATTTCATTAGGGCGTATTTTTTCAGGGACACTCCGAATCGGACAAGAATTTTTCTCACTATCTTCAAGTGAATATAACAGAATTCAACAACTTTTTCTTTTTATGGGAGCCCATCGCGAAACTATAAAAACCCTTCCTGCAGGTAACATTATTGCATTTAACATTGGTCATCCCAAAATAGGCGACACGTTAGTCGAAAGAAATTATGAAGATGCCATTCCGTTTGAAAAAATAAAATACGAATCAGAAGCTGTAGTTCAATATAGTATTGAGCCGCTACATCCAAGAGAATTGAAAAGGATGATAATGCTTCTCGAAAATCTCGCTATTAATGATCCGAATTTGAAAATAACGGTGAATGAGGAAACGGGAGAAATCTTAATATCAGGACTTGGAGAACTGCATTTAGAAGTGATTTCTAATGAATTAAAAAAGCAGGGAATGGAAGTAATTACTTCCGAACCTATAGTCACTTATCGAGAAAGCGTCCGAGAGAAAAGTGAATTGATTACCGTGGAAAGTGCGGATTCCCAAAATTCAATTATTTTTCAGGTTGAACCGCTCGAACAACAAATAGTTACTTTATTGACAACGGGCCAACTAAATATTCAAATGAGTAAAAATCGTAGAATAAGGATTTTGCAAAAAGTTATTGATTGGGATGAAAAATTAATAAAGAATTTAATTTATACTGATAATTTTGGGAATGCAATTCTTTTAGACCCAAATAAATATAATTTTGAATTTAAAGATGATGCGCTCTTGTTACTTTATCATAAACTTGAGAAAATTTTTAGATTTGGACCATTAATTCATGATCCCATCCGTGGAATAAAGGTAAAAATTCAAAATATTTCTTTAAAATCTGAAATATCTCAATTTAATATATTAAACATAATCCCGTTATTAAAACAAGGTATATCCGAAGTATTACTTTCTTCAAATTCAATTCTTCTTCAACCAATATACAAGATACAAATTAAGACGCTTCAATCATACATTGGAGCAGTAAGTAGTATTATTGCACAGCGCAATGGAAGGACTTCTCAAGTAGAACAAAAAGGTTCAAATGTTTTTATTTCAGGACAAATTCCAGTCAGAGGCACATTTGGTCTAGCAAACGTGCTAAGATCAAAGGCTTCGGGGCACGTTTTTTGGCAGACTTTTCTTTCCCACTGGGAACCAATAATGCCGGAATCTTTAATGAGGGAAATTATTCAGGAAATGCGTATTAAAAGGGGATTAACCAAATAATAAAGGAATGCGGCTACCGGGATTCGGACCCGGGTATCTACCTCAGCCGCATTGAGCTGAGTTGGTAGCTTTCTCCTTCAATGTTGGGAGGCTACCGTCCTAGCCACTAGACCATAGCCGCATGTATATAATTGGGATTTATAATCATATTTTCGTTCTAATTATAAGATATAAAAAATTTTAATTATAAAATTTTATTTTATTAATTAGATTATGATTTTTTGATATTTTGATAGAACTATCAGTTTATTTTTTAAATTTAAGTTTTTGGAAATAGTTAAATTATTTATTGAAATAATTTAGAGGGAAACTCATCAATAACTTTATCAAATGACGAAATAATGATGGTTTGAACTGGTACTGAAAGATTTTTTTCGAATTTATCCTTTCGATTCATTAAGATTTCATCTGCGATATTTCCTTTCTCAAGAAGAAGAATTAATTTTTGGAATTCTTTTCTCTCCACCTTGGATTTGAGAATTTTCCAGAAAATCTGGATCTTTTTTTTCATATTTTGAATATTAGATTCAGGCATTTTAGAATTGAGAGTTTTAATGTCTGCAATAGTAATAGGTCCTCCGGTAGAGAGAATTTGTTCTGAATTAAATCCTATATCAATCAATTTCTTACGATTTTTGGGTGAATTTACTATTAATAAAATTTTATTAAGGTTATCCTTTAAGTCAGAAAACCCTTTTTGTTTGAGAGGAATTTCGATGCCAAATTGTTCATTTAGCTTAGCAAGAGTTCTATTTAATTTTATTATTTTACTTTTAATTTTTTGTAATTGCTCTGAATCTAATGTAGAGGTTGGTATTATTTGTCTAAACGTATTTTTAAGCTCAATTAATAGCTCTAAAGCTTCATTAATTCTTGAGAAATCAGATTTAATCATTGGATTTTCTCCTAATCATTCTTCTTACGTTATTTGTAAAAACTCTTGAATATTAAGTTGTTCGTTATGAGGGAAATTTAATAACAATCAATATAATTAAACCATTAAAAACAGAAGAATAAGGGATAAATTACTCAATTTCTGGGTTGTTGGGTTATAATTCGTGTTGGAAAGCTATTGAGAATCTGATTATTAAACTTTGTCTAACGCTGCAGCAAATTTCCTCAATTTAAATACTTTTCTTTTAAAATATCGCATATTAGGTGGCATTAAAACAATTAGAAAGGCGTTAGCTCCATTTCCCTCAATCAGAGAGATCTTTTGGATGAATATTTTTTTATTAGGATAAGTGATTGTAATATCCTCAGGATGTTCAGTAACAACGCCGTCTTCATTGAAGATTGCCGCAGCTTTTGCAGCTAGAGATTCTATTTCGATATTTGGATCCATTAAAGTTGAGTTCATAACGACAAGACCTTCTTCCGAAGATATAATGCTTCCAAAGAATCCAGAATCTTCAGTAAGGTGATTTAATATTTGTTGTAATGTATTAAATTTTCGATCCATGTGAGAGAATCCCTCAAGATTGATCGTATTGTAGATGATTTTGAAAAACTCTATTTAAACTCCTACATCGAAAGTTATCATCAAAATAAAGAGAAATCGACAATGTCATTTTCTTCAAGAAATTGAATCTCTTCTGGTATTATGATATAACCATCAGTATGAGACAGAGTTGTAATCGATTCTGAGCCTGTATGGATGGGGATAATTTCGATCTCCTTGGCAGAGGGATCTATAATTTTTGCAGGCTGGAATACCGTGCGCCCTTCGCTCGAATATATCCTTTTTTTCAATTTTGCTTTGATGATTTTGCTTTTCTTTTGGGGCGAGTAGGTAAAACGTCTAATGAGCGGGTCAATAAAAAGATTAAATGTAATTAAACAAGAAGTAGGGTTACCTGGTAGGACAAAGAGGGGAATAGAAGAAGCCTCTGATTTTATTGATGAAATAATTATCGGCTTTCCTGGTTTAATCCTCACGCCATGTATGAACAATTCAATATTATCAAGAGTGGATAAAATATCTGGAAGTAAATCACCTTTTCCTTTTGAAGTTCCCCCAGTTATAATTATTACATCCGAAATGGTTATCATTTCTTTTATTTTTTCAGTTAATATTTTAAAATCATCGGGAGAAATTCCCATTTCAAGGGGGGTTCCTTCAGATTCCAAAACCGAATTATAAAGAGTTGTGGCATTGATGTCGTATATTTTTCCAAGCTTCAATTGCTCAGTTGGTGACGTTAATTCATTACCAGTGCTTAAAATGCTTACTTTTGGTTTAGCAAATACGGTAACTCTTTGAAGCCCTACCGCTGCCAAAGTTCCTAATTCTCTTGGGCTTAATAAGGTTTTTTTCTTTAAAATAATTTTATTTTTCTCAATATCAGTCCCGATCGTAGTAATGAATTGCTTTGGGGCTGCTGCCTTATAAATCCTAACTGAATTATTTTCTCGTTTAGTAAATTCAACCATTACAACGGCATTGGCGCCTTCAGGAATTGGCGCACCTGTTGCAATTTGCATACAACACTCCGATTTAAGCACTTTTAAGGAAACCTCTCCAGCTCTAATTTCATCTATTATAGTTAAAATTACTGGGGAATCATCCTCTGCTCCAAACGTATCTTTTGCAATTACCGCAAAACCATCCCTTAAACTCCGATCGAAAGTTGGTACGTCAATAGGAGAAATAATATCTTCAGCTAAAACACGATTTAAGGCATGTTCGAACGAAATTTCCTCGGTTTTAGGAACGATTTTTATTTTTTCTTTTAAAATATCACTTGCTTCTTTAAAGGAAATGGTTTTTAAAAAATATTTGGATGACAATTACAATCACCAAGTCGGGAACAATCGAACAGTAACAGTTGTCCCTTTTTCTAATCCTTCTACGTCCTCTGGAATTTCAATTATTCCATCCGATTTAACCATTGAACTAATTATTCCAGATCCTTTTAAGCGAGTAGGAGTTGCAAGGATCCTACCATTTTTCTGTTCGATTGTAACTCTTACGAAGTCTCGTCTTCCAAGGGCAGATGGAATTTTTTTAGTTAATTCAGCGTAGATGAAGGGTCTTGGATCCAATTTTGTACCTAACATTACCCTAATAGTGGGTCTTACAAATATTGAAAAAGAAATCATTGTAGCTACTGGGAATCCAGGTAAGCAAAAAATAGGGATATTATTAACGAATCCAATAGCTGTTGGGCTGCCTGGACGGATTGCAAATCCATGAGCAAAAATTTTTCCTTCTTTATACGAATTAATAACGGAAGGAAGGAGATCATATTCTCCAACTGACGTTCCGCCACTAAACGTGATAATATCAAATGTTGTTCCCTTTTCAATTGCATTTAACAAAGCTTTTGGATCATCAGGAACAACGTCGAATCGAGTGGGGATTCCACCATATAATGAACAGAGAGCTGCTATTGAATAACTATTTGATTCAATAACTTTTCCGATTTTAGGTGTTTGTCCTGGTCGTACTAATTCAGAACCAGTTGGAAAAATAGCAATTCTTGGCTGCTTGGTAACTGATAATTCTGTAATGCCACATACCAGCAGGAGAGCGATGTCTTGGGGACGAATTGAATGGCCTTTTGATAATAACAAGTTACCTTTTTTTACATCTTCACCAATTTTTGAAATATTTTGACCTGGAGTTACTGGAAAATGAACCTCTATTGAATTTTCTATTTTTTCAATATTTTCCAATTTAATAACGGCATCTGCGCCCTTAGGAATTGGCGAGCCAGTGGAAACTTGAATGGTTTCTTTAAAATTAATTTGTTTAGTTGAAGTTTCTGCTGCGCTTATTTTTTCAGTGACTTTTAGCACTTTTGGATTATGAGGTGAAGAGCCAAATGTATCTTCAGAACGGACGGCATAACCATCCATAGCAGAGCGGGAAAAGTGAGGTACGTTTACCTGTGAAATAACATCAGAAGCAACGATTCTCCTGAGAGAATTTTCTGTCAAAATTTTTTCTTGGGGAAGTTTTGGTATTAAATCTAAAAATTTTAGGAGAGTCACATTAATTCGATGGTATTTTTTAAAACCTTTTAATCTAACATTAAGCATTTAATCACTAAAAGTTATTTTCCTATCATATTTAGCATATGATCAATTTCTGGAAGAATTAATTTCTTGAGAGCTAATTCAACTGCATTTGGATTGCCAGGAAGAATAAAAATTAATTTTGATTTAATTATGCCTGCTGTAGCTCGAGATAACATCGCTGCAGGACCAATTTCTTCATAACTAATGTATCGAAATAATTCCCCGAAACCCGTTATTTCTTTCTCAAAAAGCGGTTGGATTGTTTCTATAGTCACGTCTCTCGGACCAATTCCTGTACCACCTGACGTGAGAATTATTTCTGAATCATTTTCATCGAGTAAAGACGATAATTTCCGAAGTATTTCGTTCTTATCATCAGGAACAATTAATCTACTTTGTATCCCATAACTATATTTAGATATAACCTTTTCAGTTATAGGTATGGTTAAATCTTGAATGGGTTTACCGGCTTTTGATTGTTGATATCTCCTATCGCTTACAATAATCACAGAAAATTTTACATTTTCATGCACTTTTTCGTGATGATTGGATGGAATTTTTTTATTACACATTCTATTTCACATTTTCCTTAATTTTTTTAACCACACGAATATCTGTTATCTTAGTATTTGGATATTGCCCATCTTTATCTTTCTCAAGTGGTTTTGCCATATCCCATATTGTCAAGAGAGCTACTGATACTCCGGTTAAGGCTTCCATCTCTACTCCCGTCCTACTGAGACTCTTAACAGTACATCGTGCTTTAATGAATTCTTGTTCTATCGAAATATTGATTTTAACATTAGTAATTGGAATTGGATGACATAAGGGGATTAGTTGAGGAGTTTGTTTAGCTGCTAAAATTCCTGCAATTTCTGAAGTATGAATTGGATCTCCTTTATCAAGAGAGTCGGTTTTGATTCTTTCTATAGTACTTTTTTTAAGATATATTGTCCCCTCAGCGGTAGCTTCTCGATAGGTTTGATTTTTAGATGTAATTTCGGCCATTCTGATTTTCGCAGTTTCCATCATGAATCACTCCTAAACAAAATTAAATAATCATATAAATTCAATTATCCTAAAGAAACCAAATAATTCTATTTATTTTTCATGTGTCTTGAGGCTTTAAAAATGTCCCAGAATGAAATACCAACCGATGATTCAGCTGAAGCAGGTACCGTTATCATACAATTTCAAGCATATAAGGACATAGTACTACACAGCACTCGGTTTGCGAACCCAGGGATAAATCAAAACCAATGGCGTGAAGTTTATGGGTTTCTAGTAGGAAAAATAGATGATACTAATGTTATAGTCCATGAAGCCGTTCCGATGGTCCATGGTGGGGCAACTGAAGTTGAATTTGAAGAACAACATTATATTGAGGCTGCCGAAGTAAATGAAAAGGCGGCAGAAAAAGGATATTTTCTTGTTGGATGGTATCATTCTCATCCGGGTTTACAGATATTCTTGAGTTCGATAGATGTTAAAAATCACATAGGATATCAAGGTATAAATGATAAAGCAATTGCTCTGGTGATTGATCCCTCTAAGATTTCAAGTACGTACTCCGGCTTTGAAATCTTTAAATTGGATGATCCAACAAACTCTAACTCATCCTACTCGAAATTGAATTGGAAAATTGAGGGATTGGATGATAAATTCGTGGGGCAGATGTTGATGGATCTAGCCCAGAGAGCCACGATTCAACGGCCTTTAATTGATGAATATGGAGAGAGAATATCAGGTGCAATTGAAGCCTCTCAAACCATAACAAAAACTGAAACTCAAAAGGAAGATATTGGCGCAAGTTCAGCTGCGCTTGAAATGTTAGAGAAGGCCTTGGCGTTAGGAGAAAGAGAAGAGTATGAGAAAGCAATAGATTTGGCTATTTCGGCAGGAAAAGAATTTGAAGAAAATGGAAAAATAGGGCTAGCATCAGATGCGTTTCTGCAAGTCGGTGGATTTTTATATGACTTTTGGAATAAGATTTCAAAAATTCGGACTGAAATCTTTACACGTCAGCGTGATCCATCTGAAAACGATGCAAAATTGATGCTGAAGCTAGCTTTAGCTCTGTCTTCGGCAATAAAACGTATTCGCTCAGAAAAAATTGGTTTGATACTTGAAATCAGAGATTTATCAGGAAATATGATTAAGGTTGAAGATGATAGAATTCAAGTTTCCAACATTCTAATTGAAGCCGCAGAGATTTACGGGGCTCTGATAAGACATTCATTAAAACAAAAAAATATCGACAATCAAATCAAGTATTCCAAAGAAGCTGCTAATATCCTAAGTACCGCATTAATTTTTGCAAGAACAGTCAAAAAACAGCACAAATTATTGAGGCAAATCATAAATATGAATAAGATCATTAGTGAAATTAACTTTTACCACATTAGGATCCAAGAGATAAAAGCTGGTGAAAGTGAAAAAGCCGCACAGTACATGCAAGCAGCTAAATTATTTGTAGGTGGTGCTAAGAAGGGAACTGAAGCAGCAGAATCCTTAAAGGATTCCGTATTAGCAAGTAGTCTTCATGGAACTGCTGAAATGTGCCTTGGGAAAGGCTACAGAAGTATGGGGGACCATCAAAAATATATTGATAGGGCACCTTGTGTTTCTGCAGCATATTATAATCTTGCATGCATTCATTTTGAAAAAGCCCAAAGAAAATTTCCCGTGCACGCTTTAGCTGATATAAAAAATGCAGAAATGCTTTTTCAAAATTGTCAAGACCGGATGAAAAAGGCTGAAGAGGATTGCAAGAAATTAAATAGAAGACCAATTGATCCAACAAAAATAGCTGAAATTGAATCTGAATTAATAGTTACTGAACCAGAGCCCCTTTTTTATCCATAATGAAGAAATTACAATTGTATTTGCTTTAAGGTAGTGTAAATAGGTCCCTTTGGTGTCAATATACTTTTTTTAAGTTGAAAGGATCTCACTTCCATTCTCCCGAATGATCGATTTTTCCATTTTTCCAGAATGTTCATTAGGGAATTCCTATCCTTCACGAATTTCACCCGACCAATAGTTATATGCGGAGAAAATTTTCTTTTTTCTGACTTGAATCCTAGAACCTTCAAGTTTTGATTTAGAAAAGAGGTTAGAGAAGAGAGTTCATTCCTACCTTCTGAAATTCCGATCCAAACTACTCGAGGGCGAGATGATGGAAAAGAGCCTACTGTTTCAAAAGACATTGAGAAAACAGAAAATGGAACCTTTTTCATTATTAGAAATATTTCATCGATGATCGTAGGTTCAACATTTCCAAGAAATTTTAAAGTAAAATGAATATTTTCAGTTTCAACAAACTTTATTCTTGCATCTGTATTTTTCAAATCCTCTTGAAATTGGAGAAATTTCGTGATAATTTCAGGTTTATTTATTTCAATACACAAAAAGACACGCATAGTTTTTATCTATATTTTTAACCATATTTAAATGGTTTTGGTTTTAAAGCACCTTAACAGAAATTAGCGAGTTAAATAGGTTTAGGTCAAAAAAGAAGTATAGGCCCCGACAGCCACGAGTTCATTTATTTCAATATACAGAAAGTGTCTTATGGTTTTTTATCTATACTATGCAATGCCCTCCGAAGCCTTTCCAAAATCACCCAAACTCAAGTAATCGTGCGTAATTGCAAACCGCTCATAATGAAGTTTTCTTAAACTGGCTCGTCTCTCTAACTTACTCTCTTTTCAAAAGTGTAAAAAAAAATTGTGGAGTTTTTAAGGGATTTCACAACAGAAATAATAACGCTGTTATAGGTTATGAAAATGGAAAAAGAATGTTCTTCATGCTTGAACGTAGAAGTTTTTGATACACTTCTCCAAAAGCCGATAAGAATAGCATCCAATGGACGGTGCAACCAATGCCAAAACTGGGAGACGGATTCTAAGGCGTTTTATGAATATCGGAAAGCCGCGAAAGAACAGCTACCCAAGATTTTTGAGAAGGTTAAAAATGAGAACCATGAATACGATGCGCTGGTTTGTTTGAGCGGAGGGAAAGATAGCTCCGCGGCGTTAATCCTGGCGCAAGAAAAATACCATCTCAAGACCTTGGCCTTTACTGCAGACAAGGGTACGTTCTATAAAGGTGTAAAGCAGAGTATTGACGAACTAACGGATCGCCTAGGTGTCGATCACGTCTTCGTCAAAGCGCCAAAACCCCTAATGAACCGGGTATTCAGGTTTGGCATCAGCACGTTATCCACGGGAGGAATTCAATGCAAGCTCTGCGGAGGCCTCGCGCACGTCCCGATCCAAAGTCGGGTCCTGCTGAAATACGACATCCCCATTGTGATAACCGGGCTAGACCTCTGGGAAATCTACGGCGGCTACACGATCGAGGTAAATCGCAAGAATAAACTAATCAATCCCTTTCTGTATACCTTCCCCAGCCTAAAAGCTCGGTGGAACAATTATCAAGGGACCATTGGAGATTGTCTGGCCTTCCTAGAACGATTCTCCAAAGGAAATGAACTCCTAACCTTAAAAGAGGAGTTCATGCAACTCGTTACTGAACTCATCACGCGATATGGTTTAAGCCCCGAAGAGCTTGAAGCGCTAGGTAACCTCGACTTTTACGACATCGGATTGCCTGCCATCGAAATTTCATCCAAGAAACAGCAACTCCACCTCTTAGAAGAACACGGCTGGACTCCACCCAAGGATATGTTCACGGGGGAACTTGTCGGAACCGACTGTCGTATTGGCGGAGTCGTGAACGCAATTACCTCATACAAACAGAAGCGGAAAATGTGGTCTTACCGCATCCGAACCGGGCTTGTCACGAAAGAAGAGGCGATCGAGGAAATTACAAAGGAATCTCCCAACATCGACCGAATTTGCCAGACCCTAAGAGAAATCGGGATTGATCGACTGGAGAACCGGCTAATCGGCGGCTGGGGAAACAAGAGGTTCGGGGACCTCTATGACTCCGAAGTGATCAATCTCGTAAATGCACAAATAGCCTAGCTCGAATGTCGTGAAAGATAAGTTTCACGTCATTCTTCAAATTATGATTTGTATTATTCGTTAAAAAATTAAGGATCAAATTAACAAACGACACCATAAAGGTCATTTCACGACCTTTTTATTTAAGTAAGCTTTTATTACAATAAGAAATAAGGAGGAATTTTGTGATGATTGTAACAGGTTGGAATAATGGGTCACCTAATAATGAAAGTGGAGCTGGATATGGTATTTTGATCAAAAAGGAAGAGAGAAATCGCCATTTCAAAAGACTTTAATTCGAACCATGGCTTTCATTGTAAAATATTTTCATAAAGACATAATTAAGCTAAATTTAGCTAATTATTTAATGTTATTGACTAATTCGGTCAGAGAGGAGTTTGACTTTAGACCCGCCTTTTTTCAAACTTTTTGATATGCTTATCTTTTTATATTTTCTTTTCCTATAGGAAAATATAATGGTCAGAAAAAAACACAAGATCCGGCAAGCCCTACCGAAAAAAGAGGAGTTTGAAACCTTTTTTGACAAGAGGGCTAGCGATGAAATACCAGTCATCAGCAAATTGCGTTTAAAACCGATTGGATATCCAATTCGGGCCATTGGGGATGGAAATCCGCCCGTCATCACCAGTGATGACCCCGAATTATTCGAAGTTTATGCACGTGAACAATGGTCGGGTTATATCGTTTCAAATGGGACGTTTTTATTTGACCAATTTCTATATCCTGATTTTGCTTTCAAGGTAGTCCAGATTGAAGTCGAGGGGAATTACGCGACCGGCAAAATATCTACGGACACGCGTGTTACCTTAAAGCAAGAAATTAAACCAGTGATGTTAGAGCATCCTAAAGTCTTTTTCAAAGACGTTGTTGGAAATCAGGAAGCTAAAGACAAATGTAAAATTATTATGAAATATTTAAAGAATCCAGATAAATTTGATGATTGGATACCAAAGAATATTTTATTATATGGTCCTCCAGGTACTGGTAAAACAATGATGGCACGCGCCCTTGCTTGCGAAACAGATGTACCCATTTTATTGACAAAAGCTACTGAGTTGATTGGCCTCCATGTTGGAGATGGAGCTCGAAGAATTCATCAATTATATTCATTAGCCAAAGATGCGGGTCCCTCTATTATATTCATTGATGAACTGGATGCTATCGCGTTAGATAGAAGGTATCAATCAATTCGTGGGGATGTTTCAGAAGTAGTTAATGCACTCCTTTCTGAATTAGATGGATTAAGTTCAAAACAAGGGATCGTGACTATCTGTGCAACGAATGCTCCATCTTTATTGGATTCTGCGGTGAGAAACAGGTTTGAAGAAGAAATTCTATTCGATTTACCATCCTTTAAAGAGCGGTTGGATATATTGAAGTTGTATTCAGGGAATGCACCAATTCAAATTACAGCGGATTTATCAAAAATCGCGAAAGAAACAAATGATTTTTCTGGACGAGAATTGAAAGATAAAATCCTTAAGGGAGCAATACACCTTGCGATCCTGCGGGATGAACGTGAAGTTAGCTCAAATTTATTTAATGAAATTCTTACAAGAATTCAACGAGAAAAGAAACTAAATAAAAATAAAATACTTTATGGATGATTTATTTAAAATTTCCAGTAGCCCCCGAAAGCATCTTTTAATTGAGCAATTAATTTTTTCCCAAATCTTTCAGTATCTGAATCAATTTTAGGAGGATTGTCTTTCAGCTCAATTCCGAGATCTGCTAGAATGGATATTTCTTGGAGAATTCCTCTGGAGATAGCGTATAAATTATACCCGCCCTCGAGTAATATGATAATTCGTCCCTTACAGATCTCTTCTGCTGCAGTTTTGGCCTTTCCGATTATTTTTCCGAATCCTTGAGTAGTAAGGTTCAAATCTGTTAGGGGATCTGAAAAATGAGCATCGAATCCTGCGGATACTAGGATGATATCTGGTTTAAATTGTCTTACTACTGGAAAAAATATCGCATCCATTACTGCCAGATATTGGGCATCGCCTGCGCCTCTCATCATCGTAACATTGAAATTAAATCCTTCACCCTCACCTTCTCCGATTTCATCTAAATAACAAGTTCCAGGATATAAGGGAATTTGATGGAATCCAAAAACTAACACTTTAGACGCATCAGGACCATCATAGAACGTGTAAGAGGTCCCATTACCTGCATGTGCATCATGATCTAGAATTAATACTCGTTCAATGTTATCATAGCGAGCTCGTAACGACCGAGCCAAGATGGCTATGTTATTAAAAATGCAAAAACCTCTTGCAGCACCTTCGCGAGCGTGATGTCCAGGGGGGCGAATTAAACAAAAGGCATTAGAAATCTCATTCGAAAGTACTTTATCCCCGGCATTAATTGCTCCACCTGCTGCTAACAGAGCGATTTCAAAACTCTTTTCAGATACTATAGTATCGCCATCCAACCAACCACCTCCCTGTGAGCATACCTCTTTTATATGTTCTATGTAATAGGAAGTATGGACACGTTTTATTTCTTCAATGCTTGCAGGAGTTGGTTCTATATGGATCACTTTTCCAGAATCGAAAATCTTATTTTGATTCAAGAATTTCCATGTTTCTATCAATCTTCTTTTACTTTCCACGTGATTTCCCGTTTCATGAAGGAGATAATCATCCGAATAAATGATCCCGGTTGGTTTCTGTGTGACCATATCAATAGGCTCCGAGTTCCTTTAAAAGTGATTGATTAAAGTGATTAAGAATATAAGCAATATGTACATATAAAATTTTATAGGGCTATTTTTTTTCTATCCTATAGTTAATAATGATTAGTCGGTGAATTGAATTACCCATTCAGACAGAAAAAATATGACAATCACTCATCCTTGCCCAATCTCGTAATCAAAATTCCCTAGTAGATTATAAAACAATTCATTCCCTAATTAGTCCCCTCGGCCTTCCTGTTTTATTTTGTCGGCGGGTGGTATAAAATCTACAAAACGTTTTTAAACCATATTGTAGTAGAAAATTACTGGTTCTAAGTGGTATCAAAAGATGTCTTTTTTGATACTCTTTATAACCCGCATAATTGCGGGAGCTATGCGGAGTTTAAATACGGTACTCTTACAAAAAAATTAGATATCAAATTCATAATTCCAATTCTTAGTGATTTGCCTACCTGGTGGTTGAGGTATAATGAAATGGAGCAAGCGGGCGAAACGACTTCGAAAGAAATATACGTGGGATACGGTTAAGCGGTGTGGATCGCTTACTGACCAGGAATCCGACTTATCCGAGGAGGAGCAGGACGAACTCTTTCAGGTCTGCGTTGTTGAAGGACTGTGTACATTTGAAGCTACTAAAACGGCTTGTGAAATCGATCAAATCCCGAAAAAGTGGTTAAAGGGGTGGCGTTTCTCGCGCTGCGTAAACCGTGAAGTGAACGAACACGCCCTTGACTTATCCCGCTTTGTCCAGCAGAAGGCCGCAGAGATCAGGGCAAAGCGTCAAGCGCCGTCAGGGCAATCTGACTCCCAATCCTTATCAGGCATTTCCAACCACCGAGAGCGTGGCAAGCGGCGCGTTCTTGACTCTGCCGCCACAGCTCTGGAAATCGTCTTAAAAGACCTGGGGGCGGTTAAAGAAGCAGCGAACGTAAGAACGAGGGCCGAAAAGGGAAAAGAAGATATGCAACCAACAAGTTCCTTACCGTATGAGAACAAAAAACAGAGATCATTATCTGAAATTTCAGATATGGCAGAGGATTTCTTAACCAAAGGATGGCAGTATCTGACGAAGAATGAAAGATTATTTTATGAAAATGTACTCAAAAAGGGCGAATGTGATGGTGTCTGGATTATAAATAAATTTATAGCGGGAGGAACGCTAGGAAAGCAAGGAGCATTAGGGTATGATTTTGAAGTTCAAAGCCAAAATTCCGGGGTAATTTTAAAAATTGAATTTAAACATCATGAGCTTTTAAGATTCACGCCTAGCCAGCTTGAAAGATTTAGAATGTGTGTGGATACCCAAAAAAGTGTAACTCGTTTGTGTTACATACAGCCATATTCACGAAAAATACCTGGATTCGCTCGGAAAGTCCTTTATTTATCTCCAAAATTCCTCCAATCCTTACCTAACAATTTCTTTGTGACTCAAGATTTAACTCATATTAATCTGAAATGGCAAGGTTTAGATGAATATCTTATGCAAAATAAAGAAAATACATTATTTGAGGTTGTTAAAGGAGAGTTCGGAACTTTAGGAGTAAAATACAAGCCTATTCCAATGAGTCAGGCATATGATTGGCTATATAGAAAATTATGTACAACTCTGGAAAATCCATTAGAAGATTGTAGGAATATTTTTAGTAATTTTTCATCTAAGCAATCGAGAGATGAGGATGATAAAATTTATCCAAATAATCAAAATTTCTTAAATTTATTAACACATTCAGAGAGGAAATTTGTAAAAAATGTATAATTGAGAGGAGAGAAGGAATATGATCCAATAAATAATAGATATAAGCGGTGGAAGTTAGATAAATTTTCAATTGGAGGGGTATTAACAAGACGTGGAACAGCTGGAATAGACTTTAAAGTGCAGAATCAGCGAACCGGTGTAATTATAAAGATTGAACTTAAACAGAGTACCCAGATAAAACTGACATCTGCGCAATTTGAGCGATTTAGATTCAGTCTGGATACTCCAAAAAGTGTAACCCGTCTGTGTTTTATCCAACAATTAGCGTCAGACCCTGAATGTGCAGTTAAGGTACTCTATTTATCACCAAAGTTTTTTCAATCCTTACCTCAAGAGCTTTTTAAATTAAATTATGGCAATCCAAATGTAGTAGGCTTGAAATGGAAAGAAATCGAAGGTTACTTGGAACAAAATGGGGAGAATGTATTATGTAACGTTATAAAAGGTGAATTTGGATCTTCGGGTGCGTGGTACAAACCGATTTTATTGGAGGACGCATATGATTGGATCTATCTAAAATTATGTAAGACTTTGGATGAGCCATTAGAGGAATTACAGAAAGACTACAGATATTGTCCTGTAAGTCAACCAACTTCGAAAAAAATAAAAATTCTTATCTTGGAAACCTTAGAGAATTCTTATCGCCCAATTTTCGTAGTAGAGTTTGTGGAAATAATTAAAAATAGAATTCCAGATCTTGTTTCCAAGATAGGGGGGAAAATGTACATTATGGGGCAGGTGGGATATAGATATCTTGGCGGCCTAATTAAACATTTTATTAAAAGTGATAAAAGAATTATTCGCATTAAAACTCGAGAGAGGAAAACCTGTGGATGTGGTTTAAAAGAATATTATAATTATTACATACCTTTACCTCTAAGTGCAAATCGTTTTTTAGATCAGCTGAAAATGTTTTGGGTAAAATCAAACAAGGACGAATTTGTATTAAGTGAAATAAGTGAAAAAACGAACTATAATGTTAAACTCCTTCGCGATTTATTTAGCAAGAATTATCAGATTCTGCGATCTAAAGGACTTATTGAAATATTTCAAGGAAGGCCAGTAAGGATTAAACTAACTGATAAATGTATGAAGTATTTCAGTTGGAATAGTTTTTAATTATTTTGAAACGTCGATATAATTTCATAATATAATCTAATTATACTAAATTATTACCGAAATATTATTAATTTTAGAATTCATGCTTTTTTATGTGTCTCCGATGAATCAAACTCTAAAGAGTCAACATCCTAATAATCCAGATAATGTTCATCACCCATGTTTTAGTCACATTTACCATTCGAAAATCTTTCGTATTCATCTCCCGGTAGCTCTAAAATGTAATATTAAATGTAAATTTTGCGACAGGAAAGTTGGAGTGCATTATCATTCAACAAGGCCAGGAGTTTCTAAACAGATAATGTCACCCAAAGAAGCCTTAAAACTAACAGACAAGTATCTTTTAGAAGAAGACTATAAAGAAGTAGTGGTAGGAATTGCGGGTCCAGGAGAAGCTCTTTATAATAAGGAGACTTTTGAAACATTAGAGTTGATAAATGCGAAACATCCCGATGCTCAACTTTGTGTATGCACGAATGGATTACTATTAACGAAATATTCACGGCGACTTTTTAATCTCGGAGTTAAATATATTACCATTACCATCAATGCTGTTTCTCCAATAATTGGAAAAAATATTTACTCGCATATAAATTATAATAAAAAGAAAATCCGGGGTTATGAGGGCGCAAAAATTTTAATAGAGAATCAAATAACGGGTGTAAAACAATGCTCTGAATTAGGTATGCTAGTTAAGGTGAATAGTGTTTTAATACCGAAAGTAAATGATTTTCACATTTTTGAAATTACTAAGAAAATTAAAGAAGCCGGTGCATACATACACAATGTAATGCCCCTCATTCCACTTTCTGAATTGAGTCACGTCCAACCACCAACCTGCGATTTGCTTCGAGATGTACGAAATCAATGTGAAAGTATCTTGCCTCAATTCCGCCTTTGCAAGCAATGTAGAGCAGATGCCTGCTCAATTCCAGGTTTAGAATAGTTAAAATTTAGAGAAGAATTTCATTACTGCTAAATCCAAACCAAAAATTTTTTTACAGGGTATTAAATTCCTATATTTAAATTAAATATAATGGGATGAACATGCCAAAGAAAAGAAAATCTAGATATAGAAGAAAAAAAACGGGATTAGAACTTTTAGCGGCGATTCTTGTAGCAATTGGAGCAGTTCTTTGTATAGTTGTTGGAATTTTGAGTCTTGCACTGACACCAGGCGTAGGGCAGTATGCTTTTGGATTCATTATCAGAGATTACCCTATTAAAGAAGTTTTAGCGATAGTTATGGGAATAATCATCATAGCAATTGAAGGATTCAACAAATTGAACGATTACTGGGCAATTATTGGTATTTTCATCTTAGCTATCATTGCTGCTACAATTGGAGCGCTGTTAATCATCATTGGGGCCTTAGTAGCCATTATTGAGAAGGTACGAAAAGAATAATCACTCTTTTTTTTTTATTTTAAATAGAGGGTGTTACTTATTACGTTTGAATTTGAACGTCAAATGAAGGTATACAAAGACCTGATTAATAATGGAGAAAAATATGAACAAAATTACAGATGGGAACAGGCTTATAACATATATCTTAATGCAGAAAAAATTGTTAAAAAATATGGATCTAAAAATGAAATAGGAAATATATATTATAGAAAAGGCCGAGTTTTAGCCTGGAAAGGTAATTTAAAAGAGGCATTAATAGCTTTTAAAGAGAGCTTGAAATTTTTAAAAAAAGGCGGAGGGACTCAACTACAAATTGCTGAAGTTAAAGGTGCAATCGGAGATGCTTATAAGATATCTGGAATTATGAACGATGCTTTAGAAGCTTATCAGGATACCCTAAAAATTTTAAGGGCTGAAAAGGAAAGAGTTGTATATACACATTCACACCTTACATCTCAGATTCTAGAAGCTATAGCAAAACAATTGAATAATGTTGGAGAAGTTTATCTTTCATTAAACAATTGGGATAAAGCTTTAGAAAATTCCCGGGAAAGTTTAAAAGTAGCTTTGGATACGAAAACAACTTCAATAATTTTAAAAGCAAAATTAGCCATTTCAAGAATATATTCAGAAAAGGGAGATAAAGTCACGTCCCTGGAATATTTAATGAAAAGCATTGAAATTGCTAAGAAAGAAAAGGATGAAGGCAACTTACTAAATATATTTTTAGAAGTAGGAAATATTTATAAAAATGAAGATAATAGTAAATTGGCCCTAAATTTTTATAGAAAAGGTCTAAAATTAGCTGAGAAACTAGAAAATAAGCAAAAAATCACTATCATTCTAGATAAAATTGGTGACATTTATCTAAGTAAAAAAAACAAGAAGAAGGCATTGGAGTTTCTAGAGAGGAGTTATGCAGCTGGAAACGAGATAAAACAATATTATTTTGAATATATTTTATATCATATGGGTGTTCTTCATTATTTGAATAAAAATTATGATGATGCGTATGAAAATTTTCAAGAGAGTTTAAGATATGCTAAAAAGACTAATAATAAACGTCTTCACATCAATTGTTTAATAAGAATCGGAAATATATGGAAGGTTAAGGAGAATTTTGATGATTCAATCTATTATCATAAGAAGGCATTAGAACTTATTCGAAATAAAGAAAGAAAAATCGAAATTTTAAATAAAATTGGTGTATCAAATCTATTATCTAATAACTTAATGGGAGCTAATGATTGCTTTTTAGAATCTTTTAATGAATTACGGATTTTAATTCTAACCGAACCGAATTTTGACAAGAAGAAACAGCTAATTAAAAAATTTTCTAGTATTCTACAAAACCTGAGTACATTAAAATGTTCTTTATATGAAAAATCTAAAAATACTGAAATGTTAAAAGAAGCGATAGGATTCTCTGAATTTTTAAAATCACAAACCATGCCAAATAAACTAAAAAGTAATTTTGGTCCAATTGAATGTCCAGCGCTAAAAAATAATCAAGATAAAATTAACGAAAAATGCTTAGAGCTGAAAAAATTAAGTGAGAAATATCAATTAGAGCAAAATAACAAAGCAAAAGAAAAATTGTTGGACCAAATGGTATATACTCAAAAAGAAATTTTTCAATTAGAAGAGGTTATTTGGGAAAGTTGTAATGTGCCAGTAGAAAGCTTTCCCCAATCCGTACAAAAATTTATAGACAGATTGTTTCAAGTAACTACAAGTATTTCTGAATTACCTGCGATTTTAGATTTTGTTTATGTAAAAAGTTTAAATTTATCTCATATTTTTGTGATTGATATCAAAAAGAAAGAATTAAACCTTTTTTCGAAACAGTTAAACGTGAGAACCATTAATACTATCAAAAATAACCTTAAACAACTGCAAGATCCTAAAATTAAAGAAAATCAGATTAAATTTAATAAATTAAAAGCTTCCTTAAACAATTCATGGGGAAAAATCGTTCCCAAATCGCTTACTAGTTTTATAATCAAACAAAATTACGACTCGCTCTACATAATCTCTCACTCCTTTTTTAATCAATTATCGTGGGAAAAAATGCTTCTAAAGAAACAAAAATTAAAGAATCTATTTAATTTACACGGGATTTATTCGTTATATTATATAATTCTTAAAAAAACGGTTTAATTAATTGCTTAATTTAAATTTCATTATAATAAAAATTGTAAATAATCTTTCTGAGGGCGAATTAATAAACCTAGTTTTTCTAACTCAATTAGTTGTTTTAAAACCCATTCCTTATTGAAACCTACTTGTTCAGCTTCTTTCATTAGAGAATTTATAGTGATTTTTTTGATTGTTGAGGTTTCTTGAAATTTTTGAATGAAGTCTAGAAATTTTTCTTTTTTTCCTTTTATTTTAGTAGATTTTTCTTTTGAATCAATAGTTATGTGTCTTAATTCCGGCGGTAATTTTAAAGCCTGAACGATATAGATAGCTTGCTGGACTGAATCGGTGGTTTTTATAATTTTCAAACGTTTTATTTTAAAACCCTTTTGACAATTAGGACATTTTTTTGTTTTTTGAGTATTAGGACAGTACATAAGAGTTCTACAAAATGGACAGTAGAAAATTTTGAAAAATGTCATAAAATATCATGGATGAGATTGATTGAATGATATCTTTTAACTTTATAATAAATAGAAATGATATTTAATGTTCTTACTAGTAACATAAAATAATAACAAAAAAAATAAAAATAAATAAAATGAATTTCTTTGTAACGAATAATAATAAATCAAATTCAAAGGATTGTTAATGGATGAGTAAAGGATTAAAAAGACTGGTCTTGGATGTATTAAAACTGCACAAACCAACAAAAACGGAGCTAGCTTTAGGTTTAGCTGAAATAGATGGCGTGGAAGGAGTTAATATTCTATCAGTGGAGGTTGACAGAGATACAGAAAGCATTAAGATAACGATGGAAGGCGACTTAATCTATGCCCCAATTCGCGAATATTTAACTTCAAATGGATGTAGTATCCATTCTATTGATCTCGTATGTGCTGGCAGCAAAATAATTGATGAGGGAAAGACCTAAAGGTTAAAATCGTTATCATATATTAAATTTAAAAAATAAATTACATAATTTTTTATTAAATTCATCCAACGATAACGAGGAGCTTTAAACTTTATTAAAAATTAATAAGTTCGTCAATTATCATTTCATGGCTAACATAAAATATAAATAAAGGTTAAAAACAAGTTCAAAAGCATGATAAAAATCACACTATAAGAGTCATAAAAAGGTGGATTTGAGAACAATGGTAAATTCTGAAAAATCTATCAAAATTATTTTTGCAGGATTAGATGAAGGGGGAAAAACATCAATCTTGAATGCATTAAAAAAGAAAAATTATGCGCTTGATGATATAAAACCTACAAAAGGGATCAACCGTCTATCGTTAAAGGTTCTTGATGTTTCTTTTAATGAATTTGATCTAGGAGGTCAAGAAATGTATCGAAAAATCTATCTTCAGAAAAAAGAGGCTTTTTATAACACCGACCTGCTGTTTTATGTGATAGATATTTCAGCTCCCGAACGATATTCAGATGCCTTGGATTATTATAAAAGTATTGTTGAAATACTCAGCGAAAGAGAGGAAAGACCAACGGTGGTTGTCTTATTTCATAAAATTGATAAAATTGAGAAGATAAAAGAAGAGCAAGTCCAGAATGTACAAAATTCAATTTTAAACATCTCAATAGACCTCGATTTAGAATTCTTTAGAACTAGTATATTTGAGCCTCAAACCCTCATGAATGCATATTCACATGGAATCAATAGAATTTCTAAACAAACAAGTGAGTTATCAGCTCAATTAAAAGAAATGGCTGCAGAAACCTTTGCTGATGCAATATTATTGACTGAAAGTAATGGATTTATTATCGGAGAGTATGCGAAAGATGACGAAAGTCGTGAAATGTTAATGAACGTTTATAACTACTTAATTGGGGCCTTCTCTTATATGTATAAATCTTTAGCACAAACCGATAAACCTGAGAGAATTCTCATTGATTGGGAAGATAAAGGGCATTCATTTCTAGATTCAACCGAAATTGATAATTTGGAATTTTTCTTCATCAAATATACCAGTAATCCACGTAAAGTGGTTCAGAAATTTGTTCTTCGGTCTTTAATTCAGTCTTCAAAGCAAATTAGAAATATTATCAAGTCTTATTTTGATTGAACATTAAAATTCTATTAAAAATTCACCTCCTTTTTTAACATTTTATTATGATTCGAATCAAGCTATCTCAAAAATTCCCACTTTTTGTTCAATCAGAAAACTTTTTCATGAATTGGATTTACTTTCAATGAAAGCCACTTCCTATAGGGAGTGGATGGATTAAGAATATAGTATATCTCAGTTAGTTATTAGCATTTTTCTTTTTGATACTTATAATACTTTCAGGTATCTCCCTTGCTTTTATAGAGTCGACACCAATAATAATTTAAGAAACCCGTGTTGGTCTAACGTCAAAATGAAGATAAATAAAGGGATTAAGGTCAGAATCTACCCGAACAAGCGACAACAGGAGATACTCAATAAAACTTTCGGCTGTTGTCGGTTTCTCCACAATAAAATGCTGGAAGAACGGCAAACTGTATATAACAAGCTTAAAGAGGATAAAGACCAATTGCATACCCATAGATACAAGACTGAAAAGCAATATAAACAAGAATTTCTCTTCCTAAGCGAAGTGGATTCTAAAGCACTCCAATCCGAAACCCGCAATCTCCTCCAAGCGTTTCAAAACTTTTTTCGAGGCATTCACAAGGGGAAGAAAATTGGCTATCCCAAATTTAAATCAAAGAAGAATAAGCAAACTTACACGACCTACAATATCAATAACAACATTAGAATCGATCAAAAAGCCAAGAGAATCAAACTCCCGAAAGTTGGGTGGGTCAAATATCGAGATGACAGGAATGTTGTTCATCCGATTAAACACGTAACTGTCAGTAGAACGCGAACGAATAAATATTTCGTTGCAATCATAATTGAGGTAGATATTGATGTAACATCCCTTAATACCATCCCGCTTCACAAGATTGAAGCGTTTGATATGTCAGCTCCGAACTTTCTCGTTAATGAAAATGTGAAATTAACGAATCCCCGCTTTTATAGAGACCAAGAACGAGAATTGAAACGATTGCATAAATTAGTCTCCCGCAAGCAAAAAGGATCAAAGAATCGAGACAAAGCACGATTTAGGCTAGCGAAGAGGTATGAGAAAATCCAAAATCAAAAAATGGATTGGACGCATAAACTTACTCATTCCTTAAGTAACCAATTTGACGCCATCATCTTAGAGGATTTGAATATTCAAGGAATGCAACAATTTAATTCGGGACTGTCCAAATCCGTGACTTTAGACTTCTCTTGGAATCAATTCATCTCGTACTTGCGGTATAAACTGGAATGGCAAGGCAAACATCTTGTCTTAGTCGATCGGTTTTTCCCGTCCAGCAAACGGTGCTCGGTGTGTGGTCAGATAAACAATGACCTACAACTGAGTGAACGGATTTGGACGTGCCAATGCGGGGCCACGCACCATCGAGACGTGAACGCCTCAACTAACATTAAAGAAGAAGGATTGCACATTCTTCACGATCAAGGAATTACAATCATTAACGATAATTATTCTACCGTAGGGACTACGGGAAGTCACGCCTCTGGAGATCGTGTAAGCCCTGCTCTCGCAGGCAGTGGTCAAGGAAGGAGGAATCCATCTGTCTTTAGGCAGTGGTAGTTCAATTTTTGTGGTCTTTATTTAGTTTTTTTTCTAAATTAATTAATACACTCTAAAACTACATTTTTTGTGGAGTACTAATAAAATGAAGCCAGAAATCCTATTGTTTCACCCTCCTAATATATTAAAACCTCAGGCTTTAAACCGTGCAATTATGTCGCCTATAATGTGTGGATATGGATTACTACATATAGGTGCTCACTTGATGAATCGAGGATACAAAGTAGAATGTTGGAATATTCCATTAGCATACAAATTAGGTTTTGATAATGATCACCTTATGGGAATTCTAAAAAATTATAGCCCATTGTTAATTGGAATTGAATTAAATTGGCTTCATTTAAGTAAAGGGGCCCTAGATTTAGCTAAATTTTTGAAAAGTATTTATGAAAATGTTCCAATTGTTGTAGGGGGCGTCCATGCCACAATTTTTGCAGAACAAATAATTCAATCAAACGAAATGATCGACATAGTAGTAAAAGGAGAAGCAGAAAAAATAATGGAAGATATTGTAACTAGAATTGAAAAAAATCAAGATTTTAAAGTAATTACTGGAACAATATCTAAAGAAGATGGGAAAATAAATAAAAATGATGGAAAAAATATTTATGAAGATCTTGATGTAATACCTCCTTATTCTCCTAATTTTTTAATGCCTAAAACATTAAATCCGTATAATTTGGCTATGATAAATACGTGTCGAGGCCCTTGCAATTATAATTGTGTCCATTGTCTTGGTGCAAAATCAAAATATTGCTTATCCCCCAGGTCAAAAATAGCATTTCATTCCATCTCTTGGTTAATTAAGCAAATTTCAATTCTTTTAGACCATGTAGATAATTTTTCTATTCAAGATTACGTTTACTGTAATCCAAAACTTCTCATAGAATTAGCTAAAGCAATTCGTCAAGAAAAATTACAGGATTCGTTTAATTATTTTAATGTTGCATTAGTTCCTTCTCAAAATATAAGCCGGGAAATCATTAATTGGTTAGCAAAATCAGGCGTTGATAACATAGATGTTGGAATTGAAAGCGGCTCGGATTACGTCCTTCAAAAATTAAATAGACCATATGATACCCAGGTGAGCACTTTAGTTATAAAAAATGCAGTGAGAAATGGAATTCAACCGAAGACTTATTGGATGATAACTGGATTGGAAAGACAAAAAGATCTGGATTTAAACAAAAAATTTCTTAAAGAAACAATAAAAATGGGAGGAATTCCCAAATGGATAACCCCACTTTGCATTTTACCAATGACTCAGTTATATGAAAGGGCAAAAAGATACGGTATAACTTTAAAAATGAGTCGATTTGAAGATTACTTGATATTTTCTACAGAGAAATATAACCGAACTGCCTATTATCCCCATTGCGTTACTCATGAAACCAAGTTAATGAATGTCTATGATATCTTAAAAGCAGTAAATGATCTTAAGACCTTTATATTGCATCAAAAGGATTTAATTCTAAGCAAAATAAAAGAAAACGAGAAGTTTTATTTATCAGCGCAAAACAAACTAAATGGGGACCAAATAATGCAGAGAATTCTCAAAAATCTCGGTTATATCCGTTCAAATTTTTTCTAATTTTATAATAATATGTGGGTTTTCTCCAATTTTTTAAAATTTCTGTCTTTATGTTAATGGTGCAAATAAAAACTTTTTAAAATTAGATGTTATCAGATACTTGATGAAAAAGATTTGCGCTATAATTTTCGATTTAGATGGAACGCTAACTTATTTTAAAATAGATTTTATGTCAGCAAGACGTCAAGTCATCTCCAAATTAATTAACTTAGGAGTTCCAAAAGGATTAATTTCAATAGAACAAAGAATATTAACGACTGTTGAGATTGCAGAAAATTACTTAAATTCAAGGGGGGAAAAACCAGCGAAAATAAAACTCATTAAAAAGCAAATAGACAAAATTATTTCTCAGTATGAGATGGAAGGCGCAAAACAAACCGATTTAATTCCAGGTGCAAGGGAGTTATTAAGAATTCTAAGGAGTAATAATTATAAAATAGGTTTATTTACACTAGAAAACCGTGAAGTAACAAATTTTCTCATAGAAAAATGTTCGATCAAATCTTATTTCGATTCAATAATTACACGGGATGATGTGGATAATTTCAAACCCCATCCAGACCACCTGGAAATGGTTTTAAAGGAATTGGATGTTTCATGTAATGAAGTTATCGTTGTTGGAGATAACCCCGTAGATATAGTATGCGCAAAACAAATAAATGCTATTGCAATCGCTCGTTTGAGTGATAGACATTCAAAGAAAGACTTAGTACAGGCCGGCGCAGATTATATCGTAACGAATTTAATGGAAATCAACGAGATTTTAAAAGATAATTAAAGCTATTCAAAAGTAAAGCTTTTGGTTTATTCTCCCATGATTGTCAAATAAAGTGTACGATTTCTTCTTCGAGTATCAAATTCGTAAAACACAAATTGTTGCCAGGTTCCGTGTATTAGTTTTCCATTTTTGAATGGAATTGTCATAGAGGGTCCAATTAAAGATGCCCTGACATGAGAGTGACCGTTATAATCCCCCCAAGTCATGTGATGTGCATAATTGATATCTTTTGGAGCGATGCGTTCTAATAATGCTGGGAAATCTTTTATAAGTCCAGGTTCAAATTCAATAGCAATTATTCCGCCTGTGGCACCGGCTACAAAAACATTACAAATACCCTTATTAAGTCCGGAATCCTTGATTTGAGCTTCAATATCTTGCGTGATATCGACTATATCATTTTCTCCCCGATCAGCAAAGTTAATTGTTGAAGTAATCACGACCATGTTAAAAACCTCCAATAAACATTTGAACTTATAGAAATTTTGCTTTAAAATATAATATATATTAATATTGTAAATTAGATATTGTTCATCAACCACTTTAAATCTTTCAAATTTGGTGGTCTTTTTTGGATGCAATTGTTGAATTGGTAAATGTTACGAAAATTTATAATTTAGGGGAGGTTGAAGTATATGCTCTACGAAAAATTAATATTAAAATTAACCGGGGGGAGATATTGGGAATAATGGGACCATCTGGAAGTGGTAAAACAACATTGCTGAATCTGATAGGAACACTAGATAAACCAGATTCAGGGAAAATATTTATAGATGGTATGGATATTGGTTCAATAAAGGAAAAAGAATTAGTAAGTTTAAGACGGAAAAAAATTGGATATATTTTTCAATTCTACAATCTAATTCCTGTTCTAACAGCGGTAGATAATGTTGGTCTACCGATGCTCTTAGCTGGTATTAATAGAGGGACGAGAGAAAAACGAGCTAGAGAATTATTAGAATTAGTTGGTTTAAAAAAAAG
>JABXJT010000181.1 GCA_013375455.1 Candidatus Helarchaeota archaeon | reverse complement strand
GAGCTGACGGAACTCGAACAGCAACTTGAAACCGCTGAACGTGAGAGGAGATGAATGAGCCAAAATGGGATTCCAATTCAAACCTAAATTAGCTGTTGTAATGGCAGTTATAAGCGGCATAGCAGCCGGTGCATCTTACATCGTCAGTCAGGGAGATCTCGGCGTCACAATAGTCATAACCGCAATTTCAATTGGCCTATCAGCAGGCGTCAGCTACTACGAAGAACACGAATAGCACGCGCAAGATTAATCTTCTATTTCTGTGAACGTTAACAGATTTACCTGCAACGGTTGCTTTATTGCCTCTGAGACGCGAGCAGCTACTAGGTACTTAATGTTTCTTTCGGCTGCCAAGTCCACGAGTCTTTGAGTTATAACACCATCGAAGATCACCGTATTCACATCCTTTATTCCCTGAAGTTTCTCTGTGAGCGCGCTCACGGGCAGTCTCTCTATTTGCTCCATCTTTTTGTTTAGTAGCACAGCCTCTAAGGTTCCTTCAAGTTCTCTTGCTTTTTTAGCAATTTGTTTAGGAACCAGTATTTTACGCCGCTCTTTCTTGACTTTGACTTTTCCTATAGAAACCTTTTCTTTTTCGGCATGTTCCAATATCTTGAGTGGATCATCGCCTATAAACCCGAATTTTTTAGCAAGCTTATCTCTTACACTGGAATCTAATTCATCTAGTTTTTTCATATGACCAGAAAGAAAAGATCCAATTTGTACCCGATTCGGTATGAAATGATTGTCCGTGGATGCCACGTACACTTTTTCTTTTCCTTCATACTTCCTATAAATCATAGTTGCCTCACTCATTATTGTCAAATCTCTATCGGCTGGCATTCCTTTATAGATAATACCTTTTTTTGGTAACGATCTGACCATTATGTCTGTGAGTTCGCCCCTAAGCCTTTTCCCTCTTAGAAAAGAAGGCATTTTTGGTTGAATGTATCTAACCGTAGTTTTGACTATTTCATTCAGAAAAGGTTCTATTTCCTCATTTTTTATCTTGTCTCTTTTTTTAGTATTTATGGGCAATCGTGTAGAACACTCTTCAACAAGATTTTCGAGTTTATCCAAACAATGATTAGATATTATATGTTGCAACGTCATTACCCTAATTTTTGTTCCAATATCAGGAAAATAGGTGTGACGGATTGTGCTATTTACTGCTTTATCCAATACATTCTTAGCTTCATTTTCAATTGTCTTGGTTACTATACCCAATTCGGGGTTATCTCTAAGAAATTCAAAAAGCTTATTACACTTGTCGAAAAAGTGGTGTTTCACTAATAGGTCTTTACGTTTCCAAAAAACGCATGTACCAATAAGAACCGAGGTCTCCACTACTATTTTCATTGCAAGGACTCATCCTCGGTCTCCATCCTCAGTCTCCATCGCTAATGCGATGTTGTTGTTCAATTGTTCTACGAAAGTTTTGACTTCATCCTCAGTGATTCTCGCATCTTTGAGTTGAGTCTCCATATCCTGATAAAATCCAAAACGGTTAGCCTTTCTGTATAAATTCCTTGAAAGTTCATTTATTCTATCTATGTCTTCTTTTCTACCGTGAATCACAAATTCATCAATGCAAAAAGCCACATTTGATAAATGTTCCATTATTTCTAAAGATAATTCTAAAGTTGTTGGATTCTCGTGAGTTTCACGTGCAATCTTTACTTTTTCTTTCATAGCCCTAGCTATATTATATATGTTTCTCGTTGCACCAAACAGAGCTCTTTGCTCTACCAAAGATAGATAAGAATTCAAAATTTTAACTTGATCAATCTCAGATGACTTGATTAAGCGATCCATTGAACCCAATTTACTTACTTCAATACCATGTTCAAGGAAACTTCTCAACATATTGCGAATCTCTTCACAACCTTTAACGTAACTATACATTCTCATCTCATCCATCTAGAGTACTCGCTAGTATAGGATACCCATATATATATCCTACACAAGTAGCTCAAATTTTTTTCGGTTTTGCTTATATAACTTTTATGAATTTCAGTTTCGGATTCGAAATTCATCTCAAATCATCCCGTGACAAATAAGTTAACGCGCGCATTTTCTTTGGTTCCTACTCCACCCAGGAAAATAATGT
>JABXJT010000059.1 GCA_013375455.1 Candidatus Helarchaeota archaeon | reverse complement strand
TGAAGATACGAATAGCTATTCCTTTCAATGAAAGAAAATATAATCTGAATTATTAATAGAATGAAAAAACAGGTGATAATAAAAATATATCCCTTAGAATATACATTTTTGTTAGTTATTTCTCCCATATTACTTTCCTACTATTAATTTTTTAAATTGATAAAAAAAATGAAATATTTTCTATGAGTTCACTCAGCAGAGAGTTCAAAAGTTCTAAGAAAATAAGTTTTAACACTTAATTTAAAGTTTTCCTTAAATAGTCGGGTATGACCGGAACTCTATAAACTTTTTGAGAGTTAATTTTTAAGATAAAGAATCGGTTAAAACCGTAATTTCGTTAACTTTGCTAAATAACTCTTTCACAAATTTTTTAACTTCAAACAAAAATTCCATTGTGAGATGAATTGAATGTCTTCAGACACGCAAAACATTTATGATTCAGGACGAAGGACACCACACACTCGCCTTTTAAATTACTTCAAAAAAATTCCATATCCACTTGCTTCGGTTCTTATTTTTGGAATACCTTTCTATATTTATTTAATTTTAAACGGTATTTCTGGATTTGATTATGTTATTTCAACCGGAACGTTTTTTTCAGCTATTTGCGTTTTTATTTTTCTTATTCTATACCCAATAACTTGTAAGTATTGGGAAGATAATACTTTTTGGCAATTCTGGGGTGAAATTCGTCCTCTCGTGAAAACTGATGAAAAAGAGTTCCAGAAATTAGTCAAACATTTTGAAAATAGAGCATATGGAAAAAGAAAGATAATCTCATGGATTATTGTAACTTGTTTATATTTTATACTCGCTAGTTTCGTTTTGATTGGAAACCCGTATTATTCACACGTTAATTCGTATTATTTTCTTTTAGGCGTGATGCCCATCACTTTTTATTTTGTAGTTAATGCATTTTGGGATTTTACCATTACGATGAATGTTTCACGACGCGTATCCAAATTGGACATTCAAATACTCCCTTTACATCCGGATCAATTTGGTGGCATTAGTAGTTTTGGAGAAATTTCTGTGGAAACTGCCGTGATTTCCTCTCAATTTAGTTTATTTTTCCCTTTTCTAGTCACGCTCTTTTATACAGTTGTTGCTTCTGAAGAATTACGTCTCCTGACTGTCAGTTTATCCATCTTTTTCTTTGTAGTAACCATTGCGCTTATCTCCATAACCTATCTCGTACCTTCGTATTTCATTTATCGTACTGCTAAGCAGAAAAGGGATGAATTAATGCAAGAGAGCGCTGATTTCTATAACAAATCTCTTAAGGAATATGAAGAGTATCGAAAAAAACCCAATAACGATAAGCTAACAGAAATCTCGATGGCCATGTGGGTAAGCATACAGAAAGAAAATTTTAATCAACTCGACAAAATGAAAGTCTTTCCATTTTCGAGATCTATTTTGTCAAAGATTCTTGTATCGATTATTCTTCCTGTTGTAACGGGAATTTTGGTCAATGTTTTCTTTCTTTCGCTCTAATAGATTTTAACCTTTGTTACTACAATAAAATATTAGCTCAATAATGAAATTGAATTAGATATTTAATACTCAAGTAGTAATCTTAATAACCTCAAATGCAAAATTTCAATCAACATCAACGAAATAAATCACTCATCAAGTTGAAGAGATGATTCAAGTGAATGTAGATGAGTTTCAGGAAATAATTTATGAAAAGGAAGATAATGGGATAGTTACTCTCACGATTAACATGCCTAAAAGAAAAAATGCAATGAGTCCAGTAACTTTTTTAGAAATATGGTATGCCATTGATGCGATGGAAAAGGATAAATCCACAAAAGTGATGATCATCACGGGTGCGGAAGATGCATTTTCATCGGGTGGATATTTTAATATGAAAATGTTTGAAACCATTCCCCCCGAACTCAAAACAGAAATCAATATCATGGATATTGCCCAAAAGAAATTATGCTTAAAATTTTGGAAATTTGATAAACCAGTAATTGCAGCCGTGAATGGGCTGGCCGTTGGTGCCGGATTCACCATGCCCCTAACCTGTGCAGATTTAATTTATATGGCGGAAGACGCGTGGATTGGGCTTTATTTTATTAAACGAGCAATAGTCCCAGAGTTTGCTACCTCATGGTTGCTTCCCCTCCTCTTAGGATTCCAAAAGGCGAAAGAATTGATGTTTTTCGGAGATAAAATAACGGCACAGCAGGCATTTGAATTAGGTCTCGTTAACGCCGTCCTCCCCAAGGATAAACTGATGTCTCACGCCCGCGAGCAGGCATTACGCTTAATTCCGCCCAAAGGACCAACCTTGGCACTGAAGTGGATGAAACGAATTTTGCACAAGCCCTTGATTGATATCGTATCTGACCAGCTCGATATGGAAAATAAAGCTTTGAATAAGGTAGCAACTTCAGGTGATATGAGGGAATCGATTAAGGCATTAAAAGAAAAAAGGGATCCCATCTTTAAAGGGAAATAATCATGCTAAAATGATTTAATTACTTTTCTTTTTCTTATAAATAAAGAGGTTTTCAATAAAATTAAAAGTGTAAATATCTATGTAGTAGATATTGACTCCACAAACAAATAATGAGGGATAGAGATAGAAAAGAATCTCATAGCTGGGATCGTATTCACGCGATTTCATCCAAAGATTGGACCGAATCCAGAGGTATGGGTCCCATCAGATTTACCTATTGATATTAGAGAGAATGTTAGCTTAAAAACTCTCAATATTCTATCTGGCGAGCATGGATTTGTTTCCGAATCTGTAGCAATCATCCCATTTCCTTCATTGAATTTAAAAGCTCTAGTAAGATGCTTTGAAATTGAAAACCCAAAGTATCGTGGCGGTGCAATCGATAGTTCAATTTCGTTATTGTTCAAAGAATCCAATGATCCCATTTTTTATAAGTATCTAAAGAATTTTGAATCGATTTTTGATGAAATTATTATCAAAATAAGAGCGATTGAAGAGTCAGGGAGAGGAAAAATTCTAGAGGCAATTAAAGAGTTCGAGCAAAAAATTAATGACCTTTTAGCTGAACTCCGAAATGCAGAGGTTCCAGCTCAAGAAACCGGTCCATTTCCAATGGTCCAAAGAGAAGATACGGCAGAGAAGGTGTATAGGTTCAAGATAATCGTTTGTGGTGATTCGAGCGTAGGGAAAACTTCAGCCGTCTTAAGATTCACAGATCGAGCTTTTAGGAAAACCTACCTTCCTACCTTAGGGGTAAATATCAGTGAGAAGCGATTTCAACACGAGAAGGGAGTAATTGAATTTATGATTTGGGATATTGCGGGTCAAAGTAAATTTCAGATAACTAGAAAACATTTTTATAGCGGAGCCCGCGGTCAACTTCTCGTATTTGATTTAACGCGCCCAGATACCCTCGAAAATATTGCTAGATGGCACCATGACATAAAAATCCACTTACAAGAAAATATTTATGGATTAATCATGGGAAACAAAAATGATTTGGTGGATCAAAGAAAAATAACTCCAAAAGAGATATCCAAGCTGTCTGATGAGCTTGGATTTGAATATTTCGAAACTTCTGCACTTACTGGAGAAAACATTGATGAGGCTTTCTTTAAATTGGGTGAATTCCTTCTCAAAGCAGTGAAATCTTTAAAACAAAAATAATTAAGTTCAAGTATTTTAAGGGAGATCTTTTTTTAAATTAGCGCGAAACTTTCAGTACCTGACCATCTTTGTGGATCTCTCTCCCTTTTATTCGAAAATTTTTATCTCGACAAAATTCGTAGAAGATGTACATTGCACCCCTATCAGGAATTTGGTCCATTATCAAGACAAGGTGAGTTGGGTTGCTTGCGGGTTCTAACCTAGCAATTTTATACTTAGCGAGTTGCTTCTCCACATCATCTAAATCTAAAGCAGGGCCAATTAAATGCAGATAGAGTTCGTGTTTGCCACCGTGATTATAAACCGCTTCAAGTTCATAGGAGAATTGTTTATTACGGGGAGTACCAGGCTTTTTGCATGGAGGATTATCTAAAATTGCTTTCCAGAAACCATACCAACTCTGCTTATGATAAGATAATAAATAATGGCGCGCCTCAATTTCCATAAAATAATCTAGGAATATTGAATTTATAAAATTACTTGGGGCGTTAGGATTCTTATTTTTGCATTGTTTTATGAAGACAATATGCTCCCTTGATCTCTACCTGATGCTTAAAATGGGGATCGAGTTTTTGAATGAAAAGTTGTCCGATAAATTCACAGGCACGGCAGATTTCGGTCCACAATGGTTCCAGTGCTACTCGAAATGGGCAAGATGAATACTCCATCTCATCAGCGATCTCATTCTCGTTTTCAACTATTGTTGTATACTTTATATCAAAGAGAGTTGCAAATATCCGTTTGAGGGCGTGAGCATCCATCAAACTCCCAGGTTGGAGATCAAATAACTCGATGAAAGCTTGTGCTTGCTCTGCCCAAAAGTCTATTGCAAGTTTTTTTTGTATCTCATCAACCGTTTTTGCATCAACTTTATCGCTAATGACTTTATGAACCGAAATGATATAGTTAAAAAGAAGACCAACAAGGGTTTTCCATTTTATTATGGGATCTAATTTACTGGCTTCCATTAATACGCCCTCTTTTTTTAATTAGCATAAGATGGTAATCACCATTTAAAAACTATTGGAATTTATCCTTCTCAAAAATGTTTAATCCCTAAACTATGATTAAATTTATTAACTTAGCTGACTGGAAGTGTTCATTGTTCAAATTGAACAATTCAGGAAAATGTCAATTTTCAAGATTTTCCAACACTGTTATTGCAAATACTAGTTTTTCAGAAATTAATGACCTTATAATCCGTCCAGTAGCAATCCTCTAAAATTTGCAACCGTTCCTCTTTCTTTTGTAACAGGTTATAGACATTATTTAAAAATTGTTTGTAATCTCGCTTCATGATATCGATAAATACAAATTTAACGGTGTTCAGGATCGGATCTTTCAAATTAAGCTTACCGAACTGGATCGTGACCATGTTTTCAATTTCGCCAGTTCCTTCGGTACTTTCCGTTTCCGCAAAGATGATTTTTCCTTTGAACTACCACTGCCTAAAGGCAGGTGGATTCCTCCTTCCTTGACCACTGCCTGCGAGCGCAGGGCTTACACGATCTCCAGAGGCGTGACTTCCCGTAGTCCCTACGGTAGCATGTCAGACCGACACGGGTTTCTTAAATTACTATTGGAGTTGGTACTATAAAAGCAAGACAGATGCCTGAAAGTATTATGAGTAGCAAAACTGAGATCACTGTATTTTTAATCCATCCACTCCCTAAAGGAAGTGGCTTTCAATCAAGGTAAAATCAGTCACTTGATTGCTATTCTCGAATTGAATGAAAAGATGGTCTGGATGTTGCTCTTGCACGGAGGTAAAGGTGTGTTCAAAACTCCATTTGAAGAGCACGAAATTAAGACTATCCTTTATATGCCACTTCCATCGATACTTATGCTCAGGTGTAATTTCCACGATCTTGTACGGCATCGCTCTCTGCCAGACGCGGTAACACATAAAATATTGTTGCAAAAGTGGAGTGGAGAAGGGAAATTTCTTCGATACCTTGAAAAGTGGCATGGCATACAATCAGAAAGATTCCTTAAAAAATTAATAGCAAATTGGATATTGGAAAGTTAATTCCTTAACACTGGAATATTTTTTAATAAGACGAATTAATAATTATTTAATTCATACAAATCTGGGGATTTAAGCATGTTACCTATTGAAACAATCGATATGATTTCGTTAGGATTGTGGATTGTTTTCGTTGCACTTAATGTCGTATTATTTGTATTTTTTATCCAAAAATATAGGAATTTAAGTGAAAAGGGTAAAATGAAATTTGCAATCTGCCTGATTTTCCTCTGTTTGGCCATAGGACGCGGACTTTACGTATATTTTGATTATTTCTTTGCTAATCTTGATTATAACACTATAACAACATCTGTTGAATACCTTTCTTATTGGAAAATTGCATCGGTGTTTCATCTGGCGGGGTTTGGATTTCTCTTCCTTGTCTCTGAGTATAAAGTTTTCAAGGGAAAGGATGTCTTTATTTTCTTTTGGGGGTATCTCGCTTTATCGGTGGCAGCGCTATTTATCGATAACTTTCATTTCATGCAAGCTCTAATAAGTTGGTCCCTTCTGTTTGCTGGGTTCATCCCCTTTGGTTATCTTTATTTGGCTATCAAGATGCCGGGAGCGGTACGACGTAATATTCTGTTACTTTTCATTGGGGTGGCGGTCTTCGCAATTGGGATGTTATTCATGTCCATAATTGTCTTAGATGTGGTTGCACTTTATTTATTGCAAGTTAACCCGATGGATTTGATTCATTATTTTTATCTGATTAGTCCTATCCTGCAAATCCCGGGAATGCTCATTTTCTCTAAAGGTTTTGTTGGTTTGTTTTTTGAGTAGGTTTTGAAAGAGCAAGATTAGAGATTCCGATAAATTATAAATGCAGTGAGCGGTTACCTTAATTAAAATACATTTTACATGAAGGTGATTAACATGGGCGAAATGACGTCTTGGGAACGGGTTATGAGCGCGATAGCATTGCAGGAAGTAGATCGAACCCCCGTAATTCCCCAGTTAACCTATGCAGCGGCAAACTTTATGAACCTTGGAATTGATGAATGTCTAAATGATCTTGAAAGACAGAGGATTACTCTAATGAATGCACGAGAAAAGGGAGGCTATGATGGGATATATGCAGGCTGGGAAGGGTCATTCACTCTTGTGACGAATAGTTTAGGGGCACCTATGAAGAAATATACGGATAAACCGCCCAGTATTGAAGAGCCACTCATAAAAAACAAAAAAGATTTAGCAGAATTGCTTGCCTTTGATCCAAAATCGGAACGAATTCAATTGAACATGCAATTAATTAAGACGTTAAAGACCGAGACTAAAGACATACCAATTTTAAGTTATATTCCAGCCCCATTTACATTAGGAAGCCTTTTACTAGGCGTTAACGAATTCATGATTACCTTGATGAGAGATAAAGAAAATATTTTAGAAGATCTCCTACAATATTCTTATGAAACCACGTTATCATTTGCCCTGGCAAAAATTGAAGCAGGGATTGATATGATAACTATTGCAGATCCTTCTGGATCCTCAAGTATGATTTCTCCGAAGCTTTTCGGTAAATTGAGTCAGCCCCTGCTTAAAGAATTAATATCTGAATTGAAGAAAAAAGGACCAAAAATTAAAGTTGGACTTCATATTTGTGGAAATACAAAACCAATTCTCTCAAAAATGGTGGAAACAGGAGCCGATTATCTCGAAATAGATTCCGAAATTGATTTAACTTGGGTTCAAGAAACACTGGACGAAAAAGTTTGTCTAATTGGTAATATTTCTACCTCAGATTTAGCAATGAAGACATCTCAAGAGATAAAAAAGCAGTGTGAAGCTTTGTTAGAAAAGATGAAACCTGGTTTTATCCTCAGTTCTGGTTGTGAAGTATCCTATGCCACACCTCTCGAAAATATTCAAGTTATGGTTGAATCTGTGAAGGAATTCAAATAAAATTCGGAATAATTTTTAACCCCTTTTTTTATATTGATAATAACACAAATCAATTCAAAGTTACAAGAATGCTTTTATGAGGGAGCAGTAATAATGGCAAGCAAGCAGGATGAAAAAGAATTAATTGCAAAGATAAAGAATCTACTCAAATTGAATATTGATTTTGCAAACATCGAAGAGATTTTAGTACTTCCGCTACCCAATCTCAAGGGCATTACTCCTGAAAAGGCGGAAATCTTAGAGCAATTTTTTCAGATTGAATCAATTGAAGATTTAGCCACCCAAGAATTGGATTCCAAAGGCATGGAAATTCTCCTTAAAAATGATATATCTAAGGAGGATTGGGCAAATTGGAAACAAGCAGCAGAGCTAATTTATGAGGCGCCTAAAAAAGTGCTTGCCCGTACAGCCATTAAGAAAGTTCTCGTCATTGGATTGGATAATGCAGGGAAAACTTCAGTCATAAACACCCTTCAACGTGATTTGGGATTAGATACGCTCCTCAATATTAGACCAACGAAAGGGATTTTCCGTGAAATGGTAGAGCTGCAGAGTTTAAAATTGTCTCTTTGGGACCTCTCTGGCCAAAAACAATATCGCGAGCAATTTACAGTTGAAGAGGCGAATATTATCTTTGATGAGGTCGATATCATCCTATACGTCGTAGATATCCAAGATTCCAAACGCTTTCAGGAAGTTTTTAATTATTTGGAGGAAGTTTTAAATATTATAACTAAATTTGAGGACCAACCCTCGATCATCGTCCTATTCCATAAGGCAGACCCAGATTTTATTAATACTGATGTGTTTCGGGAAAATTATATCGGTTTAAGATCCGTGATTGACGTTCAAATAGAGAAGGCAAATCTCACAGCTCATCGCGATTATTACATTACGAGCATCTATAATGCATTACCAAAAGCACAAGGCTTCCGAGAAAGCGTGAAAAGCACCGTGAGCCAACTCAAGAGCATCAGCGAAACTGCCATACCTTCCAATTTTTTGAGTACAATGACCAACATATTTGATCTTGTAGTAAAATTAAGTAGCATCATCGAAGATCGGATGAATACCCTCGAAGCTCAATATGCTGAGCTAGAGAACTATATTCAATCTGAATTCATTTCTGGTGTAAGAACAATTGAAGCGATCGAGGCAAGATTAGAATATCCCAGATTAAAAGCAAAAGAAGTCTTAGCTGAGGAGCTTCAGAAATTAATTACGAAGAAGATTGGAAAAATAAGACGCCCACCGAAGAAAAAAATCACCAAATAATTCTTCTCTTTATTTGATGGGGTTCGCTCTTGGTTCCAGATTTTGTAATCATTATTCCAACGTACAACGAAGAGAAAACCATTGAAGAAACCCTTCATTACATTAAAAAACAGAGAACGCAAGCCTCTGTTCGAGTGGTTGTAGTGGATGGGGGGAGCACGGATAGGACAGTTGAAATCGCAAATAAAAATGTTAAGGTTCTACAATCCCCAAAAAAGGGCAAGGCGTACCAATTAAACTTCGCCGCCTCGCAGACCAATTCAAAATTTCTCATTTTTCTGGATGCTGATACACACCTTCCATTCAATTACGTGGAACGAGTGCATCACGAATTTCAGAAGGATTCGGAATTATGGGCGTGTGGGGGCCCCATCATGTATACGGGGAGGCGGTTTGGAGTTTGGCATACTTTCGTAGTGATACAGGCAATGATTGACTTTCCATCATTTGCTTTTTTCAATTACATTTGGGTCTTATTACAGCGATTACCGAACGCACATTACAAAATTAGGCAGGTAAATTTCTTCTATAATTTATCCATGTTCCTCTATTACACTATTCGGCAAGTTTTCAGGTTTACTGAATTCACCGGGTCAAATATTTGCATTCGGCGCAAAATCTTTGAAAAAATTGGGGGGTTCCGCCAACCTCCTAAGTTAGGGGTCGACATGTTGTTTAGCACTATCCTGCGAAAATACATCCAAAAGGAAAGACGTGGTAAAATGAAGATAATCCATTCGCTTTTCGTGGAAACAGATGTTAGACATTTAGCGACCGTTAGGTCATTAAAACGGCTCATACAGCACCGAATCTAACTTAACGGTTCATTTTGGGTATAATTTAGCAATTTTTGTTGCGACTTCTTTTATTAATGAGATCGCAGGACCAATGGGCGTATCACGTCGAATAAAAACACCTAATATTAAATCATCATTTACTCTATGAAATATATTATATCTTTTTTCATAATTGAGAATGATTTGATCCAATGCAATTCCTTTGAATTTCCAAAATGCGTCCATTTGGTTTATAATTAAGTCTAAAAAATCTTTTCGACCTTTCATGATCAAAGGAATGCCTTCAATTGTAATTAACACGCAATCCAAAATCTCATTATTCGCACTGAGCTTATCCATTATTTTTAAATATTTATGCTTTAAATCCTGGCCGATGTCAATTGTTTGTGTATTTAAAACTAGATTATCAATAATCTCAGGTAAACCCTCGAAATCCTCAATTCTATAAAAAGGCTTCTTTATGCAATCGCTATACCTTATTTCAATGATATTTTTTATTTCAATTAATATTTGTTGAACATTGAGAATACTGTCGGATCTATCAAACATAATTACCAATATTAACTCTTTTCCAACAAACTCGAACAATATGCGGTAGGGACCCAAATCTATATCTTGTAGATCTGCTTCATAAAGACTTTGAGTGAAAGTAAAAAAAGCTGAGAAAAATCCACTCATTATAGTCTCATCCATGTCTATTTCCCCAAAGCTTTTCTTGTAAATATCTACCCCAGTTCGCTTCAATATCAAAAAGTGTTGGATCATTCATAATCCCTATGTGTTTCATTTCATAATTTTTAAGACGCAAATTTCTCTTCGTTCAAAGATTAAACCTTTGTTTTTGAAATTATTCTTATTGAAATAATCAACTTGAAACCTTAAATTCGTTTTCAATTTATTTTTTTTATGTAAAAAAAGAATTAAAAGAATTCAGAGCCGATCTGCTCGAGCTTATTTTCTGATTCTGGTTGTGGAGGGTAGCCGGATATATAGACGATCAGGAGCCAGCTGATGACTAAGCCCATGAATGCGGTTAAGTGGGGGACATAATTATCACCAACGAAGAAGGTCATTGGAATAATGTAGGCGATTTCTAGCACCGCTGGGATGATCCACTTGAGTTTATATCTCTGATAGAAGCAAAGTGCCAGAAGCCCAAAAGTAACGCTGAGATGTAAACACATGTTCCCCCAGAAATCGAAGATTGCATAAAACCAGACATCCACATATACGTCCACCATGATCACTGCGACTCCTGCTGCCATTAGAAACGTGATTTCCTTGATTTGTTCCTCTTCTAGTTCCCATTTTTTCTTCATGAGCACATAAGCGATAACAATCACGCCCATGGACAAGCCCAAGGCCCAAGGCCAACTCATCATTCGATTTCGGGAGATGGGGTACGTGGTCTCTACAAGTTCGACCTGTAAGTATGCATTACTACCCCCGTTCAGCGTGAATAAGAGTCCGCACGTCGTGTCATAGGACGCCTGGGCGACCATATAATTTGTTGCATTATAAAAGGTCACGAGGAAGGCGAATTGGGCACCATGTAGCCCGGCATCTAAAGGCCAAAGAACGAATTTCCGATCAACGATCGCTGTATAGTTTTCATTTTTCGGTCCAATTAAGCCAATGGGATCGGTAACATTAAACTTTCTACCCGGTGTGATTCCAAAATCTGCCCCTGTAATAAGAGGATTCGGAGCGTGAAGCCAAAATATCGTGTACCGATCCGTGCCATTATAGAATCCATCACGTGAGATGTTATACCACTCTTCCGTATGCAGCTCAATTGATACGTTCGACCACGTTGAATGTAACTCGGCTACCGTGATGAGCATTGTTTTGCTCTGAGCCCCATCGGAATATCGGAAGGTTGCTACGTTCTGTTCGGCGAAGAATAATGGATCTTGGGGATTAATATTCAGATAAATTGCGATCTGATTTACCAGTGAAGCACTGCCAATAGCTGCTGCAATAGCAACGATGATGAAAAAGCGATGTTTAGTCTTAAGCATAACTAACCTCTATTTCAAGTTAAAATTTTAAGCCTATGCTCCTCAAACAATTTCGAATTTTTTGCTAGATTCGGCAAGAGGTCGTCCCGCTAGATAAAGCATTATAAACCAGCTAGCTATCAAGCCCCAAGCCGCAGTGAGATGAGGCACGAAATCGTCCCCAACAAAGTAGACCATCGAAAGAATGAACGCCACTTCGAGGAGTGCAGGAGTAACACATTTGAGTCCGTATTTTTGGTAAATACAGATTACTAGAAATCCCAGGATAGCACCCATGTGGAGCAAAACACTCCCCATCAGACCTAATGTCGCGTAGAACCAAACATCAACGAAAACATCTACCAGGAATGCGGTCCCACCTGCTGCCAGGAGAAAGGTAATTTCTCTGGTTTTCTCAGCCTCGAGTTTCAACCGCTTCTTCATGAAGAGATATGCAACAGCCACGAGGCCTGCGAATAGTCCTATCGCCCATGGGATGACCGTGAATCGATTCCGAGAAATAGCATATGTCGTTTCTTGAAGTGTAACTTGCGTGTATGGCGAACCACCTTCCAACGTGAATAACAGCCCACAGGTTGAATCGTACAGGGCGCGTCCCATTGTCACGTTATTGCTTTCATTATAGAAGGTGACTTGAAATGAAAATTGAGCCCCATGCAAATCAGCATCTAAAGACCAATACACGATTCTTCGATCGATGATTGCAGTGTAATTTGTTCCTGCGGATCCAATTAATCCAATGGGATCAGTTACATTAAATCTCATACCCGGCTCAGCTCCAAAAATTAGTCCTCTTGTAATTACATTTCCAACGTGGAGCCAAAAGATTGTATAGCGACCCTTGATTAATCCATTTAATGTGGGTTGGATCCAATATGTAGAATCTGTCACGATTGATACATTCGCCCAATTGGAACCTTGATTCACCTCTGTTACGGTAATCGTTATGGTCTTTTCTGTCGTACCGTTGTGATAATCATATATGGCAATATTCTGCGTGTCGAAAAGCAATGGGTCTTCGGGGTTGATGTCCAATTCGGTGGCAATCCGATTTATTGGCGAAACAGGGAGGGGCAATGCGAGATAAAACACTACGCAAATGGAAAGTAGAATTAGGAGGCGATGTTTTGATTTTAACATAGAATTATCTATTAAAATATTAATTTTTTAACTATTTGGATTATTGAAGTAGTGTCATTATATTAGGAGTTTCATTAATATAGGGCGAATTGTATAGTAATTAACTATTGAAGGGGCGTTTCAATGAGTCAAGGCAAGAGAATTCCAGCTTTTAAGGAAGAGAAATGTGATTTATGCGGAAAATGTTTTCACCTTTGTCCAGTCCTAAAGCTCCCCTTGAAAGCAGCGCAAGAAGAAATCAAAAGACTCATTGATGGCAGAGAATCGAAATACGTGCTATCTAAATGCAATACTTGTTTTTCCTGCAATTTGTACTGCCCACAAAGGGCAAATCCCTACCAGCTCATTCTTGAGAGATGGAATGATCTCTATAAGAAACGGGGGGCGCCCCCCTTATACCGATTCATTTGCCCAACAGAAACGCCCAACATTTGGCAACTCCTTAACATTTTTCTTTCACCACGGGAAAAACAATGGATCTCTCAATGGATGCATAACGTCCCCAAACCAAATGACACCATTTTACTAATTGGTAATTTCACGCACTTATTTCCCTTTATCATTGGGGGAAGCAAACTCCTAAAATATTTCAAACCAATAGATCGGCTCGACGAATGGGAAGGCGGGGCTACATTGTATCAAGGCGGATATTTAGATATCGTTCAAAAGATCGCGGAGATTTGTAAAAGAGACTTCGAGAAGTGGGGTGTGAAAACGGTTGTTCCCCTATTGGATGCCGTAGAATATCTTTTTGTTGAGGTCCATCCTAAAGAAATGGGAATAAAACATAGTCAAACTTTTTTGAATTTTAACCAATGGCTATTAGATAAGATAGATTCGGGGGAAATAGAACTAACTGATCAGTTAGATCTTACGGTCACGATTCACGACAATTGCTACTCTAAGGCATTAGGAACGTCCTATTGGGAGCCCCCTAGAGCGCTTTTGAAACGCTGCGGCTGCGAAATAGTCGAAATGGACCATATTAAAAAAGACTCCTTATGTTGTGGCTTTGGAGCGGGTGCCTCTTGGGAAAAAAATATGTCGTTACCCTTTGATATCATCTCCGAGGGAATGAAGAAATTTAAGGAAGCGGAAAAAACCGGCGCAACCGCTTTAGTGACGTATTGTACGGGATGTTTATATCTCTTATGGGCTACGAGAGAGCTCTCAGGGAGTAGAATTGACGTATATCACCATGTTGAATTGGTGAGATTGGCAATGGGTGAGAACTTGAATTACCCACTGGACCATATCAAGAGGGCATGGGATGTCATCGCCATTATTACCTACCAATTGATGGTTTCTTTACTCCAGAAGAACTTTTTCATAAGAAAATTACAGTTAGACGAACGATTAAGCACCTTCAAACCGAAAAAGCATCGATTACTGAGGATGATTAGATATATTATGGAGATCTCTTTAGTGCGTAAAATTTACGCCAAGATCTTCCGACTTTTCACGCCAATAATGAAAAAACATTAAAATTTTTGTATATTAATTATTAACTATTTGGATTATTGAAGTGGCGTCATCTTGAAAAGTGATGACCGTTCAAATTAAAGAAAAAAAAGGGAAAGAATATTAATTTAAACCAGTTATCTTTGCGAGAATTCAGCTTTTTTTTCCTCATAGTGTTGTTTTTGCGAGCATGCAACTTTCTTTTCATTATACTTCTGAGCATTGAACTCTTCGTCGGTCTTCCCTATTTGAGCCAATTGATTAGAAATTTCCTCACATTTATCATAAAAGAAAACGGCGGCTTTAAAGAGTTTTTGATCCTCTAGATATTTTGCCCGTTTCTCAAAAGTATCCCGTTTACGTTCTAGATCCTTCGCTGCAAAATTCTGTATTTCCGAATGAAAGCTGGTGATAATCTTTTTCAATTTTACCTCTTTTACTTGAGCACTAACTGGGGGTGCTGCCGTCACGGGTCTTACGGCCAAGGGAGTTGCCAAGGAGGCTTGCTGTTTTGGTGTCATAGGTCCACCACTACGAACTTGATGTAATTCATATTGATAATAATCAACAGCCTGCAGGTCGTTTAATTTTCTTGATAGCTCGATTATGTCATTATAGAGGAGCAGCACTTCCATTAAATCATTGCGTTGTTTCTCCCTTTCCAAAAGTTGTAATTTTTTCTCCCGCTCATCAACAAGCGCTTTTAGCTTGGTGGCTCTCTGAGAAAACGTGAAAGCCTCATCTATCAGACCATATTTTAAAAGCGTAATAGAAGTTTGGTTGAAATGGTTAATGACATCTAGGTAGGCCCCATCTGAAAATAGTTCGTCCCCCAGTTTATGAATTTCATCTATATGATGTTGTAAGATGAGTTCATCCAACCTCTCATCTGGCACGGGTTCTGGAATTTCATTGGTTTTGTGAAATTGCAACTTAGGATGACTTATTGCTTTTTTTGGATGTAGAGGACGCCTTCGTCTTGAATTAATCGTAAAGGCTGCTAGTGCGCTTCCGACTAATGCTAAGATTATTAGAATGAGAAAAACTGGATTGAAGAGCTCATCATCGCCGTTACCGTTGGGAGGACGTAATTCTTCCTGGTCTAGAATAGTTTGGGGGGGTGTCTCAATGGCTTCTCGAACCTTGAAATCATCAAAATAGGATGCATTATTCTCGTTCCAAGTAATTAATCCGATTTGGCCCTCGCTTAGAATATCATTATCCGTCACGTTTATTTGTAGAATATCATTCAAATATAGCATTATTCGAGAGCCTACTGCATGAATCTTCAAGTCATACCATTTATTTGGAATCAGGATGCTCTCAGGATTTCCAGAGTTTTCAATTAGAGTAATTGTAGACGATTGCATTTTGCCAACGACCATTTCCCACCCTTTCAATCCCAAAACGGCTGCATAGAACTGACTTTTATTTTTGAATCGCCATAATATGCCAAGTCCGAAGTCTATTCCATCACTCTTGACACGAACTTCTATCACTGCATCGGTGATCGCGCAAGTGGGTACGATCGTTAATCGATTGCTTGCAAGTTCACTTTCTCGATACTCATTGTTTACAACACTCCAGTCATTCCCTTGGATTACCTGCCAACCCTGTGCATCCCCGTCTTTTTGCGTAAAATCATCATAGAAGGTATAAATTTCACGTTCGTTGGTGGGAGGTGCTCCAGCAGTTGAACAGCAGTAATACAAAAAATAGTTACTATCATTTTTATTCGGCGGTATTGACTTTTTGGTTTTAAACAAAATTTCTGTTTCAGGCGTGTTAAAGGTTGATTTATTCAGGCGATCGATCTCCGCCCATTTCCCGCTCCCCTCATTATACCAAGCAACACGAAGATCTTGCCCATCGGCTTGTAATTTCCTAGCATTAACTAAACTTAACGTATCAATTTTCAGCGATATGGGAAGATTAGCTGGAAGCGCTTCTGAATGCTTATTCTGTATCGTGATGCGCGTTCTGTATGAATATGACATATTCCACCAACTGTCTGGCGATTGGGATAGGCTTGACTCACTTTCGCTCTTTATGATATTGTCCAAATTAGTTTCAAATTCTCGATGGCTGATACTAAAGGATATCGGAGGTATATTTATGAGTATCAAATAAATTAACAGCACTTTTATTCTGCTTGGACCCATAAAATCTCTCCTTTATATCGAAAGAGAAATGCCTTTGATTTTTTATTTAAATTGGGGAAGGTGTTTCCATTTCAATTAAGCCGAGGGCGATTTATAACGATGTGGAATTTGCATGCTTGATAAGCAAGCTTGATAAGCAATTAAAATTAAAACGGTGTTCCTTTTACCATTTTCATCTTGACCGCTTGAAGGTAAATTTAACATTGAAATGTAGTGTAGCAATGTTTTCAAATGAAGCTAGAATGAGCAAAAATATTAGAGATAATAATTCTTGGAGAAATCTTGTTGTTAAAACGATATTTTATATAATTTTGTTAATGTGAATTTATAGTGTAAGTTACTTGCATCTTTCTCTAAATTATTGAATTGGGTGCTGAATCGAAATGCCAAATGCAAACATTAGCCAAATTAAGAGAGATCTACAGGAAAATATCGGAAGTGAGAATGTTTCGGATGATAAAGAAATATTAAAACAATTTTCTTCAGATGATAGCATTCAGTCGGGCAAATTCCCTGATCTTATAGTTACTCCCAGTATGATCAAGGGCATTCAAGAGATTTTAAAAATCGCTAATAAGTATAAAATAAACGTGATTCCCTCGAGTTCAACGGAGAAATATTATGGGGCAACAATCCCAAGGTTTGGGGGGATTGTAGTCGATTTAAGAAATATGAACAAAATTTTGGAGATTGACCAAGATGAAAGATTTGTCAGAATTGAGGCTGGCGTGACTTATAAACAACTTCAAGCAGAATTGAAAAAGCAAGGCTTAAGAATAATGGTTCCCTTGGGATTTCCAAGTTCTGCGTCAGTGGTTTCAACCTACATGGAGCGCGTCCCTTTATTATCAGGTCCAAAAATCCTATTATCTGAAGGGTGGCAGTGCATCCTGAATATGCAAATCGTGCTTCCAAATGGTATGATTGCAAATACAGGGTCGGCTTCTTGGTGCAAGGATCGACCATCTTTCCTACCGACAGGTCCTGTAAGCGGTCCTGACCTATCAAGAGTATTTTCAGGGTCCCAAGGGACGCTTGGGATAGTAACCGATCTCATAATCAAGGCGAAATATCTTCCAGAAATTAAAAGAGTCCTGTTTATTCCGGTTGATAACCTGCGCGATGTTATCGATCTCATCTATCAAATTCAATATTTTGATAAGGGACGTGAATTTTTAGGAGTATGTCAAAAGAATTTGTCTATGATAATCGCGGAGGATGAAAAAAGTGCCGAAGATCTCAGGGATCAATTACCCCCGTGGCTAATCGTGATGGGTATTGAAGCAGATACTGAAGAGAAATACCAAATTGATTTAAATGATTTGAAGGATTTCGGGGCTCAATTCCAAACTGAATATAAAATTGATGGAAAGGATCTGGGTGAAATCTTTCTTAGAGAATTTGAAATTCCGGATAGGTTAAGCAATTTCAGAAAGTACAAGGGGAAATGCCTGCATATTCCCTTCTACGTAAATATTGATGAGATTCCGGAGTTCAATCAAAGGGCTGAAACCATTTCAAAGAAATATGCCTATCCCATTGAAGATCTTTATGGATATTTGATGCCTATTGAGCAAGCACACACGTGTTATTATGATTTTAACATCCATTATGACCCGAATGATGAGAAAGAAACAGAAAAGATGAAAAGGCTTTATTTAGAATTGAGCGAGGACGTCATTGAGAACGGGGGAGTCATAGATAGACCGTATGGTCCGTGGGCACAAATGATTTACTCCAGGAATCGACCGTACTATGACTTTTGGAGGCAAGTCAAAAACATTCTGGACCCAAATGAAATAATGAACCCGGGGCAATTAAGAATCGAGGAGGGCTAACTATGACAAATAAAGCATTAAAAAAACTCAAAGAATTAAGATGGGATATTTATCAATGTAGCTTAAAATGTTTTAATTGTCAATATATAAATCCGCACGTCCTCGTCGATCAACATCATTATATTAATTGTCCTGCCGGTAAAAAGTTCATTTTTGATACTTATTTTTCAGGCGGACGGATGGAAATTGCTCGCGGGCTTTTAGATAAATCTCTAAAAATACCCACTGAAAAGCTCCTGGAAATCATTTATTCTTGCACGACATGTGGAAGCTGCCAAGAAATTTGCTTTTATAATAGGGAAATAAGACCCGTCAAAGTATTTGAAACCCTTCGAGAATTGTTGGTTGAACGCGAAATTGGTCCTCTACCAGAACATATCGCATTTATTAACGGCATAAAAAATAAACATAATCCTTACAATGAAGAGCACGGCAAACGGCGAAATTGGCTTGGAGATAAGGATAAATTAAAAGAATCAAAGCTCCTCTATTTCGTTGGTTGCACCTCTTCGTATAGAACCCAAAATATTGCTAAAGCTACGGCTGAGATATTAGAAAAATTAAATATCGATTTCGCCCTCGCAGGGGATGAATGGTGTTGTGGCAGCCCGCTTTTTAGAGTAGGTGCAGTCGAGTTAGGGGAGGAAGTAATGCGCCACAATGTAGAAGAGATTAAAAAAGCAAGGGTCGAGAAGGTTATTTTCTCGTGTGCAGGCTGTTACCGGACGTTCAAAGAAGATTACCCGGAACATGGTTTGGAGTTTAATTTTGAAGTCCAGCATATTTCTGAATTTTTGGCTGATTTAATTCAAGAAGGGAAAATTAAATTTGAGAATTTGGACGTGTCGGTAACTTACCACGATCCCTGCCATCTGGGTCGCCATTTGGGCGTATATAAGGCCCCACGCGACGTCATAAAGTCAATTCCTAAGGTAAAATTGATTGAAATGTATCGGAACAGGTATAATGCGTGGTGTTGTGGGGCTGGAGGTGGAGTGAAATCAGGTTTTAAAGAACTTGCTCTGGAAACCGCGGGTGAAAGAATCGAAGAAGCTAAAAAGACCGGTACAAAGGTCATCGTTTCAACGTGCCCATTCTGTCAGCTAAATCTTCAAGATTGCGTGAAGTTAAAGGATGAAGATCTTGAAATATTAGACCTTACTGAATTATTACTGAAAGGAGGGGTTTCATGTTAGTCCAAGGAAAAGATGAGATTTTAAAACAGTTGCAACAAATCGTGGGAGAAAACTACGCGACGAACGACGAAGCTATCTGTATTGGCTATTCTCGAGATCAAGTATTAACTACAAAGGGCCCAGAATATGTAGTTGCGCCAGAATCAAAGGAACAGATCCAAGAACTAATGAGATTCGCGACAAAATATAAAATTCCAGTCATTCCAAAAGGAACTGGAGCTAACATGGGCGGACTGGTGATTCCCTTACACGGGGGCATAATCCTTGATTTGAAACGGATGAATGAGATTTATGAATTCGACGAGAAGAATATGACAGCGATTGTGGGGCCAGGAGTGACTTACGGACAGCTACAAATTGAAGCTTGGAATCGTGGGATGTTTATTGTCGTGCCTAGCGGACCTCATTCAGTGAAAGTCATTGCAAACGTGTGCGGTACCCGCGGCATTGGGCATTATGCCGGAAAATACGGACTCGGGGATAATCAGATTATAGGAATGGAAATCATCCTACCCAATGGCGATTTGTTGAAACTCGGCTCATTTGCCCACGGAAAAGGTTCTCATTCCGCGAATTTTGCGCACGGTCCTGGCCCGGACTTGATGGGGTTATTCCTAGGAGGATTCGGGACAGTCGGCGTGATCACGAAGATCAAGGTAAAGTTATATCCCAAACTTCGGTATCACGAATTGTTATCCATTGGAGGGGACTTGGATACTTTGTTTGGGGAAATGACCAAGTTAGTCAGGATGGGTTATTCTAATGGGATGATGGTTCGGTGGCCATATCTCGTGTTTCTATTTGCTAAATCGCGCGAAGAGCATTTTCTATGGTTAGAAAAACAACCCATTGAAGGGTTCGTCATACAGTTTCTCGAGGGTACGAAACGTGATTTTGACTATCACGTGAAGAAGATTAAGAAAATGTACAAGAATAAGCCTGGCTTTTCAGTGAGCTTGTATTCTGAAATGATGGACTTTATGGCACCCGCGTTATCCGGGAGTAAAGTCATTACCGAAGAAGATCAGGAGTTTGGCTACGTGCAAGAGCCGCGAAAGCTCCACGATTTCATGTACCAATCCGTACGCATCTTGAGAACTCATGGGGGGTTTGCACCTCATTGTCCTTTCTTTTCCTTGAGGGATGCAGGTGCGATGTGGGCTTATATGAAAGATTGGATAACAAAGATTGGGGGACCCTTATATGAGACCTGTTGCTACTTACAGCTAGTGGACGATGGACATTCCGTGCTCCAGGAGATGGATCTTGAATTCGATCCTGACCCCAATAAGATGCTGGATAACATCAAGACGTTCATTGGCATCGGCAAACCTATGATCGATACGATGTTCGTTAAGATGAATGGAATCCAGTATTACTTCTATTCAAATGGGGAAATTTTCGAAACTATCGGACCTATCTTAATTCCAGGTTTCTTCTACCTCTTAAAGAAATTCAAGACGCTCATTGACCCTTATAATTTGATGAATCGAGGGCGTGGAGTGCGACCTGAAACTGTAGAGAAGCAACCTTTTGATCCATCTAGTAGTGGGGTTCTAAGTGGTGGTTTAGGAATGGGCGCAATGTTCTGGCTGCAAACAACGGCTTCAGTGATCAACAGCCTCCATTATTTTGAGCCGGAGAAAATGGATAAATTCCTTCAAGATATCAGAGATAAAAAAATAAACGATAAAAATCTACAAGAAATTTTACAATTTGCTCTAAATAAAGCAATTAGCATTATTCTAAGTGATGAGACAAGGGCAACAGCTAGCGAAACGGTTGGAGAATTCTTTAAAAGGCACTATGATAAAATGGTTGGAGAAAAGGTCGTAATTAAGTCAGATTTTCATGAGTTGTGGATGATCGAGGTTGGTAGTTTGGAGAATTCAGAACCCATAAAGATTATTACAGTTGATAGAACAACCGCCAGAAAAATCCCGAGCATTCTAACTGATTTTATTTTTACAAGAAAGGCATTAATGGGTGAAGAAGTAGATCCAATGTTAGCAATGCTTCAAAAAGGTGTAGGAACTTTCAGCATTACACATGCAATTAATTTATGGATGAAAATAATTGAAAAATTTTCAAATGTCGTAATGATTGGGACGACCACCCTCCTATACAGAAAAGAATTAATGCACAAACTAAATACCCAACTAAATAAGAAAATTGATACAATTTTAAATAATTTATAGAGTGCATTAGGTGATTTAATAAATCTACTCCACTTTTTTTCATTTTTATAGAATATATAGTTGATAAAGTTAAAATTACGAGAGATCGGTAATTCATCATCCTTATTAATCACCGTTGCTAAATGATAAACAGAAATGACTAGGTATCAATATTTTTTGAAGAGCTTAGAGGGTCCTTTTGATAAATTCATTCAATCTAATGAAGTCAATGTCTATCTTCAAACAATAGTTGGCGAGATCAAGACTGAAGTGCTCCTAGATGGAATTCCCTCCGAATTCGTGGTCATTTCTGGTTATGAAGAGGAGAGAGATAAGTGGGCAACTGCCTACAACAATCAAATTAGATTTGGGAATGAGGTTACTTCAGTTCAAGGTCTCGCCACCTCAATGATCCTGACACCAAATTTCTTCTATGGAAAAAATCAGAAAGATGAGGATATAGAATATCGAATGGGGTTGGTTAGGGATAAACACTCTCTCAGGGTACTACCTGTAATACTAAGGAAAATTGGAGAGGAAATCCAAGGTAAAGTTTTGGATGACTTATGCGTGATACATCGTGGTTTATTCATTGATCCCGAAACTGCTGAGCTATTAGGTCAAGAGAAAGCCGCGAAGATTACAACTTATCAGCAGTTCCTTACTTGCTTTTGGAATATTGATGATTACATGCGAAAACAAAATCCGAATTTCTACAGCGATTTTGATGTTGATGTTTGGACGGCGGTTGAAGTTTTCTCAGGCAGGATAGTTGATCAAATGCTTGGGCAGATAACAAGCAGGTTCTCAAGTGAAGCAGATTGGTTGATTCCTCAAGCTAAATCTCTGTATGAACGCGGGTTAATCTCTTGGATTGAGAGGAGTATAGCTGAGGGAAGCTACATCAGTGAAAACCAGATATTGGTCTTAGTTAAAAACCTGTGCTCATATATGCACAGGTTTAATAAATATCACCCGCTTGAAAAACTCGCTAAAAAAGATATTAACCTGCTTCCATATATTTTTCGAAATTTTAAGAGTCCAAATAACGAAGTCAGCAAAGAATCGATCAGGGCTTATGAGATGGCCCTCGAAAAAACGCCCCAATTAATTGGTACGATCCTCCCAATAATCTTTGATATGTTTGAAGATGAAAATTCACAAATAAGACAATTAGCCGTCAAATCTTTACATTCTGCGCTTGAAAAAGGACCACAATTTTTTAATCAAGAAGCGGCCACCAAGCTATTTGACCTACTCTTGGACTCAGATAAAAATGTTAGAGAAACTGTTCTTCAAGCTTGTAAGCCTCTCTTGAATTTTACGCCACAATTCATCAACCAAACTGGGATTAGCAATATTTTAGACCAACTCTCTAGCAAAGATGCGAGTATAAGACGAATTGCACTCGAAACTTACAGATTAGCCATTGAAAAAACGCCATGTTTGATCAAGAAAGACGCGATCGATAGAATTTTCACCTTGTTCTTAGATCAGGATCGGAGTGTGAAAGTAGCGGCACTTAAAACCTATCAAACAGCTTTTGAATATACCAACCATCTTATAAATCAGATAGAGTTCAATAAAATTCTCATAGAGTTCTTGGACGTGATGACATATACGAAAGATGACGTAATTAAAACATTTTTATCAGTTCTTGAAAAGACTCCACAGCTTATAAGACAGTCACATATTAATAAAATCCTCCTCCTTTTCTCTCATCCAGATAAATATGTCAGAGAAAAAGCTCTTAATGCTTATAGAGAAATCATAGATAAAGTTCCACGGTTTATCGACCAGACTGGGATTGACAAGATTCTTGACCGATTCTCTGATCAGAATAAATATATTAGGCGAGCTGCACTTGATCTTTACAAATTCATCCTTGAAAAAATGTCTCACATCCCTAATCAGAAAGGGGTTAACAAAATCATCGACCGATTTTCTGATTTGGATAAACGAGTCAGACGAGCTTCCCTTGATCTTTATAAATTCATCCTTAGAAAAAATCCACATCTCATCGACCAGAGAGGGAAGGATAAGATCTCTGAGTTATATCATGATTTTGATAGCGAAGTGAGTAAATCTGCTCGTATCATAAGCGAATTAATTCATTGACTTCTAATACTTTAAAAATAATTTATTGCATCCAAAAATCGTGCAGTCTGAGCCATCCTTTTCCTTTCAGAGATCTCTTTATAAAAATAAACTTGTTCTTTATATTTGAGTGAAGGTTATGACCCCCAATATAAAAGAAAAGTATGACGTTATTATAATCGGAAGTGGTGTGGGAGGTAGTGGTTGCGCTGCGTTATTGGCTGCAGCTGGTTATGATACCCTCCTGCTAGAAAAGAATGAACGGTTGGGGGGCGCTTGCAGCTCATATTATAAAAATGGATATACTATTGACGTAGCCGTTCACATGTTCGCTGGAAGTACCGTTTTTAAAAAGGTCTTAAAAAAAACAGGGCACCCTGACGAAATAAAATTTTACACGGAATTAGGGTCTAGAACAATCATGGCGACACGAGATCTTCCACCATCTTCTGCAATCCAGGAACGGTCTACAGGAGCAGACAATCTCAGGGCTTACGAAAAATTCCTTATAACTCTTGGGGCAAGTGAAAAAGATGCGGCAGAGATCTTCCGAATCTTCGGAGAAATAATGAAGACGAGAAAAAAGGAATGCTATGAACTCATGCATATCTCTGTTTCGGATTGGCTTGATCAATTCAGTACCTCACCCAAGGTTCATGGACTCTTTGGATATTTCTGTGGAATTATGTTTGCCATCCCGCATTACATCGCATCTGCAGGAGAATTCCTCTATACCATGACTCAAGGAAGTGAAGGACTTGCTTATCCATACGGGGGGGCAATTGCCATACCGAATGGTTATGGAAGAATAGTGGAAAAGGAAAATGGAAAAGTAGCTACCAATATGAGGGTAAAGAAAATTTTACTTAACGATGCGAAGGTAGAAGGAGTTCTACTCTCCGACGAAACCCTCATAAAAGCGCCGATTGTGGTGAGCAATGCAGGGATAAAACCAACAATTCTGAATCTCCTAAGTGATAAATCTCAACTCGATAACAAGTATATTAACCAGGTAATGAATTTAACACCCTCATATAGTTCTATAACATTTAAAGTTGCATTAAAGAAGCCGATTATTACTGACTATGATGCAGTGCATTTATTTTATACTACAGAAGAAGAAATTACTGAAGATACGCTCAAAGAAGTCTGGAAATCGGTGGATCGGGGAGAAATACCTAAAGAAGCAGCCTTCATGAGTCCCATTCCGTCTAATATGGATCCCTCCCTTGCTCCAAAAGGAAAGCAATTAATGATACTAGGGGGAATTGCTCCTCCGAAATTATCAGAAGGAAAAAGCTGGAAACCTTGGGTTGACCGGTACTGGGATTTAATTTTGGAATTTTATCCAGAATTTGAAAAATATCTCGATTTTCTCGATGTTACGACACCGTTGGATATTATTAAAGCTACTGGAAAATCAGAAGCTCCAGTTGAAGGTACCGCTTTAACCGTTGATCAATCTGGTGAAAAGCGTATCTCTTCGAAAATTCCAAATATTGAAGGATTATATGTTGCAGGCGATACGGCAGGCACGAATGTTCATGGGATTGGTACCCAAATGGCACTGAATAGTGGTATTAACGTATTTAATATGATTCAGCAAGAGTTTCCCAAATCAGGGGGGAAGCATATTAAAATAAGAGTTAAATAATGAATCCTCGAAGTCTGTTCATTTTACAAATTTTAATTTAGTCCCCCATCCCGTAGATATGATTTGTTCTTTAGGATCGATGCTCCAAGGAACTGTTTCATGAGAAATGTCAAGATAAATCCCCCTAGTAAATTCTTCGATGGTCATTCCTAAGTGTTCAGGTGTTATTCTTTCGCCTTCTGGGTATTCCCATCTACATAATGCGTCTTCATCTAAGTAAGTTTTTTTATTTTTTAAATCTGGTGGTTTACACCCCAAACTCTGCAATGGCCAATATGCCCCTTCTGAATGTACTCCGATAAAATATTCTTCATATAATTCGGGCTCTAAATCTTTCACATACGATTGAACTTCTTCCTCAAACAATTGAATGACCAATTTATGATTCGTTATGAGTCCAATCAATCGGACCATAAAATCTGGTCGTGATAAATACATTAACATAGAAAAAAAGGGGGGCCACGGTACGTATGAGAACCAACTATCTGGCATACCATAAACACGTTTCGAATTTATGCCATCATAAAGCATTCCACCAATCTCCCAGACGGATGGCTCAACGAAAAAGCTCAGAATGGATGAAATGTTAACTATTGCCACGTTATAGGGGCTAGATGCCCACTGAGGGGTTCTCTCGTTCCGAACATCTCTTAATATGTCTATGCAACGAAAACCTAAATTGGCATTGGTCTTAATTTTTTTCGGCAAATCTTTAAGTTTAACTCCGAGTTTTTGATGTCTTCGTTCAAGTAGCTCATCTTGGGGACCGACAAGCCACCAATCGACTGGAATGCCATCTTCAAGATGCCCGTTGAGTATAAAATAGATTTCGTTTGAAGTATCCAAAATACTGGTGAATGAAATATCTATTGATTCGCCATAAATGAGTTTGTTTGTTCCTTGAGCTAAATCACCTCTTAATGGGACAACGGGGGGATATATTGACCACACAATAGACTTCTCGGGGTGCTTAAATTCGCCACTAATTACTTGCTGTGCCGAATGAAGGGCGTCATCGAGCCTTATTTTGAAAACATCGTAAATCAGAGCGTCCGAGACACTCGGTAAAAGTGCTTCTACAAATTGTTCATACCCTAATTCTTTATATGTTCGCCATGAATGTTTTCCTAATGGGAAATAGCGTTTTGTAACAACAGTATCAGGAATTTCTCCATATGTAAATTGGCGACCGCCTCGTTCTTTCTTAATCTGATCAACTAATCGCTTAATTTTGCCCCTTTCATATTCCTTCTTATATTTTTCTAAAGCCATTTTCATCAATTCTATCTTACAATTTAAAATTCATCAAGAAGTTAGAGATTCGTCTCTTAGTGTGACTCTTACCCTTTCATCGCCCTGTTGAACAATGGAATTGAGATCACTAAGAAGACGAGACCGAAGATCACGAGGAATATTAATTCGTTCGCTATTGCCGGAAGACCAGCGCCCAATACCATTACATCCCTCATCGCTGTGGTAGCATAAGTCAGGGGAAGGAACTTCGCGATGCCCTGCATAATCCCGGGCATTTGCTCGATTGGAAAGAATACTCCACTGAAGAACATCATCGGAAACATGATGGTCATCATAATCATTGAAGCTGATTGCTCGTTGTTCGTGAAGGAGGTGATCATTATCCCTAAACCCACGATACTGAACACAATTAGGAACAAAAGTAAGAATACCAACAAAAGACTTCCATGGATCGTAACGCCAAAGAGCAATACCGCCAGAATTAGTAACAACACACCTTGTATCATCCCTCTGACCGTCTGTGCCAATGTTTTGCCGAGTATTATCGAGAGCCTATTTATCGGTGCAACCAACATGCCATCCAAAGTTCCCATATCCTTCTCATAGGAGATTGCATGCGGTAGGCCTGTCATGAGTGCCATCATCACAACCATCGCTATTATTCCTGGTGCCATGAACTGGAAATAGTTCTGTTCTCCCGGAACGATACCCCCCACTTGGATATTATAGGGCACTACTTCTGCATATGATACATTTAAATTACCCCTCGCATATTGCACACCCAGCTCTCGGATTACCTCGTACAGGATGCCTTGCATTGCGGACGACATTTGAGGGTTCGACTGGTCCGTTATGATCATGATAGTGGCCTGTCTTCCCGCCAGTAAATCCGCTGTGAAATTTTCAGATATGATGATCCCCGCACTGATTTCATCGTTCTGAATTAGCGTTTTTATCTCTTCGAAGCCTGTAGCATTTCGAATAACCATCATTCCAGTCTGATCATTCATAAATTCCAGCTGCGAGGTGAAGTTATTGCCGAGCGGGCCTTCATCTAGGTTCGCCAGTGCCACCGGTGTATTATGGAGTGAGGTTTCAGTTGGGAATATGAACCCCATCATCACCATCATGAATAAAGGCATCAGCACGAGCATAACCATTCCCATTTTACTCCTGCTGAATTCTAACAAATCTTTCCAGCAGATCCACATACTGTGGCGCAATGTTCGTTTCATTTTCACCATCTGACCACCTACCTTCCCCTCTTTATAGGCCCACGACCGGCTCCAGGCGGCCTATGACCACGTCCGGACATAGGACCCAGAGGCTTCATCTTGTTGCTGGGTTCATCTCTAACCTCATGGCCTGTGATATGTAAGAATACATCCTCAAGGGTAGGTTCTATACTTTTAATATAGCTTATTTTGCCATTATTCTTGCGCACAGTGTCGATTATTTCATCGAAAGCCTCGTCCCCCGTTGCTTGTACTTTGATAGAT
>JABXJT010000058.1 GCA_013375455.1 Candidatus Helarchaeota archaeon | reverse complement strand
ATCCATCGTCACATACACGAAGTTATCCGATAAATCGGCAGCGTGTGGCGGATGGTGGAAGATGGCCTCCATGGGACAGGCTTTAACACATTTCAGGCAAACCTTACATAATTCCTTATCTATTATAGGGTCAAAGTTTGATTGGGCAATACCTCGAGGACGATTCACCTTGCGCACCCCTTGCAGAATGAAACAGCAACAGGAACAACAATTACAAATCATTCCAGGAACTTCTGGTCCAAAAAGTTGATTGTTCGTAGTACTATGAACGAGACCCGCGTCTTCCGCTTTTCGCAGTACTTCCATGGCTTCCTCTTGATTTACGTATCGAGCGATTCCCTTTTCCACCCAATAATCGGCAATTCGCTCGAACACCATGCAGACATCGCGTGGCTTATCGCAACGCGGTTTTCCATCGATTATCTCTGCGTGATCCCGACAGGGGCAAATTCCAACGCCAATCCTTTGCGCACTGGCTATGTAGTCGCTCACGATCTCAAATGGGAGGATTTGGAGTTCAGCCGGAACTTCCTCACCGATTTCAATGATTTTTTCTACTGCTTTTTGTGCTGGGAGGACGCGGAAAAATTGATAGTTACTGGAATTAAATGTTTCCGGAGCAAAAGTGGTAAAGAAATAGTCTTCCAAAACCTGAGCGACCTCTTTCATTTTTTCTGGCGGCTCTGCTTTACTCATGAAATAAAATTCGAATATTCCGGGAATATAAGGGGCCAAAGCATAATTAGGTCTCCCTTTTTTATCGATGTGCTTAAAAAGCACTCCCTTTTTTACTAAATTTTCGAACATTTCTCGAATTTCTTCTTCCGATTTTTCGGTTTTGCTTCTCTTGATAAACCGAGGGACTCGCATATAATCAATATACGGCATTCCGAAGGTTGAGAGAATCTCTGCTTCTTCTGGCGTATAAAGCAACTCTAATAACTTATGGAATGTCTTGGTTTTCGGAACTCGGAGAGTGAAAAGATTCAGCTTCCGCCTTAACTTTTCATAGGGGTCTGATTCAGACATATTTTCATTTCCTTTTTTATTATACATAAAGCGACGTCGTTTTTTTAAGGATTATCTTTGATGAATTCAATAATGATTTGCGCCAATTCAGGACCTGCATCTTCTTGAACAAAGTGAGCTGCGTTCTTAATAGTGGTGTGTTTCTGTCCCTTAGCACCAGGAACGTGTTCTTGAAAAAATTTATCGCCACCTCGGGTGATGGGGTCACTGTCAGAGAATGCAGTTAAGAATGGCTTCGTCCATTTTTGGAATTCTTCACTTGCTCGTTTATTGGCTTTATGCGCTGGATCGTCGGTTGAGATTGGAACTAAGGAGGGCATGATCCTTGGTCCCGCTTTATAAGTCTCATCGGGAAAGGGGGCGTCATAAGCTTTTAAGACTTTCCTAGGAAGGCGAGATTTCGTGCCTCCCTGAATCAATTGAAGATCGAACACTTTAGTCTCTCGTGAAAATTTTCGCCACATTAAGAATGCATCAGGCGCCCGTTGCGCACCGGTTGGGAGCCCGCCATTGGACAACACTATGCGGCTAAAGCGATCTTGGTTTTCAATCGCGACTCTTAACCCAATTAAAGACCCCCAGTCCTGACAGAAGAGGGTTATTCGGGTGAGATCAAGCTTTTTCACCCATTGCGTTATCCAGTCTACATGTTTCTGATAGGTATGGTCGGTTTGTTCAGTTGGTTTGTCAGATCGGCCGAATCCAACCAAATCGGGAGCTAAAACGCGATAGCCGGCATTAATAAGAATCGGGATCATGTGGCGATATAAAAAACTCCAACTTGGCTCACCGTGCATTAAAAGTATAGGTTCAGCATCAACAGGCCCTTCATCAACATAATGGATACGAATAGCTTCAGGTTCTAATTCAATGTAATGCGGTTCAAACGGAAAATCGGGTAAATTCTCAAATCTTTCATCGGGAGTTCTGAGTAATTTCATTTTTCATCACAATAAAACATTGATAATTAAAAAAAAGGGGAATTAAGGTTTAAGATTTTTTTTCTTGCTGGAGATAGAAGTAGAGGACGATAGCCATAAAGACAGCAAGTAAGGCGATATTCAACCATATCATCATAACACTTGTTGATGTGTTGTTGGGATCAGAGAGATTGACGATATTCAATATGAGCATGATGATCATCCAACCAATCGCGAATTCCACGTAGTATTTCGCCTGTTCCCAGTTGAGTCGCAATGCAGCTATTAGATTGAAAATTCCAAATAAGAGTAAAGTTCCGCCTTGACCCCTCAGGGCTCCAGGATCTTCGTAAATGCCACCAACCATTGAATAATATGCTTCAGTAAAAAATACCCACCAGATACCATAAAATAGAGCGATACCACCAATGACTATCATTGCTATCTTAAAAGGTTTCGAAATTTCAGTCATTTTAACGATTCCCTCGTATTTGTTTAAAATATTTGTTTTTATAGTGTAGGGAAACTTAGATTTCAACCTATTTAAAATAATACTGCAGCAAGCATTAACTATAGTTTGAGCCGGAAAAATAAATATCTATCCGTGAAATTGTAGCAATTATGTCACAGGTAGTCGAGCAGATTGATGGGCTCTTTCATACCCGAAGCATCGCTGTTTTTGGGGCGAGCGCGAAAGGGGGTAGGCAGGGGAATCTCCTCTTGCAGGGCTTTATCGATATTGGATTTGATGGAGAGCTAATTCCCATCCATCCCAATGCGACAGAAGTTATGGGGTTAAAAGCTTATCCTAACCTAAAAGAGTATGGTAAACCCGTAGATTTAGCAGTTCTTTCAATACATCCTGCCAAGGTTTTTGATGCCGTCAGAGATTGCGTTGAAAATGGGAAAGCAAGGGGCATTATTATCTTTAGTGCGGGGTTTCGGGAACAGGGATCTGAAGGGAAAAACCTGGAAGAAGAAATTGCACGATATGCGACTGCTCGAGGAACGCGGATTATTGGTCCAAATTGCATGGGACTTTATGCACCTTCTACTAAACTCTCATTTTTCCCCGGGCTCCCTACAGAACAAGGGATCGTTGCATTTATTTCGCAATCTGGAAGCCTGGCAGTCCATTTGAACTTTATGGCCGCCTTAAAGGGAATATATTTTTCGAAAATGATTTCATGTGGCAATTCTGTCGATTTAGATTTATCTGATTTCTTAGAATATCTAGGGGCGGACCCTGAAACGAAGGTGATTACGTGTTATATCGAAGGGATTAAGGATGGAAATCGATTCATCCAAGTAGCGAAAGAAGTTTCAAAACAAAAACCCATTATCGTTTGGAAAGTCGGCGATACCCCCGGCGGTCAGCGCGCAGCTCAATCGCACACGGGAGCAATCAGCGGGGATGCTGAAATATGGGAGCGAGTTTTTGACCAAGCGGGAATCATCCGCGTGAATAATCTTAATGAGATGATCGGGCATATTGGTGCATTCCTTCATCCATTTCTGCCCAAGGGAAACCGTGTAGCTATCATTTCTGGGCCCGGTGGACCTGCAGTTTCTTCGGCTGATGCATGTGAAAAGGCTGGGCTGCAATTGGCTTCAATCGCTCCTAAAATAAAGCAAGAAATGGCTGAAGTACTTCCTGAATTTGGGACTTCCGTGAGGAATCCTATTGATCTTAGCCTTGCCGTCGCGTTCGATCCGACCATTAATTCGAAGGCGGTAGCGATTGTTGGGAAAGACGAGAACGTGGATAGCTTGTTGATGTACGTTTCAACCCTCCAAAAATCCGTCCTCAAGGGGGTGCTTAAAGCTCAAGAGCAAATTAGGAAACCGATTGCGCTGGTTACCTCTATCGATCCAACGTGCTCATTTCAAGGAGCCGAGAGCATCCGCACCCTCTTTAACCCGATTAGACCCAAAAGAGTAGTAAAAACTTTACAAGAACTCAATGAAAATGGAATTTCAGTACATTTAACTGAACAAGATGCCGCGAAAGCCCTCGTAGCGCTCTGGAAATACCAACAATATCTGTACCAAAACCCAAATTAATAAAATCGAACTTTGACCATAGTGTGATATTTTAATCAATTTTTCATCCAAAAATGTCAAAAATAGGGTTGAAGTATTCCCGTGGAGTTTAAATTACACTCTCAATAACACTGGTTGAAATCAACACAGAGGTAGGTTGGTAAAAAATGGTTCCTAACCAGAGCTTTGAAGCAATGTGGAAATTGGCAGATTATGCCGATGTTTTAATGAATGAAGAGTTTATTTTCCAAATAAATAAAGCCTATGATGAGGACGAACGTTTTGTTTTAGCGCTATTCTCAAATATCCGCAAATTTATGAGAGCAAAAGCAAAAGTTCGGAATTTTTTTAGATAAGCTTCAATGTAATCAATGTAATAAAACTAAACCCAACTGGAAAATTCACTTGGGATGCCTTTTTCCTTAAGCCATTCATTGAACTCGCTATCATTTGTAAAAATTTCGTGGTCAAAGCATTCTTTAATTAGGTGGAGGAGGACAGCGTTGAGGTGTTTTGCTTTAATGGTTAACCAATATTCGTAATCACTATCTCCCCAATATTCTTTGACGAAGTCACCAATGTCAAATCCTTCTAGAATTAAATTGCCCTCGTCATTTATTATGGCATCAAGAACAAAGTGGTCCTTTTTTCCCGAACGTCTATCGTAGATATTGATTTTTCTCATAAGTACTGATAGAAACGATTGATATTTAAAGGCGGGGTTTTAACGGAACGTGGTAAAATATAATGAGAGTAGCGGTTACTGGGATATGTTCTGGATTGGGAAAGGCATTACTACCCAAACTCCAGATGGATCCATCAGTTTCAGAAATTATTGGAATTGATGTGGTTGAATTCGAAGGAAATACTGAAAAAGTCAATTTTTTAAAGATAGACGTTAGGGATGCAGGGGCGATAGAACGTGCTTTGAAGGGAGTAGATGTCTTAATTCATTTAGCCTACATCGTGATCCCTAAGAAATTACCCAAACTCAGGGTAATTTACGATATCAACGTGAATGGCTCGAAGACTGTCTTTAAGGCAGCCGCCAAGAATAACGTGAAAAAAATTATGTATATATCAAGTCAAGCGGTCTATGGACACGTGAAAGAATGTCCCAAGATCGTGACTGAGGAAAGTCCGCGCCTAGGAATAAAGACGATGAACTTCTATTATTCACATACGAAAGCTTTGGTTGAGAAATATCTGGATGAACTTGAAGAGACATACCCTGACATTGCAGTCGTTCGGTTTCGCCCCCCGATAATCGCGGGCGCGAATTTCATAGAAAATTTGGGGTTGATAAGTCCCAAAAAAGGAAAAAATATGTTATTTCCTCAAATAGCTGGCGAGGGCCTGGGACTACAACTAGTACATGAGGACGATTTGACCAATGCAATCATGATCGCTCTCAAGAGGGACGTTCATGGTGCCTATAATGTTGCTAGTAATATTCTACCAGGATTAATCGAATTTTTCGAACAAGAATTCGGGACCAAAGTCAGACGGATACCGATACCTCGAGTCCTGGTGAAATTAGCAATTGGGTTGGGGAGAATTTGGACGAAACTAAGCTGGTTGCAAGCTATTCTCTATCATTCATCCTTGAATACAGAAAAAATTGAAAAAGAATTGAACTGGAAACCGAAATATTCAACCGAAGATTGTCTTAGAGAATTGTATCAGGGTAACTAGGATAGATTAAAGGGCAGTATAGAATCGTTTTATTACTCTACAGATGGCTAAGCTATGCCAAGAATGCCATACGGGAAGATTTCCTCCCATTACCCTCTTTTCCTTCCAGAGTCCATTTGATTTTTGTTTAATAATAAAATAATCAAGCGCCTTTTTTATGGAGGGGTCATCTATTGTAAATCCAACTAACGAGAGCGAATTGAGCGATGATAAGAGGTCCCCCCACCAGAATGGGTAAGTAAACAGCGTCCAATATTCAGCTTTTCGTCGATCTGGGTATTTATCGGCTGTAAAAAACCGTGAAATCAGGAGTGTTCCAGATTCCTTGGCTTCTTTTGACATTCGGTATTTGGGGTGAGCAGCAAATGCTCTTAATACCAGATCAGTAACCCAATGGGAGGAAGGTTTGGACTTCTTTGGTTGAAGTGGTTCTACGTTTTGAATTGCTTCTGGCCACCTTATCCCAAGAGTCCTCAAAGGAATTGCCCATCCTCCATCATCTTGACGCACTGAAAGAATCCACTGAAAATAGCGTTCCACCCGGGGATCTTCTTCATATCCGGCTCTGATTATGTTCTCAAAAGCAACCGAAGTGTAGTTTGGTGAATATTGAGTCCCATATATTTCGCGGATATCACCTTCTTCAGTTTGAAAACTCAGTAGATATTCAACTGCTTTCTTTATTAATGGATGTTTTTTATTGAACTCGTACTTCATCACTAGTTCGCGTAACATCTTGATTGTTTGGAATACATTATAGTTGGTTTCTGGACTTGTGCCTTTGCCAGGATATTTCCATGACCCGTCCGCTCGTTGTTTTTTAAGGAGTTTTTGAGCATCAGGTAACTCCCATACGGTTTCAATTGGTTCAACACTTTCCCCCAAGAAATCTCGCTTCGCAAAATACGATATTGCCTTATATTGTGAATTGACAAGTGGTAAAATGGGATCATATTTTAGATTCTCGACCCAATCTGACATATTTCTCATTCTCATTTACTTTTTCATAGCACAAATGATTATCTAATTATAGATTTAAGAATAGTAAAATCTAATGTTTAATCACCAAAACAAGGATTAGATAGAATGCCAGAAGAAATCAAAGCTGGAGTTCGTGACACGGACTTAACGATTTGGTCGATAGTGATATTCATCATAGCCATTGGCGATATCGTGATAGCGCTAGGTTTATTTTCAGGGAGAGTCTATGCCTACTTTACAACCAATATCCAGCCGCTTCTCGATGGTTTCTTTACGCTCATCGGGGTTTCGCCCGCCTTTTGGCCGCCTCAAGAACTTCTATTCATCGGTTTAGGAGTGGGGGCGCTTATTTGGGGCGTGGGTTTCATCATACTCGGTTATGGCATCTGGACGGTAAAATCTTGGGCGCGAATATTGGCGATTTTAGCTGGATTTCTCTTACTTCCTGTCGGAGGACTTGGGATAGTGGTGCTTTGGTACTTCTTCCGAACTGAAACAAAAGAGCGGTTCAGCGGAAGTGCGTAAACTCGTAATTTCTCCTTTTTTTTAGGTTCAAAAAAAAAAGTCTAGTATCTGATTTAACTCACATATTAAACTATTACTCCATTGTTGGTAGATTTAATTAAATAGGTGATGCACTGAATTAATTATGGACGATGATGAGGGCGATCTCGTGAATTGTTTGATTTCAAACAAAGGTGTGCGAGGAAGAGCCGTCTGAGTCCAAAAAAAATCTCATTTTGGAAGCAGTAAACATGAGCGATGATTTGAAGAAAATTGATGAGTTCGCAAACAAAAGCGAATTATTAAACTGGTGGTATGAGGGGTGCCTCTTTGATAAAAGTGATAATAAGTTGTCTGAGTGGACGTTTATTTCAAATTTTGTAGTAGCTCACGGTTTTGTTGATAATATGGTCTGCATCCTAGTCCCTCCTGATGAAGATGAGCCGGCTATAGACCTGTCAGGGTGGGGATTGAAGGCAGGGTGCATTCAGACGTCGAATAAAGAACTTAACGTTACGTGTCAAACCAATAACTGGATGACCGGAGGATACCCCGAGTGGAAAATGCATCTAGAACGCTCAAAAGAAGGGCATGATTATGTAATAGATTTGACCTTCAAGGCGGAGGTAGATTCAAATTACCGTATCTATGAAGTAGAAAAGTCACATCTCAACCACTTTGCTTGTTTTCGTCAAGGTGCCACTGGCACGATAACTATTGATGGGGAATCTTTCCCAGTGTCTGGTTTAGCATATTATGAAATGATGTCTGGCTTCATTGACCCGAAAGCGAGCCGTGGATGGTATTGGTACTGCATCCCGCGAACTAATTCTGGAGACCTCGCCTTGAATATCGCACTGGGGGTGACACCTACGAATGAAATATTTCATCGATTCGTGTATTTTACGGAGGATGGCAAAAATTTTGGTGAGTTCTTGAATTATGAATTTGAAATTGTCGAGGAAGGAGACTTTAACGGAATAAAATATCCTTTTAAATTCCAAATTAGCGAAAAGAACGAAAATGGCGAACTTGAGGCAATCATAACGCGAAAAACCAACCCATGCCAAGACCTGCACGAGACTCCTTTTGGTAAAGTCGCGTTCATCACCGGAAATGCAACGGTCACTGGGAAAATTATTTGGAAAGGGAAGGAATACGATATAACGGGCCGAAGTATCGGGAGTAATTTCTTGATTGTATATTAATCATTACACGTAATTGTTGATCAACGATGAGCGGAAAAATTGAGTATAAACGATGGTTATACTACGTCCTCTTAGGATCGCTAATCGGTGCCGTTGTCGAAACCACTGCTTTTTTCCTCTCATGGTGGGTTTTCACGCCCTGGTGGTTCTTCATTCCTTGGTTTTTTATTTGGGAAGGAGCGTGTTTTGGCACGCTCGCGTTTTTCACCCGCAAACTCCATCCTATAGTGCAATATGGAGCCAGCGCGGGACTCGGTGGCTTGGGAGAAGTGATTTCAGCTTGGATCATCACAATTTGGGTGTTCCCTGGGGATACATTTTTATTTTTAAAGGGATTTCCGGTAATTGTCATCGCGTTAACGATAGTTTGGGGAATAGTTGCTCCAGCGATGACCCTCTTAATGAATAGAGTGTATAAAACGCACGATTCCTCTTAAAAACATATAAATAGAAGATTTTGTTATAATAGACGAGGTGTCTCTCATAGAGAAATTAAAAGCCATGCCAACTTCCGCGCCCTTGTATGAATTTAAGAAAAGTGAGAAATTTTTGTATCCAAGTGCCGAATTTTTATTCGTATTTTATAATGTCGATGGGGAAACCGTTAAGGAATTGGTGCCAGCTCCGTTGAAAACAGCTAAATCCGCAGCGGTGATATGTTTTGTGGCGCATTATGAGAAATCCTGTATGGCTTCGTCCCCTGACACCCTCACTTCCTGGAATTCGTACAATGAAGCAGCAACCTTCATTGAGGTGAAATTAAAGACAAAGACTACCAGAGTAAAAGGTTGGTACTGCAACAGTATGTTCGTTGATATGGATGCGGCTATGGCAGCTGGACGGGAAATTTATGGGTTCCCCAAAAAGATAGCCGAGATAAAACTATTAGACGAGAACGGGAACAAAGTGGGCATCGTAAAGAGAAATGGAATTGAAATAATGAGAATAAAAGTGGAACTTACTAAAGATATAGATGAACTTCCCAGCGGTCAAGCCATGAAGGTCATTACTTTAAAACATCTTATTAATCCTGAGTGCAATGGGATTGAATTATCCGAATTTGTTTTAACGGAATTAGTATTTGACCCTAAAACAATCAAAATGGGAAGTGCTTCCATCGTGTTCAACAAGTCAGAAAGAGATTTAATATATCTTCTGAAACCCAAGATGAACTCCGTGGGCGTCTATACCATTTCTGATGGGATATTACCACCTGGAAAAGTGATACATAAAATTGTTTAGAATAGCCGTTTAGGGATTACAGGAACGTGGATACCATTACGGGAAAATATGAGATTTGGGATAAATTAATTGAATCTTATGCTTACTTAAAAAAGGTAGCAGAAAATATAGCTAAATCCAATGAAAATTACTTCATTGAATCTATTTTTATTGCCCTGACGTTAGATTATTACGAAAAGCTCTATGTTGCGGAGGCTAAGAAGATTCCCATCGCAATGTTAAATGCAGGCATCCCCGTGGAATTTTTCTATGCTGTAGATCTTTTTCCCTTAGTGCAAGAGATGGTGACGATTCCTTTATCTAGCGCAGGAACCCAAAATCACTTAAATTACATTGATCACGCGGAAAAAAGCGGTCTTTCGAGCGAGCTATGCAATAATATAAAGATTTGGATTGGTGCCATGCTTCAAGGGGCAACTCCAAAACCCGATATGATCATTCATGCAGATTTCCCGTGCGATAGTACGACCATCGAATGGCAAATAATACGAGATTATTACAAAGTGCCTGGATTTACATTTGATGTCCCTTACTGGCATTATGACAAAAACCACGAATTTTTCGATGATAAAACTATCCCTTATTACGTGTCACAATTAAAAGGAATGATGGATTTTATCGAAAAAAAGGCACACGTTAGGTATACGCTTGAAAAGCTGAAAGAAACGTTTGAGCGTTCCAATCAAGCAAGAACTTACATCCTAGAAATTCTAGAACTAATAAGGGCTAAACCCAATCCCTTGAATTCCGACACGTGTTCCACCCTCTACTCCACTTTACTAATTTCTTCCGGTCTTGCAGCTCCAAATGAATACATTAAGATGGTTAGAGATAAGGCGATACATAACTATCAAAATAAAATTAGTGCTATTTCAGAAAGATTTGGAGGAAAGGAGGAAAAATATAGATGCTTTTGGACGTGCATGCCGGTTTATTTTGATCCACTAGTATTTAGCTGGATGGAGGAAAAATTGCAAATCTCCACCGTAATGAATATGATGGGGAATCAAGTCGCTCAACCCGTTGATACTTCGAGTGAAGAAGTGATGCTCAGTGACATCGCCAAGAACATCTTGGACGTACCGATGGGCAGACAGCTAAGAGGTCCGGTAGAGTACCTCATAGATGATATTATTCGGACCATAAAAGAATATCAGGTAGATTTCTGTATTTGGGGAGGGCACATTTCATGCAAGCAATCTTGGGGTACCGCGAATCTCGTAAAACAACTAATCCATGAAAGAACGGGAGTCCCCACGTTGATATTCGAGGTTGATGACCTAGATAATCGGATAATTGGAACACGAGCCATTAAAAAAATGATAAGGAATTTTGTGAAAGATATTTTAGACAGTTAGCTAAGGAATTAATGGAGGGAAAAATCCGATGCCAATTCATTTAAAACCTGGAAAAGTCAATCCGGTAACATAAGAATGAAGGGAACCTTCGTTTAAAAAAAGGGGAATTAAGGCGCAGGAAATAGTTCCATTACAATTAATTCTCGCAAGTCGGATTCAACGTGCAGATTAGTGAACATTGGATGATAATTTATTACAAACCAGCTGTAGATTTGGTATTCGCCCCCTGCTAAGGGATCAGTTAATATATGGATCTCAAGTGATCCTCCCCAATAACCTGGGAAAAACAACTGAGATACATATGGTATGGCACCCACCGGTTCGTAATACCACCAAGTTGAGTTCTTTATGTAAATATAGGCACTTAATGTTATGTTATCTGCAAGTGGCGGTGATTCGCCTTGGGTTGTTATGTTTTTGAATCTATCCCGGAATATCACGTATAGGCGAGAATTAGGATTGATTGGCACGGAAATATTCATGCTTGCATCATAAGTGGAGTAATAACCAGCCGAGTCTACAGAAGGAATTACATAATCGGTACCATTGATTACTCGATGTATCTCTAGAATCGAAGGTGGTGGAGTCTCCTGAAAGGTTGGATCTGGCTGTGCCAAAACATATCCGATTGCAACTACGCCAATGATGAGACCTGTTACCCCAAATAGTAAACCGATTTTTGAAATCAAGTCAGCAATTCTAATTCATCCTCTTAATTGCCTTTGATGATAAAAAGAGATTAAATAATTTATAAGATACATTAGATATTAATAAGATTCGGCTAACAGGAGAATTGATCTCTAACTATTTTTTGAGGTTAATTAAAGCAATAAAAATAAGAGAAGGGAATGGTTTAAACCAAGTTTGCTTCTACTAGATCGGGATATTCCACATCGGGGTCATCGAACATCACTGCCATGACTGCCTTACCAAGTTTCATCATGTCTCGAATCCCAATATCCTTCAAAACCTTTTCCAGCGGTAATGGTGGAGCCATGTACAGGTTCTTGCCTAGCATTCGTTTGAGAAAGAAGTAAAAGAAGAGGGTCCGGAACGGCAAAGCCAAAATGAATCCGCTTAATTTCAATATGCGTTCAACCATTTCTTGTAATATTGAAATTTTAAGCCCGATCGCATATTTAATCCATCCATGTTCTTTCCAGAGTGCGAATTTTGCTTGACCGACTGCTTCAGTGTGATCTTTCTCGCTGGCAAATATTTGTTTCAGTTCATTGAAGGTCTTCTCTGGAAAGGTCATTATTTTTTTAAGATGACCTTCATCCCCTTCCACTAAGAGCGCCGTCTCCAAGTTTCCATCGTCATCAAGCAAGAAGGTGGCTAGCTTAAATTGCATTCCCAGGGCATTAAGGTAAGCGAATATGAATACTTCGCTCATCCACCAGTCCGAGAAGCGAGCAAGATTAATATCAAACCCGAATCGGCGCATTAGCCATTTGACCCATCCCTTCGCAAGAATAAGCTCAGGTGAAAAGTACCAATAGGTTCCATAGGTTTTCAAACCAGGCATAATATAGTTCATGCCTTTATCAATTTTCTCGACATCCCAAGGAAAGGGTGATTTAACGATTTTAAGTACGAGTTTTATCAGTGCTGAGACATCAAATCCTAACGCAGTCTTGGCCTTAAATTTTTTACGAACTTTATCCGTAAATTTCTTGAGCCCAATGCCTGGTTCAAAAATATCATCCGCTACGTCCTGATCAGTCTCGATGGTAAGTGCCTCATCCTTGTACTCCATTTTTACCATCGTTCCCCATTCCTTACTGAGGAGAGCTATACCCATATTCAAATCGGGAAGCATTGACATGAGCACGTTTTTAATCATTTCGGGATTCAGGGTCATTTTTTCCAAGAAGAGCGTGCGCAGGACGTTGATTCCGTACGGTTCCGGTTCGAACATTATCCAATTGTTCTCAAAGACGTTTTTGAACGCCTCTATCATGTAAGCTAGCATCGTTCCTAAATCTGTAGCTTTGTTAGATAGCTCCCATGCTTTCCGAAATTCATCGAAGAATTGGATGCCCGCAATTTTTATGAGCCCCAGCTCCATGTGCTTCAATGCTGGTTGTTTACTTAACCAGTCCTTTAAATATGTAAAAAGATCCTCCAACCGATTTTCAACAATCAGATTAGCTGCCTTTTTTGCCCAATCTTCATCCAATCGATCTTTCAGGGGCACGAATTCCTGATAAATACCGTTTTCTTCATGTTCCATGCTTGCCCAAATAATTCTCTTGCCTTTTTCACCCAGAATGATGGTAAACATTGTAGCATTTGGAAGTTTTAATAAATCATAGAGATAGGTTGTAGTGATATTCATTGCAACTTTGATATCGAAGTGCATCCAAGGGACGAGTTCTAATTCTACCATCCGCTCGTCTTTGGTTAATTCTTCTCCTGCGCCGATGCGTCCCATCTTATCGACCATTTCAGCCCAAGGTTTTTTCACGTAGCGTGATCCCCAAGTGAGCGTGTCCCTCTCAAAGTCTGATAGTTCGACCACTTACATAACCTCCTTTAACTTCTCAATTTCTTCTGCGTAACGCTCTCCGAAAGCAGGATCATAGTCCCACCGGTGCTTTGCTGGTTCATTAGCTTCGATGAGGATCTTGTATTTTTCAATCAGATCTAGGAGGTCAGTAAGAACGCCGAGTAGAGGAATTGCTCCCTTCAACCCATTGACTAGCTTTTTCACGCCTCCATAGTCGATTCGGAAGGGAGGGCAACCCCAATGATCGATAAATGCTGGAGCACTCTTAAATAGACCCATCTTGTACTTCTTGATTTCCCTAAATTTGTGATGCTGCGTGCTACAAACCGCGCAGTCGCCCATCACGCCGACGACTGCCCCACGCGGTGGTTCCGGGGGGTTCTCACCGACTAACAAGACGAGCGGATGCCCTTTCTCGTAAGCTTCAATCAAGAATTTAAGCGCAAAACTTCGGAAGAGATCAATCATGAAACGCGTGGCCATAGAACAGGCCCCAGCGCACACGTCCCCCTTGAGAACTGTAAGATAGGGTTCAAGATTTTTATATTCGAAGTTTAAGTTCGCCCTGACCACTTGGAAGCGGTGGTCATCCAGCTTTTCACCGACAACGTGGATTTTTGAAATGTCGGCTTGGCCAATGCCGCGCTTATGGGCATCTTGAATCAACGCAATGTCCTCAATGGGATTAAATCCCATAATATAAGCGGTGCAGGCATCAACAGCAATCGGATCTGTCCCTGCAAGGATGAGATCCTTCTTGACAAGAGGAATCCTACAAGCAGGGTCTGATTTGGGGGGTATTGGCGAAATCCAAGGTCCTTGCCCTTGCACGCAATACCACATATCAATGATAGTTAAATCGGGCTTGGCCCGCGTGAGCATCAGATCACTAAACTTCCATAGGAGAGACTTGCCAAGTTTCGGGCGGACCATATGCGATTCCCACTTGTCTTCATCACATACAATCCCTTGGTTCAGTTTCATGGCGAGAGTGACCTGGGTCACTGAATGGGTTTTTGCGATGGGCATTGAAATATGAACATCGCTGGATAGCAATTCCCTAGGCAATCGTATCCTTTTGAAGCTTTTACCTTCTGGAACATCCACCCATTCAAAATCGTCAATTCCAAAATCTCTCAAATAGAGATATCGAGCACCCATCCGTTTTGTAAAGTCATCATACCCTAACATGCGAAAGGTAAGCCTGGAGGATAGGGAAATACTCGGAGAATCTGCAATCACGATATCCTTGGCGCCAGCCTCTTGACACATCTCCACGACAGTAAATAGAACATCGCCACTGGTTATGGAATGTTGCGTTGGCGCCATTAAATTTGGTTTGATGAAAACTTTATCCCCTTTACTAACAAATTTACCCATGCCACCAAGTTGTTCTATCGCTTTTCTAGTGGTTTGTCGAATTTTGGGTCCACAAGCTACGGAAACCGTTGGAGAACTACTTTTTACATCTTTTACAGCCAAAACTCATCCCTCTTTTTGTGAATAACACGTTTTGGAGTGATGACAACTCTATCGTGCTACGTATTAAAAATTATTGATCAAAAGTTTTGATTCTTCATATTGGAAGGATTTGAAGGATGATTGGGAAAGTCAAGCGATGGGATTATAAGCCACCCACGTTACATTGAACTGAGAAAGTTTCGATAAAAAAACAATAGCCTTAAATCAATTTATGGTTCTAAGAATTTAGAAGAAACTAAATAACGTGATTCAATGAATGAAGAAAAAAAGATAGCATACTTTAGCTTGGAAATAGCCATTGAATCAGACATTCCCACCTATAGTGGTGGTTTAGGAGTATTATCCGGAGATATGCTTCGGTCGGCGGCAGATCTTGAGGTCCCGATGGTGGCGGTAGCTTTAACCTATTCAGGCGGATATTTTTATCAAGTGATTAATCATGAAGGTTCTCAGCAGGAAAGAGAGCTTCGTTGGGAATTTACGGATGAATTTACCCGGAGTTCCAAGACAACTAGTATCGAAGTCTATGGAAAACCGTTAAAGATCCAATGTTGGCGATATGATATCATTGGTAAGACAGGATCTAAGGTTCCGCTTTATCTTCTCGATACTGATGTCGAAGGTAATGAAGATTGGATGAAATCTTTAACCCATATGCTTTATGATTCCATTAGACCCGAGATTCGATTAATACAAGAAATGATCCTAGGTATCGGAGGAGTTCGGATTCTTGACATACACGGATTGGATAACCTAGAGACATATCACATGAATGAAGGCCATGCGGCCTTTGTAACGTTAGAGTTGTTAAAGAAACTTAATAATAAAGGGAGGGTACGGGACCGCTGCATTTTTACGACCCATACGCCCGTTCCCACTGGCTTTGATGTGTTCTCCTATGCGCTCGTAATGGATGTGTTTCGTGAGCAACTTCCTAAGAACATTAAGGAATTGGCTGGCAATGATGAACTAAATATGGCACATTTAGCAGCAAATTTATCGGGTTACATTAATGCCGTTTCTCGAAAGCATGCAGAAGTCTCAAAGATCCTCTTTCCAGAAAAAAAGATTAATTACATAACGAATGGCATTAATGTCGTCAGATGGATCTCCCCATATTTAAGAGAAATCTATGAAACTTCAATGCCTGGTTGGGATCAACGACCTGAGAAATTGAAGAATGTGTTCCAATTAAATTCGGTAGCGCTTTGGACAGCGCACCAGAAAGCGAAATTCGATTTATTAGATTATGAGAAAAGCCATTCTCACGTATTACTAGATGATAAGCTCTTGACAATTGGATGGGGACGACGGATTACAGATTATAAGCGTCCTACCTTAATTTTTAAGGATCTAGACCGTCTTGGTAAAATGGCTAAGGGGAAAGTTCAGTTTCTTTTTGCAGGGAAGACGCATCCCCGGGATGATTGGGGAAAGCAGCTCATAAAAGATCTTCACAGTGCTTCGGAGTATCTCTGGAAGGAATATAAGGTAAGAGTTTCTTTTCTCGAAAATTATGATATGGACTTGGCGAAGTTAATGATTTCCGGCTCGGATCTGTGGCTGAACACGCCAAGGTGCGGAATGGAGGCCTCGGGCACTTCAGGGATGAAAGCCGCATTAAATGGGGTTCCCCAACTTTCCAGCTTGGATGGATGGTGGATTGAAGCCGTTGCAATGGAAGACAAAGCAGGGTGGTACATTAGTGCGGAATCGAAGGGTTCTGAGTGCGTTACCGATGACGACAGTGATGCTAATGATATTTATAGATTATTGGAGAAAGAAATCATTCCCATATATTATGATAGGCGAAATGAATGGATTGACCGGATGAAATTATCAATCAAGTTGGCATCTCACTTCAATACGCATCGAATGGTACGAGATTATGCCACAAATGCCTGGCAATTAATATATCAACCATGCTGGAAATCTGTTAAATTTAAGTGGGCGGAATCCATAAAATAAATTGGTTATGAGCATTTTACGGTTTACTGGGTTAGGGGGTTAAAGGGGGGTGCATTGAGGGATAGGTATGAATGAATTGATGGAACAGAAAAAAGATTGGAAATTATTTTATTTTCCATTAATGATTTTATTGACGGGGTATATTCTATTTGGAAAATTAGAAATCATGATTGTTCATTCGTCAGATAGTAGTCCATTTGGATGGGCTGAATACCTGCAGTATTTTATTTTTGTTTTAATAATGTTTGTAAGCTTTGGAGTGGGTTATATTTTATTTTATAAGTTTTTAACGAAAAACCAGCACTCTAGCAACAATCTTAAAATTTTATACGTTGGAATACTCACCTTGGTCGTGGCTTTCGTCATGTATAATATTTGTGAAGAGTTTATGGGAGTATATGGGGATGGATTTAATCCAGTGGCTATTAAAATTCCTAATTTCTTATCTTGGTTTATTTCCTATGTAGACTATTCAAGTTTTATTGAGATTTCTTGGTATCATATTTTAATTTTCTTCATTTTTTTTCCACTGATTGGCTACGGATTTACAATTATGGATTATCTCCATTTCAAAGACAAAAAAAGAACGTTACGACTGTTAATAATGTTCTTTGGGGCTCATATTTTAGGTCTCATGTGGCAAGATTTTTATACCTGGGTCGCACATCCCACCGATTATCTCGCATTTGGTGAACAATATGGTGTTTATTTCGATCAGTGGCTCGGACCCATTCCAATAATTTATGTTGTTGCAAATTGTTTAGGATTAGGCATTATTTGGTTAGCCGTGAGCTTGAAGAGCGGGATCAAATATAGGGAGATATACAGGTTCTTACTATTCATCGGAATAATATGTGCTATCGGAGTAATCATTCATACCGTTAAAATTCCATTTATGCCTTAATCTTAAAATCTTAAAATTCTAATTCCAATAAGAATTTCTAATCCCTATTTTTTTATAAACTCTAGAATCTTCTTATTCACTTCTTCAGCAGCTTCGACAATGAGTCCATGCCCCGGTCCTCTAAGAACAACTAATTCTGAGCCTGGAATTCCTTTCGCAATTTTTCGAGAATTTCTAGGGGGTAACAAGAGGTCATTAGTCCCAACCATTATCAATGTCGGCTTGTGAATTTCTGAGAGGCGCTCTCGTACATCGTGCTTACTGATGGCATTGGCCTGATTGCGAAAATCTTGAATAGTGGTCGGATTTTCGGTGAATCGGCGCATGTACTCTTTCCAGAGCGTTTTATCGTTGAGAACCTTTTTCTGGTAATTCCTTGAGAAGAGTATTTGGACGGTCGTTTTTGCACGTTGTTCAACCGGCAACCCTTCACCTTGCTCAATAAATCGAAGGAGAGCATCAACTGCCGTCCCAAAAGCGCTCGTGGCGAGAAGGATGAGTTTTTTCACGCGGTCGGGGTGGGCTAAGACAAGCTGTAATGCAATCATACCACCCATGGAGATTCCACAGACATTGGCCGACTCGATTTTCAAAAAATCAAGTAGGGCAACAATATCATCTACGAAATGTTTCATTGAATAAGGGTAATTCGGGCGTTCTGACGTTCCTACGCCTCTATTATCAAAAATTATCAGGCGAAATTCTCTAGAAAGAACCGGAATTTGCGAGTACCAATTAAAAGATTGACCCCCAAACCCCATGATGAAAATTATTGGTTCGCCAGTGCCATAGACCTCGTAATGTAAATCGATCCCATTCAGTTTTTCAATTGGAATAGTTCATCACCTAATTAGTTTTGTATAAAATCAGTCCTGATGCATATATTTAGAAGTTTTCGTCTCAATAACATTTAAATCATCAATAAATTCTAAAATGAAATCATAAAAGAGGGATTCAAATGGGTAAAGGTAAAAAAATTATCAAACAGGCTGAACAAATGGGATTCAAGAAACTCCCCTTAACAATTCTCTACGGACTTCCGAGAAAGGTTCGGATGACTTTTTCAAAATTCATACCAGATTACGTCGATATCATCCGAGATTCTATTACTTCAAAAGACCCTGACGTTTTAATGAAGGTTGCCAAGGGTGGGCGCAAAAGAATAGATGTTTTTCTCTCAACTAAATTAAATCTCTATATAGAGACACTCGGGAAGATATCCGGCTTTGCAGGGGTAGATCCTGGTAACCATATCTTCAAAATCAGTTTTTGGACAGATGGTGATGCTGGAAATGAATTCATTCGTGAATTTGCTAAAGCCATGGATCAACGGTTCGCAGATGTAGGTGGAATTCTTGAACACATTAACTGGGTAAAAATTAGGAAGAAATATAAAGTTGAGAAAGAGGATGTTCTCCCTGCTTGGAATCAAATTCTTGGCTGAGCAAAATTCTTGCTCGCACAACTACCTTTTTTTATTTTATGTAATATTTGCGCTCTAAACTATCATTGAAAGATTTAAATGATTGTAAACTTCAATGTTTGTAAGTCAATTTAAGGCATTTTAAAAGAGTGTGAGTAAGTTGAGTTATGCGTTGGCCATTTTTTTAGGATTATTAGCCTACTCGGTTCTTAACATAGGGTTAGTGTTGGAAAAAAAGGGAGCGGATAGCCTTCCGTTGATTGAAAATACGTCAGCTTTACAGAATGTAAAAAATTTTTTCGGAAGTAGAGTCTGGTTGGTAGGATTTATTCTTACAAATGTTCAATGGTTTATTTATTTCGCTGCAGTTGCATTGGCACCCTTAATTTTGATCGCCCCTTTGATGGGATTTGGCTTGATTGTCCTAGCTATCTTCTCACGTTATTATCTAAAAGAATCTATAGCGAGAGTCGAGATAATGAGCATGGGTGCAATCATTGGAGGTATAGTGCTTATTGGAGCAACGGCAATAGAAGAATCACCTCGAACAATTGAGCAAATGTGGGGTCTTTTCGGCCAACCCTTCGCATTAATTTATTTACTGGGAATTGGTGTCGCTGCTGGAATCCTTTGCATTTATTCTGCAAGGAGTAATTTCAAGCTGGGAGCGATTATTTTTGGATTTGCTGCAGGAGTGGGCGCCGGCGTAGGTGCAACCTTCACGAAAGGGGCGTCTCCAGGGTTTTCAGATATTATAGGTGCAGCAGGGAACATTATATGGTGGGTAATGATACTTTTAATGTTGCTAGGGAATGTCCTTTCGTTGATTCTCCTCCAGGTTGGTTTTCAAAAAGGGAAGGCGGTAATCGTAGGCCCGCTCTTCGCCGTCCTCGGGATGATTCTTCCCGTTTTCGCGGGCGTAATCATTTTTGGTGAATGGGGAGAACAAGATCTATTGAATATTGCAGTTCAAATCATAGGGCTTATTGTTATAATAATTGGTATTACAATTTTAAGCTTTTACTCTGAGAAAAAGAAGCAGAAAAGTCCCGAAAATGGGTGATCGAGTCTTAAACATTCGGCTAGATTGATGAGAAGTACTTCTACTTTTCAGGATCGATGAGGTCGGGGGTATTCTCAAGAAAAATTTCCAGGAATACATCTTCTACATGTTTTCCCTGCCGTTCTAAAAATTTTGTTAGATCCTCATAAGATGCATTGATGAACGATTGGGGTAGATTAGATTTTTGTCGAAAGTGTTTCTCACAGTACTGCGCTAATTCGATTCGATCATCTTCAAAGCTTACTTTTTTGCACATGTGCTAATATTAGATTGAATCCTTTTTTTGCTTACCGAAATTTTGTCGAATGAGCCTCAAGAATTCAAATAGGGTAGTACCTAAGGATTTTTATGTGATCAGCGAGGTGTATGAATACATGGGTGCCTTACGAATTGTTGGGATTGTTCTTGTGGGGATTGCGATTTTCCTGCTAATTTTCATATATCAGGGCTCAAGCATTCCAGAATGGTTTCTCATTGCGATGGTTCTCCCAAATTTAATTGTTGGCGTGTTGTTAATAATAGCCAAAGAGAAGAGTGGCTACCCTGAGTGAGTGGAACCGAATTTTTTTGGTTTTTCTTTAAAGTGTTCGTGAAAATGTCGTGATTTTAATAAGCTTTTTATAATAGAATAACTGACTTAGATTAAGAGACTGAACGAGAAGCATGTTGCAAGAATGATAAACCCATAGAGCGTGATATGAACACTTTCCCATCGAGTCATAGAGTATGGAATTGGTTACTACAGCATTTAAAATTGCGATAGATGAGCGATATAAAGAATTAAAAAGTAAATTAAGTCAAATTGAAGAAATTATTGAAGAATTTAAGATAAATGCATGTAAAGCAATGAGCTTACTTGAAACTTATAATGTTTTCTCAGGGATTATAGTGAAATATTGGCCAAGCATTGGAGATGAACTAGCAGGTCGCGTGTTTGACTTGTTATTTAAGGATAGGGATCTATCCTCGAAGATCTCAGCCCCAGTGAAAGTCCGGACCGATTATTTCTATAGCCCTGAGGAAGATTTCTAGCACGAGACGTTCACAATTGTTCGATTATACTTGACAAGGCGTCACGAATCTTAGGAGAGTATTGTTTGGATAAAAAGAAACCAGACCAAGATAGAACAAAAAAAACACCCCCAAAGCGGAGAAACTTCGATAGAAAGCCAGGAAGATATCAAAAAAGGGATGCGAGTCGAGATCACAGGGATGGTAGGAGAGATCGGTGGCAAGGTAGAGATAATGGGCGGCGAGGACCTAGAAGACCAAGAAATATTAGGTATGGAACGAAATTCTGCGGAGAATGTCGAGCCTGTGAGTTCTGGGTAAACGCCAAGTTTGGTAGATACAGATGTGAAAATTCTTACCTGCCCTTTGAAATCCTTGAATTCAGACGGGATGGCAAAAACAACGAAATAAACGAAATCGTGTTGAACTTGTTGGTTTAGCACTAGATCTCCCGCATAGTGCCTGATAATCATCCTCGAATAAGAAAATCAGCTAAGTACAACGCATGCCAAATGACTAACTTTTTAAATAAAATTTAATTAATTATGGTAAAGCTAAACGAATTATTGTGGTTAAAATGCCGTTAAAAGCCGGTGAGGACTATACAGAATACATGTTCAACTTCATTGATGATGTCTGCAAGAATATCGGACCGCGACTTGCTACAAAGCCGGAGGAACATCAATGCATCGAAATAATTGGGAAAGAATTAGAGAAATACTCTGATGAGACCTTTACGCAAGAGTTTAGAACATCCTATCTTGCTTATCCGAGAGGTGAAATGCGGTGGGCTGTGGGCTTAATTCTAATTGGGCTATTTTTTATATTTACCATTATTCCATGGGTCTATATTATATTGTGTAGCCTTGGTTTGTTCTTCTTCCTTTCTGAATTTATTTTTTTAAAGGAGTATTTGGACATCTTTTATGATAAGGGTATATCCAAGAACATTTTTGGGAGAATTAAGTCGAGAAGTGGCGAACCTAAGAAATATTTGATATTTGGAGGGCACAGCGACTCAGCAATTGATCTTCCTATGGCTAGAAAGGGCATACCAACTTTAGTAAGAAGGATCTATATAGCGATTGGATTCGCGATTCTCGTACTTATCTGGTCCATAGTAAAAACTATCGTGCCTGGAGCTTTAGGGAATGTGATAAACCACCCATTTTTCAACTTCACCATACTGGATTTTGTTTTCCTCGTGCCTTTTATACCGTATTTAGCTTACTTCGTGATCACTCTCCTCTTTCAGATGTTCGGGTCTGAAATTGTCCAAGGAGCCAATGATAACTTATCAGGTTGTGCAGTAGCGCTTGCTATAGCGAAGTATCTCAGCCAAGAAGAAAATCGTCCCAAGAATATTGAAGTAATCTGTGGTTCTTTTGGGGCAGAAGAAGCGGGTCAGAGAGGGTCAAAAGCTTTTGTTCGACAGACCTCCAAAGAGATCCTTGATAATTGTTATATGGTGGCTACAGAAAGTTGTGGGGGCGGCAATGCGGCGGGTATACTTGATGGAGAATTGATGTACATGATGGTTACTCGGAAATTTCCGTTCATCAAGCCCATTAGGCATGATCCAGAAGTGTACGAGCGGCTCTACGAAGGGTATAAAAGATGTAAAAAGAAAATGAAGGGGTTACCCCCCACCGAGATCGTCACAGCAACGTTTGCTGGGACAGATGCAATGCGTTTCACTGAGAAGGGGATCCCAGCCTGTGCAATCGTCGGTGGCAACTTCGAAACATTGTTTATCAAGAATTGGCATAGCCCTGAGGACATCCCTGAGAACATAGATAAACATATCATGAATCACATTCTCAATATCTGCCTGGAATTCATCGAGCTCGTCGATAAGGAATATGAATAATCAGAATCATTGAATCCAAAAAAAGAATTGGAACAATTTTACCGTAGTTGAAAGCCACGACCTTCAGGGCGTGGATGATCTAGGAATCAGCTTAGTATATAAATTTCCCTAAAAATAATTTGGATTTTATTTAATACTTTCACCCATCTCTCATCCTTAAATAGGTTGGAGTTGAATATTATTATAGGAAGTTACGTTTGGTTTGCAGTCAGAGAACCAATGACCTCAAATTAAGCGGAAAAATCCTACTACCGTGGGGACCACGGAAAGTCACGCCTCTGGAGATCGCGTAAGGCCTTCTGTAGAAGGCAGGGTCGAGGAAGGAGGAATCCACCTGCCTTCAGGCAGTGGTAGTTCAAAGGTCGATGGATTGAAAAAAAAAGAAAGAGAAGCAGAGGATATATTGTTAAATGAAAGTTATTCGCCCGGGGGTTTCAAGCCGACCATGGGTAAGGCTTCTGCAGCGGTGAGCATGGGTTCTATTGCATATCGATACCCGACAACCTCATGAAAGGCAACATATTTTTCTTGTAATTCTTTGAATCCTTGAACGAAGTTTTCATCCTTAACCCGATAGATTGTGTAACCTTCTATCCCGTTGAATGTTGCTCTCACGTATGATTCTAGCAATCGCACGCCTTTTGGCATGCCTTTACCCACAAAATTGATGTAGGCTTTCCCAACTTCCTCTGACGTATCTGCCGGCCACATCGATCTAACTAACAAATGCATTTTTTCTGCCTCCTTATAAATTTTTATAAATTGAAAGAGCAGCCCCTTTCAATTGCTACACCTTTCTATTTTCAATTATATTAATGTTTGGTAAAGCATCAGAATGTATTTTACAACCTGAACTTCCTTTAGTGCCAGAACCAACTACTAAAAATTAAAAAAATTAATCGGAGAAATTTTTAGGTGAAATTAAGTTAAAAAAGGGTAGATTATGGTTCAGATTTTTCTCCAATTTTGGATTTAGATTTGGCTGGTTTAATCTTCTCTTTCAGTTATATTACTTGTTTTCTGTATTTAAAAATTAGAAAAGAACCCATTGAAACCCCTGCTATTACGACTATCAAAGGCCATAAACGTCTGGGACCGTTTGGTTGTGGCGTAGTACTCTCGTCCTCACAATCATTGCTTTGAACCACGTTCCCAATACAATCCTTTTCATAGAGGCAAATTCTATTGCCACGAAGTACATTATATTTTATTTCATTGAAGTCAGATTGGTTTAGATAAATGCCGTATTCCAAATTATCAGTAAGAGTATTATTGGTTATCGTGTTGTCGTTTGATTCTTCTAAATAAATGCCGCGTTCCAAATTACCTGTAAGAGTATTATTGGTTATCGTGTTGTTGTTTGATTCTTCTAAATAAATGCCGCATTCCAAATTATTTGTAAGAGTATTATTGGTTATCCAGTTGTCCTCTGATTCGTCTAAATAGCAACCATAGGTATTATTTGCGAAAGTATTATGTTCTAACGTCACATTCTGGACCCAATAACTGTAGAACCCATAAACATTGTCGACAGCAGAATTATTTATCAAATTCAAATATGTACCCAAATACCACTCAGCATATATTCCATAAGTATTATTTATTGCGAAATTATCCATTAATTGCGTTTCCACCCAAGAGAGCCGGAAGCCATAAGTATTCTGCCTGGCTGAATTGTTTTTTACTGTTACATTATTTGAACTTGCAAATAAAAATCCGTTGTCATGATATCCGATAATATTGTTAATACAGGAAATATTATTCGACTGTATTAAACGAATTCCAGACGTGCCATTTGAGATATCATTATTACTGCAACTTAAATCTGATGAATGATGAAGATAGAGTCCAGCATCGTTATTAGAAAGGGAATTATTGTGTATTGTAACGTTTAATGCATTATTGATTTCTATCCCTATATCGTTCCAGCCAGCGGGATTATAGATGCTATTATTTGTAATCATGTAATGATTAGAAGTATGGAGTAAAATTCCTAGCTCATTTCCAATCAGGTTATTACCTTCAATCGTTCCATAAGTGGAGGTTCCGAATATTTTCATTCCTACTTGACTAGAAATAATCGAATTATTGATCAGCGTGTTATAGGTTGAACTCATGATCCGGAGACCATCTATTGAATTAGCTTCAATATGATTTCCAAAAAAATAAGTTTGGTCGCAGACCCAAAGGAAAAAACCACTTTCGAGCATCTTCACAGAAAAATCCCCATTCCAATTAGCGGTATTGTTAATGATACGACTATTCATCTGGTCTTCAAGATAGAATCCTATTTCCTCGTTGTAATTGGCAGTATTTGAAATTAGTGTATTATTATTGCCCCCATCAAGATAAAATCCGTTCCATCCATTAAAAGAAGCAGTGTTATTAATTAGAATATTATTCCACCCCCAACAATAGATTCCATCATCGGTGTTAAAATTGGCAGTATTATTGATTAGTTGATTGTCACGGCCTACCCAAATTCCAACGGTATTGTAGTTGCAAGTATTGTTAACAATTGTTTGAAATCTCTCTAACATCATGCCATAATTGCAATAGAAAACCCTGTTGTTGAGAGTTAGTCTAGTTTTATAAGCATTTATCCCATACCGAGAAAATGTAATGTTGTTGTGCGTGATGTTGATGTTCTCCTCTAGTCCGGAAAAATATTCTAGATAAACCCCATCATAATTATTGTAAAGACGATTGGTGGTAATTAAAGCATTTGAAATATTTTTGATGAATATGGCACTGAAACTATTGTCTGTATTGCGGATGGTACAATTTCTCACGATGAAATAGGCATCGGTATTCACAATCCTAATTCCATAGGTGCCTTTTCCACGTGCATCAATGACAAGGTCCTCGATAATATACGGATGTGTTGCGTTCCCGTACCCGCTTGTGGCATTTTGCCCTAACCAATAATTCCCATTGACATCAATTGGATCGTCCGTCTGTCCATTTACACCATACATAGAATTTTTCCCTAAGTCAGTTTGATGAGTCCCCTTGAATTGAACCGCTGTCAAACATGAAATAAAAAATATTAAGAATAAAAGAAAAATAAAGAATGGTTTAGCAGTTTTCTTCATTCTTATCCCCTCCTAATCCGCCTCTTTTTTGACGTAATTTTTTTTCTTGCAACTTTTTTACTAGCTGATGTCTTTTTTCTTGCAATTTTTTTACTAGTCGATGTCTTTTTTCTTGCGATTTTTTTACTTGTCGATGTCTTTTTTCCTGGAGCTTTCTGTTCGACTTTCCTCGATCTTTCTGTTACCCTGCTTTTTTTCTGCCTTCTTTTTAATACAAAAAGCGCGATAGATACGCCTGCCACTGCGCCAATTCCTATAAAAATGAAGCCAGCGGATGAAAAAGTTAATCTCCCATCAACTTGAATTGTTATAGTGTTTAGTTGCTCAACATTCCCAAAAGCATCCATGCTGTAAAAATAGATAATGTATGTTCCAGGAGATTCCTGTAGCGCGTCGGTGTAGCGGGTCCATCGAATGAATTCACTATCATTTTTAGGGATACCACTAGGTTTAATTTGATAAAATAGATGGACCATCGCTTCACCGCCCCCTAATACGTCTGGAGAATAATCTGAATAATTCAGAAGATAATAGGTACCCATAAATACGTCCGAAATTTCAAATCTAAAAAGAAGGTGACCCCGAATATGCCAAACCCCGGATTCGTCCACCTGAACCGGATCTATGGGAACCAATCTTGTCGAGGGGGCGGTTTTGTCTATGAAAATATCCTCTTCCTGATAAGGCTCCGTATTACCCTCAGTATCGTTGGATCTGTACCAAAAAACATACGCCCCATCATTTTGAACCAAGAAAGGCCCCGAATAAACGGTCCAATTACCTGGAACAGTAGTAAAAAGTTGGTAACTTGTTGTAAAATTGGAAAATTCATCGGTTGCATTTAAGATGACCTGAACATCGGACCTAAAACCATGAAAGAAAACCGCAGTTCCATTTAAAGTGAGGAAGGTTTCTGGTGGGGCTGTGTCGGTAACTATTTCAAAGATGGCGAGATACGAGATCGATAAATCTGAGAGTTCACCGTAAATGATATTGTTGATTGTATCTATTGTTGTTGTTATGTCATTCCAATAAGATCCAAACCGATTGAGTAACCGTATTCGCGTTTCGTCAGTTTGTATTTCCTCCTCATTGTACGGTATTCCGATTGTGATGGGACCTGAATACACGAGAGCATGCGTGATGCTATAATTAGAGCTAACAGGTATGAGATCATATTGATACGCACCCATACCCAAAAACACTTCCCACGTGAGGGATGGCAAGGATGTTTTCTCAGACAGAAAGAAATTCCCCTCAAACAAGACTTCTGTAAAATTAAATGTAATAGACGTGACGGGATCAGAGCACGTTACTTGAGTCCCTGAAGGGACTACGTGTTGGATATCTGAAATTGCGAAGAAGACTGTATTGGATTCAAAACTATTTCCAGGCAAGTCGGTTCCAAATATTTTAATCGAATATGGGTTTCCTACTGCCAATATCGGTATGGTAAAGTTACTTATAAAAGGTTGTGGATTTTGACCGTTTAAAGAATATTCCAATCCAAATTCCTCTAATCCTCTTGGTGTTAATAAGGTGACGGGTATTCCCTCAACTAAGTTATCACCGACGTTGTAGTTCGGATCCCACGAAAAACCTACTGCATCAACCCATACGTCTGGCCATGCAATCGGCCAATTATGGTTTCCTATTTTTATACCACCGTATTGCGTTTTATTGGCAATTACATGGCTTAATTCCCCTGAAGCAGTCCCATCTATTGTTATCTCATAAGTATCTTCCGAAAGACCCGAATAACTTGATGCATTGAAGCACCTGAAATCAATTTTAACATGATGCCAGGTATTCGCTTGTGGCAGACTCAAGCTTGGGATGGGTTGATAATTATTTGGATGTGAATCCCCAGGAGTGTATTTATACTGCCAAGAATCGTTATACACGAGAATCGATAAAACTTGATATGCTTCAGATTCGTAGTAGGAATATGAATTCTCCCCTGGATTTAATTCGGTTTCAAAATGTGATGGGGAATCTGTAATATCGATATATGTAGCCTGCCACACGTCAACTTCTTCAAATCTTATCCAAAATTCTATAGTTCCAAATGATCTTGGAAAGAGGTCCGTTTGAATAATACCCCCATTATACGGCCATATCTGAACTACTTTCTCATGATTAGCAACGGTATTTATCACCTCAGCCCGTGTCCCTTCCCAGCCAAATGGGAACTGCCCCTCCATATCACTATCAAATCCGTAGGAGGCCCTATAAAATCCAGAAAATTCTGTAGCTTGATGTATTTCATTCCTTGGAGAGAGTATTTCAATTTTTACTAGCTTGACTGTAAAGTATCTGACTTTGGATTGGTAAGAATTATTTGAAGCATCTTTGCCAATCACATGGATAGTGTGGAGTCCACTTTCCGGCGTGGGTAAATAAGCTTCTTTT
>JABXJT010000180.1 GCA_013375455.1 Candidatus Helarchaeota archaeon | reverse complement strand
TCAGCTATCCCCGCACCCAAGGAAAAAGCTGAGCATCTTGATCCCAAAATAGCTAAGCACCTAGATCTTGATCCCCGCATCTTGATCCCAAAATAGCTAAGCACCTAGAAGAGGACAGTAAAAAAGAAGAGGACGATAAAAAAGAAGAGGACGACAAAAAAAAGAAGAGGACGACAAAGACCTGAGGAAAAGCCTATGAAAATGATAGCAGCAATGTTTCATGGACCAAAAAATGTGGTTTTAGAAGAAACCGCGATACCAGAAATCTCAGATGATGAGATATTGGTAAAAATTAAAGCAGCGACAACTTGTGGGACCGATAGAAAATTGTTTTTAAGACCAGGAAAAAAATATCCATCATATTTCAAACCACCGACGATCTTTGGTCATGAAATCGCTGGAGAGATCTATCAAATTGGAAAAAATGTTACAGGATATGAGATTGGTCAGCCTGTTTATGTACATGATTCAGGACCATGTTTAAAATGTTTTTATTGTAAAATAGGGCGGCACAGTCTATGTGAAAACATCACTTGGAACTGGGGTACTTGGACAGAATACTTGAAGGTGCCGAAGGAAATCATTCAATGTGGGAATATGGTTCCATTTAACACGAAAGACCTCTCATTTGCGGAGGCAGCCTTGACCGAACCTCTGTCTTGTGTCTTGATGGGTGTGGAACGGTCAAATATTGGACTTGGAGATACTGTCGTTATCATGGGAGCAGGTCCAATCGGGCTATTTTGGACAAATTTGGTTAAAAATAAAGGCGCCAAAATCATTCAAGTTGATTTAAAAAAGGAAAGATTAGGTTTGGCGAAGAAGATTGGGGCAGATGTCATATTGAATGCAAGTGAAGAGAAGGATATAATCCAAGCCGTAAAAGATCATACTGATGATGGACGCGGCGCAGACATCGCTGTGGAAGCCGTGGGGTATCCGGAAACTTGGGAGAGCACGGTCAAGATGGCAAGAAAAGGTGGTTTAGTGAACTTATTTGGTGGTCCACCTCCCACTTCTGATTTTTCTGTCAATACTGCCCTGTTGCATTACAATGAACTAACTTTGATTGGCGTCTTCCATACCACGCCGCGTTACGTTCAAGCTTCTATTAATTTACTAGCGAATAGAAAAATCGATACCGATATTTTTCTTACCGCTGAATTAAAATTAGATGAATTAGATAAAATTTTAGATAATTTAGTGAATCAAAAAGGTGTGAAAACAGCGATAATACCTTAATTCCACATGGTGAATAAATATGGACATTCCGCGAGAAAAACTTCTCGATATGTATAGAAAAATGCTACTAATTCGTAATTTTGAAGAGCGTGCCTACCAAATTTTTGGAACAGGTGTAATTGCAGGGACATTACATACCTATTTAGGGCAAGAAGCAATTGCAGCTGGTATTGTGGCAAATTTAACGGATGATGATTTCATTACCAGCACGCATCGGGGGCACGGACACGTCCTTGCCAAGGGGGCTTCTCCTGATCGTATGATGGCGGAATTATTCGGGAAAGAAACTGGATATTGCAAGGCAAAAGGAGGTTCCATGCATATCGCCGATTTTAAGTTCGGTATTCTCGGCGCAAATGGCGTTGTTGGTGGTGGAATTCCTATTGCCACGGGTGCAGGCTTATCCTGCAAGCTTAAATATAAAAATCAGCGGGTCGTTGCGTGTTTCTTTGGCGATGGGGCCTCAAATACGGGAGGCTTTCATGAGGCGATTAATCTAGCAGGTGTCTGGAAGCTTCCAGTGCTCTTCGTGTGTGAAAATAATCTATATGCAATGGGAACTAGCGTGGAAAAAGCAACCGCAGTGGATGATATCGCCAAGCGAGCGGTTGGGTACGGTATCGCAGGCGCGGTCGCTGATGGGAATGATGTTGTTGATGTTTATTTAAAGGGTAAGGAGGCAGTTGAGCGAGCAAAAGCAGGACAGGGACCGACTCTCATAGAATGTAAGACTTATCGTATCAAAGGGCATTCAAAATACGATCCTGCCAACTATCGCCCCAAAAAAGAAGTGGAGAAATGGCTAAAACGGGATCCCATTAAGATTCATCGCGCAAAACTACTTGATTTCAAGATTGACGAAAAAGCGATTACTTCTATCGAGAAAGAGATGATGGAAATCATTGATCATGCCAT
>JABXJT010000179.1 GCA_013375455.1 Candidatus Helarchaeota archaeon | reverse complement strand
ATCTAATCAACATGAAAATCGTTTCTAAATAACTTTTAAAGGAGAAGAAACTTATGGTAGATTTTATTAAGCGAGATGAATTGAAGAAGAAAATCGAAAAGAAAGAACCATTTAAGCTACTTGATGTAAGAGATACGCCTGATTTTGAGAAAGAACACATCGTTGGAGCTGTCCATATTTTGATTTCAAAAATGAATAAAGAGCGCTTAAACCAATTATTCGGCAAAGATGATCTCATAGTCACCTATTCATTGGATTTTAATTGCCCCGCAAGTGGAATTGCAGCCGAAAGATTAAAAGAATTCGGATATACCAAGCTCCTACGCTATAAAGGCGGATGGCAGGAATGGAAAGAGTCGGGATATCCTACAGAATGAATTTCCCGCCCATTATCTGTTAAATTATTATAAAATTTTTAGTAAATCCTTCTCTATTTCTTTTTTTCAGTTATCATTTTTCCCCTCCTCATTTTATAAATCAAATACCCTTTTGACAATAGAGCGTGCGAATTATATTGAGTTGAAAGGCGTGATCTCCAGCAAAAATTATATCTTAGATTTGCTACAAATGAGTAAGGATCAAGAAGAAATTGCCATTGACAAAATAGTACAACAAAAGAGGATCCCTCTTCAAAGGTTAAATAGACTTATCCAAGATTTGAATCATGAATTAGATGGGATCATCGAAATAGGAGAAGATTCCATTTACATTCCTAAAAAAGAGAAAATGAAATTGGTAAATAAGGCAATATCTTCTGGGATCAGCTTGGAACAGATTATAGAAACACTTCATTGGAAAGAATTTGAGAGTTTTTGCCTGATGGTTCTTGATCACAATGAATTTTCCGCCATCCATAACTATTATTTTAGTTTCCGAAAAAAACGCTACGAGATTGACGTAATTGGAATGAAAAAACCGTTAATATTTGCTATAGATGCTAAAAAATGGAAAACTGGGCAGGCAAGTGCTCTGAAAGCAGTGGTGAAAAATCAAATTAATCGAGTTCGAGCTTTCTCGAAATCTCTTTTCAAAAGTAAGACTCGCCAGAAATTGAACCTTTCAAAATGGAAACAAGCAAAAATTATTCCTATGATTGTTACATCGAAAACGTACGAGATTAAGATCTTTGAACGCGTACCCATCATTCCTTTTTTCAAACTCAATGGATTCATTACAGATTATCATCGCTATTCTCAAATGATCTTTCGATTCTCAGTTAAACTTACTTCCCAAAAATCTCTAACCTCTAACTGATTAAGTTTCCCCATTGGAACCCACGACAAAAAAGGCAGACCGTAGATATTCCATCCAATTGGAACTAGTATTATATTTAAAGTGTGGTTAATTATTATTGTTAAGGCTGTTTTGATTTCCGAAAAACGAGAAAATCATTTGGAATTCGGTTTTTATGAGTCGCATAGTGATTTGTTCGCAGTGCGGGTTTCAAACGGAAGCGAGTAAAAGGTTTTGCCCAAATTGCGGAGCTCCCATTGGTGCTCAAGTTGCACCAACGAGACCCCCATCCACTAAACAAGTAGCTGCCTCAACCTTGTTCTCTGTACTGCAAGATAAGAAAGAATCAAATTCACAAGATACGGCTTCTGCCGGATCGAAACCGGCTACACCAAAAACTAAACCGAGACCATCGGCAGGTTCTTCTGTTGCCGTGAGAGAACGGAAAACACGCCCAACAACTTTCAAACAGAAGCCTTTAGGAGTCGCTAAACCCGCCACAACGAAACGTGCTACGACTAAAGCGGTTCTTAGTAAAAATATAAAGACTCAACTAATTGGGTTCTTACGAGAATTAAATAAACTCGATCGAAACCTCGAAGCCTCTGCTGTTGTCAAACGAGATGGCACGTTACTTGCCTCAGCCCATTCTTCACGCGCTAAACCTGAAATGATGGCAACAATCAGCAGCACGCTTTTTGGAATTGCTAAAGATTCCATTCGCGCCATTTCAGGTGGGAAAATGCGCATGGTCACCATTACCGCAGCAAATATCGTATTAATGCTCACGCATATTAATGAAGAGACTATTTTACTTTTAGTCACCTCGCCTAGATCTAATCTCGGCTTAATATCCCATTACTCAGAACTTGTGGCACAAAATATTTCTAAATTTCTGACGAAATTAGCCAAATAATTCCTCTTTCTCATTTCAAAAATCGAAT
>JABXJT010000005.1 GCA_013375455.1 Candidatus Helarchaeota archaeon | reverse complement strand
AACATTCATTCTAGACATGAAAGGGAATGCGGCTCGATGAACATAATCGCGTTCTATCGCATAATCTTCATAAATCGGTCCGTATTTAGCAGGATTTACGAGGACGCCCACTTTCAAATAAGCCAGCGTCCATATTCCGGAAGTCCCAAAGAGCCAGTATCCTGCATCAAGGTCGGTTCCATTGGGATCGTCATCGGGATCCATGTACAGCCATCCATTTGATAGGAAGTAATCCAATAAATCCTCAACCAGTCTCCTTACAGTATTGCGGATGTCCGTATCATTTACCAACAAGTAGGTGAATCCTAGCCCCATGATTATTCCATTATGCATGTCGCGGCTGGTATCGTCTTCGAAGACATAGTCATTCCCCATCCAACTTCCAAGGTAATGATTATCATCTTGGATGTTATAAGGATCTCCTGGATATTCGGCGATGGGCCACGCATACCTTGCCATTCCCCCATTTCCCGATACGTGTAATATCTTGTCGACCCCCCTTAAAGTATTATTAATATTTTGAAGAGTTTCATTAGCCAAAGTGTAATTTCCTTCTTGAAAATGAACTGCATACCGATGCGCCTCAGCCATGAGATAATGTCCCGTCCATTCAGCGGAATCATAAGTTACGGCATACGCAATAGGTACGCCTCCTTCCTCAGAAGAGTTGAATTTCGTATTGACAATCATGTCGTGCGGCAAATGATATTGAACAATATTTTCTTCATACCACATCGCCATAGCATACAGCAGGGAAGAATTAGTCGTTAAAAAGGTGCCTGGGTCAGGAGGATCTAAACTATATGCATTCGCATTATATTCTTCCATTGCGTATATAAAAAATCCGGCGTAAGGAGTAAAGAATCCGGTGAAAACTATTATTAAGATGGCGATGGCCTTTTCCTTTCTTGAAAATTTAAGCTTGCCTTTTTCCCGCTTTTTTATAATCAATGTTTGCCCCTTGTCAAGTATTTCACTTATAAACATTAAAAATTAAAATCATAAAATATTTTCTTAAATTCCAACAATTTACTTGTTGGAATTTAAATTCTTGGAGATATTTCGAATTTGGTTTTTTCTTTAACCTGTACTATTCCTTTGGGATTAGTTTCCTTAATAAGAAATTGTTGATAGTGAAAATTTAGCTTTTTCTTTTTATAAGACACTTGATTTATCAAAGGTATTATTTCACCTTCTCTTACTGGTCGATTTAAAAGGGATTGCAAAGAATTCATTGAAAGAATAGACCTATCATCTTTAACTGGGGCAATTACGATTTTTTGGGCGAATGAAGGTATGATCCTTTCGATTTTAACCATATCATCGATTTCTACGCCCGCATTGCTTCTTTGAAGATCATCCATTTGAATTATATCTTTAGGAGTTTCTCTTTGGTTAGGAACTAAAATAGCACCTATATTTTTTTCCCCAATTATCTTAATAATATCCCCCGTCCTCATCCCATGCGCTGGTATTACATCGATGTGAATCCGAGCTCGTCCACGAAATGCCCATTCTTTTTCTATATCGGCAACTTTCAGCGATAGTTCTTTCATTGTGCATCAATCCTCAAAATAATGAATGTATCATAGGATTAAAATGTTAAAAAGTAAGAAATGATTTCCTTTGTTAAATTTTGAGAATAGAATTGTTAGATTCCTTCTCTAATTAAAATATCTGCTAAATGTTAAATTAAATTATGAATTTAAAAATGGGTTCGAATTAATAAACAATTAGAAAAATTGGTTGAAAATAAAAAAATTCCAATTTAAAAATTTGAGAATTGATCTGAATGAGATCCCTCCTAAAAATATTTTTCTCAGTCTTTTTAATTGGATTATGGATTTATACCCCTGTTTTTCCATTGCAAGTAATCACTAATAAGGGGAGCTGCACTTTTACAAAATCTGTAACTATTAACTATTTGGTGATTGATGGAAATATCTCTCAAACTGCTGCTATGTATGACTGGTGCAACGGTTCTGGTACCCCTGTGGACCCATATCGAATCGAAAATTTGACTATCGATGGATTATTCACCTATACCTGCGTAAAAATATGGAATGTTTGGGCCCATTTGAGAGTAAAGAATTGCACCATAAGGAGGAGTTCCGATTATGGCGTTCTATTATTTAACGTGACTAATGGTATTCTCGAGAATAATAGTATTCAAAGCAACAATGGAGACGGTATTAGCTTGGCATCAAAAACTGATGGTATTCAAATAATTAATAATACCATAGCGAACAATGGAGATTGTGGAATTGAATGGGCCTTGGATCTAGAGAATATCACCATATTGGCAAATCGATTTCAAAACAATAGCGGTGCTGGCATCGCCTCCATTTCTGATAGTCAATGGATTATTATTCAAAATAATACCATTTATGATAATGAGGATGGTATCAATGCAGGAACGTGGGGAAACTGCACGATCTGGAATAACACGATTTTTAATAATGTGAATCATGGTATTTTTGGTCACATCAGTGAAGGTGTAATCGCAAACAATACAATTTTCAGTAATAGAATAGGTATCAAAAACGGAGCCGCATATGATTGCATCATTGCGAATAATTCCGTTTATTCTAATAATGAATTTGGTATCTACTCAAGTCTCGTAGTAAACTTCACGATTTCAGATAATATTATCTATGATCATAATAAATGGGGTCTGACATTAAGGGATGCATTTAATTGCACTTTGTTCCGAAATTACATCTACAATGGAATTAATTATGGTATCTACATTTATGATAGTGACAACAATTCCATCATCGGAAATGTACTTACTAGTAACTATGCCGGTATTTTACTAGGATTCACGGGAAATAGCACCATTCTGAACAATACCATCGTCAATGGGTTATGGGGGATTTATTTCATTTACGCGGATAACAATACCATCGATGGGAATAACATATCGAATAATCAGGAGTATGGCATCTGGCTGACATATTCAAGAAATACCACTATTATAAATAATAATTTAATTGGGAATCTATTGGGCATTTATTTAGATGGGGATTGTCGCGGGACCGTCATAGAAAACAATACCATTCAAGATAGACCTCCTGAATCCAATATTTTGGATATCATTATTATTGTTATATCAGTGATTGCCGCAGGAGCAATAGCCATCTGGGCATTGCGCATTCATCGAAGAAGAAGGCATATTGCATTGAATTAATATGGCTGAAACCTCGAAGTTTTTTTAAGTAATCAAATTGTTTTAAGTATATGGGAAAAATTGAGTTGTATATTTCCATAAAAAAATATTTCTTAAACATAGATGACTTGGGGAAGTCACCTTTTGCGTTTTGGTTTAAGGCATTTAAAAAATATTTAAAAAATGATACAGAAAAGTTTGTTCTCTCGCGTTGGCTTGATATTATTTATCAGATTTATCTGATTGAGGACCTAAATTATTGGAGATGGTATAGAAAGCGGCTAATTCTCCCTGGAAATCCATTTCCCCTTGAACTCTTTCGATATTATCGAGAACGGTTTAAGGATATAAATTTAAAGGAGACTCCATTAACGCTATGACATCCTTTCCTGAAGATACTAAATACGCTAAAAAAAACTATTTATTTAGAAGGATCTAATTGGCTTTCTTCATAAATTATCTATTTTCTTGTGATATGCCTTCATTTTATCGATTATATCTCTAACCTCATCACAGACTTCTGTATAGTCGCATTCATCACAGTCCCAAGGATTGGTACAATCAGCACGTTGTTTTTCAGTCAAATCAGCAAGCCGCGATTTTAGATGAGTGGAGTATTGGGCAATGTATTCTTTCCGAATTTCAGTGCCCAGAACCTTCAATTCTAAAAAATCACGAGGAGCGTCGGTTGTGACAAAGAGAATTTCCATTGTTTCTATGGAGGGAAATTTTTCTTTGTACGAAATCATTAAGGCTTTACCTAGCGTTTCAAAGGAAAATCCGCGCCGCCCCACTCCCTTACTCACGCGACACCAGAGCTTATTTGGCAAGGCACGGATCATAAATCCTTCAAGATTTTTAAGGTGAAAAATTTCCCGTTCTAATTCCTTATACTCGAGGGCCGTTATATTGCGACCACCAAATAGGAGTACCTGGCCAAAATTCATCGATTTTCCTTCGGATTTGGGAATGTCAGGCCCGATGAGCGTGATTAATCCATCTCGAACCTCAGTGGGTGTGCGAGTGATAGCAACATAGGCGACAGATTCATATTGTGGGGGACCAAGTTCAACGAAAACATCTTCTTTGAGAAGGAAAACCGTTTCAGCCTCTTCATCGTATTTAAAATTGAGTGATTTTTTTAATTCATCGATGGAAGTGGGGCATGAAATCTCATTAATGGTTGAGATAGTCTTTTTTTTGGCTGCAATAAACGCATGAATTGCAGCAACTGCATTTATAGGATCCGATTCACTCATTTTGGTTTAAAAATCCCATTTCTTCAATTTTCGCTTGGCGATGACTTTCACTTCTTTGGCTATTTCATCTTTTGCAAAAAGAGCTGCCCCGAGCGCGCCAACTAGCTGTGGATCGATGGGCACTTTCTTGACTTTCAGGTTTAATTTTTTCTCGATGCTCTTGACCACGCCGATATTCTTCGCAACGCCCCCAGTTATTGTCACATCCTCTTTGAGCCCTATCCGATTCACTAACGAAACGATCCGGCTGGCAATCGATTCGGTTATTCCTGCAATAATGTTCGCAACGGATACCCCATCCGCAATGAGACTGACGACCTCTGTTTCTGCGAAAACACTACATTGAGCAGATATCATTGCAGGACGGGTCGATTTAAGAGCGAGAGGTCCCATTTCATCTAATGTAGTTTCCAGCGCTTTAGCCATCACTTCAAGAAATCTACCAGTTCCAGCCGCGCATTTATCATTCATTGTGAAATCTACAAGCTTCCCAACTTCATTTACTCGGATTACCTTGCTGTCTTGCCCGCCTACATCAATGACTGTCCTCACGTTGGGTAAGTAATAAAACGCGCCCCGTCCATGGCACGAGATTTCAGAAATATTCTTATCCGCAAAGGGGATTCTTATTCGCCCATAGCCAGTTCCGACGCTGTATTTAATTTCACCTTTAGTTAAGTTGGCTTTTTGAAGCGCTTCCTCATAAACGATTGTTGCTGTTTGTACCGGCTTTACTCTCGTATGGGTAATTGAAGTGGCTAAAATTTCATTCATTCCAAACTTTTGCGCAGCTTTTAAAACGACGCACTTTCCAGTTAGGCTTCCAACGTCGATTCCAGCAACAATCATAGTAACCAAATAATCTTTTTCTTGTTATTAGAGCATTTCCTTAAAGAACATTCTGATTTTCTTTCTGACGTCTCTTGAGGAGACTTGCCTGGGATCCATCGTGTCGACTTCAAAGAGCAACGTGGGAACACCTGTCCTTTTATAAAGTTCATCTTTCAGCAGCGATGCAATGCCCCAAGAGTGCTTGCAGCCCATATGCCCGCCATATATCGCACAATCTGCTTTGTATTTCTTCACGATATGAAGGAGGTAATCTAGATAATATTCGGCAGGTCCGCGACTTTGAGCTCCCATAGGTATGTCCATAATCGTCCGAGCTAATCCTTCGAAGATTTTTTCCTCACTGGAGAGGTCCACCGGTTGGGCCAGATTGTATCCCATCAAATCCATTACTGTCACGGCGCCAAATTTCCGCTCCATCCAATCGTACATGAATAAATCCCAAAAGACAGGGATGTAGATCCAAACGACCCGAAACTTGGTCTCCTTTTGATACATCTCTTGCAATGCACCCGTTTTGCGCTTTACCATATCTGCCGCTTTATCTCTGGTCCATTTAAGATAATCTACGCATGCTTGAGTCCCAGCACTCGTTGCAAGAACCACGTAGGTCGTGAAGGTTAACATGCTTGGTAGAGGAGGGGGATCCGCGGTCATGAGCTCGTTTATTTCGAGACAGAGTTCTCGTGCTTCATTTGAAAGTGCCATTATCTGCTTTAAACGTTCAGGGTCGTATTTCAGGTTAAAGCTTTTTTCAGCCCATTCGATTACTCCTTTAGTTTGTGCAGCAAAGTAGGGAACGGTACGCTCATCATAATATAAGGAATCAACATCGTGAGCCCAATACGGCACATCGAGGGTATAAGTGGGAACGTCATACCAATTTTGCATTACTTGATATAAAATATTCGTGGAATCACAGGGTTGGGATGCATAAACAATGCCGTCTGGCTTAAATACTTCATTTGCCATCATTGCTCCGATCCAAATTTTTTGAGCGTTGCATTGTTCTGGAGGAATTCCATTTTCTTCAGCTAAATTGATATATTTGATATGTTGTTGCCCAACAACCGTTAATAAAACCGATCCGACTTCTTGACATACCGGATAAGCATCTAGAGCATACAGGACTTCAGGTGGAATGCAAAAATTGTACATCATTTTCGGAGTTCCTTCGGCTTCGGCCTTATATAATCCCTTGAGGTAATTTGAGAGAATACTAAGGAATTTCGGGTTGACTATCGTTTCCCCAGTCGCTTCGGATGTCATCATGGTACCGAAAATGTCTGCCATTCTATCGATGTAGTTAATGAGTGTATCCCACATCGGATATTTCTTTTCTGTTTCTACCATTATATCATCTCAATTCTTCATTTGTGACTTAAATAAAAGGTTAAAGCATTTCAGTAAAGAAGGTTTTTAGTTTTGCTTTAATCATTTTAGAGGTAACGGGACGGTTATCCATCACATCAACTTCAAAGATCAAGGTTGGGACACCAGTAGCTTCATATAATTTCTCTTTGAGGAGACTTGCGATGCCCCAAGAGTGCTTGCAGCCCAAATGCCCGCCATAAATGGCACAATCGGCTTTATAGGTCTTTACGACATGTAAAAGATAATCCAAATAATATTCGGCAGGTCCGCGGCTTTGAGCCCCCATAGGAATATCTAAAATTATTCCGGCTAACCCATTAAAAATGGAATCTTCACTGGAGAGATCTACCGGTTTGGCCAGATTGTATCCCATAAGGTCCATAACGGTCACGGCGCCAAATTTTCGTTCCATCCAACCAAAGAGCTGGAAGTCCCAAAAGACAGGAAGATAAACCCAGACAACCCTAAATTGCTCCTCCTTGCCTCGCTTCTGTAGTGGACTCGTCTTCAGTTTCACATTTTCAGCTGCCTTATCACGAACCAATTTGCAATAATCAGCTGCTGGTTGAGTACCAGCGCTGGTTGTAAGAGCCACATAAGTATTAAAAGAGGTCATGCTTGGCAAGGGGGCAGGTACAGCCCTCATTAGCTCATTAAATTCCAGAATTGCCTCTCTTGCTTGATTTGACAATTCCATCACGTGTCGAAAGCGTTCTGAATCAAATGTGAGCCCAAAATTTTTTTCCGCCCAAGCAATAAATCCCTTTATTTGATTAACAAAGTACGGAATCGTTCGCTCATCATAAAAATCTGAGTCGGGATTATGAGCCCAGTATGGCACATCCAGGGTATAAGTGGGGACGTCATACCAATTTTGCATTACTTGATATAAAATATTCGTGGAATCACAGGGTTGGGATGCATAGACAATGCCATCTGGTTTAAAAATTTCATTTGCCATCATGGCTCCAATCCAAATTTTTTGAGCGTTGCATTGCTCCGGGGCAATTCCGTTTTCCTCTGCAAGTTCAATGTACTTTATGTGCTGCGTTCCTATTGAAGAAAGCCCAACACTCCCAACCTCTTGACAGACAGGATAGGTCCTATCGAATGCGTGAAACAATTCAGGGGGAATGCAGAAATTATACAGTATTTTGGGAATACCTTGAGCTTCTGCCTCATATAATTTTCGAAGAAAAGAAGTAAAAATTGTTAAAAAACTTTGGCTGATTCCCTCTTTTTGCTGAGGAGCTCCAGAAAATTTCGCTGCAGCATCAAGATAGCCAATGATTGTATCCCACATGGGGTATTTCTTAGGAGTTTCAGCCATTACAGCATCTCATATTAATTAAATAAAATATCAAAGCATTTCAGTGAAGAAGGTTTTTAGTTTTGATTTAATCATTCTAGAGGTAGTGGGACGGTTATCCATCGCATCAAGTTCAAAGATCAAGGTCGGGATACCAGTAGCCTCATCTAATTTCTCTTTGAAGAGATTTGCGATGCCCCAAGAATGTTTGCATCCCAAATGACCACCATAAATAGCACAATCGGCTTTATAGGTCTTTACGACATGTATAACATAATCCAAATAATATTCGGCGGGTCCGCGACTTTGAGCCCCCATTGGAATATCTAGGATCGTCCGAGCTAGCCCCTCGAACATTTTTTCCTCACTGGAGAGATCTACCGGTTGGGCCAGACTATATCCCAAGAGGTCCACAACGGTTACGGCGCCAAATTTCCGTTCCATCCAATTAAAGAGCAAAAGGTCCCAAAAAATAGGAAGATAAATCCAGATAACCCTAAATTTCTCCTCCTTACCTTGCTCCTGCAAGGGCCCTTTCTTCTGTTTCACATATTCAGCTGCCTCATCACGAACTAATTTGCAGTAATCAGCTGCTGTTTGAGTACCAGCGCTGGATGTAAGAGCCACATAAGTAAAAAAAGAGGTCAGGCTTGGCAAAGGGGTAGGTATGGCCCTCTTGAGCTCATTAACTTCCAGAGTTGCCTCTCTTGCTTGATTTGATAATTCCATTACATATCGAAAGCGTTCTGAATCAAATTGAAGACCGAAATTTTTTTCCGCCCAAACAATCAATCCTTTCAATTGATTAACCATATAAGGAATCGTTCGCTCATCATAAAATTCTGAGTCGGGATCATGAGCCCAGTATGGCACATCAATGGTATAAGTGGGAACGTCATATGAATTTTGCATTATTTGATATAAAATATTCGTGGAATCACAGGGTTGGGTTGTATAAACAATGCCATCTGGTTTAAAAATTTCATTTGCCATCATGGCTCCAATCCAAATTTTTTGAGCGTTGCATTGCTCCGGGGCAATTCCGTTTTCCTCTGCAAGGTCAATGTATTTTTGGTGCTGCGTTCCAACTATAGAAAGCCCAACACTCCCAACCTCTTGAAATATAGGATAAGTCCCCTCGAACGAATGAAACAATTCAGGGGGAATGCAGAAATTATACATCATTTTTGGAAAACCTTGAGCTTCTGCTTCGTACAATTTTCGGAGAAAAGAAGAAAATAAACTAAAAAAACTTGGAGCGATTCCTTCTTTGGCTCCGCCTCCCAGAAGTTTCTCCGCAGCGTCAAGATAGCTAATGATTGTATCCCACATGGGGTATTTCTTGGGGGTTTCAGCCATAAATGAACCTCAACACTTCCATATCTCACTTTAAAACTTCGATAAAAGCTTGAGAGCGTGTTTTCATCTGTCCAACTCCGGAGATAATGTAATCACGTTCGAGAATGAGAGTAGGCACGCCTAATTCTTTCAATTCTTTTTGGAGCATGTAGATTTCTCCTGACCAGAGGTCACACATGGCCATCCGCTCGAAGACAACACCATCTACATAGTACTCTTTAATCAAATTTTTAACGTGATTGAGTCGAGTTTCATGACCTGATTTATCATCGAGCATCCGAGGACACGGTGATTGCAATAAATATCGTTCTGTAAGGGCATCTAGAGGAGGTTTGTCTTCTTCAACCTTATTCCAAAAGTATTTGGACCCGAAACAATGGCTGTCAGTGACCACCAATGCGCCTAAATCTTCAATTATCCTGACATATTCGGGATTATCTACCAAACTCCCTACAATCATGAGGCGGGGAAGGTCACCGTACCCTTCCTTCCCTTCCAATTCCTCGAGGAGTTGCCCAAGGAGATTGTTGAAGATATCTTTTGGTATGGACATGGAAGCAGTCATTATCGCTGCAACGTCGGTTCCTTTAATTGGGGGAGCTTCTTTTTTTCTGAGATCATAGAGTGAGGCGAGGAGGTCACGGGTTTCATTATACACCTTGATCGCATTTGTGAGATTCTCATCTGAGATGGTAACTTTGAACTGTGATTCAACATGTTCTTTGAGATTAGTTATTTCTTCCTTGAACCATTTCATTGCCAACTCGTCAGTCCGGTGGGGAATGCTGAGAAAATGGTAGAAGGGGGGTTCGTGCCGAAATCGCCAATTGTCAAACATACGTCGCACGTGATCACATGAATTATATGCGATTGCTCCATCCAGAAAATCCAATTTTCCCGAAAGCACGCTATCTAATAGATATCTTGCGAAAGGACAATTCAATCGGGACATGCACGCATCGGCGAGTGTAGAATCGCTGTGTCCGCGACCAGTTATACGTATTGGGAGAATGTCAGCGGCATGAATTAACTCTTCCGGTATATAGGCGCATAAAAACCCGATAACTTTCTTCGATTTTTTCCATTCAGTAATCCAAGAGTTCGGTAAATCCGAAGCTGCTTCAAACATTTTTTCAATTATCGACATTTCATAACCTCATTTAAGCGATACGAGAATTAACAAGTTCTGTAACATCCATGAACTTCAATTTAGATTTAGTGGCCTTGATGGCATCCATCAAATTTCGTTTACAAAAGGGGCAAGATGAGACCAAAATCGCAGCCCCAGTCTCTTCTGCTTCTTTAATGCGTTCGGAGGCAATTTCCACTGCCCAATCACGGAAGCCAGATTTGACGCCACCACCTGCACCGCAACACCAAGCATTCTCTCGGTTGCGTTTCATTTCAATTAGTTCCACGCCTGGAATGCTTTTAAGGACTTTTCGCGGGGAATCGTAAATGCCGCAATGCCTTCCTGCGTGGCAGGGATCGTGGTAAGTAACCTTGACCGGATCTCCCTCTTTAAAATTAATTTTTTCGTCATCAATCAGTTTGGCGATATAATCGGTCACGTGATATAATTCGATGTCGGGTGTCTTTCCTAGCAGAGGTTCATAATCTTCTTTAAAGGTCCGATAACAGCCAGCACAAGAAAAAACGACTGCCTTCGCACCAATCTTTTTAATCATTTCCATGTTGTGTTCGGCCAGGTCTTTAACGAGCTTGAGTTGCCCCGTTCGTATTAAAGGCGATCCACAACACCATTCATCTTTTGAGACGGTCACATCGATGCCCATTTTCGTCAATAAGTCAAGCATTTCTGCGGCAATTTCAGATTCCCGGTAGGAGGAAGTGCAACCAACGTAATACAATACGTCAGCAGTATCTTTGAGTTTAAAGCTCTCCTTTACCCAGCCAGTCCGTTCGGCGTGTATGCCTTTATAGGGATTGTGTTCGGCTGAAATGGCTTCTTCAAACGCTTTCTGACTTTCTAATGGGCCAAACCCCTGCCGCACCGCTTCGGCTCTCAAAGCTTCGATAATTTCGAGAATGTGATCGGAGATTTCTAATTCGCACTGCTTCATGCAGCTTCCACAGGTAGGACACGCGAAAATTTTTTTGACAATCGAATCGGAGAATTGAAGCTTTTTCTCAAGGATACCTCGCGCTATCCAAATTTTGCCCGAACCCCAATAAGTTTCGAGTTGGAACTTTTCGCCTGCAGGACAGGAATCAGAATATTCATCCATCACGTATTTACAGGTATTACAGCGAATACATGTGTAAATCCAGTCTTTAAAACTCTCTAAAGTCATAGAACTTAACCCCTTAATCCAAAAGCGCCCAGCGATCGGGGTTCATAATGCCATTAGGATCCAATGTATTGCGTATCTTTCGAGCTAGAGCTAACCAATTGGGATCTATCACTTTCAGAACTTTTTTCGCGGCCCATGTAGGACATTTGTACGGGATTGCGCCCTTCGGCAGTCCCATATCAACTAATTCATCCAATATTTTTCGGACTTCTTCGGCTTCGCCAGGGACGGCTCTATTAAAAGGAATGAGAAAGCGAACTACGTAGAAGTGACCTGAGTCCATGCTTTTCACAAAAATCGTTGGCGAAAACCCGTGATCCTTCATGATTTTATAACCCGCTTCGTAGTATTCTTTCCAATTATTTGGATTGCAATAAGTTCCGAGCCAACTCATACCCACGCCTCGTTTATCCTCTCCACTTCGAAATTCAAAAAATTCTGGTAGATTTGTGGGAAGGTCGATTATTTTACCCATTCGCCCTGTCATAAAACCTGAAGCTGGCATAACCTGGATTTCTTCTTTGGTTTTTTCACTTACTTCAGCTGCGATTTTGCTCAATGTATTTCCCTTAATTCTCAATTCTTTCTTGTTATTCGCAAATACGTATAGTCCGGACAGCATTTTCGGTCTGTCAGCTGGAATTTCACGCAAAGGATGTTTCTTACCACCCATCATTAAAGCAGTCTCCATATTGAATGAGAAATCGCCATGGATAAGATCCGTTTTGCTCAGCCGTTTATAATATTCTTCCATTGCATTCAATCCGAAATAAACCGCTCCATAAAGTTCCCGAATGGGTGGTTTTGACACGACTTTCACGGCGCATTTTGTGACGATTCCAGTCATTCCCTGCCATCCTATAAAGAGACCCGTCATATCAGGTAATGGATATTTCATATTCCAATTATCTGATGTGGCACATGACCCAATCTTCGTTATTTCCCCGGTCGGAAGGACAACTTCCAAGCCTGTGATCCAATCGCCCATACATCCCCACCGGAAAGAGTATTCCGTTAAGCCTTCCAGCAAGGCATTGGCTGTGATAGAGGTATAAGGAGGCGCAAAGGCATACGAATAAATGAAATCTGGATGATTTTCGTTTAAATACTTTTTTAAATGCCCGAAAGTTACACCGGGTTCTACAACAACATACTTGCTAATTTCATCGAATTTCACAATTTCGCGCATTCGTTTAAAGTCCATAACCATACCCCCGCGGTGTGTAATAGTTAATCCACCTATATTTGCACCGGAAATATAGGGAATTACTGGAATTTTATATTCATTTGCTACCTTCAATAATTTCTGAATCTCTTCGGGGGTCTTCGGCATAGCAATGGCATTCGGATTTCCTGGATGTTCTTCCGTCATATCATAGGAATAAATATAAAGATCTTCAGGATCAGAGCTAACAAAATCTTCACCTACAATATCAATCATTTCATTCATTATCTTTTCTGTAATCATGAGAACACGCTCACTCTCGTTTCTTTCTAAACATTCTGTGTTGAAAAATATGTATCTTAATCAAGTATGATAATCAAATATGCTAAATATATAATTTTTTGATGCCAAGGCTAAAAGTTAACGCTGTTATGTTCAGGAATTAAACGTTTTCAGGATATATTAAAATAATACATCTCTATTCTAGAGAAATTTCAATTCCAGATTCGAGATCTTCTTTCTTCTTGAGTCCTAAGGATTGGTCATTAATTACGATTTCAACTCGATCACGTGGGACATCTCTTGCTTTAACCAAGATGGATTTTTTTTCAGGCAACTTGTTAATGGTAAGGACAATCCGGTTTTCACTGAATTCTGAAGTTTGGACGAGAATCCCATCAATTCCCCAAGCTGCTTGTTCTCTAAAATCGAGAAAAAGATCGCCAAAATGCTTCTTCACGTAAGCAGTCGCAGAGGCGGAAGATCCTACCCCCCAATCAAACATAATATATCCTGGAATGCGAAAATCATGACCCGAATGCCCGTAATTTTCACACACACAGCCGCGATCGATGCCATCCACGGTCCCAATTCCTTTTATGTTGCCAGGACACTGGTCTTTATACTCTTTAAGCAATTGCATTGCCCAACACGCCCGTAAAGTTGCGATTGCGCGTTCCATGTATTCTTTCTTACCAGTTATGAGATAATATTCCATGTATACACGAACGAAAAGCCCTTGACGTGCGTCTGAGAGTTCCGCATCAGCGTTCTGGCTGCAAAAGCCCCCGAAGGTATTGAAGCTGATGTAGGGTTGATCCCATATTTGCTGAAAAAGGTTCAAAATCGCCATGACCTGTTCCCCAGATTTCAAATATTCATCTTTTTTGGTGATTCGATAGAGTTCTTTCAAGCCTTCAGCGCACCAATAGATGCAGAGAGCGTTCATGACGTGACTCTGGGTGTAATCACAGTATATATCCATGGGGAAATGCGTGCAACTGAAAAAGGGTTCGAAATCATGCCATTTATTCTGAGGGATAATTTCTTTTTGGAGATAACCGGCAATTTTTTCTGCGATTGGTAAGATCCGGTCATCCTTTGAAATCTTATAATATTCGGTAAGGAACATTAAAGGTGCACCACTACTTGCAGAGTCAATTAGTACATCGCTAATAATCGGCGTTTGGTTGTCTTCTTCAAAATTTATATAGGTTGGAATCGCTCCGTTTTTTAATTGGATTTTTTTCAGTAAATCTAGGAGTTCCTTACTTTTCTCCTGAGTCTCAGACCGTTTTTCGAAATCTTGATAGAATTTGAGTGCCCAATACATGGCCAGAGACACATCAACCAGATTAAAATCATCTGTATAGGTGAATGCTTTCAAGCCATTTATCGTGCTATATTCAGTAGCATCATAAGAAGCAGGATAAAAAACTGTCGGGAATACACCTTGGGTGCGAGGGAGGTTTAGAACAGTATTTAACGTCTTATCACCTTTCAATGATAGATCAGGATCATTCCATAATTCACCGAAATATCGAAAGCTATAGCCAGTTCTTATGTTCATGAACCAAGCATTGTTCCAAATTTCTGCGGTGCGCCGAATGACTGGGAACGTTCGTGTAAACCAATCGAATCGCTTAATCCACCAGAGGCTATGGGAAAAATGCATGATAATTTTACCCAAGAGAGTTTCTTGCCCTGCGATTTCAGCTATATTCCTAGTTTTTTTAGTCTCTTCCGGTTTTCTAAATTTTAATTTTCTCTTTCTCTTCCCTAACCAGGTATTGTGAAAAACGCCCCCGCATTCCTGTTCGTCAATTTTAAAATTAACCCAAAATTTGTGCCGCTCAAATATCACCTTAAATGCTTCCTCAACATTTATTTTATAGGGGAGAATTTGAGGATTCAGGCTCGAATATAACAGTTTCCGCCCATAGGTTTGCCATAAGAAACTATTGATGCTTTCTAAAACTTCTGGGACAGGCGTTTCCTTAAAAGCCTTTATATAATATCCAAACGAAAGATTAGTTCCTTTCTTAATTTTCATTTTTTTCTTTGGATCATGTTTAAAAAATATGTGTTCGACAGGTTTATAATTCCCAAACCCGTAGTAGATTCGCGGATTCCCTCCAATTTCCTCCTTTTTTAGATTTAAATCCATTAAAGCTTGAAATGGGCGGTTTTCCCTTAAAATATCTAAATCCGGCATTAGCGCAAACGCAATTTGGTCCTTATTGTAAATAATCGCAGGTGAGCGAAAAACGTGATCAGCAATGACATAATTTTTTTGGGGGCGGATGTGAGGAACCCATTTGTAAGAGGGCGCTGGTTCCAATAAGATGCTGTAATTCGCAATCAGTTTTGAGAGTTTTAATTTAGAATTCCATTTTAGATAATATTTGAAATGAATTAAATCGCGATCCACGAGCTTAATTTCCAACTGAATAGATAAGTTAGTATTGTCTGACTGTAAAGTGAGTGAATCATCAGTTTTTGTTATGAGTCTTAACGGGATCGAGTCGAACTCAGTCCCTTTAATTAAAAGCAAGGTGCTAGCATTAGGTAAACTACTCAATAAGGGAATCCACTTTTTATTGTCTTCTATTTCTATTCGTTCAGAGGTTGAAATTTCGTGATCTTCTACGACCACACGTAAAAAATCACTTGCAATAATATTTTTTGGCATAGCCTCACCAAAATAAAATCTCATCCAATCCTTCTAAAGATTGACGATTTTTGTAATCAGAACATCCTCAGACGTTAACCCTTCCTTACAATACGTAGCGTATAGGGTGAAGAACTCATCGGGATCAATAGCTTCTTCTGGGGTAAGCACGCCCTTTTTGGTAATTTTCCCATCGATGAGCAGCAGTGTCGCAACGGCAAGGGGGATTGAAGTCACGCCATCCATGCCCTCCTCAGCCTCGCCGTAGGGGCGATATTTGATCCCAATTGCAACTTTCTTCGGCATATTATCCTTTTTTCCCTTAGCAATAACGCATAATTCAGGAGGTATTTTAAAAAAGCGTGATAGAAGCCAGAAAAATAGGAGGATTTTTACCCACCATTTATTGAGATCTCGTTCAATAGCAAGCGCTACCTCGGTTTCCGTTAATTTTTTCGCTTCAATCTGTTTCACGTAATCTCTAAGTTCATCGGTGAAGTATTTTGTTAGGTACATTACATTGGAGATTGTTCTAGCTTTGAGTGTCCTTGACAAGGTTACAGGTTCCGGATGCCCAATGTGACAAGCATACATTGCCCTACCACCGCCTGGAAATTTGAAGGGCTCTACCTCGGTAAGAGCATCAATTTCAACGAGCTTTCCATCCCGGAAGGTAGGAATTTTTCCAATACTTTCGTAAATTAGATGTAACAAGGCAGCATTCGCTTTTTTCCCTTTCTTTTTTGATTTATCGAAGAGTTTCCTATTGGAAACAAAATATTTCGGCTTTTTCCCAGATTTTGTGCTACCCAAACCCCAACCAGTCATGACCTCAACCACCTCATCCAGTTCAGAACATGCTTTTACAGCCAGTAGATTTGTAATGCCCGGACTGGCGCCGATTCCGATGATGGCAGTGATGCCTGCAGCTTTTGCTTCTCCATCTAATTCTAACATTTCAAGTGTCGGTTTCCAGTCATCACAAATATCTACATAATTGCGTTTGGCTTTGATGGTTGCTTTTAAAATTGGGATTCCAAATTGATAGAAGGGTCCTACAGTATTTACAATGAGATCATGAGATACCATGAGGTCATTTAGTTTCGCCTCATCAGTAATATCTATCTCCGTTGCTGATAACTTGTATGAACCTGTTAATTCGACAATTCTTTGAGCTAATTCATGATTCTTGTCAGCAATGGTTACCGCAGTGACTTGGGGGGCAGGTAATAGAGCTGCAATCACCATCCGCCCCATATCACCACAACCGCCGAGTGCTAACACTTTCATCTTTTCTCACATTATAAAAACCATAATTGTTACAAGAAGGTTTAATGTACGAGGGAATCGAATATTTTTTCATATTTATTTTACAATTAATACCGGACATTCACAATGATGTGCAACATGATGACTGACGCTACCTAGGATGAATCTTTTCAATCCGCTCAAACCCCTACTTCCTACAACTATCAGGTCAACCTTTTCTTCTTTGGCCATTTCAACAATCTTATCAGCAGCATGCCCCTCTATTGTTTTTGCTGAAACTTTAAGGTTGGGATTTTTCTTTTTTATCATATCAAGAGCTTCCCTCAGTATTTTTTCATGACCTGCTTTGAGATCTTCAGAAAAGTTTGTTAAAGTTGGAGGGGGACTACTTCCTGGAATTGTAATGTAAGGGAACAGAATTTTAGGTACAACAGTTAAAAGTAATATTTCTGCTGAAAATTTCTCAGCTATATCAAAAGCAAAATTAAGGGCGTGATTCGCTGATTCTGAGCCATCAAGCGCAACCAAAATTTTTTGAATCAATATATCATCTCCAATTTTTTTTCGCTTCGACTATTTTAATGAATAAATACTATTTTAAAAAAACTTCAGAAATATTTGCCCTATCCTAAAATCTACAAACGACCTACTTTTATGGAAAACATTAGAGGAGAATGTTTTAAAATAGTTTTTGGCTTGTCTTAAAGAGTAAAAATTTCGAGAATAATTTTGAGTAAAATATGCCTCACTGACGTGGAAGCCGTGAACGACGAAGAGTACGAAGTGTTCGATTCCTACTTTCGCCCGAAGACGATAGCTATTGTTGGAGCTACGAATAGCCCATTTAGTGGGGGATTTGGGTTTTTATATGCGTTGGTTTCCTCCGAATTTCCGAAAGATAAAATTTTTCCAATAAATAGAAACAGATCAGAGGTCTTGGGGGTTCCAGCTTACCCGAATTTAAGTGCAGTACCTGTGCCAATTGATTATGTAATAATTGCGGTGCCGCGCAAACATATACTGGACGTCATGGAAGAATGCGTCAAAAAGAGGATCAAGCTTGGAACGATTTTTACTGCAGGGTTTAGTGAGGTAGGGCAGCCTGACTTGGAAAGCCGAATTGTGGAAATTGCCAAGCGAGGGAGCATGCGGTTACTCGGACCGAATTGCATGGGGCTATATGTCCCGAAAGAGCGAGTAACCTTCATGGTGGATTTACCTGTTGGTAGAGAGAATAGTGGAACGATCGGAATTATTTCGCAGAGTGGGGGGCATGCAAATGTGTTTAGTAATATGGGGGCATATAGAGGTCTTAAATTTTCAAAAGTAATTTCTTTTGGGAATGGTTGTGACTTGCACTGTCCCGATTTTTTCGAATATTTAGCACGTGATCCCGAAACCGAGATTATTTTTATATATTTAGAGGGATTTAAGGACGCGCAGATGGGGCAGCGCTTCTATCATATGGCGTCCCAAGCAATCAAGAAAAAACCGATAATCTTGTGGAAGGGAGGGAAAACTAAAGCCGGACGAGGGGCCATTTGGAGCCATACTGGCTCGCTTGCGGGATCAAATGAGGTAGTTGAAAGCCTTATCAACCAAATTGGATTGGTCGAAGTGACTAATCCTGAAGAAGTTATCGACACTCTCAACGCATTCTACTATTTGAAAAACCGTTTGCCTATTGGACGACGATTAGCTGTTGTCGGTGGGGGTGGGGGAAACACGGTTTCGACTGCAGACATCCTAAATAGAGCTGGATTTGAATTACCAGAAAACCCTAAGGAGGTACAGGAGGAATTAATAAAAGTTATTGGGGAAGTTGGGGTCATCGTTCGTAATCCTCTCGATTTAAACGTTTCAACTTGGGAAGAGAGGAGGATGCGTCAAGTTTTAAAGATAGTTAGCTCCTTGAAAAACATTGACATGTTAATCTTTGATCTTGGCATTGATTGGGGGCTAAAATTTGAGAAAGCTTTCGGGTTGGAGAACGTGATGCAGTCTACATTCAAATCAGTGCTTCGGTTCTTAAAGAAAATTCAAGTTCCAATCATAGCTGTTTTCCCAACAATCTTCTATGAGGGAGAAATTATCAGTAAAAAGATAGAATTTGAGCGAATAATTCAGGAGTTTGGCATCCCCACGTTCTCTACGATGACCCGCGCGGCCTTTGCCTTGAAAAAATTAGTTGAGTATGGCGAACGCTTTCGATCGAATCAGCACCTAAGTGAACGATAAAAAAGTATTTTTAATAGAATAACTTTGTTTTTAAAAAGAGGTGTAGAAATGACCGTGATGGAGAAATTTGCGGAAGCATTAGATCTTCCGAACTCATGGATTGATGCGTGGAAAAAAGATGAAAAAAAAGTTCTCGGATATTTCTGTTGTTATATTCCAGACGAGATCATACATGCAGCCGACATTCTCCCAGTCAGGATCAGGGCGAGAGGCTGCTCTGATACGCCCATGGGAGATGCTTATTTGGCTGCAACGGCTTGTAGCTTCACGCGTTGTTGCCTTGAAGCAGCAAATAGGAAGGAATATGCGTACCTTGACGGGATAGTCTGTTATAACAGTTGTGATCAGATCCGTCGTCTTTATGATAACTTGAAATTCAAAACCCCCTTTCCATATCAATACTTCTTAAGCATTCCCACGGTAGTTAATGAGGTAACAATTGAATGGTTTTCACACGAATTAGGCAAGTTCAAGCACGATTTAGAGGAAAAATTTGGGGTTGAAATTACAGATGAAAAGCTTGCGAAGGCGATTAAGACATATAATGAAAGCCGAACCTTGTTAAAAGAATTATACAAGCTCCGACAACGTGACGCGCCTCCAGTTAGTGGAACAGATGTGATGAAGGTAGTTTCAGCAGGGGTTACAATTCCGAGAGTACAGTTTAATGAATTGCTAACCCAGGAAATCAAGGAGGCCGAGAAAAGCAAAGGGATATCAAACTATAAGTCTAGAATAATGCTGGTTGGGAGCTTCTTGGATGATCCCGAGTATATTAAGGTTGTCGAAGATCTAGGGGGATTGGTAGTTGCGGATTCTATATGCCTTGGGAGTAGATATTTCTGGGATCTTGTTGATGAAAAGAGCTCTAATCAGCTGGACGCGTTGGCAGGACGTTATTTATCCAAGGTTTCGTGTCCGCGCATGTCAGATGGATATCGAGAAAGAATCGACTTTATAAAAAGTATGATTAAAGAGTTCTACGTCGATGGGGTCATCTTCCAAAGAATGAAGTTCTGTCCCTATTGGTGGGGTGAAATTTTCCTACTTCGCGATGAATTAAAAGAACTCGGCGTCCCTTGCCTCGACTTAGAAAGAGAATATGCACTAGGCGGGGTGGGCCAGATGAAGACGAGGACTCAAGCTTTCTTGGAGGTTTTAGAATAGGAGGGATGAAAATGAGTGAAAAATGGAATAAAAAATATAAAAAAATCGCACGGGAAAAGTGGGGTCCTGACTTTACTCTCTGGAAAACCATGTTTAGAGGCTTTATAGATATGATGTGGATGCAATCTCGTGAACTTGGCGACCCGGAGGATCAGCCAAACCCCTTCGCCGAATTGGTCCTTGATGTGTTTGTGGATGTTGGAAGAGCAAAAAGTCAAGGCAAAACGCTTATCATGCACCCCTTCAGCTATGCTCCTGAGCTGTTTTATGCGATGAATTTGGTACCCCTTATGCAAGAGATGTTCAGCGTTGGGCTAGCGCCCTTTCACTTGAACGAGCATTATTTGGATATAACGAATCAAATAGGGTATGGCGATAACCCAACCCTCTGTAATGCGCAAAGACCCTTAATTGGCTCCTTTATAGAGAAGGCGGCCCCCATTCCTGATTTACTCTTCTTTCTCTCGACGCCTTGCAACTCCTTGGCAACCACCTATCATGTCTTTCAACAACTGGCAAAGGTCCCAACATTTTGCGTCGATATCCCCTATTGGAGCCATGATCCAAAGAGTAAATTCTATGATGCAAAAACAGTTGAATATATGATCAAACAATTGAAACACCTCATCACTTGGCTTGAAAAGGAGACGAAGCAGGAATTTAATGAAGACCGCTTTAAACAAACAATGATCTGGTTGAACCAAGCACGTGCGAACATCATGGATTTCAACGAGCTTTTGCGGGCGGTTCCCTGTCCCATGCCGAGCATTGCAGGCTTTGGGAATTGGCTTTCAATGGTTCTCCGTGGTGGTACGGAGCAGGCTGTTAAAGCAACGAAGTGGACCCGTGATATGGCGGCAGAAAACGTAAAAAATAAAGTGGGCGCACTACCCGAAGAAAAGATCAGAATAGCGTGGCCTTATACTCATATTTTCTTTGATGCACAACTATTAACTTGGCTCCAAGAGGAATACAAGGCCATTACTATCATGGATATATTGGGATTCTACCCCGTTCCACCACAAGATGTGTCTACCCTTGATAAGTGCTTTGAAAGTCTAGCCAAAGGGACACTAGATTTCTCAATGATTGGGAGTTGTAGAGGCCCCATTGAGTATTATATTGATTACGTCATAAGATTCGTTAAGGATTACAAGGCAGATTGCATTATTTTCCCCATGCAATTCGCCTGCAAGCACGCTTATGCCATGGCAACCTTAACTTCTGAAGAAGTTCGCAAAGAAACAGGGTTACCCTCGCTTATTTTTGGCTGTGACCCCTACGATTCGAGAGAAGTTCCCGCGGAAGAGATTCGTGGAAAAATTGGGGAGTTCCTAACAGAAATAGTCTTATAAATAGATGAAATTGAATAATTAATAGGTGAAAGAAATTGATTAATAGTGAAGTAGTTGGTGAATTAGGTAAAATTGTTGGCGAAAAATATGTATCAGACCGGCCAGAAGAGCAATTCTTGTACCACTATGATTTCATCACTGCTGAACCAGAAGGACAGTGCGACATTGCGATAATGCCGGGTTCCGCAGAAGAAGTCCAAGAGATTGTTAAACTCGCGAATAAGCACAAAATACCAGTTGTACCATGGGTTTCTGGGATTAATTATGGGGGCATTGCAACCCCGCGAAGGGGTGGGATTGTGATGGATCTGAGACGATTGAACCGTGTATTGGAAGTGAACGAGGATGACATGTACGCCGTCGTCGAGGGGGGAATAACCTGGGCTGATTTTAGGGGTTATTTAAATAAGCATCACCCCAATTTCCGCATTGGAGTTACATTTTCACCTCCGGGTACGGGCGTGGTCCCTTCTTGTTTATGTTATGGAATGTTCGACTTGGGTATGATTGGTGGAACTGGGGCGGAATTCATAAATGGATTGGAAGTAGTGTTAGGATCGGGAGAATTAGTACGGGTCGGATCTTGCAGCCTTTCTGATTATTGGTATGGTCGACAACCTCTGCCAGATTTAGCGGGGCTATTCATAGGTTGGGAAGGCACAACGGGTATCGTAACTAAGGCAGCGATAAAAATATGGCCCAAACTACCCTTTCGGACTGATTACTTCCTGGCTGTCCTGGCTGGTAAGGGGGTGGAGATAGGCATTCCCGTATTGCTGAAGCTCTCGAAGGCAGGATTGGGAATCTGTGACATTTTAATGGTCAATATGGGCTGGTCGCAATCGTTCCAAGGGTATGACCAAAAAAATGTAAGTCTCGATCCCGTGGCAGAAGGAAATCCGGATTTTGTAGGGTTCGTCACGACTCAAGCCTATACGGAAAAGCAACACGAGGCGCAGTGCGAGGCGATTGAGGCCATTTGTAGGGAGGCTGGTATGGAATTGCTTTCCGCTAAAGCAGCAATGGGGATGTTTTCCAAGAAGAGCCGGGGAATCCTGGAGCATTGGACACCAGGAACGGGTGGTCAGTTACCATTTCAATTTTGGGGGTGTTGGAATTTCGCTAGAGGTGGTGGTGGCCAATGGATCGGGTCATACTGCTCAACACGAGACATTGTGAAATACTACGAACTTTCACGGGAAATATGCCTCAAATACAAAAAACCCCCTCAATTCTATAGTCGCATCTTATTTGGCGGGCATTACTGTGTTGCCAGGACTAACATCAACTTCAATAAAAATGACCCCGAGGATGTTGAAAACGCTCGGAAGATCCTGAAGGAAATTCACGAAGCAGTTGAACCATTAGGGGGTGTAGTGATGTACAAGCCACCAACTTGGGCGGTCCAGACCTATAAAGATAAGACCCTTCCGGCAACACGAGAATTAATTGAAAAAATCAGGCGAGTGCTGGATCCCAACAGGATTCTCAATCCAGGCCAAGGCGTTGGGGATGAATAAAGTGGTAAAAAAGAGGAAAATAAAATATCTTAAAGGGAAAGGCATATCCAAAGTGAGCACAGTACCTGACCAATTGACGCTCGATCGAAACCAGCATCTCGAATATTACGAAAATATCGTCTACCAATGCGGAAAATGCGGCACGTGCCGGACAGCCTATCAAGATAGTTGGGCACCCATCTGTCCTTCAGGTGATTTCGGGAAATTTGAGTCATATTATCTTGGTGGGAAAAATCTGTTAGCCTGGGCAATTACATCAGGTAAGCTAGATTGGACGGAAAGCCTCGCCAAGATTTATTATCATTGTTCGCTCTGCTTGGCCTGCACGCAACAATGTCAAATCGCAGAAATCCATCATTACGCGGGGGAGTGGCTCATGGCAATGCGGGAAGAAGCCGTCCGGAAAGGGTTTGGTCCCATGCCGGAGCACGCTCGGTATACAGAGCATATTACGAAAGAGCACAACCCTTACATGGAAAAGCATGAAGAACGCTTAAATTGGCTGCCAAAAAATATTCAACAATCACCGAATGCCACGACAGCATTTTTCGTGGGTTGCACGTCCAGTTATAGAGAACAAGGCGTGGCAATCGCAACGGCGGAAATCTTAAATTCCTTAAAGGTCGAGTTCAGAATTCTTCAAGATGAAAATTGCTGTGGATCTCCCGTATATATGACTGGACAAGCCGAATTAGCAAAACAGATAGCCGAAACAAACGTGAAAAGTTATAAAGATGCGGGAATTGAGAAAATCATCACCGCATGTGCTGGATGTTATCGGGCATGGAAAGAAGTGTACCCTGAAAAATATGGGCTTGATCACGGCATCGAAATCGTGCATCTACCTGAGTTCATTCTAAGTAAATTAGATGCCAACGAATTACAATTCTCCAAAGAAATTAACATGAAAATCACGTATCACGACCCATGCCATATTGGACGGCATATGGGCGTCTATAAGCCCCCAAGGGAAGTTTTGGAGAAAATTCCAGGTGTTGAGCTCGTGGAAATGGTTCGGAATAGGCATAATGCTTGGTGCTGTGGTTCAGGTGGTGGTGTTAGGTCAGCATTCAAAGATTTATCCAGCTTCGCCGCGAATAAACGCATTGAAGAGGCAAAAGAAACTACAGCCCAGGCAATCGTTTCGTGTTGTCCTTTCTGTTTAAACCAATTCAAAAATAACATAAAAAATAAAGAAATTACTGCATTAGACCTGGCAGAATTGGTTAAAAAAGCAATTTAAATTGTGAGAAAAAATCTTACTCTTTTATAATTGCGTATTTAAAAGTCTAAGATCTAAAAAATGAGGAAGAGGGGAATGTTTTATGAAGTTGCGATCAATTTTCCAAAATTAATCCAGGCTTCTTCATCTTCGGTGGACCCCGTTATTACGCTCAAGAGACTGCGGAGGAAACCAGCGCGACGAGCGAGTCCGGGAATGATATTAGTTGCGCCTTTGTCCTCAAGTATTTCTTCGACGGTGGCCATCGCGGGTTCGGCACCCCAGAGGAGGTAAGTCATGAAGACGGAAACCCTTTTCGTGTTAGCTAGAGCATTTTCTGGGAGATTATTCAGAAAACGTCGGAGTGGCATCGAAGGTGACCCGAAATGCACTGGCGTACCAAAGATGATGATGTCTTTGTTCTGAAGGTCTTCTAGTTGTGCTTTATGGACATTTATGGAGGTTACCACGACATCTTCCGATTCCAGCCCTTTTTTAATGAATTGCGCTGCTAATGCCGTCCTACCTGTCCCCGAATAGTATAAAATTAACGCTTGCATTACTATAAACCCCATAGTGTGAATGATATATATGTGACTTTTCTCGTATAAAACTCTTAACACGTTATTTAATAAACCAATCCTCAGGTTTTATGGGCGATAAACCAGTTAAATTCCCCAAAAGGTTCCATTTGAACGTTTGAAAAGCCAATTTCACTAATCAAATCAATTAATTGTTGATTTTTTATGGGATATCCATCCATGGAATGCACGGTAAGGGTGTAATCTTTTGAGATCTTATTTTGAATAATATAAATCACGTGAAAGGAGAAAATTGGCCTGGGTAGGTCTATGACATATAAAATAGTAACTAAATTCTCACCGTGTTCGGCATTCACTCTGACCGGCATAAACCGATCTCCAGTTGCAAATAGGGCTTCTAAATCCCGTATGTCTACAACCAATAACCCCTTGTCGTTCAGCAATTGATGCATATTAAGGAGTGCTTTCTTAATTTCTTGGTCGGACAAGAGGTGCGGTAGTGAATTGCCCATGCAGACCACTGCATCAAATTTATCCGAGAATTTCCGTGTCAGTTCCCTAAAATCCGCTTGCACCGTCGATAGAGTTACGCCTTCCTGTTTTCCATGTTTAATGGCTTGCTTTAGCATTTTTTCACTTAAGTCGGAGCTAACTACTTCGAATCCCGCCTTCAATAATCCGATCGACTGAACACCCGTCCCACAGGCACAATCGAGCACCCTCTTAACATCGTGTCTTTTAAATAGTGGAACTAATCGCTCCATTTGTCTCTCCATTACAGCTTTCCAATCAGAGAATAACCAATCATAGGTGTCAGCAATCGAATCATAAAATTTTTCCGCGTCCTTCTGAGTCATGAGAATGTCTCCTAGAAGATACCTATATTGGTTCAACCATAATTAAAATAAAGGTAAGGATTAGTTTAAGATCACATTAAGAAGGTGGTTATAGGATGAGTGAAGAAAATCCCTGTGATTTTGATCTTGAGAAGATTGCTAATTTTGATGATGAAAGTTCGTGGGTGCGTCCTGGGCGCCCGTGGCTCCGAAATCGAGATACGATGGATGTCCCGAAGAGTCTTAACTTCCCAAAGGACCTTCCAGGCGCCTTTTGCCTTTTGAAGCGGAGCGCCATCCAATTTCCGAATAATTTAGCCTTTTATTTTATCCCTAAGAACGAAAAATTCACTTATTATGAAACAGATTATTTTGCGAATAAGTTTGCGAACGCCCTGGTCTCCAAATATGGGATTAAAAAGGGCGATGGAGTCGCGATTATGACCGGGAATAATTCCGAATTTATATTTTCGGTTTACGGGGTTGAGCAAACAGGTGGTATTCTGGTTCCAATAAATCCCTTATTAAAAAAGAAAGAAGTCACGCATATAGTAAGCACGGCAGGAAACGTGAAAGTGTTCGTTGTTGCAGATAATCTTTACGGTTTAATTAAAAGAATTAGAAAAAACCTTGATGTTGGGGAGGTCATCGTAATTTCTGATAAAAAGGATATGGCTGAGACGACTTTTGGGGGATTGCTTGATGAATTTCCTCCCACACCTCCCAAGGTAAAATTAAACATTGAAGAGGACCTCGCAGCGTTACTATTTACTGGGGGAACTACGGGGTTGCCTAAGGGAGTCATGCTCACTCATTTAAATATTATTTCAAATACCCTTCAATTACTCTTCACCGGTTCAGCTGGGAGTTACACCTCTTATGAAGAGAATCTAGCACGATTAGGAACGATGAGAGCAATCACCTGCAACCCCCTATGCCATGGAATGGGTTTCTTCATACTTAACAGCTGTATTGCTGGGGCCATCTCATTACTAATTGATAGGTTTGACCCCCCGCGAGTTCTGAAGTGGATCGAGATGTATCGATTGAATTCCTGGTCGGGAATCCCTGCCATGTTTAACTTTTTAATAAACCATCCGGATTTTGAGAAGGCGGATCTGTCATCACTTGATTTTTCCGCCTCTGGGGCGGCACCATTGCCTCCGAAAACTGCAGAAATCTGGCGAAAGAAAACGGGGCTAAAGGTCATGAATGCCTATGGCTTAACTGAAGTGACCTGCATGGCCACGTGCGCCCAATGCTGGGAGGACATCAATCCAATAAGTATTAGTTTTCCGGTCATCGACACAGATGCAAAGATCGTAGACCCACCTGATTACATTACCGAACTTCCGCCAGGAGAAGCTGGCGAGCTCTTGATTCGTGGTCCGCAGGTCATGAAAGGCTATTGGCAGAATCCAGAGGCAACGGCCAGAACATTAGTCGAAGATGAGAATGGTAAGATCTGGCTTCGGACAGGGGATATCGCGAAGGTAGATGAAAATGGGTTCTTTTATATCGTGGGAAGGTCAAAGGAGCAAATCAAATATAAGGGATATCGTGTTCTACCTGCGGAAGTGGAGTCTGGGCTTTACGAACATCCAGCCGTCCTTGAATGCGGTGTCATAGGGCTTCCTGATGAAGTTTCTGGGGAAACGATTAAAGCCTTTATTAAATTGAAACCCGAATACAAAGACAAAATTACCGAGCAAGAAATAATTGATTGGGCAAAGGAGACCATGGCCGGTTATAAATGGCCTCGCCTCGTGGAATTTGTTGGTTCCATTCCACGAACTCCCGTGGGTAAAGTAATGCGGCGGACACTCTTGGAGAAGGAATTAAAGAAGAGAGCAACTCAATAACTTCCGCAATTCAATAGTAGATCCAAATCTATAAACCATTTTGACCCGTAATTTTTAAATGTTTCCAAATACTCTTTGTATTTAGAACAAATAAGATAGTAAAAGATAATATTCCGAATTTTAGTGAATAAAACATCAATACAGCGATTAAAGAGGAGTTCTATTTGTGGAAATTGAAAGACAAAAAACAAAAAAAGCCGAGGTTTATCAGCCTCTAGATAAAATATTCCCCCGACTATTAAAATTAATTGAAGAACTTTTATCATTGGAACGAATTCTTTCTCCATACTGGGAATCCGAGACCTATCCAGGGGAGCATGGTTATGTACCACCTTGGGTCGAAATGGAATACCAACCAAAGGATCATGAACACACACGCGTGCAAAATGAGATAATAGACCTAGTTAAACGCTTAAAAAACGAGTTTGAAGATGCGGATTTAACGGTTCCGAGAAATGTCGAACGTCATTGCCTTTACAAGTTCGTTTTGGAGTATTATAGTGAATGGGCACCCCTCCAAGAAGCAGCTGGACGCCCAGTTGAACACCTTTACGACTATTACCCCTATCATGAGATAAAGATGAATTTTAATGCCATAATTTCTAAATTTATCGCACAAATGAAGGCATTTCAAGATTCCATTGCCATATCCGAGGGAATTGAGCTCGTTTCAACGCTTCTCAATTATCGAACCGATGAAGACCTATTTCGAGATTTTCGATTAAATTTGGCAGAAATGGCAGCTTCCATTGGGGCGCGAAAAAACGCATACAATTTGGTCTTTCTCGCTTTCAATCGGGAGGGAGAATGCGAGGAAAACCACGAATATATGGAAATGTGGCAGATTTTCTTTGAGAGATCAGCCTTTGCTAAAGAGTTGCAAGCAATAACCCAATCGAATTATGATCGCGGGAACCCTCGGATCTATTTCTTAACGGAATACCCTAACCTGAGAATCCTCTATCAGAACGATCCCTTCAAGTTTTATAAGCGCTGGAATGATAAGGATAAGCTTCAGGCCATCTTCGACGTGATTCAATTGATATCCTTCCCCTTTAATGAGCACGATAAGGGGTTATTTGGACAATTTCGTCAGTTAATTAAGCCCGTCTGTGAAGTCTGCCTCGAGCTTGAAGGCCTCGATAAATATTTTGATCTCGTGGAGATCTTCATCGAAAATGGAAAAGAAAAAGTGGGTTTTGAGCTCTATCAGTTACTCTGTCAAGAACTCAAGAACGAATTGCTCGAGTGTCCTATCGCCCCCTATCGAGAATCCGTTAAGGGGGCCTATCGGCAACCAGTAGATTGGGATCGGTTCGAATACTTACATTCCCGCTTAGACAAAGCCCTTTTTCAATTACTAAAGGGAATTCCGATCGACCCTGAAGGTGCACTTTTCGCGGATATTGTAAAATTCTTTCTCGAAAGACCATCAGATTTTGAATATGATTTTGGATTAGGATACATCTCATTATTCAAAGCAATTATAGCGAACAACCCGGAAAAGATTAAGCTATTTCTTTCTCACTTAAAGGATTGGAATTCTCTAACGATTCGATTAATTTTTGCCATCCCTCTGAAAATGATGGAGAATAGATTTGATGATATTTTCGAACGCGTGATAAATAAGCTTGATGATCTTGACTGGGAGTGGCTCTCGGAAACCCATCCTTTCTTTTACGCTCTCATTAAGTGGGATCGCCATCCAAATATATATATTAAAATCATAAAACTTGAACACGTTCTTGAACTATTGTACAGTAAATGGCGGGCAGGTTCAGAATTTGAATCTAACCTCACAAGTCTCCAGAAATTATTAATGCAAATCGACGATGCAGGAAAGACCGCCGTTTTTGAACTTTCAATTCAAGCGCTCCAGCAATGGCGGGATAAAATGACACCGAATAAGTTTGAAGGAATCGAAAAGCGCCAGTTTTTCCAAGAATTCAATGATATCTTATCTGAAATTCACCAGATTTATTTCAAAGAATTCACAACTTCTCGTAGTGACTTTACAGCTGACCCCCCATAATTTTACCATTATAATAAAAATAATTTTTTTAAGGAATTATCTCAGAAGAAATAAATAATAAATATAAACAATTTTTTTAGCAATCTATAAATTAACTGAAGGGAAAAGAATGAAGGAATCCGTTTACGACGAAAAAATTTGGTTAAAGTCCCACGATAAACACGTGAAACGAAGCTTCGATTACTCAAAAAAACCATTAGGCCAAATATTCGATGAAGCGATGCAGAAATTTCCGGATAAACCGGCATGTTGGATGATGAAGCGAGAGATCCCCTATAAAGAACTTCGAGATTACGTGCATAGATTTGCCACGTTTCTTCAGCAGAACGGATTAAAAAAAGGCGATCGCGTTACAATCTGTTTACCGAGTTGTCCGCAATACATGATCGCCCATTTTGGAACCCTCTTGGCTGGCGGCGTCGCCTCCGGCTGCTCGTTCCTCCTGAGTGCTGACGAAATTGCGTACCAAATCAACGATAGTGAAGCAAAATTCCTTGTGACACTAGACGCGATATACCAAAAAATCCTGAAGAAAGAAGGGGTTTTGGATGAGGTGCCGAAACTCGAGACCATAATTGCAACCAACGTCTCAGAGTACATGGGTCTTTCGAAAATCATCGTTTTTATAGGCAAATTGATTGGCAAGATTCCCAAGGGGAAGGTAAAGCCCCATCCTGGAAAGAAAGTCGTGCAGTTTAAAGACGTGATGCTAACAGAACCAGATCTCAAAGAAGTTTCAATTGATGTAAATAATGATCTTGCACTTTTACAATATACAGGTGGCACCACGGGGCGTCCTAAAGGAACGGAACTCACGCACATGAATCTCATATCGAATATCACCCAAATTTCAAATTGGGCGGATTTTGTAAGCGGTGAGGATGTATTTCAATCTGCGTTCCCCTTTTTTCACCTGGCAGGATTAGCATTTTGTCAGATCTGTGTGTGGAATTCAAATTCCCAAATCTTAATCGTTAATCCACGAGATACTGACCATTTTATTAAAGAATGGATAGATAGAAAGCCAACGCTAATACTTAATGTCCCAACCCTTTACCTAATGCTCATGAACAATCCAAAACACGAGAATATTCCAAAAGCAACCTTAGATAATGTTAAGATTTATGTCTCAGGGGCAGCCCCTTTTCCGGCTGAATCGATTAAAGAATTTGAAGAAGAGTTTAACGCTGAAAAGAAAGTCCTTGAGGTGTATGGAATGACGGAAACCAGTCCTCTCATTACAATGAATCCACGATATGGTGGATCTAAAATCGGAACAGTAGGCATGCCCATTCAGGATACTGAGATCCGCCTTGTAGATATAGATACTGGGGAGCCTGTAGAGCTCGGTCAACCAGGCGAGATCATTTGTAAAGGGCCCCAGGTATCTCGCGGCTATTATAAGAAACCCGAAGCAAATGCTAAAACAATCATTGATGGCTGGTTTCACACGGGTGATGTTGGCGTCATGGATGAAGATGGATTTATTAAAATCGTCGATCGCACGAAAGATATGCTAATCGTCAGTGGGTTCAAAGTCTATAGCGTGCACGTTGAGGATGTTCTTGTTAAACATCCCGATATTGAGATAGCCGCTTTAATTGGCCTAAAGGATCCCAATCGCCCCGGTAGTGAAATAGTCAAGGCTTATATCATGTTGAAAAAAGGTGTTAAAGCAAAAGAAGAACTACAAGAAGATATCAAGAGATACGCCGCCGAAAACCTCTCCAAATATGAAAATCCAAAACAATGGGAATTTCGCGATGAGCTGCCATTGACCCTCGTGGGCAAAGTCTTGAAGAAAGAGCTCCGAGAAGAAATCAATCAATAATCCCCTTTTTTTTCAAATTATTCGCCCAAAATTTTTTCTAAGGGTTCGCCTGGATGGGGGAAAACTAGAGGCATTTCAGGTTCAAAGGAAACCGATACTTCTTGCTCTTCTTCGAAGGTAAACTCAGGATCGTGGGGTTCAATGACAACGATCATTTTTTTATTTGGCAATTCAGTTTCATAACGCATGGTTCCGTGGATGAACTGGCGGCGGAGAATTTTACCCTTGAACTGATTAGTAGTGGTTTTTTCCTTTTTCTGAATGGTTAAATCAGTTGCGCGAATTGCCACGACAACTTGTGTCCCTTTGGAGTGTGAGGTATCACTCACCGTTATTGTGGTATCTTGTAGTTCAATAAGGGCGTGTTTTTCCTTTAAATTGACCACTTTACCTTCAAAGAAATTAGCTTTTGAGAGGAAGTTACATACTTCAATGCTATTTGGATGATCATATAACTCTTCGGGGGTTCCTGATTGAAGGATATCCCCAAAAAAGAGCACTACCATATAATCGGAAACCATTAGGGCTTCCTCAATATCCTGTGTGACGTGAATGACGGTCAAGTCACCTAACGATTTAACCATATGCACGAGTTCCTTTCGGAGATTAAGCCGAATTTTTGCATCTAGAGCCCCTAGCGGTTCATCTAATAGTATCAAATTGGATCCTGTCATTAAAGCACGAGCCAGTGCCACGCGCTGTTTCATTCCACCGCTCATGACTTCCGGCAAATCATCAGCCCGGTCTGAGAGTAATACGAGCTGGAGCATTTCAGCAGCGGTTCTTTTTGTTTCTTTTGGAGGTTCCCCTTTAACGCGCGGACCATAGATTATATTTTCGTAAATAGAAAGGTGTGGGAAAAGGGCGTAGGTCATATGCTCGAATAACATGCCAATTCCACGATCTTCTGGTTCGATATCATTCACTAGCTTGCCATCAATGTAGATCTCACCTTCATCAGGTTTTACGAGACCTGCAAGAAGTTTGAGGAGGGTGCTCTTGCCAGAACCTGTCGGACCACAAATGCAGAAGTATGAATTATAAGGGATTTTAAGTGAAATATTCTTTAAGGCAGGGTATCCCTCATAGCTCTTTGTAACCTTTCTAAATTCGACATAGGGTCTTTTATCCGAACTCATACTTCTTACTCCAAGGCTAATTCATAATCTAAATCTTTTGGATATTCGAAATCCATAACATCCTTCACATCAAAGGATACGGAAACTTGAGTGCTAATGGTCTTGGGAATTTCTCTAGTTAAGACGTCCGCTTCGATTATATCATTATTTTCCAATCTTAATTGAAAAATTGTCCTAGGACCGAGGAAGTGTCTTTTCAATATGGTGGCATTTAATGTGTTTATACCAGGGGTCGGTTCGTGATTAATTGACATCTCATTTTTACGAATAGCCACGACGATGCGTTTCCGTCTTTTCCATTTGTCTGTTGGAATAGTAATTTTGGGCCCAAAACCTCGAAGGCGCGCTATAGAACGTCCTTTCTCTTGATAATCGATGGAACATCCAAGAAAGTTCGAATTGGATAGAAAGTTGCAGACAAAAATCGAATTGGGTGAATAATATAAGTTCATTGGGGTATCTACCTGGTAGATGTGTCCTTTTCGCATTATTGCAATTCGATCAGAGATGTTCATCGCTTCAACTTGGTCGTGCGTTACGTGGATTGCAGTTAAACCTAATTTTTTAACTAGTTTTCGTAATTCATGTTGATACTCCATTCGTATCTTTAAATCTAACGCACCGAGTGGTTCATCTAAGAGGAGTAACTCAGATTCTGTTGCAATTGCACGCGCTATTCCTATTTTTTGGAGTTCTGGCGCACTTAAATCTTCAGGAAAATGATTCGCTCGATCCAACAACCCCACGAGCTTAAGGGAATTAACCCCCAATTCCTCTATTTCAGTTTCTAATTTCCCTTTCACCCGTGCAGAATAAGTCACGTTATCCCATATATCCATGAAGGGAAAAATCTCGAAATGCTGGAAGACCATCCCAATATCGCGTTCGTTAGGAGGCAGATCCACGATGTTTGTCCCGTCGAATAAAATTTCCCCCTCATCTGGCTGGATTAACCCCGCAATGGCTCGTAAAGTAGTCGTTTTACCACATCCAGAGGGACCTAGCATGGTCAGATATTCGCCGTCCAAGATTTCAAGATTCACATGATTTATTGCTTGAACCCTTCCATACGCCTTAGAAACGTCCTTTAGGATGATATGGGGCATTTTATCTAACCTCCTCTTCTTTTGCGAGTGTGATTTTTCTTAGAATGAATATTAAAATGAAAGAGAAAATGACGATGAAAGCGCTAGCAAAAGCTGCGGCAGCCAAGGATTGTGCTTCCACCCAATCCACAATTAAGACGGGAACGGTCCGGGCTAGTCCCATAACTACTAGGGTGGCTCCAGTTTCACCGAGACTTCTTGTAAATGTAATGATGCTACCGGCAATAACTCCCCGTTTAAGGAGCGGCCATGTACATGTACGGAATACGGTGAAAGACGGGGCACCTAAAGTTCTAGCAGCTTCCTCATAACCAGGATCTATCTTACTTATAATCGGGATGAGAACTCGTACCATATAAGGATAGCAAAATACAACGTGAACTAATACAATCAACCAATATCCTGGCGAAAATAGCCCATCTGGTCCGAAGGGACCTAATGTCCCCCAAAAGACAAATACACTAAATCCAAGTGCGGCAGACGGAATCACTAGAGGAATGTCAATCATTGCATCGAGCAGTGATTTAATCTTCCCCCATTTTCGCCTAACCATGATCAATGCCATTGGGATCCCCAATATAATACAGATTATTGTGACCATCCCGGCAATCGAGAGAGATGACATAAAACTTAGCCAGAATGCGGCGACTTTGTTATCGCTAGATAGAAAAGTCTGCGTGTATACGGCCTCTCCATTGATTCCGATATAGACAAATGTCCATAGGGATGGTAAAATCACGACTATGAGAAATATAAGCCCGATGATATAATTTCGCGATTTCCGAACAATTGGATGAGATAATTTTCGCTCTACTTTTGGAAAAATACGATGTATGGGGAGTCCAACTCTTCTAGTTATTAACTTCAGTAGAATGAGTAGTCCCAAGGCTACAAGCACGAGTATCATGGTTAAAAATGCTGCAGGTCCAAATAAGCCTAGCCCTCTCCAAGCGACTATTTGAATGGGTGATGTTTCTGTAACTCCAAAAACGATCATCGTTGCCCCGGTTTCCCCTAAGCTTCGAGTGAATGCGAGGATGGCTCCTGCAACCAAACCCTCTTTCATGAGGGGGGCCGTAATAGTACGAAAAACAGTAAACTTTGATGCGCCTAAGCTTTGTGCAGCGTTTTCATAGGTTCGATCAACCCGCATTATAACTTCTTTCAAGTTTCGGACGATATATGGGTAAGTGAATACAATGTGGACGAGCATTATTAATAGCGGTCCTTCAGAGAAAAGGCCAGATTCCAATCCAAACAGACCACCAATACCGAATTGCGTGCCCCAGAATAAGTAGATTGAAAATCCAAGTGCTGCGGTTGGGACGGCGAGAGGTAAGTCGATCAGGGTATCTATATATTTTTTCCCCCTAAAATTGTATCTGGCTAAAATTAAAGCCATCGGCAACCCAATGAGTACGTCAATAATTGTCACAATACCAGCTATCTGAAAAGATCGAAGTAAAGCCGTCGTTAAATCAAACCATTGCTCATCTCCTGTAATTGGATGATTAAAAATGGTGGTATAAATGGAATTCCATTCAGTGCCCACAAAAGTGAAAATAAATAGAATTGGGAGAATAATTATTAAAAAGAAAAAGGTTAATGTGAAGGTGTCCCCAAATATCCTCGCGAACCGGCTGGAGAGACCTTTCTCTACTTTTTGAACTAGTCGTCCCATATATTTCTCGAACCTTAGTCAGCTCTAACCATCAACCATACATCAGTCACATAATCTAATACCAAGGAGTCCTGGGGAGGACCATGCACTAATAGAGGTGGGTCATATTCAACCCCGTATTCCTCATTAAATATTTCGTTGAAAGTCTGGTTATAGGTAGGATTACTCAAGATTGAAGTATTAATTGGTCGAAATCCTCTCTCAAACGCTTTGGCAATTGATGGATCCAACCCTAAAAATTCCGTAAAGTTGCGTGCAACATCTATATCGTGTGGCGAAACCCAATCTGCATTCAAAATACAAAATGGATGATAATTTGAAAATACCCCTTCTACCGGATAAAGCGCAAGAGCTTTTTTATTTAAATTTGGATCTTTGTTAATTTCAATTATTACATTTTCATAGACATAATAAACATCATAGTCAGTTTTAGCCTTTTCACCTAAATAACCCGTAGATTTCCCATAATAATCAGCATCTTTTTCAATTCCTTCCAACCAAACTTTTAAAGCGTCATCTATTCCTGACGCATCGGTTATATTCGCTACAGTTATTTTACTTGCATTGTAATAATCCCCTATAGTGGAATTAAAATAAGCGGCAAGTTGCATCATCATACTAGTATATCCCGAATTGGAGAGTCGCGGGTCCGTGTGGGCGAACCGCACGTCACCAGGTGCTGCGGCTATGGCCTGAAAATCTACAAATCCATCCATATTTGCATAGAGCGTATTATTCCAAGTTCCAATAACGGTGGGGGAATAAATGTATGAATACACATCAGCGGGGTTAATCATACCTGGTATGAGGGCTTCTAGCATGGAAACTTGTAAATTAGAAGCTGGACTCCAGAGTATGGGTTTGATCTCGCCGGTTTGGAGAGCTATGACCATTTCTCGAGAGCCCATCGAACGGAAATTTACAGAAATTGTACGATTTGTATTTTGATAATACCATTCCTTAAATGGAACAATTAGATCTTCAATCCACCCTTTCTTCTCAGAACTATAAACCATTGTGAGGTAATCATCTGTCGGTTTATCAGATCCTACATAAAATCCAATTGGAAATCCAACGGCGGCTCCGATAACCAAGAGTAAAATTAATATCCCGCTACCTTTCCGCCTTTTACGCTCAAAACTGGTAGTCATCTTTTCATTTCACCTCTAGATGGTTATCCAACGATTGATGAAGCCCACCCTGTAAGATATCCTATCAAAAATCCAACCCCTATTCCAACTAAGAGGATAATTGCTAATAAAATCATTCTCTTTGTTTCCATTTCCATCTCTTCCTTTTTTATCACTCCTCAAATTTTTGTCGTTTTGGATTTAATAGTTAATTCTTCATAAATTCAAGGAGAGGGTTTGAAATTCATTGAAAACTGTCATGATTACAACATATTCATCATATTAGTATTTTTTTTAAAATTCTTACCTTGATTTTAGCAATTAAATTCAAAAATGAATATTCATTGTAAAAAAAAGGTAGTGAGACTTTAAATTCCAATTATTGAGGACTTAAAATAAAAGAGGACGATTTCATTGGGAACTTTACTAGAGTGGTTTCGCGGAAGACGAGAAGCAAAGATCATAAGGAGAATAAAAGAGGACGGAAAGAAGGTTTATGAATGCGTCGTTCAATTCAAGGAAGCATTGAACCTCTTTCTTAATGATGATTTGAAAGGGGCTCAATCTGCCGGAAAAAAGGTAAATAAAATTGAAAATGAATGTGATAATTTAAGAAGAGAATTACTGGCAGAATTAACCAAGGGGGAATTAGCACCCCAAGTCCGGAACGATTTAGCGCATCTAATAAATCGTTTGGATCAAGTCGCAAATTCAGCAAACGCTGCAGCTAGACGACTAGTCATTCTCAAACCTGAACACGTAAAAAGCATCGCTGATGACCTCTTAGAGATGGTTGATAAGACCATTGAAGGTGCTGAGATATTAAGAGATACAATTGAAATAGAGATAGAAGGCAAGACAGAACATGTTGATGCAAGCATTAGTAAAATAAATTATTTGGAACACGTGGTTGATCAAATTCATTATAGAATTCTTCAAAAGTTGATTGAACCTGAGTATAAGGATTTTTCACCTTTTGTTGCATTAACTGTTTATCAATTAATCGGATCTATTGAGCAAATTTCGGATTCTTGTGAAAACACCGCTGATTTCGTGAAAATCATCAATCTTCAAGCTGTGCGTAGAAGTTGATACAATTCAAAATCGTCTTATCTTGCTCAATTAATATTTAATCAGATAAAACCAGCCACGTGCTCAAAGAAACCCATCATAATATTTTCATTAATAAAGTTTATTTGCCATTAAGTGCTCACTGTTTGATATGTATTTAAACTAGTGGAGGAAGAATTTATGAATGAGGATGAAATTTTTTCGTTCTATGGCATACCGAAAGAGCCAGTAGAGAAGTTTAAAAAGCAATTCATAGAAATTGAAAGAGCCGAATTAACGGAACTAACAGATGCCGTAAGATTTGAAATTTATAAATTACTATTCAGCCGGATTAAGCTGTTCCTCGAATATAGTGAATTTTACCGACAAATGGAGAGTAAAACGGATGAATGGGAACCTCCAATCATACATACTAAGAAAGAATTAGAAGAATTAAGACAGGGATTCGAGCGAGATATTCGTGTTCAGTGGAAAATGCTCCAGGCCGCTGCGTTAGAAGGCGATTGGATATTACGCAAAATAGTAGGATCCCCTGAAAAAATGGAAAAATTCAGAGAGCAATTACCAGAGGCAGAAGAGTGAGCCTTTAATGCGCAATCGTACGTAAATGTTTTAGGAGTTCTGGAATCTCGCGTCCTATCCATTTTTTGGCATCATCATTCCATGGGTTCCCATCCAGTGTTAGCAGCCTTAAATCTGACAATGACCAAATTGTAGAAATATTTTGAAGGATTGCGAAATGATTATTTGATAAATCAAGGGCGAGGAGCGATTGAAGATTACCGACCGAATCTGGGAGATTTGAGATCTCATTCCCATTTAAATAGAGTTCCATAAGTGCTTCTAGGTTTCCAAGGGCGATTGGAAGATCTGTCAATTTGCAATCCCTTAATGCCAATGTTTGAAGGGATTCTAATTGCCCAATGGAATCTGGGAGTGCTATATTCTCATTTTGTGATAAATAAAGTACTTTGAGTGATTTTAATTTATTAATGGACTCTGGGAGTGTCGTTAATTTGTTCAATTCTAGGTTAAGGTAATTAAGGGATGTAATCTCACCAATGGTTTCCGGGAGGGTCGTCAATTGGTTTCCCCTTAAATTTAATTTATGAAGGGATTTGAGCTTGGTGATGGGCGCTGGGAGTGTAGTCAGTTTATTTTCAAATAAATATAACCCCTCGAGCGATTCTAGCTGCTCAAAGGATTTTGGGATCGTTGTTAGTTGATTTTCCCAGATAGATAGGTCCTTGAGGGATTTAAGCTCGCCAAAGGATTCTGGGAGCCTCGATAACTGATTTTTCCATAAAGAGAGCTTTTGAAGGGATTTAAGCATGCCAATAGCGTCAGGAAGTACCTTCAGCTGATTCCCTCCAAGATCCAGTGTTTGAAGTGATCCGAGCTTGAGTAGAGGATCCGGAAATTTCCCCAGCTGATTATTCCATAGAGTGAGTTTTTCAAGGGATTTAAGTTCGCCAAAGGACTCTGGGAGGTTCTCTAGCTGATTCCCCCCCAAATCTAATGATTGAAGCGATTCAAGCTCGCCAAAGGCTTCTGGAAGTGTTGTCAACTGATTATCCCCTAAATCTAGCGATTGAAGGGATTTGAGTTTAAGTATGGGCTCTGGGAGATCTTTTAACTGATTCCCATTTAGGTTTAATGATTGAAGCGAAAGGAGATTACCAAAAGATTCCGGGAGTGTCGCCAGTTGATTGTTCGATAATTCCAATTTTCGAAGTAATTTGAGATTCCCAAATGATTCGGGGAGAGCGATCAGTAGATTTATATTTAATTCGAGCGTGATGAGCTGTTTGAGATTATCAACGGACTCAGGGAGCGTTTTCAATTCACACCCGCTTAATTTTAATTCAAGAATATTGCCACGATAAACTTTCACACCAATATTCCCTTGTTCAACTTCATCAAATATTGGAATAGGTTTGTTAATTCTCTTTTCCAACTCCTTTAGAACCTTGGCTTGCTCTTCGTTAGCACCCCATTTATTATCGTTCATATTTCTCCTTTTGTTCATGTCTCTATTTAACATTTTTTTTAATTGATGACATAACATTGAAATTTTCGTTGGAACCTTATGGAAACTATACGTGTATCTTACAAAATTGAGAGTTTTTTTGATGGAAAATAAGAAAGGGGTAAAAGTTTTCACCGGATTTGTGTTATCACAAATGCTAATCATCGGGTTACTTTTTACAGCCGCAGAATCCTTCGGTATGATAGAAGCAGAAATGTTTAATACATATTTAGACCATGTTTTGGGTTTAGCCCCAATTTATATTACGATTATGGTAGCTCTTTCTGCCATGGTGGGTCTCATAACAATGATTGTTTTTGGCATCATGTCAGATAACACGAGATCAACCAGGTTTGGGAGGAGACGCCCTTATCTATTAATTGGAGGCTTGGGTGCAGGGGTTTCGATGATTGTTTTTGCTTTCTCGGGTAACTTCTTAACCGCTCTTATTATTGATGTGATAGCCGTTGGTATTGCCTCAAACGCCTTTTATACGGCGCAAAGAGCCATAATACCAGATGTTGTGGATGTGAACCATCGTGGGCGTGCTAATAGCATTGCAGTTAACCTTTCAACTGTTGGACTTGGGATTGGAATCGCCTTATTTTTCATTATAAATGAACTATTTGGAGTGCCTGATGGTAATGGCGGTACTAACATTACGCAAGAGGGGTACATTCTTGCACTGAGTGTTGGCGGGATTATCTTTATCTGTGTCGGGATTATTGGATTTCTTTGGCTCAAGGAACCTCCGGTTTCGGATATGCCTCCTAAAAAAAAATTCATTAGAGAATTTAGGGAAATATTTAATATAAAGGAGTTAAAAAAGAATAGAGACTTTTATAAATTTGTCATAGCCTTTACGATTTTTAATTCTGGGAATTCTGTCTTTCTACCCTTTCTATTTATTTTTATATTTGATTTAGGGCTTTCCACACTAACTTTGATTTCGATTCTTGCAATAGCGGCCCCATTTTTAATCATCGTAACCGTTTTATTGGGACGATTTGCAGATAACCCCAAATTTGGGCGAAAACGACTCCTCCCGCCAACGATTTTAATAGGTAGCATCGGGTTCTTCCTAGTGCCTCTCTCAGCAATGACGACAGAACCAATTATTCCTTTATATGGGTTTGTTTTTACACTAATCCTCGTAATGTTGGTCGCTGTAAATACCCCTCTTAACGCCTGGCATCAGGATTTATTACCTGAGCGTACGCGAGGAAAATTTTTAGGGATTTTGAATATTACAAGGACGTTATCTCAAGTTATAGGTGTAATAGTTGGCGGAATTGTAGCTACCTTAATTTCAATTGAATGGATTTTCGCGTTCGCCCCGATTTTTTATATTACCTCCATCCCATTCTTTTTAACGATTAAAGAGACACTTCCAGACAAAAAATAAAATTATGAGATATCGAGCATTCTAGATAATTAATCAGGTTTAGTAAATGAAGATAGTTTATATTGGCGCAGGGTCATTCCGTTTCAGCTATGGATTATTCAAGAACTTTTGCGCGATGGCCAAGATTGTTCCACTAGAAATATGGCTGGTTGATGTAGATAAGCCGCTGCTTGAAATAATGGCGCGCTTTCTAAAGCGGATGGTCAAAAAACATAAATTGCAGGACACGATGATCGTCCAAATGACCCCAGACAGGCGAAAGGCGCTAGAACATGCGGATATGATCGTAACCTCGATTTCAATCGGACACCAGGATAGCGAATGGTATGATATATATATTCCACAAAAATTTGGAATACCTCAAAATACGGGCGACACTGTTGGACCAGGAGGAATCTTTCGCACCCTGCGTGTAGTCCCAGTCATCCTTGATATTGTAAAAGATCTTGCCGAATTATGCCCCAATGCAATTCACCTCAATTATACGAATCCTCAAGCGACAATTGCTTTTGCAGCCCGGCAGTCGTACCCCCAAGTCGAAACTATCGGGATTTGTCACGAGCTTTTTGATGGAATGAAAAAAATTCATAAACTATTAAAAAAATTAGGGCTGAAAGAGATACCGAATTGGGAACATCTGGATATAACATATGCTGGAGTTAATCATTTCTCTTGGCTCTTTTCTTGTGAGTATAGAGGAGAAAATCTTTATCCGTTGATTAGAGAAATTGCCGAGAAAGCGGGGAAATTAGTAGGACGACCATTCAATTTTCATCTTCTACGAAAATACGATTATTACTGCTACCCCGGCTCGCGCCATATTGCAGAATTTCTACCTGAATATTATAACCATTTTAATCGATTAGAAATTTCTAAGAAATGGAAAATTACTATATTACGTCCGGTTGAGTTATTACGATCCGCACGACGATCTGTACACTTGTATTTTCGTCAAATAGCCAAGGGATTAGTTCCTTGTCCCTCACCATCAGTTAAGGGCGAACGAGTCATTGAAATGGCTGTTGATTGGCTCGAATCGAAAGCTAAGACGTCTATTAAAGATCCTTCTCGATACCACCCTGTAAATATTCCTAATACCGGGCATCGACTGGTATCCAATCTTCCAGAGAACAGTATTTTAGAAGTGACGGGTTACTTTGAAGAAGGTCACATCAAGGCATTACCAATAGGGCGAATGCCAAATAAAATAGCGAGCCTCGTTCAGCTCCACCTTGAAAATACACCTATATTTGTCGAAGCCGCGACATCAGGGGATCCAGATGTACTGCTAAAAGCGTTGTTGGCGGATCCTATGTGTCAATTTATTGAGGATGAAGAAGCCATTGAACATATGATGTGGAACATGCTGCATTATCAACGGCAATGGATCCCCCAATTTAAGGAGAGTATTCCGAAGAATGAGGATCTAGAGAAAATGAAATATTATGTGTGTGAAAAGGACCTCAAAAATACGCGACAGGCGAAGAAAGTCAAATGGGCTCCAAAATTGTCACTGAAAGAAAAAGCTTTTTTCCCCTAATTGCCTTTTAATTGGGACTCTAAAATCGTTAAAAAGTGGTTGAAGTTAAAATTGAGAAATTAGAAAGTGAAAGTTAGTTTTATTTTCTCATAAATTTAAAATGAATATAATTATTTGATTCAAAATACAATAATGAGGTGAGTGATCGTGGCAATACAGAAAGAAATTAAGGAGTATGCATTACTTCACTACAAAACTGGGAAAACTGCGGTACATCTCTTTTTCAAGGACGGCAGCAAGGAAACTTACGCGGATTTGGATCCTGCTCGTGCATTGTTGGTAGTAGATATTCTGCGTAATGAAAAGCCAGTTTATTGGACAGCCGGTCCTGATATCTTATCGACAGGGAAAGAGCCCGTAGGCGAAGAAGAATCCTAAGGATTTGTTACTTCTGGACCTACTTCCTTTTTTTATATGTCTTTGCACCCTATTTCATACTTTTCGCGCTCGTTTTAGTTCTATGAGAGCACAGGGAAATATAAAGGTTAAAATAAGTAACTCTGAATAGGGGGGACCATTCAGATTTAATTTAAAGACTAGCTTCCCTGACTCGATCCTTCGCCATTCTCATCATAATGCCCCCGATTAGACTCAAGATGGCGCCACTCATTACAAATCCAAACATATTATCCGACCACAAGCCGTACAACGGAGTGTTTAGATTGATGATTAAATTGATGATTAGATTGATGCCTGTCAATGTTACTGCCATCAATCCCGCTATTAATCCAAGGATGCCACCGGCCTTCTTAGAGGCACAGCACCGAATGCCACTTACCACCGCTAATATCCCAGCTGTCATTAACCCAAGAGTAAAAATCATTTCGATTCCATATGAATAATGTAAATTAATTATAAGGGGCGCCCCACCAATCATTAATAGGATTCCACTCGCCTCAAATCTTTGAGAAATTTGAGCTTCCCTGACTCGATCCTTCGCCATTCTCTTCATCATAACGCCCCCGATTAGACTCAAGATGGCGCCACTCAATGCCAACCAAAACCAAATATCCGGCCACCAGCGGTAATACGAACTAGAGGTTAGATTGATGATTAGATTGATGCCTGTCAATGTTACTGCCATCAATCCTGCTATTAATCCAAGGATGCCACCGGCCTCCTTAGAGGCACAGCACCGAATGCCACTTACCACCGTTAATATCCCGGCTGCCATTAACCCAAGAGTAAAAATAAATTCGATTCCATATGAATAATGATAATTACTTATAAGGAGCGCCCCACCAATCAATAATAGAATTCCGCTCGTGACACCGGGTAATTTTTTCTTTTCCATTCGTCTATATTTCCACGTTCGCGAGAAGAGGAGCACCCCGCAGGCAGTCAGGGCAATGAGTAACCCGAAGGTGATGAGGAAAATTATACGATCAGGCAAATCATAGGAGGGATAATAAACAAGGATTGCTGCTATGAGGAAGTAAACCCACCCAGGCAGCCCGACCCAGAAGCCCACTTGACCGCTCGTCGCTCCCTCAGTCTTCGAATTGATGAAAACCAGGTTGAGAACGAGGCTAATGAGTATCAAGACTAGGATTGGAAATGTAGTAATCACCCAAATTAATCCACCCCAGCCCGATCCATAATGTGGCAAAATCTGCTGAATTGCGATCCACATTACGCACGTTGTCGCTGCTAGCACGGCGTACAGAATGCCCAAGCTGACCGTGAGCTTATCCTTTACCACCCTCATATCACTCTCCTTCGCCACGCGTTCCACCTCAATTTCTTAAAAACACATTTGTGTTTGATCCATATTAGCATCATCCCCTATAAAAGCGTGATTGAATACACTCCTTTAGTGTATTGAAGGTAAAATTATTGGATAATTTAAAAATAAAAAAGGGGGAAAGGATTAGATAAACTCGGAGAAGAGTTTTCCTAGTTTGGATTTTGCTGGTTCGCGTTTGTAGCCAGACACCCATACGAGACATAGCCAAGTAATCATTAGACCCATGAACGCCGTCAGGTGGGGAACGTAAGGATCACCCGTGAATTGAACCATTGCACCAAGGAAGGCTAACTCTAGAAAGGCGGGTATGACCCATTTGAGTCCAACTTTCTTCCAGAGAGCATAGATCGCAAAAACAACCACCATCATCAAGTGCAGAAACTGATTTCCCCGATACCCAAAGGGGATCGTGGCGTAAAACCACACGTCAATCACGATATCGATGAAGAGCACGAGACCTCCAGTGGCAACTAAGAAGGTGGTTTCAAGCTTTAATCCGCGTGGCTCCTTCCTACGGAAATGTAAATAGGCGAAAACAGCGATGGGACCAGCAATTAAGACAGTAATAGCTCCGGGTAAGACCGATAACCTGTTTCGGGAAATATCGTAGTTGGTATCAATTAATTCCAAGCTTCGTAAACTGCCATATCCAATGGTCAAAACAAAGAGCATTCCGCAGGTGTAATCCATCTCGCCTTCCGCGACTTTCGTGTCATTAAGATCTCGCACCTCAAATTTCAGGGAAAACTGTGCACCATGGAGCGGCGGTTCTTCGGCCCAATAGACGAGAGTGTCGATGATCGTGAGGACATACTCGGTGTCGGGGGCACCCAGAATTCCAACGGGGTCCCAAATGCTATAATTAGTCCCCACGTGCTCTTGGAATTCACTGCCAGTACTCCCGGGTTCCACGATGTGCACCCAGAAGATCGTCTGGTTGTTGGTTGGTGTTCCACCATCGACATAGAAGCCATCAGGGGTGACGTTAAACTGCCAATTCAATTGTCCCCATGTCACGTTGCAAGTGGCGAGGGTCGAATTGAACGGAATGGAATCAACGTCTAAATTCCCATCGATCGTGCCGTTGTCATATAAAAATCGGGAATGGGTTTGTGAATCGAAGTATAAAGGGTCCTGTACGTTTAGTCCCAAGTCAAATGTTCTTGCAATTATGACTGGTATTGCTGCAAGCACTACACCTATAAACACTAGGATAAAAATAGACAGTCTGCGTTTCGTTGATAATAACATGGATAATGAAAGGATAGATGATGCTAAAAAAGATTATTATTATTAAAAAAAGAGAAATATTTAGATAAATTCTGATAGGTATGTAATTTGCGCGGCATGAACAACCTGCTTTTAAAAATTGATCTTTCAAGTGAGAAGGTAGGGATTGAAGAAATATCGGATGAAATTCTTGAGCAGTATCTTGGCGGTCGAGGGTTAGGTGTTAAATTATTATGCGATAATTTGAAGGGAAAGATTGATCCTCTAGCTCCTGGAAATGTAATGATCTTTGCCATTGGACCTCTCACGAGCACGATAGTTCCTACCAGTGGGAGATTTTCCTTGGTCACCAAGTCCCCTCTGACAAATACACTCACCCATTCCAATTCTGGAGGCTTCTGGGGGTCCGTTTTCAAACGCTGTGGATATGATGCACTATTAGTAACGGGGAAGCTTAATGGAGATACTAAGGGATATATACTCATCGATGGGGTCAGCGTCAAGATTAAGGATGCGGGAGACCTGTGGGGGTTAAATTCAGGGGAGACCGTCGAGAAATTAAATGAGTTAGAAGGGAAGTGTCAAGTATTATCCATTGGTCCGGCAGGTGAAAATCTCGTACGAATATCTGCCATAATGAATCAAGCCCATCGTGCATTTGGGAGGGGTGGTGTTGGTACTGTGATGGGATCAAAGGGATTAAAGGCGATAGTTGTTAAAGGTGGCACGAAAAAATTTTCACCCCCTGACTTGGATCATTTGAAACAGTTGAACCTAGTTGCTTCAGATAAAATTAAAGTCTTCCCGATTACATCCCAAGGGTTGCCGCTCTTTGGAACCGCTGTGATGATGAAGGTGATAAACGCCTTTGGGATGTTACCGATTAACAATAATCAAAAGGGTCAAGATACCCGGATAGATGATGTGAGCGGTGAAAGGCTTCGCGAGGATTTTTTCCAAAGGGATGAGGGGTGTTATGCCTGCCCAATCAGATGTGGGAGACTCACAAATACTGGAGAGATGAAGGGGAAAGGCCCAGAATTTGAATCGTTGTGGGCATTAGGACCTCAGTGTGGAATTTTTGATTTGAAAATAATCACGCACGCGAATTATTTTTGTAATAAATATGGTTTAGATACGATTTCAACGGGTGTAACGATAGCCTGTGCGATGGAACTTCAGCAAAGAGGGCTATTGAATGATGCCGGCATGAAATTCGGAAATGGTAAAGTTTTGTTGGATTTAATAAGAAAAATTGCTTATAAAGAAGGAATTGGGGGAGAATTAGCGGAGGGATCCTTGAGATTCGCGGAGAAATCTGGGGGTGTCCAATATGCAATGCAAGTTAAGGGGATGGAACTCCCAGCGTACGATCCACGGGGTGCAATGGGACAAGCTTTAAACTATGCTACTTCGAATCGAGGTGCCTGCCACTTAACCGGTTACCTAATTGGAATGGAATTGTTAGGAGTCCCAAAATTAATCGATAGATTCACCATAGCGGGTAAGGCAGATCAGCTTGTTTTGAAACAGAATCAAAGTGCAGTGGAAGACTCATTAGTTACGTGTAAATTTGTGGGATTTGCCCTCGGCTTAGATTTTCAAGTGCGGTTTCTTCAAGCTGTTACTGGTATTGATTTTAATATAACTGAACTTGTTAAAGTAGGGGAAAGAATTCATACGCTAGAAAGAATGTTTAATCTACGGGAAGGCTTTTCTAAAAAAGATGACACTCTACCGGAACGGTTCTTGAAAGAACCTTTAAATGAGGGGGCCTCAAAGGGACAAGTCGTCCCGCTCGAAAAATTATTAAGTGATTACTATCAAGTACGCGATTGGAACGAGGATGGAATTCCCACTGATGCATTATTAGATGAGCTAGACTTAGTGAGATTAACGTAGTTGAGGTATTAAGTTCTATCCTGTATTTGATGACACAAAATTAATTAAATATATGTTTTTTATCTTTTTTCAAATTTATAAAGGGCAAATATTTGGAAAACAAATAAATATCCTTGCTTGAAATAAATTTTTGAAATAAAATGAGGTAAAGTAACTATGACGTCAGCAGCTGATCCGTTATTAAAATACCTTCTTTACGTGGGGGTAGTAATTCTTATCGCGATCTTAGTGGCACTATTTGCTTACATTGGTTTTCCTGTAGAGATACCACCTGTACCTTATCCTTAATAACTTATCAATTTCTCTTTTTCAATAACGAGTGCCAAGGCAGCGGATGCTCTAAAAAATTCAAGTAAGAAAGAAAAAAATTGATGTCGTTAATGATTACCACGACGACTAACGTGAAAGAGTAATTTCACGGCATTGTAATGTAATTATGATTTTCAAAGCTGAAGTTTGATGTTATAAGAAAGATCGAGAAGGATAGAGATCGAAAACGTATGATTTCAAATATTATGTTACGTCTCTTTGACCATTAAAGCATAATACTGCTTCCAATTAAAGCTAATACCGAATTTTTTTACTTCCCACCCGTCTGTCGCGAGTTCATTTATTGTATCCTCAATTTCTTTCTCTTTTCTGAAATTAATCAACTTATACATTTTCAACTTAGTCACCATGTCAGTTTTCAACAAATTATAACTTAAAAAGCTAAAGCATATGTTACATTTGTTAAAGAAGGAATATTGGAAGATATAATCCTACGTTTCACGACGTTGATGTAATTCTTTGCGATTTCATTTTAAAAATTGAGCCACCCGAAGACCATTAAAATTGGGCCAAATATGACGCACACGAGATTTATGAACAGATTGAATATTGTATCGCTTTTATTTTTAGTATAACCTTTCTGTTGGAGATTAAAAGAAATATCCAAGACTCCCAAGAAAACCAATGAACTTCCGGCTATGATTGCAAAAAACACTCCAAACCTTTCACCCATTAATAGCCCAATTCCACTAATAAGCAAAGTCGGGGTTATCCATCCCAAATCCGCGAGTGGAAATGACTTTTCATATCCCAAATAAACTTCAGTCTTATCAGGTTTTTTAAATTCTACTTTGAATAGATAAATCCAAACGACAACAAATCCAATCGCAAAAATTATTTCAAGAATCGCTATCAAAAACTCTATCATGGATGCTGGCACTCCTTGCAATACTCTTCGTTTTTTCCCAGAGGGACAATTATTTATAGAGAAATTGAATGATATTTGAATTATTATACAAGAGTGACTTTTTTAAAAGGAAACACTTTATTCTTCCTTATAAAACCATTAACAAGATATTTTGGATTTATTAAAAAAGTGCATTGAAACGAAATCGAGGCATAAAAATGAGTGAAACTTCTGCATCGGGCCCAAATGAACCAGGCGAAGAAAAACCCTCGTTATTATGGACGATTGTTTTATATGCAGGCGCAATGGGTATCCTTCCCTGTGTTTTATTTCTTCCCTCAGATTACTTACTTAGTCTAATTGTCGCCCTCCTCATATTAAACGGGCTTTTGGTGACCTTTATATACATCGGGTTGAAGCGCCAGGAACAAGTGAAGGGCAAGGATGTTAGCGCAACGACCTTTTCCAGAAAGATGTTTAATATCATTGCCGGGCTACTTTTTGCGTTTTTTATGTGGATATATTCTTTTATTAGTCTCGAAGGAAGTGCTTGGATGGGATTTTTCACGCTTCTTGCGGTTGACTATGCTTTCGGGATCCATGAAGTTATTTACGCGGGTCTAAAAAAGAAAACTTACTTCACAGACGCTTTTATCGCGCTGGGACGGCAATCTGAGCCCCATAAGCCATATTTAGCATCGATTATGGCTCTCTTTGCCTTTACAATCGTATTAGGATTTCAATCCTTGCTCTTTCAGATGAATTTAGGTGTTGGGTATGAATATACCGTAATGATTGTATATATTGCAACGGTACTCATTTGGGGGGTTGGAGACACGGCGGCATACTTTGCTGGTACGAAATATGGAAAGCGTAAATTACCGTGGAACAAGAAGAAATCTTGGGCAGGCTTCTTTGCTAATATGGCAGTAGGCATCGGGCTTGGTTTCTTCTTCTTTGCGCCTTTCATGCTTTCAATTGTCACCCCAGCATGGTGGATCATTTTAGCTCTCGTTGGCGGTGCTTCAGGGGCATTCTTTGAAAGCGTTGATTTTAGGCTTGATGATAATTTTGTAACACCTGCATTTGTTGGGATTATCCTAGGAGTCTTAATCATATTAATTTAATTTTTTTATATAAAAAAGAGCACCCTATATCTGGTTTATTTGTTTTTCAATCAAAAATCTTGCAATTTTCGTGAAAATTTCATTCACATTATGCCCAGTTTTTGCAGAAGTTTCTTCAAATTCAATTAAATTCTCCATCAACTTGAAGGCTCCGTAATCCTCGACTTCCCGCTGATCTTCTAAGTCTGCTTTATTTGCAAAAATAGCAAAATATACATCGTCCCCTAAAATTTCTTGAGCATCCTTCAACCAACGCCCTATATTCATATACGTTGGTTTTTTTGTAATATCAAACACGATAATGAAGAAATTTGCTCCTTTGTAATAATGCTTTTTAAAGTTGGCATATTTCGCTTGACCTGCCACATCCCAGAGGACTATGGTAACATAAGTACCATCAACATTTATGTCTTTCTTTAAAAAATCCACCCCGATCGTGGATAAATAATCCTCTGAGAACCGGTTTTCAATATAGCGGCGTACTAACGAGGTTTTACCTACACTGGGGTCTCCTAAAATCATCAATTTGAAAACGAATCGTGGCCCGTTCAAGTTTTATTCCCTTTTGGAAATCTTCTATTGATTATTATTAATTGAATTATTCATAAATATGTCTTCTTCTCTAATATTTGAGGTTGGTTAAATAGGTTCAGACAGAACATTCAATAATTAATCTAAAACTAATGTAAATCTATATTAGATCTAATAATACGATAAGAATATTCAACCAAAATTAATAGGTGGCTTTGCATGAGCGATAAAAAGATAGATTTGAAGAAACAAAGTAAAGAAATTTTTGAGATAATAAAACAGACACCCTTTTACTATGTCCCCGTAGGTGTCATGGGGGGATTAGGGTTAGAGGAAAAAGAAATCAAGAAAAAACCTTTTATTGGAATCGTAAATACTTGGAATGAGATCAACCCAGGTCACGCTCATTTACTCCAATTAGCCGATGCAGTAAAATATGGAATAATTGAAGCTGGAGGCATTCCTTTCCAATTCTGCACCGTTGCTCCCTGTGATGGTTGGGCGAATGGACATGAGGGAATGAGGTTCATTCTACCGCAACGTGAAATAATTGCGGACTCAATAGAGGCAATGATGCGCGCCCATAAGCTCGATGCAATGGTTACTCTTTCTAGTTGTGATAAAATTAATCCAGCAATTCTGATGGCTGCTGTGCGGTTGGATCTCCCAACCATTTGTGTTCCAGGCGGACCAAATCTCTACGAAATCGATTTTGATCCGAGATACCAAGGAATTGAAACGCGATTCTATGAAGACATCACCTTCAAAATAAAGTGCATCAGTTGCGCCTCCTATGGTGCGTGTGCAATCATGGGCACTGCTAACACGACCCAGTGTCTAATGGAAGCATTTGGGATGACGCTACCTAATGCTGCAACCATTCCGGCGGTAACTACGATGAAATATAAGATCGCCAAGGAGTCTGGAAGACGAATACTGGAACTTCTCAAGAACGACATTACTCCCTCTCAAATAATGACCAGGGAATCCCTCGAGAATGCCATTATGGTAGATGTCGCAATTGGAGGTTCTACGAACTCCACGATCCATTTGCCAGCTATTGCCGCAGAAATGGGGATTGACCTCGATCTAGAAATATTCAATGAATACAGCAAAAAAATCCCTACCATCGCGAATGTCTCCCCTTCAGGCCGATATTCCATTGTAGACCTCTATAAAGCTGGGGGCATTCCTGCAGTACTCAACCGAATCAAGGAACATTTACATTTGGATTGCCTGACGGTTTCAGGTAAAACCCTCAAGAAGGTAATTCGCAAGGCAGCTGTTCTAGATGAGGATGTAATTCGACCCTTGGATAATCCGGTCTATCCTGAGGGGGGCACTGTCGTTCTGAAGGGTAATCTTGCACCAGAAGGAGCTGTTGTGAAACAATCTGCCGTGACCAATCAAGAAATGCTCACGTTTCAAGGTCCTGCGAAGGTATTCAACTCCGAGAAAGATGCGATCAATGCTCTCGCAGCCTCAAAGATAGAAAACGGGTCCGTGATCATCATCCGTTATGAGGGACCTAAAGGCGGACCTGGCATGCCTGAACTCTTAGCGCTAACTGCCTCCCTCATGCTTCTACAGGATATGAATCGCGTTGCTCTCATCACCGATGGACGATTCTCTGGGGCAACTCAGGGACCCTGCATTGGACATATATGCCCCGAAGCCCATATTGGTGGGCCAATCGCAGTGATCCAAGATGGAGATTTGGTAAAAATCGATATTCCCAACAGAAAACTCGATGTTGACCTTTCTAATGATGAAATTCAAGCACGTTTGCAAAAATGGAAACCAATCGATAAAGGGATAACGAGTAAAACCTTACTCAAGTACAGAGCTCTCGTAACCTCAGCGGCGAAAGGCGCAGTTTTGAAATTCGACTGATTTTTCTCTAATATCTTTCCTTTTTTCTATGATTTAAATTTGCGCATAATACTTTCAGGGATCTCTCCGACCAGTATCTGTTTAATCTGATCTATCGTAAACAGAACCCTTTTAAAAGAATTTTTTGTTATTAGACATAATGTGTTACATTCCGTCAATTAGAGAGGTTTGTGGAGATTTTAAGATGAATGACAAGGAAGATATAACGACAAAATTTAAAATTGCTTATCTCGAAGAAGTTGTTGGCATCGATGAATTTGATTTCAATGATGTCCCTTCAGCATTGATTGAATATTATATTGAGTTGAAATTAAAGGGTTTAATTTAGCGACAGATAGTTTTCTGCAGATTTCAAGAGCTTACTATAATTGATGATATTTGCGCTTCTTGATAATATAATATATTAATAAACTCAATAGAACAAACCAAACTGTAAATCCCGGTATCCGCCTCTCATCAATCGCTGATACTACAGGTCCAGGCGTTTCCCCAGTACTTATATTAATAAATCCATCGCTTGCTTTAAAAGAGTAAGTATGATTTCCAATTGATAATCCTGTATTATAAAAATAGATGCAGCCATCCGTGTAGTTATTATCACTTTGATTTTGTTTAGACATTTCAAATGGAATACCATCAATCCTGACATGAATAAAAATCGGAGCTTCGTTATCTTTATCCGAATAATTCACTGAATATGAAAAAATTGTGTTTATATCTCCAACTTCTAAATTTATTTTTCCTTCTGTTAAAACTGGCTCCCAATTTATGAGCGGGCCAGAGTAGTTTTGAGTCTGCACGACAACAAAGCCATCACTTGTTTGAAACGAAATGTTGTGGGAGCCTTTCGATAAATTCGTTGTATGGGTATAAATACAGCCGTCGAAATAAGAAACTTCACTTGAATTTTGTTTGGTCATCGAAAACGGAACGCCGTTTATTAGAACTTGAACATAAATTGGAGCGTCATTTTCTACATCTGTATAATTTATCAAAAATGAAATATTTGTGGTTGGATTTCCTGTTAAAGGCGAGATATTATAATTAGTAAGGGTCGGGTTGTAATTCACGTAAGGTTCGGATGAATTTTCAGTACTCACGATAATAAATCCATCACTTGCTTCAATTGAGAAATTATGATATCCCTCTGAAAGCTTAGTTGTATGAACGTAAATACAACCATCCGTAAAAGTAGTATCGTTCACATTTTCTTTTGCCATACTATATGGAATACCATCAATTAAGACGCGAACCAACGTGGGTTGATCATCATCTGCATCTGTATAATTAGCATAGAATGTAAAATTTGTTAAAGTATTTCCTGCGGGAGGAGAAACATAATAATTACTCAAAATAGGTTCATAATTAGTGAGCGGCCCTACAAAGATGCCAGTCGTAATTGTTGTAACTCCATCACTTGCTGTAAAAGAGTAATTATAAGTACCCTTTGGCAACGCTATTGTGTAATTATAAATACATCCATCATAATATACGTCATCTAGTATGTTTGCTTTAGTTGTTTCATATGCCGTGCCATTAATTAAGACACGTACGAATGTTGGTGGATCATCGTCCGCATCTGTATAATTTACTGTATAATTAAAGCTGGTTAAAGGCTCACCAATGGGCGGATTGACGGATGGTGATGTTAGAGCTGGATAGTAACAATTATTGTTCTCAATTAAATTACCAATACAGATTGGAACTTCAATTATGCCTTGAAGATTTCCAAGGGCTATATTCCACGTTATGTTACAAAAACTAGAATTATCTAATTGGATGCCGTATTGACTATTATTATTAGCGATATTGAACGAAATCGAGTTGTTATTTGAATTAATCACCCGAATTCCATTTGGATTATAAGATAGAGAATTGTACTTTAATGTATTATTAAGACTAGAAAGGGCCAACGCAATTCCATTTGCATTATTATGATTGCATGAATTATTTGTAATGGTATTATCGCTTGCATTGTTATAAAGTCGAATTCCACAAAAATTATTATAATTAGCGGTATTATTCGATATTATGTTATTACCACACGACACCCAAAGGAAAATTCCATCTTCATTGTTATCATTTGCGGTATTGTTGAAAAGTGTATTATTATAACACGAATTTAGTAGTAAAAACCCCGCTTCCCAATTATCAATAGCAATATTACTGGTTAGATTGTTATGATTTGCTAGATTTAGATAAATACCGTGACCAGTGTTGTTATATACAAAATTTTGTATGAGTGTGTTATTACTGCTTTTTGAGAATAAACCAATACCAGCGAGATTATTATCATGTACTTCGTTATTAATGAGCTTGCAATTGTTGGTTCCACTTAGGAGAAAACCATAATCATTATCATAAAAAATATTATCAATAAAGGTGTTATTATTTACTCCTACACCCCAAATCCCATAATTAAAGTTATTATAGGAGGTATTATTAGTAAGTGTATTCATAAATCCTCCTGATAGAACAATGCCTGTTCCTAAGTTGCTATGGATCGTGTTATTATCGATTACATTATTTATTGAGGTAGATAATAGTATGCCAAAAGTAGTAGTGTAAATGGTATTATTTGTCACTATACCATTAGTCACGTTGTATAATCGAATTCCATAAAACCCATCATATAATGTACAATTTTGAACGATGAAATGTGCATCCGTGTTTTGGATATCGATACAATTCGACCCATTACCATCAATAAGTTTGTCTTCAATAATATATGGATGTGTTATATTGCCGTATCCTGGATATCCTGTGAATCCTCCGTTACCATCAATAAAAATTAACGGATCACCTTTTATCGAAAACAATACGCTCGAACCCTCATATTTTTCTGCATGACCTTTAGAATTCTGGTAATAAAAAGGAATTACTAATATTAATCCAATAAGTAAAATTAAGACAAATTCCTTAAGATATCTCATTCAGTATTTCCTTCCTACTTCCAAAATACTTAGTTTCTTATTTTTATACTATTTATCCTAATATAAAAAGATTCGGTACTATTCAGTTACTCCTAATTTTATGGAATGGTTCATTATCCAACTGAGGTATACAAGGAAGGAAATTTCTTTTTTGTTCCATATTCCCTGAAATTTTAATTTCATCGGGCAACTTGAAGTTCATAAATTTTTTGTTCAGTTTCAGCAATTTGTTGCTGGACTTGGGTAATTTGTCGTGCTAACTGGGCACACATTGCTTGGTATCGAGACTTTCTCTCAGGGTCAGCTATCGCCTTTATGAGTGCACACCACGCTTCAAATTCTGCTTGAAGTGGTATCAATTGTTCCATGAGTGCTTTCAATTGTTCCTGAAGGGCTTTTAGCTGCGATTTTGATGGTAATTTTACTGGGCGTAGCTTTCTAATGGATATTTGATTCACCCTTTTTTGATTATTGAATTGTGAAGAATTTCAGGATTAGGTATTTTGAACTATTACGTTTCAAAATTCCATTTAATTACTCATCCCATCCGTTTGGGCAAACGATACCGCTTAAACCTCCAACTTTTCGTTTAAGAGGGAAATTTGGGACGAGCAATATTTTTCGGATTCTTAACAGCGAGTTCCCCTATAATATGGGAATTTTGACCCTTTAGGAACTCTATACACTCGTCAACCAATACGAACGTATTCGAATTCTGGTTCCGGGTCCTTTGCTTCATCTTTGGTTTTTTTCTCTGACATGATTACCACCAAACTGCATTTAAATTTAAAGTGAGGAAGGTAAGATCTATTTTTAATACGCTGGCAATAATTGTCTTTTAAAATAGAATATATAAACTCGCTTTAATACCTTATCAAAGAAGTCAAGAAGATGGATGACATGACTATTGATGAAGAGAATGCATATAGAATCACAGAACGGCTGTCCTTTCCACGATTGGTTGGATCCGAGGGCGAAAAGAAAGCGATTGAAACTGTATTCGATGAATTTCAGAATGCAGGATATGAAGCCAACCGCGAAACATTTGAAACCTCCTTTTTCAACTGGATTATAGTGCGGTTTATCTTTTTTCCACTAGCTGCAATCCTAATCCTTTCCACGTATTTATTGTTCATTAGTCCAGTCACTTCCATCATTCTCTCCATCATCATGCTCCTTGTAGGGATGTTTGTAACTCGAGTTTCTGGCTCTCTTGGCACGTTTGGGAAAATTTATGTAACAGAGAACCTCATAGGAAAATTACCATCAGAATCAAATAAAGTCGATATGCTCTACATGGCGCATTGGGATTCGAAAAGCCAAACCTTTCCTGTTCTACTCCGTATCATTATTTTCGTTGTTTCAATTTTCGGTGCGCTCGTTCTTGCGGTCCTGACAATAGTTGGGGGATTTCTTGCGCTTTCAGGCACGCTTGATCTACAATTTTATTGGGGAATTTTTATTGCATCGATCGTTATTGGGGTGATAGCTAATTTAAACGTGTTTAATGCGACGGGAAATAACTCTCCGGGATCTTTGGATAATGCCGCCAGCGTCGGAATCATGTTAGAACTAGCCCGATATTTCAAAGCGAATCCTCCCAAAAATATCAATCTGACCTTCATCTCGACGGGAAGTGAAGAATTGAATTTGGGGGGTGCAACGGATTTCGTGGAGAAGCATAAACATGAGTTTGATCCTTCCCGGACCTATTTTGTTAACTTTGATGGTGTTGGTGGGAAAGGTACCATTCGTCTTATTACTTCTTATGGATTTCCAAAGAAAAGTTCGTCAGATAAGCTCAATAAATTATTTATGGATGTTGCAAAAAAGAAAAATATTGAATGTAAATCGTTATGGCTGCCCGTAGGAGCTTGGAGTGATTATATGCCAGTCATCCAAGCGGGTTTTGAAGCCTGCTGGCTTGCATCTGCGGGATCGATGCTTAACGTCCATAGATCAAGCGATAATATGGATACTATTTCCAAATTAGGCTTGAAGAACACGTTACTTCTCAATGTTGGCATTATTGAAAAGCTTGATGCCGAGCTCTCCTAAATAAAAATAGGATTGCTTATAAAGGCGTTCAAATAATAATTAGGATTAACACTCAATTCCACAATTAATTGATAAAAGGTGATGCGTTTTGATAATTTATTGCGTGACCGTGTATGTGAAACCTAACCATCGAGATGCTTTCATAGAAGCAACTCTGGAAAATGCTCGAAACACCCGAAAAGAACCGACCAATATTCGTTTTGATTTTCTCCAAAGTGTTGATGATCCAAATAAGTTTTTCCTCTATGAAGTCTACCGTGAAGGCGGGGTCGATGCCCATAAAGCAACAAGCCATTATAAAAAATGGCGAGAAACCGTTGCAGAAATGATGGCAAAGCCACGTGAAGGAGTCAAGCATGATAACGTGTTTCCAGAGTCCGAAGAAGGATTTTCATCGAAATAGAGGTACCTAAATGCAGTTTAATTTATTATCTACCCCACAGATCTTCTTTGGAACGGGGAAATTACAGAGTCTAGGTGAAATAATTCAAGACCTTGGATCGAGAGCACTTATAGTTGGCAGTGAGAGTGCTCTAAAAACTGCTTCAATTAATAAAATATTGGAAAATAAAGGCATAGATTTTACAACTTTCATTGCAAAAGGTGAGCCAACTATTGAATTGGTTGATCGCGGTGTCGCTGAAGGCTTGGACTTTAAAGCACAAGTGGTTGTGGGGCTAGGGGGTGGCAGCGCATTAGATGCGGGCAAAGCCATTGCAGGACTTCTCACGAATGAGGGATCTGCGCGTGATTACATGGAGGTAATTGGAAAAGGTTTGAAAATTTCGAATCCCGCTGCCCCTTACATCGCCATCCCGACCACTGCGGGTACAGGGACTGAAATCACGAAGAATGCAGTAATAAAATCTCCGGAAGATGGGTATAAAGCAAGTATTCGCAGCCCCCTTCTCGTACCGAAAATCGCCATTGTTGATCCTTCACTCACGCTATCGGTTCCACCAAAAGTTACGGCCAGCGCGGGTCTGGATGCCCTGACTCAGCTGATAGAACCTTACACTTCGAAGAAAGCGCAACCCATAACGGATGCTTTGGCGTTATTAGGAATTCAAAAGGCTACAAATTCGCTTCTTATTGCTTATGAACAGGGCGAAAATCTTGCTGCAAGAGAAGACATGGCAATGGCGGCATTATTAAGTGGCATCTGCTTAGCAAATGCTGGACTCGGTGCCGTGCACGGATTTGCATCCCCCTTAGGTGGATTATATCCCGTTCCTCATGGCGTGGTGTGTGCTGCACTTCTGGCAGCGGTCGTTGAGCAAAATATCCAAGTGTTGAAGAAACAACAACCTGATTCTCCTACCCTCACTAAATATGCTAAGCTGGGAGAAATTGTTACCAATCGAACCTTTGATAATCCAAGCAATGCCCAACAAGCTTTAATCGAGTATTTGAAGGATTTGACTAAATCGCTTGAGATACCTGCATTGTCCAAATATGGACTTTCAGAAAGTAATTTTCCAGCCATAATTGCGAAAGTAAAGAAATCCTCCAGTTATAGGTATAATCCAGCTGTCTTGAGTGAAACCGATCTCTCCAAAATTCTACGGCAAGCTCTATAAGAATTAATAAATATAATCAACTTGAATTTAGGAACTGTTGCATCGCAGGTCTGGTTGGGTTGCTATTCGGGATTGAGAGCGCTAAGCAGTATAGATTTTAGGCAGCCCGGGCAAAAGACACTGATGTCCTTTTGTAGGTATTGTACTTTTTGTTGTTCGAGGAGCATTTTGCAATTTGTGCAGCGAAATTCCGTTATTGATGTTGGTGTTGTCTCGTGAGTAGTGGGAGTTTCAGCACCTATATCGTTTCAGGTAATATGACTTCAAAACAATTTTCGCAGATACAGCTGAGTCCCTTCTGTAAATTCGCAATTTTTTGCGTTGACAGGGGAGCATCGCAGCCGGGGCATCTGTATTCCTTCAATGGGGGAGCGGCGGCGGGCGACGTGGCGGGTGGGGGCACGGAGCTAAAAGGGCTTGGAGGCGTGACAGTTGGAGGTGGTGGCGTTTTGGTTGGGGGCATGGAAGTAAATGGGCTTGGAGGCGTGATAGTTGGAGGTGGTGGCGGTGGAAGGTCCGTGGGAGGTGGTGGTGGGGGTGCCGTGGGAGGTTGTAAAGTTGTAACGATATCTGGTGGAGGTGCCTCGTAAGCTGATGGATCCGTTGTGGGCGGTGGTGGTGAAGGTATCTCGAAAGATGATGGCGTGCTAGGAGGGCTAGAAGGCTGCGTGGGTCCTGGTTGGAGCCAACGGTTCCAAGTTGCTTTACACTCATCCTCTCCAACATTAAAAGCTTTTTTTATCTTTTCCCAATCTAGGTTTGCAAACATTCCCCCTTCCTTTATTCTTCGCCCTCTCTTTAATGTTGCCCAAGCCCCCCGCTTTTCTTTTTCCCAAAGGTAATTGAGCGCCTTTGCAATTCCCCAGACGTGTTCATCATTCTCACAGTAAATCTCAACTTTATCTGCTCGGTTTTTAGCACTTTGTGCATCAAATCCCTTCACTTTATCATATAATGCTACCCATAACTTCATATTGGAGGAAAGGTAGTATTTTTCAAAACTTCTCAAATGACTTTTTCCAGTGTATTTATGGGCAGGATCATGCGTTTTAAAATACTCGCGTATTGTATCAATAACATCGGTCTTATCCCCCGTAACTGTCGTATCCAATTTCACTGGCTGAAGATAAAGAGTAACTAGTCGCAATTTAGTTAAGCCGAGTGCCTCGGCCTCTTTTATAAGTTTTTTTGCTTTCGTTTTGTTCCCTTTTTTAAAATTTATTGTTTTTATTTGGGTGTTTTATAGAAATTGCGTGCTGAGCACGACAATTCTTCATATTTTTTTTAAAAATCCTGCTTTTTTTACAACTTCGTGTTTTCCCGTCTCTCAAACCTTTAGTGCTTTTTTAACGATTGTTAACTTATGAAAATTTTGGATTTAAAAATTATACGCGTGTAAATTTTGCATTACCGAAGTCGTGCAGTCCTCTATATTATTCTCCGGTTCAAGCTCCTGGTTTATACGGCGGAAACCATTGTGCTTCTCCAAGAGCTGTGAGATTCACAACACTCGCTAAATCGTCTAGGATTAACCCAATTCGATCTCGCCCTGAGTATAACGTGGAAACATGGTCACAATAAACCCATTTTTCCCCCACGACTGAAGATATTATGGCATTAAATTCCGCTTTGTAATTATTAAGTTCATTGACAGGTATCAATCCGGGATTCTCCTCGAGGTATTTCAACGTGGCATTCAAGAGCCAGAGGTACTCATAATCCTCTTGGCCCTCTAAGTATTGCTCCCAACGAATCGAATCATAGATCTGACCGCCTTGTAGGTAGAAGAACAAACCATCTCCCCAACCATTGGCAGCTAACCCATATTTGGCGTGGTGGTAGTCATAGGAATACCAGAACAAATACCCGTGCACGTTGTACAACCACGCCTGCCACATCAAAACGCGGATCGCATATAATCTATCATATAACATTGAATTTGGCCACGGGGCTAGGGGGCCCACGCAGGTGTAGAACCAGAACTCGCAATCTGCAGCGAGCCGCTCATCCCACCGTGCCTTATCGCGGTCGTCGCTGATGGGGCAATAGATGTCAATGTAATCGTACAGGTCTTCCAGCTCGGCGGAGGGTGGCGTGGTCGTCATAATCTTGAGTTTCGTGGTAGCATTTTTCATTTCACGCAACAAGATTTCCAACCGGTCGAAGTACTCCTCCCGGGTGTAGCCGGCAGGGATGAACAGCTGGAATTCATCGATGAAGTAGTAATAGGAGTAATTTAGCCACCCTTTCGTCTCCAAATGGTTTGCGACACCTTTAAGCCAATTTTTGAGTCGCAACATCCAAGTGGCATCCTCGATGGGGGGGTCTCGTCCGAGACTGAAGGTAACGACGCTGAAGCCATTCATCCCCCTGTCGAGCTTGTATTGAACAAGTGAATCGTACCACGTCCAATTGAATTCCCACGTATCATCAGAGGTATTCAACCAACACGTTTTATCCGGTTGAGTATTTAATTCAGAAAAGGTGCTTGCAGCACTTATCACAGAACCGTAATCATTCATTCGATGTGCGATATAATTGTCTATTATGGTAAAACTGTTGGATCGACTACCTATATTCGTTCTCAAGTGCCTCATATTCGGTATCGTAAAATTCCACACGTGCAAGCGTATTGTTATTATTTCTTCTTGCCCGCCGTTGAAGCTGAAATTTAATCGCCCTTCATAATCGCCCTCAATTGCATCGTAAGGCGTTCTGACATCAAACCAAAAGACGTAATTCTCCTGTTTCTCTAAATCCAGTGAAGTAAGTGGTCTTAAAATATCAGGGAATTCTTCTTCAAATATGAAATCTACATACCGCATCGAACAATTGCCAGCAGAAATGTTGTACGGACTAACCTGGTGTTCAAAATCATCTATTTGACAAGTTAATGAATCGATGGGCCCTCCCAATGGGCGCCATACCAATTGAAATGCCGCGTATTCGTTTTTGGCCAGGGATATCTCGACGGCATCTATGAGAGGTGAAGTGCGGGTGCAAATCATCACATCCTTGGTAACTCTTTCTGTCGAATTCTGGACCCAAATTAAATAATTCCCTGGATTATGAACGAGCATGGGCCGTTGGTATGTTTGATTAAAGGTATAAAGAATACCAAAGCTTCCAACGAAAGCAACGGCCACGAGCCCGGTTAATGACAAGCCAATTACCTTCTTTTTTAGAGGGGCGCCTTTAACAACTTTTTTTCGTGCATTTGGAGGGTTTCCCGGGTTATTCATCTTATTCTTCTTGAAGACGTTCTTTTTTCGTATTCCTTTTTTCTCAATAAATATTGGAATTAAAACTTCAGTGACTAAATAGTTAAAAGCTAATCCAACGAGCAAGACGATGCTTAAAGCAATGGTGAATAGGTAGAACATAAAAGCAGTTGGATCCCCCGAAGGGACATCAGCGCCCGGGTTATTTAGAATAAAATTACCTGGAATGAAGAGCAGACCTAGTAGGAAGGGGGTGATCGTGATGGCTGCCGTTCTATTCATGGAATCCGTGCCATCAGTGTGTTTAAAGGAAAGATCAAAGAACAGATCGCTCACGATGAATCCAAGAGGTATGCCAACAAAGTAAAAATTAGGCATACTATGAAGATAGGTAAAGGGAAATAGAACGTCGACTTCGGCACTATAAGTCTCTGCCCAAGTTAACATGTTAGCAAACCCATCGTTGAAAATGATGAAAAAGTTCAATAGCAGAACTAAAATGGCGGTGGTATACACGATTCTTTTACAATTTGGGTGTTTATCCACGAGAAAATAAACTCCTGCCCCAATCATTCCAAATAACAAGAAGCTTGAAACGATTTCTGGCAAGTAAAGTGGAAATTCAAAGAAATATAGGATTTGGCTGAAGACCAGAAATAAGCCAAGAAATCTTAGAGCATCAATCATGCCAAGGTTAGAGATTTTAAGGTAAGTTGTTTTCTTCTTTTTATAAAATTTTTTAAGTCGACGGTACATTCGGCCCCCATAAGCAGCAAACAAGGCGAATGAAAACACGAGTACCACCATTATGATTGAAAATAGCTGCGTTGCAGGCATATCGTATGGCATTGGTTCTGGCCCACCATAGGGAATTAACAGGTGTACCGTGAGATTAAGAGGGTAGATCGCAAGGGCGACAATCCCAAGTACCAAAACGACCAACAATGGAATGAACATGAGCCAAAATTCTTTTGGATGGGTTCCAACACGCAGTAATTTCGAATTAATCTTCTTTATAATACCATCATTTGCCTGGTTTGAAATTTTTTGTGACTTTCCAACCTTTAATTCAGCTTCAAGGGGATTATTTCCTGGATTTGGGGCTGGATTATCAAAGAACTTTGATCTTACATAGTTGTAGTAGTTCGCATTCAGTAATAAGAGGACTGAAAATAAAAGCAACCCCATCATAATGGCGAAAATTGAAGTTAGCAACATGAAAAAGGACACGTAACGGTAGAATACCATGGCAAAGATGTAAAATCCAAAGCACAAAACAATAATGAGCGAGCTCAGCACTCTAAGATTTCCATCGTGTCCGCGCTGATCTCCAGAGCTAGTCCCAACTATGGAAGTATTAAAGTTGGAGATGATCATACTCAAGCTAATCGTTGTTTTAATCGTTATGAGACCCATAAACAAGCCCACGATGAATCCGTTGTATCTTAGGAACCAACCTACCTGGATGAGCCAAGGTTCAAACAGATCCTGAGTAAATGTTAAGAATGCAACAATGACGAAGATCAAACAAATTATCGAAGCGATATCAACAACTCTAGCGATGATATAGCGATTTTTTCGCTTAATGAATGAGAGCACTAAAAACGAGATGACTATGCCGAAGCATAGAAAGATAAATAGGTAATACATGGTTTGCCCTTCCCCCATCATATGAAGTTCCATGGGTAAAAATGAGAGCGTGCCGAAAAAACCTAATAACGCTAACCCCATGGAAACTGAAACAATTTCATAAAGAAAATATCGCAGTTTCTCCATAGACAAATAATCGCTCTCCTGTTTTTTAAAATATTTTGGTCTAAAGAAAATAAAGAGATTTAGAATTTACCAAGCCGGCTGTCTTGAGTGAAACCGATCTTTCTAAAATTTTGAAGCAAGCTCTATAAAAATTATTTATTTTTTACATTAATTTTGGCTTTGGTTACAGACCAGGCACTAGCTATTGGAAGTGTGTAGTAACATACAACTGAGAAGCCGATTTCAAAGATTACAAGAATGGAAAATCCAATAATGGATAACAATCGAGCCGCAATTGTCGAATCGCTGGCACTAAAAGTAAGTGAGAATGCGAAGGTCCCCAGTGTTATTAATAATAACCCAAGGCATGCCACTATAAGAGTAATATATGAAAGACGAACTATCATCCACCCTACTCTATCATTCTTGTTAGCCACTGTCATGCTTAATAGAATTTGTCCTATCATTAGGGGAATACCAATCAGGGTTAGAATTCCTGCAATGCTTTGAATAGCTAAATTTCCACCGAACCCGAATAAATTGAACACGAAGGTTAGAATAAGCACGATTATTGTTACAAGATGATACGCCTTCACGAAAAGCCAACTTCTTAAAAATTCTAGCTTGACCATTTTTCATCCTCCACTTAATAATTCCAAGGCCATGAACCGTTCGATATAGTATGTTGCTATTTGGCCTCCGTATGTTTGATAATTAATATCAAAACCATGTCCCGCCCAAGGGATGGTGATTAGTAGACATTTTTTTCCGGTTCCTTTGGCGTATTGATAGAAGTCTAAGACCTGAGCTTGATAATTTACCATCATATCTTTCTCACCAGCCAGTAAAATAACTGGAGGCACGACCGTGCTGTTGTCAATCAAGAATGAAGCAGAAAATTTATCATACTGAATGTCAAGTGGAAGCGAGCCTTGGAGCATATTATCAAAAAATGTAGATTTTAATTTAGTTAGATTGGTAGGGGGATAAAACCATATTCCTCCGGTTATATTCATGCTCGCCGAGAAATTCCCTGCAAATAGGGGATTTTTATAACCGTAGGTAACAATAGATGCCATATGACCTCCCGCAGATCTTCCAACGACGAACACGTTATTCAGATCTGCATAATATTTCGAACTATTTAACTCCAACATCTTCGTAAAATACCCTATATTTTCAACTTGCTGCTGAATAGTATAACTTTGATTATATGGTGGTGTTATTATATCTCGAATCATGCTAAAAAAATCGCCAAATCCCGCCAATCCTTCACCAATCTCGCTGATATCATACACACCATATTGAATATCAAATACAACATAGCCTTGTGATGCAAAATATTTATTGAAAGGGATACAATTACCCGTGCCCTTATCTCCAATAACCCATCCTCCTCCATGAAGTGCAATTATTACTGGAAACGGCCCCGCGCCATGAGGCTTATACCAATCAAAATAAAAACTGTCATTCCCGTTATTTAGGTAGAGAATATCAGTCTGGACGGTAAACTTCGATTCATCAATTGGGATTCCAAATAGATTATCAAAAACGGAGTAAGGAACGGGTCGCATCCCCGTCGTATCTAAATTCGTATATGCCGCCCCATACGTTTGAATCATCTCGTCTTCGGCAGCAGCGATTCCAAATGGAATTGAGATGTAGGGAATTATCGATACGAGGAATATGAAAATACAAATTCCGGAGACAATCACAATTCCCTTCTTATTTTTCATGAACGAGAAGCGGATGATGATGATTCCACTGAGGATATAAATTAAACATAATAAAGGTGCAATTCCTGGATAAACTATCGCAATTATCGAGCCAATTATAGTATGATAAAAGAATAAATAGATAATAGTTATAATAAGGAATAGTGCGAGATTAGAATAGCATAAGAATAATAGTAGATATCTTAAGATCTTTTTTAAATTCAATTCTATACCTCAAGATTCTTTTTTAGCTTTTGAGATCTTTAGATTTTAGTTATAAGAATATTCTGGAGCGCCAGAAGAGGAACTAAGAGACCAGTCGCGAAAGTGAATTTCCGACGTTTCAAGCTCCTGGTTTATACGGCGGAAACCACTGTGCTTCTCCCAGGGCTGTGAGATTCACGACACTCCCCAAATCGTTTAGGATTGCCCCAATTCGATCTCGCCCTGAGTATAACGTGGAAACGTGGTCGCAATAAACCCATTTCTCCCCCACAACTGAATTCACGATAGTATCAAATTCCGCTTTGTAACTGCTAAGCTCGTTCGCAGGAATTACTCCTGGATTCTCCGTGAGGTATTGCAACGTGGCATTCAATAGCCAGAGGTATTCATAGTCCTCCTGCCCTTCGAGGAAATTCTCCCAGCGAATCGAATCATACAAAATCCCGCCAAATTCCCATATGAACCAACCATCCCCCCAACCATTAAATGCAAGCCCATAATCCCCGTGGTAGTAAGCCGTGGAGCTCCAGAACAAGAATCCGTGAATGTTATACAGCCAGACCTGCCATAATTCTATCCGAATCTCGTACAACCGATTATATAAATGCGCGTTTGGCCAGGGTGCCATTGGACCAACACAGGAGTAGAACCAGAATTCGCAATCTGCAGCGAGTCGCTCATCCCACCGTGCTTTATCGCGGTCGTTGCTGATGGGGCAATAGATGTCAATATAATCGTATAGGTCTTCCAGCTCGGCGGAGGGCGGCGTGGTCGTCATGATCTTGATTTTAGTCGTAGCATTTTTCATCTCATGCAACAAGATTTCCAACCGGTCAAAGTATTCCTCCCGGGTATATCCATCAGGGATGAACATTTGGAATTCATCGATGAAGTAGTAATAGGAGTAGTTTAGCCATCCCAATGGTTCAAAATGGTTTGCGACATCTACGAGCCAATTTTTGAGTCGCAACATCCAAGTTGCATCCTCGATGGGTGGATCTCGTCCCATCCCTAAGGGACATTGAATGACGAACCCGTTCATCCCCCTATCAAGCTTATATTGAATCATAGTGTCCCACCAAGTCCAATTGAATGTCCAAGTATTGGTAGAGGTATCTAGCCAACATGTATATACTTCCTGGGTATTCAATTGAGTAAGAGTGTTGGCTTTACTGATGCTTACGCCATAATCATTTATTCTGTGATATAAATAATTATCTATCCTCTCAAAATCTCGAGAGCGCCCCCCAATGTTCGTCCTTAAATGTCGCATATGGGGGATCGTGAAATTCCAAACGTTCACATCAACGTTGACTATTTCTTGCCCACCATCAAAGGTAAAGGTCACATTTCCTCGATAGAGCCCTTCTACAACTTCATAAGGCGTTTTGATGGCAAACCAGAAAATGTTGTTCTCCTTGAGTTCCAAATTTCTAACTGTAAAAGGTCGTAGAATGTCAGGAAATTCATCTTCAATGACAAAATCAACGTATCGTAACGTGCAATTGCTTGCCTCTATCGTATAGGATCCATTTTGGTGGTGGAAATCACTGATATTATAGGTGAGGGATTGAACAGGTTGATGCGGGTACCAGACCAATTGGACTGCCCCGTATTCATTTTTTGCGAGGTAAAGTTCGACAGCATCAATTCGGGGGGACGATTCAGCGATTTTTACATTTTTTGAAACCCGTTCCGATGAGTCTTGGACCCAGACATAGTAATTGCCCGAATTATAACAAATGATTGGGCGATTGTACGTCTGAGAGTGGGTTGCGTAAATACCCACCCCACCAACGAATGTAAGGACCATAATTCCTGCTATTGCGAGTGCAAGAAACTTTTTTCTGGGAGGTGGACCCTTTCCAGTATTCTTTCTGGGTTTTTGATTTGATGATCCAGGATTGGTCGAGCTTGGGTTCCCTTTCTTCTTGATTTTAATTATTGATTTCTTCTCAATAAAGACGGGTATCAAGATTTCCGTGACGAGGTAATTAAAAGCGAGCCCTATAATGAGCAGCACGTTTAATATTAAACAGAAATAATAAAAAAATGGATCAAATGAAGGAGTAGATTCCGCTCCTGGATTGCTAACGAGGTAATTTCCCGGCATTGTTAGCATTGCTAAAACAAAGGGAACGACTCCTAAAAAGACAGCCCTATTGGGGGCATCTTTGCCATCGGTGTGCGTGAAGCCTAAGTTGTACAACAAATCGGTAAAAATAATTCCAGTTGGGATTCCTACCATCATGAAATTGCGCCAGCTATGAAGATAAAGAAATGGAAAGGTAATCTCGTAAGTTCCCCCCCACAGAGCGGACCAATCAATCCCATTAGTTATCCCATCTATATAGGTCAGGTTAAAATTCCAAATTAGGAGGAGGACGGCACAAATATACAAGATTTTTTTAAGGTATGACTTTCGCCCTGCAATAAAATAAATGAAGGCCCCAAGGACCCCAAACATTAAATAAAATGAAATCACTCTTGGGAGATAAATTGGGTATTCAAAGAAATATAATATTTGACTTATCACTAAAAATAAACCCATAAATCTCATGGCATCTATCGCGCCGAATCCCGAGACTGCGAAGGCTTTTTTCAGCCGACTATCATAGTATTTACCAAGCCGGCGGTTCATCCGACCCCCCCACGCATTAAAGGCTACGATGAAAATCAAAATAAGAATCATGAATAAAGAGAGTACCTGCACAAGGGGCATGGGATAAAATATCGTATTCACTCCAAGTGTAAAGGTAAAATTCAGTATTATATTATAGGGATACAGAATTGCAGTAACCACACCCCAGATAAAAACAACCAATAACGGGATGAAAAGATACCAAAAGGTTGATGGGTCAGAGCCAGCCTTCCTTACTTTAGAACTTATTCGAGCAAGTTTTCCACTTTCTAATGCCTCTACATTTTTGATATCTTTACCCTCAGATAATTCACCTGCTGCAACATTCGTTTTTGGTAACTCGATATCGCTTTCATAGACTTGGAATCTCAAATGATTGTAATGGCTCGTGTTCAGGAGAATGAGAACTGAATATACTATCAATGAACTCTCAATGATGAAAATGGCTAATAAGGTCATGAATAAACTTGAATAACGGAAAAATAACATCTCAGCACTATAAATCGTAAAACTAATAGCGATGATTGAAAATGCTATGATGTTTGAATTTGATTCCTTGGCACTTTTTTGGCTTGTTTCATTCAAATTGTTAGAATTATTAACTTTAGTAATAAGATAACTCAATCCCGTAATTGTTTTCACCATCATGCAACCTAAAAACAAACCGATAAAGAGTCCATTATACCGGAAAAACCAGGCTGCTTGAATGATCCAAGGCTCAAACAAATCTTGAGTAAATACTAAATAAGAATTGATTAGAAGAATTGCGAAAATAACTGTAGCTACATCTGCCATTCTCATTAGAATGGCATGATATTTCTTTTTACAAAATGATAACAACGTAAATGCAATTACTGCACTGAATACTAGAATGATTAAAGTCCAATACGCTGTTTGCCCCTCTCCCCAGAGCATAATCTCCATTGGTAAAAATGATAAAGTCCCGAAAAAGGCTAAAATTGCTAACCCCATGGAAACTGAAACGATTTCATAAAGAAAATATCGCAGTTTCTCCATAGAAAAATAATCGCTCTACTGTTTTTTAAAATATTTTGGTCTAAAGAAAATAAAAGGATTTAAAATTTGCCGTGGCGCCCTTCGCCTTTTTGAAATCGCCCGGCTCCTGCCAAGGTTTCACCGCTATCTATTGTTTTCATGCCATGCAGGTATTCGTTATCAAGCCCCTCCGACAGGCTCATACCAAGGGCTTCGTAGAGCGACAGTCTATCTTCTCTAAGACAGGTCTGAGGAAAATTGGCGATTTCTCGCGCCAATTTTTCTGCCTCCGGGCGACTTTGTCCCACATCCACGATCCTATTTGCTAATCCCCATTGAAAAGCTTCCTCTGCAGTCACGGGTCGACCTGTAATTATCATATCAAGGGCTCTACTCAAACCGATGAGCTTAGGCAATCTGATAGTGCATCCATCAATGAGTGGAACGCCAAATCTCCGATTAAATACGCCAAATACTGCATTTCGTTCGGCAACTCGTAAATCGCACCAAATCGCAAGTTCTAGCCCCCCTGCAACGGCATGCCCTGCCACTGCAGCGATAACTGGTTTCGATAATAGCATTCGTGTGGGTCCCATTGGTCCATCCCCATCTTTCCTGAAGCGGTTTCCACGACCCGTACCGACTGCTTTCAGGTTAGCCCCCGCACAAAAACACCCGTGATCACCCCATAAAACGGCTACCCGTGCGTTTTCATCTTGGTCAAATTCTCTAAAAGCGTCTGCTAAGGCAGCCGCAGTTGGACCATCGACGGCGTTCTTAACTTCTGGATTATCTATAATGATAGTTGTTACAACGCCTTCTTTCTCAACTCTAACACCCATTATCAACACTTCTATGGCATAATTTGTTACTTAGATGTAACGCGATTTGAATTTAAAAATTTGGGTATGGATTCACTTGCTTTTCTCTAAGAAATAGCCTGTAAAGAGTTTGAAGCAATCTTCCAATAATTGCTGGTTGACATTTTGGGCGATATCGTTTGGGGAATGAATGTATTTACTCGGAGTCATCACCCAATTTGCTGGATGACCATTAAGGAGCCAAACCGCGAAATCAGAACCTGGATATAAAAATTTTGCCAATTTAAATTCGATTCCTAATCGTTGGGCCAGGTCTTGCATTTCCTTGTTGAACGTCGGCTCCATTGGAATGCTCAAAGCGGGCTTGATTTTACTAATAAAAGTCAATGGTGGAATTTCTCCAATCATATCAATAGAAACCACGTGTATTTTATGGCTTTCAAAATATTCTTCACGGTTATTGAAATGATATGTCGAGCCAAAAAAGCCAATTTCCTCTGCGGCAAATATGATGAATGTAATTTTCAGCTTGGGTTTGACAAGCTTTGCGACACGAGCGAGCTCTAGTATGAGTGTAGTGCCAGTTAGATTGTCAATGGCGCCATGAGATTCATTTGTTCGAAATATCCGATTGAAGAGAACGAGACTGACTGAGGCAAGGAAAACACATAAAAGTACGAGAAAAAGGGTTGGCTTTGAACCAAATAAATCGAATCCGGATGATAGTAAGAGATAATGAATCAAATAACAAACAATATATATCATTCCACATAAAAACCCAATTATCATAAAAATTTTTATGAATTTCATGTTAAACTTGAGAGTCGTGCTATCGTAATGCGCCGTTAAATACAAATGGTCCTCATATTCTTCCGGCACATATTCTGCATAAACATTCTTCCCTTTCCTTATCGGTTCTTCATGTTTACCCTCCTCTATTTTTCTCGTGAGCCTTTGAATTTTCTGGAAATTACCTTTTAGCATTCTTCTGACTAATAGTTCTAGCTTAAAAATGACCAAAAGCGCCATGATTGGGACGAGAAGGACGAGGAGGGCAAAAATATATCCGCACATCCCAGAAATGAAAATAACATTACAAAAGCTGAATATCCCCCACGCTATTAATAGAGACGGTATTATTAATTTAGGGATTGACGAGAGTTCTGGAAGATAAAATTCCTCTCCTTTTGGCTCGAAACCATTTTTTTTAAAAACACTCACAATATAATCGACGGCTCGATCGCCATTAGATGTTCCCGCCATTCTCGGATAATCCATCGCTTTTATGTGTTCAAATGGGGTTTTTTGTAAGCAAATTTCTTCGACTTTTTTAATTAATGTTTCATCTTTTGAAGTAGTTTGATCTTCCAATTTTTTCATTATTTCACTCCGCTTTTTCCCGTTTGCAATCCAAATTCTTTTCTTTCATCACCTTACCACACCTTTCCATTTGCTTCAAATGTTTTTAAACTCCTATCACGTGAAACAAATGTTAATAAGTTATTTTATTAATCATTCTATTTAAAGAAAAGAGTCCATTCCAAACCTGCTCCAACACAGGTATTCAATAAAATGATGAAAAATATAATGTTTTAACCGCCGGTTATTGCTATGGCAGCCGAATACCAACTTTTAATACTGATGATCATCATTGTTTCAGTTACGATTTTTCTTTTTTTAGGGGAAAAAGTAAGAATCTCTGCCATATCTATCGAACTAATTCTTGGAATGATATTAGGGAATTTCGTATTTGGTGTTATCCCATATTTTCCCAGTATTACGGCTCTAGAATATCCGAATGAATTATTTTGGTTAAAATTTCTGGCAGATATTGGGTTTATTTTGTTAATGTTTCTGGCGGGACTAGAGCTAAATATTTTATTTCTAAAAAAATATTTCAAAAAATCTATCATTTTATTAATTTGCGTCTTTTTTCTCTCTTTTTTCACTGGCATCCTTATTGGACAATTTCTTCTATTAGATCTTGCTGGTATAATTCTAATTGGTATCGTGTTTGCAGGTGCGTCAATTGGCATTGTTTTCCCTCTTTTGCATGAATTAGGCTTGTCCCAGAAACATTTTGGCCAGATCCTCATTACAACGACGATGGCATTGGATATCTTATGCATTTTAATCATTTCCTTCATTGGCTTCACTGTAGAGACTTTCAATATCTCCCAACTGGTCCTTGCTATTCTCATTGTAGTCCTCTTCTTCATGATCATTCTATTTGTAATTGGTCCCTTTTGGCGACATATGGAGAGTAAGACAACAGATGTGAAGGCGCTTGAATGGGAAACTCGAATTACATTTGCTGTCATCATGATCCTGGCAGTATTAACAGGTTTTATTCTAGAAATTGAAGCAATTATAGGTGCTTTTCTCGCAGGAATGATTATGGGGCAGAGTAAAAGTGCTCCGCGGCTTGAAGAGAAAATGGGGTCGATTGGTTACGGTTTTTTTATTCCCATTTTCTTTTTTGTTATCGGAATGCACATGAATTTGAGCCTTTTTGTAAAGCCAAGCTTTATAATAACGTTGATCATATTTCTTCTGATTTTATTTGCCGTAAAAATTGCCAGTAGCATTCTTGGTTCAAAATTCATGGGATATAATTTGAAAACTGGACTGATCACCGGATTCATTATGATCCCTAGCTTAAGCGTGGGAATTGCCGCTGCCAAATTAGGTAATGATGTTGGTCTTTTTGCTGCTAATCCAGATATTTATACTCTTTTAATCGCTCTTATTGTAATTTCCTCAATTCTTATTCCTATTCTCACAAGATCGTCAGCTAAGAAATTAATTCCTGATCTTGTTTCAAAAGACATTTCGTGGCACGTTCATCTTGAACATGATTTAGGTATTTATCTAGATGAGTCATATCGTAATGTCTTTGAGGAAATAACTGTAGCGAAACTTCCTCAAAAATCGAGACTAAATGTCAATCTTGATACGCCTATTACTACCATTTTAGAATACATGGAAACCTACCATCAAATGAATTTTCCCGTGGTTTCTAATAATAATCAACTCTTGGGAATTGTTGATTTTGACGACATTAAAAAATTCATTCTCGAAAATAAATTAGGCGAAATTGCAGGGACTATAATGCGAACAGAATACATTTTCGTAGCTCCCGATGATCCCTTAAGCGTAGCCTTGGATAAGATGCGAAAATTTGATTTGGAATTGCTTCCGATTATAGACACTACCAATTTACAACTCTTGGGAACGGTTTCTCGAGATGGGATCCTAAGGTTTATTAAGCTTCTCGCGCTCGGCCTCTCCGTCAATCCAGAAGATCTCGAGGGGATTGAAAAATCCGATGAATCCTAAAGCTTATTAACATCATTAGTCTAATGTAGAATCATATGAAGACCATTACTCTGCATTTCCTTCATCCTCACGTCATGGAAATTCACAGAGATCCCATTGATGTTACGGTTGATAATGATGCAGATGTTATTCAGGCGATTGCAGCTGGTGACCGGTTTCTAACTCAAAAGCATAAGGGAAAGTTTCCCCTTGAGGGTATTTCTAGTTTTCTTCAATTAGTCTGGGACCCTAATGAATGGACTTTCTTCGAGGACGTCGGGATCGAAGCCCGCGATGCTGAAAAAGCTTTTATTCCACTTCGCGATGACCCCACCGTCGTCCTCCCTCCTGGAAGTGATGTTAAAATCAACCCAGACGCGGGTTGCTGATGAGGTACCTACGGGGAGCGACTTAGCAATGCTCAATTTCTGGAGGCGTTAATCAAGCATTACGGCGAAACCCATCCCATCGTCAAACAATATCGCTCTTACACGCGCTAAACATTTCCTTCGTCCGGATGATGCCATCCAAAAAAGAACGAATGGATGGAGGACGGAAAGGTTGCCCCTTTGGGATTTCTTTATATTTCGGGTTTAAATTAATTAAATATTATTGAATTTTGAAAATATCTTTACTTTTTATCAAATTACAAAAAATTGGCATGTCATGTTTTGGAGTCCCTTTGAATTTACGCTCTATCGCCTCTCTTTTAAATCTAGGATGACAATGATGGGGACGAGAGCTAACGACCCATCTATCATCAAAATTATCAAATTGAACACGATCACCTTGTTTTAAGGAAAATTGAACGACATATGAATATTCCTGAAAGTTATTATAGCGAATATATAAGATTATTCTATTATTAAGAATAATCTTCAACCTTCCAGCATCTAAATCTAAGTCCATACTGATTATTTATTTTTGAAGTTCAGTTTGAATATTTCTCAGAGCTTCGAGAATTAAATCCTCGTATTTCAAGTCATATTACGTGGATTGATAAAGTTTTTCGATTTCTTCACGTTTGGACACTAAATTTTGAAGTTCTATAGCATCTGACTCTGCTTCTTCAAACTTACCTGATTTTGCCCCCTCTATGAATTGATCGATGACTTCCACTTTCCATTTCTTGAGAATTGCGCTAATTTTTTCATCTAATACTTGCAATTTAGTGTTTATTAAATCTTGTACGATTTTAGAATTCAATTTCATTGTCATGAGCATCAATTTTTTAAAAAGGTTTTCAAATTATTCATATTTTAGTAATCGGTGAGTACTTATAAAGTATTCCACGAAAAGAGAGACAGACAGTAGTGATTAGGCGAATTCTAACATTGATTTAAAGAGTGAACTAGAATGTCCCAAACAAGTCGCAAGAAAATAGTCATTCACGAAGAAAACTGTGCTGGCTGCCAAATTTGCCAATTAATTTGTTCTTATAGTTATCAGGAGATATGTGCCCCAGACCAAGCATTCATTCAGGTAACAACCCATGAATTAATCCCTAAAATTACATTTTTAGAGGGGTGTAGGCAGTGTTTTAAATGTGCCCAGCATTGCCTTTATGGGGCTTTAGAAGTGAGGGAGGTGGAAGGGTAATGGACTGGAAAGGCTACACTGGTAACATCCTCAAAGTCAATTTAACAACCCAGGATATTTCAATCGAGCAAGAAGATCCTGAGGACCTTAAAAAGTTTATAGGGGGAATTGGGATGAATTGCAAGTTAGCTGCCGATCTTTTCAAGCCTAACACTGAACCATTATCCCCAGAAAACATTGTCATCGTTGGCACTGGACCTTTGGTAGGCACGATAACGCCAGGGGCTTCTCGAATCGTCGGAATCTCCAAATTTCCTGCAACCAACGCCATTGCGAATTCTTGTGGGAGTATGAGCTTCGGTTTTCACCTAAAACAAGCTGGTTTCGATCACCTCATCCTCTCAGGTAAATCAGAACATCCTACCTACCTACAGATTTGGAACGATAAGATTGAGCTGCGTGATGCGGCACAAATGTGGGGGCGTGATATCGTAGATGCTACCGATTTTTTGAGGACGAAATATGGACAATGCGGTGTTATTGCAATCGGCCAGGCAGGTGAAAACTTAGTCAAATCGGCAATGGCCTTGGTTGATAAAACCGCTACTTTTGGGAGGGGCGGCCTTGGAGCAATAATGGGATCGAAAAACCTGAAGGCAGTAGTAGCGAAGGGCACCAAGGGAATTCAGATAGCCGATAATGAAAAGTTTAAAGAATTATTTAAGAAGCAATTTGAACGAATTCGTAATTACCCTTACAGAAAGGCTTGGCATAAGTTAGGAATGCAACGAGGTGCACCAATTAGTGCGCTTTTAGGTGGTTTAGGTGATAAAAAGAGATCAAGACATTGCAATGAAAGAACTTATTTGAAAAAGCTAAAAAAACGCCGTTTTGCCTGCCCATCCTGCCCCATGGGCGATAAAGATATTCTTGAAATTAAGGAAGGTGATTTTTCGGGTTTGATTCAATACACCACCTCCGTCTTTAATCCATTCATGCTATTTCTATTTCAAAACGTAAATACCTATAACGAGGCCGTAAAAGCCTTTGACCTGATGAACCGGTATGGGCTAGATTCTCTTGAAATCCCTGTAATGTTAGAATTTTGCACGGATTTATTTGAGCGAGGTATTCTCACGAAAGAAATGACAGGGGTTGAATGGAAGCGCGATTTTGACACGTTAATGAACACCATTGAAATGATCGCCAGAAGGGAGGGATTTGGGAATATCCTTGCTGATGGATGGCAGAAATTAGCTGATCTTTATGAGGACATCGAAAAGGACATGCTTGTTATTAAAGGTTTAGCACAAGTTTTTGAACCCAGGATCATGCGCCTAGGTACTATGGAATTTGAACAAGTGGTGAACCCAAAAGGTGCTCATGTCGCTTCAGGTGGATCCCCCACCTATTTCGCCTCAGGACGTCCCCCTGACACGTTTAAGCCCCACTTTTATAGGATGGGAATCCCTGAATCCGCTTTTGATCGAATCTTTTCGCCTCCACTTAAGGAAATGGGAATAAATATTGGACGCCTGACTCGCTTCGCGGAGGACTGGTATACTGTTTTAACATCATTGGGGCTCTGTGCCCGAGCTCAAATGAATCGGTTCTGGGGGTTAGAATCAGTCACGGCGTTTTACAACGCGGTCACGGGGTTTGATCTTCATCCTGATGATTTGCGGCTAGCCGCTGAACGCACTTGGAATTTATTAAAGATACTGAACGCTAAAGAGGGATTTTCACGTAAGGATGACAAGTTCCCAGAGCAATGGTTTCATTCATTACAATTTGAGAAACTTGAGGTAAAATTCCAAGATTTCTACGGAGTAACGGAGATAACTCCAGAAATTGCAGGCCAGTTGCTTGATGATTACTACGATGAACGCGGGTGGGATAGGAAAACGGGATTACCTACACCGCATAAAATAAAAGAATTAGACCTGGAAGGGTTCGGCAGGTATTAAATTACCTCTAAATTTCCTTCCATTTTTTCAAGGTTTGATTTTTTCACTCGCCAAATTACTGCCATTACCAACCCGTAGCCGATAAAAGACCAGATGATCCAAGAAAGGGCTTGAAATGCATCTAAATTCGCCAGGTAATTATGGAAGTTGTACAATTTCTTAAATTCATCAATATCAGCATCAACGTAATTGGGTGTTTTTATGTTTATTACCGAATGGTTATTCCGTCGAAGGTTCTCCATAATATGGTCTAGGGTTCGATTAGTGGGATCAGTCAAATTTAACCGAACAAAGGTATTCAACTCGCTATTTAAATGCTGATCCGTTCCATCTAAAGCAATTAGAGTATTATTAGGGTTAGCAATATTGTAATCCAAGATAAAATCTCGGATTTCCCGGTATTTCCCTTTACCATCCCCGATTTCAAACCCATCCACGCCCCAACTCACTAATTGTTCATATGTAAAGGGGGCGGATGCATTCCTGGAATAATGGTTAACAATAACATATCCCCCTAGCTGCTTTGTATAATTAATCGCCTGGCTGACGTTCATCCCTTCTGGATTATAGAGCCCTTCAAAATAATAATTATCAGGGATAATTGCCTCTTCAGGCCCAAAAAGATTCAAGTGAAGATCCTCGGGGTCATCCGTAAACTCCTGCCCAATTAACACTGTAAAATCGAGATTGTTCTCTTCAACAAAGGTCTTTGCTCGTAGCGCCCCATAAGGATGGTGATGATCCGTAAATACGGCGACATCAATTCCTTGCTCCATGTACCACAACACGCGTTGTTCGGGCGTGAGATGCCCATCTGACATCGTCGTATGGACGTGAAAATCACATAATATTTCATTTGGACCCAAGTCTGGTGTCGCAACGATTTGTTGGGTCGGAAATTTGATGTTGAGAAAGAAGAAATTTAGCGTGAAAATCAATAAGAAGGCTGTCCAGAAATAGAACAATTCCCGTTTTACCCGATGTAGCCCCTTTGTGACAGGCTTCTTTGCCCTAAGTTTCTTTACTTTTAATGCTACATTTGGACGGAAATAAATGACCGCATTGTAAGTTGCCTTTCCAATTAAAAGTAAGACCATCAAAATTCCTGCGAAATGAAAGAAAATACAAAAAAGATTTGCCACAAAAATAAACCCCACTATAAAGAGTCCCGCTACTAATATTAGCGCACCTAATAAAAACAGGATTGACTCCCATTTCACCACAAATTCGAGAGTATTTTTAATATATCTGAAAAGCACTTCTTTTTTCCCGTTGCGATTTAAAATCGTGTTATCTAGAGCTAATAACGCGCCCCTGGTGATAGCATAGAGCACGATGAATAAAACCAGAATTTCTGTGGGGTCGCTATTAAAGGTAAAGACAAAGGTAAGTCCCACAAACGGCTCGATGAAATATCGTGAAACGGGGATCACCGAAGCATATTGGCCAGAAACATCCTCCGGATTAATCAATGGATTTGGGCTTGGAAGAGCATCAATGAATTGAACGATTCTGTCTGCACTTAAGCTGGTAGCTATTAAGTAAACCATCCAAATGCTGAAAATAACCGTTATTATTAAAGCAAATGAATTTCGCTTAATAAAATCGAGTACTGACATTTACAATCAACTAATAATTAAATAAGAATCAATAAATCTATACAGATATATATTTTGTGAGTGATTCAAATTGAAAATCATTTTCCACAAAAAATTCTATGAACATTATACCTATGACCCTGCGGCTGCAAGCGGGCGGCTAGAACCAATTGTAAAAGAGTTAAAGGCTCATCAGTATGAATTCATCACGCCCGAGCCTGCCACGGAAGCGGATATTTTACGTGCTCACACGCAACGGCATCTTGATTCCGTAAAAAGCGATCGAATTGTCCATGAAATGGCACTGTTAGCTGCTGGGGGGGCAATCAAAGCAGCTCAATTGGCGTGGGAGGGTACTCCTACTTTCGCCATCATTAGACCACCTGGACATCATGCCTCCGGGAATAGTTGCTGGGGGTTCTGCTATTTCAACAATATTAGCGTTTCATTACTGAATTTACGCGAGGGCAAGGGCATTCAAAGCGCATTCGTCTTGGATTTTGATCTACACACGGGCGATGGCAACATCAACATTTTAGGAACCAAGCAAAACATCCTTAGAACACAGATTTTAAATCCCCGGAGTAATTATGAGAAGGAATATCTCGAAGAAATTGCTGAGACTTTCAATCAGATTGGAAACTTCGACATTATCGTGGCTTCGGCTGGCTTCGATGAGTACGAGAAAGACTGGGGTGGGAAACTCTCCACTTCAGCCTATAACACGATTGGTAAATTGATGAATGATTTTTCTGAGGATAAATGCCAAGGGCGACGGTATGCCCTACTAGAGGGAGGCTATTATCACGCTGATTTCGGAATAAACGTGCATGCTTTTTGCCAAGGATTCGAATAACTAAGATGAATTAAGGTGAAAATTAATGTACATCAAAGATGAAGAGAAGTATAAAATAATCGTGATTGGTGATGATGGCGTAGGAAAAACTACCTTAATTAAGGGATTCGATGTTACAGGTTTTAAAACAGATTATCAACCAACCATAGGAGTAAATATCTTCTCTAGAGAAGTGGAAATAATGAAACGTCATGTTCCACTAAGTTTTTGGGAAATGAACAGAGACGCCAAATGGGATTTTTTTAGATCCTCATTTTTCCGTAACGTAAATGGGGTATTAATTATTTTTGATTTAACAAATCATGAGACTTTTGTATCTTTAAATGATTTAATAAAGGAAGTTCATAATTACGTAGATGCTATACCGATACTGATTATAGGTAATAAGAAAGATTTAGAAGAAATGCGTCAAGTCGAAAAAAAGGAGATCTCAGGATTGATAAAATCGGTTTCTTGCGAATATTTAGAAACATCCGCAAAAACAGGTGAAAACATAAATATAGCTTTTGAAAAGATACTTACAATGCTATTCCCAAAGCAAGCATAATATTAGAATTAGTTATAAATATGTATGAATTAAATTTTTTTTAAATTGGCGTTTAATTAAATACGAACACGGGAGATTATTATGAAAAAAAAATGGTATAAAGGGAAAGTTTTTGTCATTACAGGTGCCAGTGGGGAGATCGGGAGTGAAGTTTGCCGAATTTTTGCCCCCCTAGGAATGCGGATGTACCTGTTAGACCTGCCAAACCTCGGATTAGATGAGTTGGTCGAGGAGGTGAAAAGTCTCGGGGCGGAACACGCAGAAATAATGACCATGGATGTCACGAATCGCGACCAGGTCGAATCAGTCATTAAAAGCATCGGCGAGAAGGAAAAATATATCGATATTCTTCATAATAACGCTGGAATCGGTGGTCACATTTCGATTACGAATGGGGGAACCTTTGAAGAATATCGTAAAATAATGTCTGTTAATATAGATGGAATTTGGCTAGTCTTGCAGGCTGCCGTGCCATATATTGGCCGCCCGAATCCCTCTGACAAGCATCCCAATCGGCGTGAAGGACAACTCATCTTTACCTCCAGTGCGGCTGGGAAACTCGGAATTCCTAATATGGCGGCCTATAGCGCAAGCAAATATGCGGTGGCTGGATTGGCGGACTCTCTTCGTTTAGAATACAAATTGCATGACCATAAAATACACGTGATAACGATCTTTCCCGCTCCTGTCAAAACGAAATTTTGGGATGCCTCCCCTGAATACCAAGAATGGATTAAAAAATATGAGGCAAAAGGATTTCTCTTGGCCCTCCCCAAACCTAAGGATGTCGCTAAAATTGTGTTAAAGGCGTCTCGCGGAAATAAAAAAGAAATGTTTGTCCCGCGTTACTACCGTGTAATAACGTGGTTCCGAGGTCTTGCGGGAAGAATGCTCATTAGCATTGAGAAAAGCAAACCAAAAGCAAAATGAATTAAGAGAGATTCTAAGAATCTACTACTCCTCATTATCAATGAAGAAAATCTTTTATACTGAAAGAATGAATTCTAGTTTAAATTAAAAAAGCCTACGGGGAACCCTTTTTACTGATGATGTCCAATGAAATTTGTATTTAAAATCACTGTAATTGGAGATGGTGGAGTCGGGAAAACATCTCTAATTACAAAGTACACTCAAGGCGGATTTCAAGAAGATTACATTTCGACGGTTGGAGCGCAGTTTTCCATTTACGATGAAAAAATAAATGGAGATGAGTGTAAGCTATTCTTTTGGGATATTGCAGGGCAAGATGAGTTTTCTTCTTTGCGTCAGGATTTTTATGAGGACAGTAAAGCGGCAATTATTGTATATTCCCTCGAAGAAACTGATCGAGGTCCTAATAGTTTAAACCATATTCCTGATTGGCACGATGATATTAGCAAATTTTGTGGCGATATCCCCATTATTGTATTCGCCAATAAAGTTGATTTAGTTGATGAAAGTAAAATAGATGACACGAAGATTCAAGACTTGGCTAAAAATCGGAATTTTCTTGGTGTTTATCGAACGTCAGCAAAAACAGGTCAAGGGGTAACTGAGGCCTTTCAAAGAATAATTAAAGAATTGCATTCCAAGTTTAAAAGCCAAGCATAAATGTGGAGATCTCAAGTCTCCTAATAATCTTGTTTAAAAAAATAAAATGGATGAGTATGCTCAATCGTATAAATCTTGAAGAGTTTAAAAAAATTCAAGACAAATATGGAAAAGACCTCTCTCAGTGTAAAAAAACTTTAGAGGTGAAGGGTCAGTGGCTCTTAGAAGAAGATTCTGGTCCACAATTTGAAACAAAACTGAGAACGGAAAGAGCGGGGCTAATAACTGTCCGGACAGATGAGACAATCATCCTTGGGGGGGGTGGAACTGCAGTACACCCAGTTCATTATTGTATGGCGGGCTTATGTGGATGTTTCTCCGCAGCCTTTGCGAAATGGGCTGGAATGACTGGGATCGAACTAAGAAAGTTTGAAATCAGGGCTGTTGCAGATATTGATTTAACCGCTGGATTCGGGCTTGGTGATGGTGTTCCCGCAGTTGATAAAATGACTCTCGAACTAACAGTTGACTGTGATGCAAGTCCAGAAGAATTAAATGAGGTTATTGAACTCACTAAAAAAAGGTGTTTTTGTTATTTCTGTATGACTACCCCGATAATTCCCGAAATAGCTTTAATTAGAGAAATTCCAGCGCCCGAACTTGAGTTAATACACACCATCTGCCCTACATGCTTTGAAAAAACGATGGCCTTTACTGAGGAGGGCACTCAAGTTTGTAACAATTGTGGTGAGGAGGGAATTTTTGTTAGAATACCCGAAACGGGTGAAATTATTTTGAAATGATTTGAAAATAGAGAAGTGAAAGAAATGTCAGAAAGTTGGCCTTATGAACCGAAAGTTGAGATCTTAGAAAAAGAACTGGAAAAGGTTAAGAATCAACTATACCAGACGCTAATAAATGCAAGCAAAACTGTAAATCAAATGCAAAAATTACAAGAACAATTAAATACATGTCAAAATGAAAATTCTAAATTAAAATCTCAAATTGAGGATCTGAATAATAAGATAGATAAATTAGTAAACAATACATGAATTATAAATATGAGCAAACGAAGATGGAAAAGCTAGGGGACTCGATGGAGGAGGAAAAACCAATTGTGGAAAAATATATAGAATCCATTTATGTTTATGATAAATCAGGAGTTTGTTTAACTAGTTGTGGTATGAAACCTGAAAATGTGGATGAGCATGTAGTATCCGGATTTTTTACTGCAATTAAAAAGATCGGGCAAAAGATCATACCAGGGACCATGATTAAATGCCTGATAATGAGTAGTCATAAATTATTCTATGATGATTTTGAAAATATAACATTTTGTATTCAATGCCGTGAGGAACTTCCAAATCGAGTCATTGAATATATTTTAGATGAAATTTCAAACACTTTTTTAGAAAATTATAAGGATTATATTCCTTTTCGTGACGGAAATATCTCAAGATTTTCAGGGTTCAGCGAATATTTATCGAAGTTTATGGAAAAAAACCTAATTGAAGGTTTGTTGGAAGATTTCGGTTACAAGATCTTTTCTGAAGGAGTTATTCTATTTGATGAAAGCCAGGATAAAATCCTTTTTACAAAAGTTCCAAAGGAATATTCGTCACGAAGGAAGATTTCTATGGGTGGAATGCTAATAAATTTCGCCAAAAAGATGTCAAAAGAATTTGAGGGTGGAGATGTCAATAGTATTTTAATTTCCACAGAAAATAAGTGGATTTGTGTCTCGAAACGGGAACATATCTACATCATCGTCCTTTTCTCTGAGATGAAAAACATTGAACTTAATGTTATTATAGAAAAAACCGAGGAAATTTTAAATAATATTATAGAAATGTTGAAGATTGAATTTGAGAGGTAAAAAAATGGGTTTGAAACGCAAATTGATGAATATGATGATGCCTAAGGAGTTTGGATTCATCTCTGGACTATTCCATGCAGGAATCTTTACGATGCAATCTAATATAGTTGAAACCTTGGGAAAAATTGGATATAGGGACTATATTTTTCCCGCTATTAAGGAGTCTATTGTAAAAACTGAGAGTCTTGGGATAGCTCCTATTGTTGGTGAAAATGTCGAGGATTTTGGCGATCGGTTCATTAAAGTTCTGAAAAAATCAATGCTAGTTGAGAATGCTGTTCTAACTAAGAAATCTGAGGCTTCATATATATTTTCACTAAAAAAATGTTTTATGGCAAGGGCTGCACATCAAGTAGCTGGAACAAAAGGAGTTTGCCCAATGGCAATGGTCATGGCCGCTATGATTGAAAAGTATACGGAAAAGGAAGTAACTGTAGAATATTCTAATTTAACGCGTAATGGAAGTGTAACGGGCATTACCGTATCTTAATTATATTCCTTTGTAAGAAAAAAAGGAAATGGATGTTAAATATCGATTTTGGCTTTCCCCGAGGCCACGGCATCATAGAGATCTTGCCAGAGTTTTCGTTCTTTCTTCGTGCGGAAGTAGACCCCTACAATGATTACTACGTAAATGATGGTAAACACAAGCCCAATCATAGCCGATATAAATTGAGATTCAGGCCCAAAGTACGTTGATGCATGGTCATCAAAGGTCAGTAAGAGCCAGTATTCATCGGCGATTAACCCTAAGCCCGCACCAAAGAAAATATGTTTAAATCTTACAAACCAGCGTCCTTCAAAAAATGCAAGAATAATGCCGAGTACTAACGCAATGATGCCGTAATGGAAATGATGAAAGTGAATGTTATACCCTGCGATCGTGAAGGTTAGGCTCGTTCCTGGGGAAAGCATTGTAAATAATTTAGAACCCCACAATGCAATACTGAAAAATATCAGTCCAAGCAGCGGAGCCTCACGTCTCGTGACTAATTTATGTTCCAAGCTCTCTTTAATCTCGCTTACTACGCGGTCCTTTCCGAATTTCTCACTCATTTAATCGCTTCCTTAATTTTTCTTTTTCATTCTTCATTCTGAAATTAAAAAGCTTTGCTTTTACATAACATAAAAAGATTGTTGCAAAAAAAAACTATAATGGTAGTGTCATTCAGATTGTAGTTTTTTCAATTCCTTGTCCCGTAATTGTCGCCGAAAGACTTTGCCCACCGCTGTTTTCGGAATGGTCTCTACGAATTCCACGAGGCGTGGCCATTTATAGCCGGCCATTTCTTCCTTCGCCCAATCAATGATCTCCTGTTCCGTGATTTTGCCCTTGTATTCAGGACGCAGTTTAATGAACGCTTTGATGTTCTCCCCAATGTCTTCGCGGGGCACCCCAATTACGGCACACTCCAACACCGCAGGATGATCGTACAGCGTTTTTTCCACTTCAAACGGAAGAATGCGGTAGCCCTTGTACTTGATCATTTCTTTTGAACGCCCCACGATATAGAAGTAGCCGTTTTCATCCATCTTTGCGATATCGCCCGTGCGTAACCAGCCGCCTTCTAGTAGAACTCGTGCCGTGGCTTCTGGATTTCTCCAATAGCCTTTCATCACTTGCGGCCCACGAATGAGTAATTCACCTGCTTGCCCTAACTCTAACTCCTTGGTGGGATCTACTGGATCGACGATCTTGGTATCCGTATCGGGAATCGGAATTCCGATGGACTCATCCACGGTAGCGCACCATTCAATGGGTTGTAAGTGCGTCGCGGGACTGCACTCTGTAAGACCATAACCCTGCACGATTTTCACGCCAGCTTCTTCCCATTTCTTTCCAATGCTCGGCGCCAGGGCCGCTGCTGCACTGGTGACCAATTCGAGCGAGGTTAAGTCATACTTTAAGAAGTCTGGGTGGTTCGCAATAAACACGAACATAGTCGGAATCCCGGAAAATACCTTGATCTTGTATTTTTCAATGGCTTTGAGAATGTTTCCTGGATTAAATGTCATGAGAACGTTCATATAGCCATGGGTCAGGGTGCTTATCGTCATCACAATTCCATAAATATGGCAGAGTGGCAGCACGTTAAGGTTGGCCCATTTCCCTCGAAACGCTAATGCTTTATCGATTGGATATAAACGTGAACTGGTTTGCAGGACCGTTGCCATTATGTTAAAATGCGTCAGCATAACTCCCTTAGGTAACCCCGTCGTTCCGCCCGTGTACATCAGCAACGCCACGTCTTCCTTGAGATTCATTTTCTCTAGGGGGGAATGTGGATCGCCGGAGGCCAAGACTTCATCAAAATCCATAGTTTCTTCCGACTCTTTGTCTCGCTTTATGACGATTATCTTTTCAATAGGATGCTGCTTGACAACCCGTTTCACCACTCCTAGCTGTCTTTGATGCGTCATCATCACCTTTATGATGGCGGCGCTGCTCACGATGTGCAAGATTTCCTTCTTCTTCAAGAGCGGATTAATTGGTACCAAAATGGCCCCTATCTTCAAAACGGCATACAGCGTGAAGTAAAATTCCGGACAATTTCCACAGAATATACCTACGCCATCCCCTTTCTTGATCCCTAAGTTTCGCAGAGCGCTGGCTAATTTATCAGCATTATACTTTAATTCGCGGTAGGTATATTTCTCCTCCCGATCGTAGTCGTATACAGCACACACGTTCGGGAATTCGGCTGTAGAATGCGCTAAACTACAATACAAATTCGGTAAATGATCTGGATATTTCAAAGCTTTTGGGATGTTCTCTGGTACATGCCTCTGCCAAATTCTATCCCTCTCCATGAAAGGGCTGACATCCTCATAAATATTCATATCGATCTCGAAATCGCATTGATCTTCCTCATTTGTCATCGTCTTTCCTCACACTTAATTCATTTCTATTCTTGAAAAATTTTAACTAAGACACATACTAAAATCCTTTTACAGTAAGAAAAATTTAAATTTTCATCGTTTAATCGTTTTTCATTAAATGCAGTGAATGTTTTCGAGTATTTACACAGGGGTATGAAAAATGAGTTTGACGATTTCAAGCGAGTTTCGGAAAGAGCTTTCCAAACTCGGTGAAGGTTTTAGTGTGAATTATTGTTATCAATGCGGCACGTGTTCGGGGGGCTGTCCTGCTCTCCGCTATACCAAGATTTATAATCCACGTCGGATCATGGAAAACGTCCTGCTGGGCTTTAAAGAATCCACGTTGGACGACCCGGTATTGTGGCTTTGCACGATGTGCCACGCCTGCCTCGAGGCTTGTCCCCAAGGCGTTAAGGTTAGCGAAATTCTCGTCCTCTTACGCAATCTTGCGACCCAGCGTGGGAAGTTTCCAGAGCATTTAAATGCTGAAGTGAGCGCTTTAATGGAATATGGCTTGATTAATCCTGGGAGCAGTGCGATTCAACGAAGACGCCAGCAACTAAATCTTCCGGAAGTGCCACGCCCCATTGTAGCAAATATCAAGAAAGTGGCTGAGGCAAGCGGCTTTATCAAACTGACTGGCTATAAACCGAAGGAGGAGTGAGAGAAATGGTAGATTACGCATTATTCCTGGGATGTAACATCCCCAATCGGCTACCGCATTTGGAGCTCGCAGCTCGGAAGGTTCTTCCAAAACTGGACGTAAATTTAGTTGATATTAAAGAATTTGGCTGCTGTCCGGAACCGATCGGCATTCAAGAATTGAGCCAAGATGCCTGGATGGCAATGGCTGCCATCAATCTCGTCCTGGCGGAAGAGAAAGGTCTGGACATCGTCGCCCTCTGCAATGGGTGCTTCGAAACTTTGCGGACGGTCAACACTGAATTGCAACATGATGGTCATAAAGAGAAAGTTAATGCGGTCCTTTCCAAAATTGGCAAGGAATACAAGGGGACGCAGAAAGTCAGACACGTTCTAGAAGTCTTATATAATGATGTGGGCATTGACAAAATCAAATCGAGCGTTCAAAAAGAATTGAAAGGCATCCGCGTCGCCGTCCATTACGGCTGCCACGTCATCCGCCCCAGTGCCATTCTCAAGATTGACGACCCGTTCCAGCCCAAATCCCTGGACGACCTGGTCAATGCGCTCGGTGCGGAAAGCATCCCATACCTGCGGAAAATGCTCTGCTGCGGCACGGGCATCGAAGGCATCGATAAGGAAAATCAACTCTGGATGGTGCACGACAAGGTCGCCCAAGTGGAACGAATGAACGCCGATTGCATGACAATGCTCTGCCCACTCTGTTACATTCAGTACGAAATGGGGCAATTACAACTCAAAAAAGAACCCTACAGCGCCCAATTCAAAATACCCGTCATGTACTACCCAGAACTGCTTGGACTCGCCCTTGGCATGAATCCTGACGAACTTGGATTTAAGCTACACCGGGTTAAAGTCGATCCGGTCCTGCAGAAAATTCAATAGAACCTTTTTTACCTCTCTTTTTTTACAAGAATCCAATTTATTTTTTATAGATATGATGCTAAAATCACGGTTTGACGCCGAGTAAATCAACAATCCGTTCATAGATTCTTCTATCGAACTCCGTTAATAGTTGCGGTTTCGCTTTTTCAAGCTCTTCGTACCAAATCGTGAGCCGCGAAAGGCTAGATGTTCCCATGAGGTTGATCGGTCTATCCCTACTCATTTTTCTATCTACTCCTGCTTAATTCATTTCAATCATACTTTTATATCATCTATCCATATTTATCTATACCCATTTCACGAAATGCAAATATAGGGGCATATAAATGTATCAATGTGAAAATTGTGGGAAGGAAATCATCAAGCTGACTCCTGCCTGTAGGATGGAGCCAGATCTGGCCGGGCGCAGTTGGAAGTACTATTGTGAAGAATGTTCCCACGCGCTATTTGAGCCCAGCTCGTTTGAAAAACCGCTAGTCTATTTCGAAAATATAGGGGTCAAAATCATATTCAGGAATGAGAACAATAAGCGAAAGGCGATTTCTGCACATTGTGAAATAGGTTTCACGGAAACTGAGATGCAAATTACTGCTAGAAAATTATCAGACCTCCTGAGTAAAGGTAAAAGCGGAAAACTGGAGGGGCTCCCAAAAATTGACGAGGAAAATCTTTATCGCCTTAAAACACTTGCTAAAGAACTGAAAGTTCCGTGGTGGTACCTCATGGACATCTCCTTCAATCTCGAAAACGTGGTTTCCAAAGGCTTCACATTCCGGTGGGGAGCGCACGGCTCCACGAACTTGATACTCCGGGTCAACTCCCCTCACGGTGAAATTCTCGTTGAGTTGGTCAAGAAAAAATTTAATGCCCGCTCTCCCGCAGACCAGCTCGTTAAAATTGACCGAATCGTTCATAAACATAGTATAAAAGAATAAGATTGAAAATCACTAATTCGGGAATGCCATAATTTGACCCGTGAAAGGGTAGATGTGATTTTTACTCGACAGAGCTGACGTGCGAGCATCAATTTTCAATTGAGTTAGGGAGTCAACAATTGAAAGGTGAATGCGTTAGTTGTCATAAAAAAGAAATTACGCTCGTGTGGCATTACTTGCATTCGCATTGAGGGGTTTGCCGGGAGTGCCTGGTCAAGTACGATAAAAAAAAATTACTAGATCTGGTCACGGGGCAGAATGAGGTTTAAGGCAAGAAATTTTAGTGCAATCCAATATGAGCTATGTTTTAATGGAAGGTTTTATTTTTAAAATAAGAGTAAGTAAATCTGGAGAATGAAAATGATAACTCTACAAGAAATTATCAATACGATTAGAAAACTAAAAGATGAAATTAAGAAGAAGTATAAGGTAACAAGTATAGGAGTTTTTGGTTCTTATATAAGAGCAGAACAAAAGGAAGATAGTGACATTGATATTTTAGTAGATTTTGCAGATGGGGCAGATTTAATTGACTTAATTGAACTTGAAAATTTCCTAATTGAGAGATTAAATTTTAAAGTGGATGTTGTTCCGAAAAGGGCTTTAAGAGAAGAATTTAAAGACGCCATCTTACGAGAAGTTGCTTATATATGAGAGATTTTAAGCCCATGAGACTCTTGGCTCTGAGTCTCATGGGCTTAAAGAAGAGATCCTTACTATAGTTTTTTTTCATTCACGATCAATGTGAATTCTAATGGATAATTTTTAATGCCAGTAAAAGAAATCTCTTGCAGAGTATTTTTAATTGAGGGTGAGTGAATGAACGCCTCGGATAAGGAAGCCTTGTCATTAGAAGAATTAGAAAAGGAGATTTCGGAAACCGAACAGCATCTAGAGGATTTACGCGAAACTTATATGAAAAAAACCGGGCATTCCCCCGTCCGCAACTTGACCGATCATAGCTGGAGGTGGACCATCTTCATGGCCCTGGGATTTGCTTTCATTACTAGTATGGTCTATCTCTTAGCGATTAGTGACAAAATGGATAGTGTTGTAACTAATATCCCAGCATTTTTCTTCGGGACAGACTTTGCCTATTTTGCGATCCTCACATTCTTCGCGATTCTCATGATCCTCATGGTCCAATCACGTAAGATTAATGGGTTTCAAGCCTTGGCATTATTCTTGGGATATTGGTGTGCGCATTGGCTCATTTATGATTGGTCATGGTGGGCAATTTGTCTCGGTACTGGGGCAGAACCTCTTGCTGGATTTTGGGTGAAAGAATTTGGCTACGACCTGCTTATCATTAGACCGCAAATGTGGTTCTTCCTCACGGAGGCGTTCATCGGTGCAGGGTTGGCACTTTATCTGTTCACTGTGCCGAAGAGTCACAAGGAGTTACTCCCGCCCATCATTTGGTTATTTGCCGCTTACATGAATGCAGAACTCCTCCAGTTGTTTGGGGTAGGAGAGGATGTGATTTTTATTACGGGGATGACGTTCTTAGGTGTTGCGCTTGGATTGGCGGCATTTTTCACTCTTTGGCGTCTGAAGACGCACGGGTTTCCCTCCTGGTTTTCTAGTGTGAAGAATAGGTTACGATTCAGCAACTGGAGTTATGATCCCCTAGGGGTTCCTATGATATTTGTAATGATAGGGATGGTATGTCTCATGCATCTCTTCCTAGTTCTAGTTCCAGTGGTTGGTCTCTTCCTTGGAATAATCCCTTGGCTCATCGTGCCGCTCCTATATTTGTTACTTAATTCTGCTAACTTCGAGAAACTGCCGAACTGGGGAAAAGGTATAGTTCTGGGCTTGATGCTTGGATTAATAATAGTTCTAATGGTCTTTATGACCGTTCTATCGTAACCTTAAGAATTTTTTAGCATTCAAGCCAAGCAATTTTTTGATTTTCCGCGGTTTGAATTTCAAGCCATATTCCTTTCCTTTTTCAGGAATAGCCTGAAGCCACTCAATCCACTTCTTTTGGCTCAACACCACGTCTAGCAATGGCCAATCCGTGCCATACATTATTTTATCGCCTGGGGGCGGACCCAATAACGCGGGCATATCGAAGAAAGCCCTCAAGTTCTGCAGGAAAATCGCCGGCATGTAACGGGCTTGTGCCTGATACCCCGAGAGTTCTGCATAAACATTGGGTCTTGAGCTCATAATCTCTAAGCATTTAAGTGGATAGCTCATACTCCCGCAATGGATCATCACGATTTTCAGATCGGGGAATTTAGCGGCAAGAGTATCGAGGTAGATGGGATCCGCATATTTGGACATCAGTGGGGCCATAATTGTTGCGGCGGTATGAGAGTGTACGGGGACATCTAACTCCAAACACTTCTCATAGAGTGGAAAAAATGTAGGGTCATCTGGATAATAGCCTGAAGTGGGGTGCAATTTGAGTCCCTTCATTCCCCATTTCCCCACGGCCTTCTCTAAAAGTTGAACTGCGCGCTCCCCCCTCCGAGGATCGAGAGCACAAAGACTGAAGAGTTTATCCGGATATTCATTGGCTTGGTTGGCAATCCATTCATTTGCTTCCTCGATTGACCATTTTGCTTCGCCGATATCGGGATGTAATCCCCAATCGGCCCCCATCACCAGGGCCTTGTCAATGCCTGCCTCTTCCATTTGCTCCACATATACTTTTGCGTTGCATCCCCAGAGCATAGGCAAGAATTTCTCGATAACTTTCTTCGGAACCTTCATAGTTTTACTAAATCCGCTGATATAGGAATTCCATAGTTTTTCAGACCACATCTCCTTGTGGATGAGATGCGCGTGCATGCAGATTATCAAATTAAATCACTCCTTCAACATAGTCTTTTACTCATCAATCTCACTTATTAATCATCAGTTCGATTTTGGAGTATTTTTTTATAATTGTAACAGGTTGATTGTACTAGACATATATTAAAGGTATAGTAGGAATTGATGACGTGAAAAAAACGCAAATTTTGGTACTAGGGTGCCTGTTAACCATTATTCTCACCTGTTACTTACCCGTAACCATAGTAAATGCCGATGATGACACAACTGACTTAACCCCGGGGGGAAAGTGGATGATTAATTTAGGCGACAGTAGTACAAATACAAAAGGAACCTTTACAGCGACTGGCAGTGTTATTGCTTGGATTGCGAATACCACAATAGGTTCTAGCCCCCCTCCTTATGCTCTCTGGAACAAGACGGGAACGAGTGGAAATTGGAGTATAGATTTAAATCAAGGCACTCAATATTTCCTTGTTTTTTACAATGCAGGAATTAGCACTGTTCAGATAACCTATAACCTCGAGGAACCTAGAATACCAGGATTTCAATTGATCTACATAATTTTTGGACTCTTAGCACTCAGCATCCTTGTCATAAAAAAGAAGTCCCTTTTCTAATTTTTTTACCAGGTTTAGAAAGGAAAAAGGGGCGGTTAATATTCCCGGGGCATGTGCTCGAGTACTGCCTGGGTGAAAACCGGTCCATCGGTGCAGACGTATTTTTCCCCAACCATGCAGTGCCCGCATTTCCCGATGCCGCATTTCATCCGGTTCTCAAGGGAAAGCAGGATTTTATCATGGGAGAAGCCAAGCTCGTCCATAACAGGCATCGTGAATTTAATCATTATGGGGGGACCACAGATGATGGCGTATGCATCGGCGGGATTAGGGGCTACCTCTTTGGTGACGGCGGGGACGAAGCCCACTTTTTTTGTCCATCCCTCTACTGGGCGGTCGATAGTCAAGTGGAGATCAAGATTACTTATTCCTTCCCATTCCTCGAGATCCTTCTTATAACAGAGCTCACTTGGATTGCGCGCCCCATAGATGACGGTAACCTTTTTGAAGAGTTCGCGTTTTGCCAAGATATACTTAGTTAGGGATCGCAGGGTGGAGAATGCGAAACCACCGCCAATGATGACTACATCATGCCCTGTCAGGTCTTCAATGGGCCATCCATTGCCGAACGGTCCCCGAATGCCGATAGTATCTCCGATTTTGCTGTTGTGAAACGCGGTAGTTACCACGCCTACCTGTTTTATCGTGAAAAGTAGGAAACCTTCCTCAGTGGGTGAAGAGGCAATCCCGATAGGGCATTCTCCTTTTCCGAAATGGGAGAGTTCGGCAAATTGCCCCGGTACGTAATTAAACTTCTGAAAACCGTCGGGGTCCTTGAAAACGAACTTGAAAGTTTTCAAGTCATTGACATCGTTCTCCTGAATGATTTCTTCAATTGTCATGAGTTTGGGTAAATAAGGATTTGATTCTGTTTCTGTTGTTTGAGCCATATTCTCACCTTCTCATTTAGCCTCCAAAACAGTGCGAAAATCAAGATTGACAGGGCAACCGAAGATGCAGCGCCCACAGCCCACGCACCCAATTTCCTGGAGCACTTTAGGATAATAATTAAACTTGTGATTTATTCGATGGCGCATCCGAACGAAACCAGAGGGGCGAGGGTTGTGACCTGAACCGTGAAGCGTGAAGAGTGGAAATTGGCAAGTATCCCACAAGCGAACTCTTGTCCCACTAGTGCCATCTGGAAGTTCTTCATCAACTACATCAAAACAATGACAGGTTGGACATAGGAAGGTACAAGACCCACAGCCTAAACATTTTAAGCCATAATCTAGCCAAAACTCCTCGTCACCAAAACATCCTTCCAATCGTTGTTCGATGCCCTCTAGCGATATTTCCTTTTGAATTGATGCCAAGGCTTTTTTAGTGAGTTCCGTTGCATTAGAAATATTTTTTTCACTGGCATCCTGCAACCATCCCATGGGTTCGATTAGTTGGTCACCCTTGGCATTTATACTCTTAACAAGATATTTATCGCCTAAATTAGTTAACAAGACGTCCAATCCTTCTTCACTGAAGGGACTTCCACCTACGGACGTGCAAAGACAGGTACTCCTAGGTTCATTACAGGCAAGACCGATTAAGGCTGTCTTTTTGCGCCGTCGTTCATAATATGAATCTTGAAACTTACCAGCAGCTAAGAATTTATCAAGCAAGATAAAACTCTTTGCATCGCAGGGCCGGATCCCGAAAATAATTTGGTTTGGGAGTGTCTCCGGTTCAATAATTTCTATGCCACTCTCAGTCTTTTTGTACTTGAACAACACTTCAGATTGCGGAAAGAAAATGGCTTTAGGAGGAATTTTTGTGTTCACATAGTCAAGGGTGATTTCACTAGGATTCGCAACTTCTTCAAAGACGAAGAACCCATTCTGCTTCTTCGGTGCAAAAATGGTATTATTTTTCATTAAAGCTTCGACGAATTTTGAGAGTTGATCTTTAGCTAGTATCTTTTCTTTCATCTACATCCCTCATTCCGGTTCTGTAATGAATTCCTCTGCATCCTCCGTCGTATATGTTGCCATGGGTGCGGGTTTTTCCAGATCTAAGCCTGTTACGAAATCATACCGCTCTTTCACGATTTTCGCTAATTTCTTAGATAGTAGGCGTAAATCGATACCCATCGGGCACGCTCTCGTGCAAGCGCCACACCCGACACATCGTCCAGCCACGTGAAAGGCCCTGATCAAGTGATAGAATACAATATCAGACAGATTCGTGGTTTTTCCACACCAGAGGGGTTGGGTTTGATCCACGAAGCACTCCTTGCAATAGCAAAGCGGACAAGCATTACGGCAACCATAACATTTTATACAATCCTTAAGAATCTCCGTGAAGTACTTCCACTTCTCATCTGGGGAGTTCGCATCTAACACTCCAAGGACAGCATCCCAGTCCTCATCTGGCTTAATGTTAAGTTCAATCGGCTGTCCACCTACTAAAACATCACAAACTGGGGGATTATTATATTGACAGACCTGACACGAAGTTTGATAATATTTTGCTTCAGCGAGAGTTGCTACTAAGGCTGGGCCTTTTAAATCAATTTCACCATTAGTAACCTTCGCCTCCACGATCTCCTTCGGTGCGACTTCGGATTCGATTTTCTTTCTATCAATCATGCCTGAACAAGGCATTCCAATGATCGTGACTTTATCTCTTTCAATTTGTCCTTCCGTAAGAATAACAACAAGGGAGCGTGCATCGCACCCTTTAACAATGATTCCGACTTTTTTGTCTTTAATTTCCGGTTTCAAGAGAAATTTGACTAAATTCAAATCACAATAAGAATTCCAGACAAGTTTATCGGCATCTTCAGCTTTCCTGATAAATGCAGGAGTCGTTCGAAGGGGTAAGGATCCTTTTTGGTAACCAATTACTAAATCAACTTTTCCTTCATCAAGGAATTTTTTTACAATCTCTCGCATTTCAGTTTCTAATTTTTCCATGACCTTCACTTCTTGACAAATTTTTTAATTGGTCCTAATTTTTTCACCCTCTCGACGACTGTCTTCACGACTTTTGAAAATTTTTCTCCTTCTGCAGCAGAAACCCATGAAAAGTTTAGGCGGCCTGGTGGAATGCCCATGAACTCTACGATATCTTTTAATATTGCAAATCGACGTCGCGCCACGAGATTTCCAGCGAGATAGTGGCAATCTCCAGGATGGCACCCAGAGACGAGGACTCCATCCCAACCTGTCTGTAACGCTTTTAGAAGATAAAATGGGTTAACTCTCCCGGAACATGGAACTCGAACAACCCGAATATTTGGAGGATATTGAAGCCTACTCACGCCGGCAAGATCAGCACCTGCATAACTACACCAATTACAGAGAAATGCTAAAATTTTTGGTTCCCAAGATTCATCCGCAGCTGATTCCGGTTTTTCTTCAATTGTCGTCATTTTTCTCAACCTCGTGCTTTTATAACTAATGATAATTGCTCATTCGTGAATCCTAATAAATCGACTGCGCCGCAGCGGCAGTTTGCAGAACATGTTCCGCATCCTTTACACAAAGCACTATTAACAACGGCTATTTTTCCTAATCGCTCATCCTCTTGAACGGAAATGGCATTATAAGGACAAACAAGCTCGCACATCCCGCACCCAGTGCATCTTAATGGTCTTACAACCGCAACGACTCCTTGGGCTTCAATTTCATCCTTAGTAAGATAAGTCGTAGCCCGAGAAACAGTCGCTAGGGCTTGGGCGATGCTGTCCTCAATTCCTTTAGGGGCATGCGCTAACCCGCATAAAAACACGCCTTCGGTTGCAAAATCTACCGGACGTAATTTCATATGGGCTTCCAAGAAAAAGCCATCATCATTCAAGGGGACTTTCAACATCGGGGCAAGTTCTTCATTCTGTTCAAGAGAGACGATGCCTGCAGTCAAGACTAAAAGATCTGGACTAAGAGAAAGCATACCACTATCGGGAGATTCGACTTTAACTATCAATTTTTTTGTTTTGGCATCTTTCTGGAGTTCGGGTGGTTTCTTTTCATCGAAGAGAACAAACATCACCCCTTTTTCACGGGCAAGACGATAATATTTCTCCTTAAGACCGTAGGTTCGAATGTCCCGAAAGAGAATGGTGACTTCAGTATCAGGACTGAGCTCCTTAACTTTAATGGCATTTTTTATCGCTTCCACGCAACCAATTCGGCAACAATAGGGGTGCTTCTCATCACGGGAACCAACACATTGAATCATGACCATAGATTTTACGTTCTCGAGTTGGGGATTAGAAAAGATCCGCTGTTCCAATTCATTCTGGGTTAATACGCGAGGATCAGTTCCATAGGAATATTCTTTCGGAGTATATTGTAGTCCCCCCGTTGCTACCACTACAACGCCGTGTTCTAATTCAGCTAAATCCTTGTTCGTACCGTGTTCGATCGTCGAAACAAAGTTACCGATATACCCGTTTATCGACTTGATACCAGCGGCCGTATAAACTTGAATCTTATCGTGATTTTTCACTTTCTCAATCATTTCTTTCAAAAACGTCTGTACATTATACCCTTCAAGCGTTTCATGGATATTTTTAGCGAATCCGCCAAGTTCCTTTTCCTTTTCGAGTATGTAGGTTTCATAGCCTTGTTCGGCAAAACCGAGGGCGGCAGTCATTCCAGCAACGCCAGCACCTATTACAAGAGCTTTTTGAGTCATTTTTAGCTTGACTCTTTCGAGGGGTTGAATTTTATTGGCCTTTGCCACGGCCATTCGCACGAGATCCTTCGCCTTTTCAGTAGCCGCTACTGGCTCGTGCATATGCACCCAGGAGCACTGATCCCGAATATTGGCCATCTCAAAAAGATAAGAGTTCAAACCAGCCTCTCGAATTGTTCCTTGAAACATCGGCTCGTGTGTTCTTGGCGTGCATGACGCAACAATCACTCGATTTAAATCGAATTTCTCAATTTCGTCCTTAATAACACCTTGAGTATCTGCTGAGCAAGTGTAGAGATTCCGCGCAGCGTGAACGACATTAGGAAGAGTTGCTGCGTATTCCACGACTGCAGGCACGTCGACTACGCCGCCGATATTGATTCCACAATGACATATAAAGCATCCAATTCGAGGGGCTTCTCCTTGAACAAATTTTTCGGGTGGTAATTCCTTCGCGGTGATCAAGGTTCCTTTTGCCTCTGCCAGTAATGCGTCTACACGTCCAGCAGCTGCGCTTGCTTCCGTCACTGTCTCAGGGATATCTTTCGGCGCATTAAATGCTCCGCAGACGTATATCCCAGGTTGGTTGGTATCTACGGGTTTGAAGGAATCATTTCTCACGTAACCATATTCATCAAGTTCTACTTGAAGCACCTCAGCCAATTCCTTGGACAGTTTCGGCGGATTAAGCCCCACGGCAAGAACCACCATGTTGAATATTTCTTCAACAAGTTTCCCATCTGGACCTTCATAATACAATAAGAGGTCTCTTGTATCAGGATCTTCTTCTATGAAAGCGACTCGCCGCCTCACATAACGAATTCCATATTCATCCTTAGCTCGCTCAATGTATTTATCAAAATCTTTTCCATAAGATCTTACATCCATCGAGAAAATTGTTGGATTTACCTGTTTTTGATGCTCTTTTGCAATTACGGCTTCTTTACAGGTGTACATGCAACACACCGATGAACAATATTCCTTCCCGCGAGACAAATCCCGGGAACCGACGCATTGAAGGAATGCCAATTTCTCAGGAATGTCACCATCAGAGGGGCGTAAAACCAGTCCGCCAAACGGACCACTCGCACTTAAGATTCGTTCAAATTGAATGCTTGTCACTACGTTTTGGAATTGACCATAGCCATAATTAACTAAATTTTCGGGTTCAAATTCATCAAATCCAATAGCTACAATTACACTACCGACATTTAATTTGATCTCTTGATCTTCTTGCGTGTATTCAATTGCGCCTGCTTTACAAACGCCCTCACAAACACCACAGCCGATGCATTTGTTTATATCGATGGAATATTTGAGAGGCACGGCCTGCGGATATTTAACTGAAGTTGCCTTCAAATTAGATAGCTCTTCGTTAAAATTATCGATAGCCTCAATGGGACAGTATTGTCCACAAACACCACAGCCAGTACATTTATCCCAATCGATATAACATGATCGTTTTAACATAGTAATATTAAAATTACCAGCTGAGCCACTACATTCAGTAATTTTAGCGTTTGCGATAATGTCAATGTTATGATGCCGCCCCGCTGCAACAAGCTTGGGGCTTACAATGCACATTGCGCAATCATTCGTGGGAAATGTCTTATCTAATTGTGCCATGACGCCACCAATACTGGTAGTAAGTTCAGCAAGATAGACTTTAAAACCAGAATCGGCTAAATCAAGGGAGGCTTGGGTTCCAGCAATGCCTCCACCAATAACAAGAACTGCACCTACTTTATCCATTACTATCATCTCACACTGTTATGGCAAAATAATATGGGGTCACACCTTCAATCCTATCAAGGGCAACACTACCTCTCTGTCGAAGGGTTATGACATGTTTTAAAACTTTATATGCATCAATTTCAAGGCGACCAGCTAGATCTTTAACCGAAAGCGGCTCGGATTGCAAGAGAAGATATGCTTTTTGACGTATAAATTCATCAAAAATAGCTTGATTTTGGATGGATTCAAATTCTTCAAGGGGAATCTTTTTATCATAAACATTATGGTCTAGGGTTATCAGTCTTTTACGGGCTACAAGAGCTCTAAGCCTATCATCCACAGCAGCTCTCCCTAAAGCATTAAGATTCAATACTAATTCTGAATCTGGGCTTGCCTGCTTCAATGGTGAAGGACCAAGAGTTTTAATATGCTCTGTAAATTCTGTGACAACCTTTCCAAATCTGACCCCTTCCGACGCAGAGACCCATTCAAGACGCACACGATCAGATAAATGAACTAATTCTAATAATTTTTCTATAAGATTATATTTCATTTCAGCTTCATAATTGCCACTTATGTAATGGCAATCTCCTAAATGACACCCCATAACGATGATCCCATCAATTCCTCTTTTTAATGCTTCAATTACAAAAATGGGGTCGACCCGTCCACTACACATTACGCGAATTACCCGGATATTGGTAGGATATTGAACTCTACTCACGCCTGCTAAATCAGCTCCTGCATAAGAACACCAATTACATAAAATTCCTAATATTTTTGGTTCAAAGCTCATGCTACATTCCTCCAGAAATTAATGGTGCGCATATCATTCTTCTCCAAAAGCTATAATTTCAGATAAAATTTGGTCATCGGTAAAATGCCGAATTGAAATAGCTTTCTGGGTGCAGCTAGCACCACAAACTCCGCAACCTTTACATAATACTTCTTTAATCATCATTTCATTTTCTTCAGTTCTAGTTATAGCACTATAGGGACAGAGTTTTATACAGATTCCGCATCCTGAACATAGATCCAGGTCTATTTCAGCAGTTGCCCCGATAACATTAGCTTTATGTCTCATTAAGGGTATTAATGCTCTCGATGCCGCCCCAAGAGCCTGACTAATAGATTCTGATATATTTTTGGGACCTTGTGCTGTACCACAAACAAATATTCCATCGGTAGCGAAATCAACAGGTCGTAACTTTGGATGTGCCTCGAAGAAGAATCCATTAGCCCCCAGTGGAACCTTTAACATCTCAGATAAACTTTTGTTCTCTTTCCATGCAATTAAGGGGGTAGCTAGCACAAATCTATCAGCAGATAGTTCAAACTCCATTTGCTTTAATTGATCAAAAACTTTTACTAATAATTTATCTCCGATTGATTCCACTTTTGGAGGTGCCTCAGGATCGTATTTGATAAAATTAATACCTTTTTCTCTAGCTTCCCTGTAATAATCTTCCTCTTCATAAAAAACTCTGATATCGCGATAGAGGATAAAAACTTGAGAATTTGGCAATGAGCTTTTAATTGTTAAAGCATTTTCAATTGAGTTGGCACAACAAATCAATGAACAATAAGGACGACCTTCCTTCTCCCGAGAACCAACGCATTGAATGAAAACGGTTGTTTCGCCATCTTTTAATTGATTATTACGAATTAAATCATTGAATTCTAAATTGGTAATTACATTCTCATTTTCTTTATAGGAATAATACCCTTGTGGTTTGAATTCATCTGCTCCAACGGCGACGAGAATTACCCCAACTTTAAGACCTTTTTCTGTTCCATCACTTGTGATCGTTACTTCAAAATTTCCGACAGCCCCATCTACGGATTTTAAGGTTGTGGAAGTAAAAACTTCTATATTTTTATTCGTTTTAATTGCCTGAATCATTGGGGTCATCATTTCATTAGAATCTATACCATCAAAATTAATTTTATTTAATTTCTTGACTAATCCGCCAAGATTTTCTTCTTTTTCAATAAGGTTTACTTTAAACCCTTTCTTTGCTATAGCTAGAGCAGCGGTCATTCCTGCGATTCCACCCCCTACAATTAATGCAGCAGGGAGTACATCAACTTCGGTATCATATAATGGTTCTAATAAGGCAGCTCTGGCTACTGCCATCTGAACTTGATCATTCGCCTTTTCAGTCGCCTTTTCAGGTTCATTCATATGAACCCAACTTACTAATTCTCTTATACTTGCAAATGATACAAGATAAGGATTAAGACCTGCTTTGCGACTAGTAACTTGAAATAGCGGAAGATGAGTTCGAGGAGTACAGGATGCAATAACAACTCTATTTAAATCATGTTCCTCAATTGCTGACCTTATACTAATTTGAGATTCTTCTGAACACGTGTAAAGATTCCTTTCGACATATACGACATCAGGTAGTGTTTTAGTATTTTCTTCCAACTTAACCATATCTACCACTCCAGCAATATTAGAGCCACAATGACACAAGAAAACACCTATTCGTGGAGGTTCCTCTGGTGAAACTTCCTTTTCAGGAGTTTCTTCTTTGATTTCTTCTGCTTTAAATAAAGTAGTTCTTCCTGCCGCCTTGGCTGCAGCACCACTTGCTTGTGCTACAGAAGTCGAAATATCTTCTGGACCTTGGGCACATCCACATGTATAAATACCAGGAACACTCGTTTCGATGAAATTGGTGGAAGATATTGTTTTTACAAACCCATATTCATCCAGTTCGACATCTAATGATTCACAAAGTTCCTTTAAACCTTTACTGGGGATGACTGCTGGGAAAAGAACAACCATATTTACCCTTTCAGATTTCACTTCACCCGTTGCAAAATCAGTATGTCGAACAACTAAATCTTTTGTTTCCGGATCTTCAAATACATGACTAGGTAGTCCTTTGATATAATTAACTCTATATTCATCCTTCGCTCTTTCCATAAACTCATCATGACCTTTTCCAATGGCTCGTAAATCATTGTAATATACCAAAATCTCTGCCTCGGGATGATGTTCCATGGTCATTATTGCTTCTTTCGTAGCGTACATACAACAAATTTTTGAGCAATAGGGCTTAAATCCAACATTTCTAGAGCCGACACAAAGAATAAATGCCATTTTATGCGGATGATCATCATCTGAGCGTCGAATAATATCCCCTTTAGTTGGACCTGATGCACACATAATACGTTCATATTCTAGGGATGAAACTACATTCGCATATTTTCCATATCCATAATTTTTTAATGCTGTAGGATCCATGAGATTAAATCCCGTAGATATAATAATACTAGCAACCTCAATTTCAATTTCTTGGGGTTGTTGTTCAAAATCAACGGCTTCAGAGGGACAAAATTTCTCACAAGCCCGACATTTACCTTTCTGAAAGTATATACAATTGTCTTTATCTATTAGATATACTGAAGGAACAGCTTGAAGAAACGGAATATGAGCAGCAGTTCTTGTTATTAATCCTACTTCAAATTCTGATAGAGCCTTTTTCGATGGACATTTTGAAGCACAAGTTCCGCATGACGTGCATTTTGATGCATCAATATAGCGAGGTTTAAGAAGGATTTTTACTTTAAAAGCTTCTCCATTTCTAATAGGAGTAACTTCTTGAACCTCTGAGTATGTCATTAGTTCAATATTAGCATGTCTTGCACATTCTACCATTTTCGGTGCGAGAATACAGATAGAACAATCTAACGTAGGAAAAGTTTTATCTAATTGAGCCATCACTCCTCCAATTGAAGGGTTCTTTTCTACAACATACACTCGATGTCCTTGGTCTGCAAGATCTAGTGAGGCAGAAATCCCAGCTACTCCAGCACCGATAATTAAAATATTTTTCTCTACATCCATTTTCATCACCCTTCAACTTTTATTTCAAATGGCCCTAATGAGGTAATTTGTTCCGTAAAATCCTCTACAATTTTAGCGAATTTGGCTCCTTCAGCAGCAGAAGCCCATTCTAGTCTGAGCCTTTCTGGTTCAATCCCTAAAAGGGAAAGTAGTTTCTTGGTTTGTTCAATTCTTTCTTCAGCTTTTTCATTTCCAGATATATAATGACAATCTCCAATGTGGCAGCCACATACTAAAACTCCGTCACTACCCCTTCTAAATGCATCAAGAATTAGAACGGGTTGAATTCTTCCAGAACACATCATCCTTATAATCCTGATATTTGTGGGATATTGAAATCTACTCACGCCTGCCAAATCTGCGGCAGCATACCCACACCAATTACATAAAAAAGTTACTATTTTTGGCGAAAATTCTTCTGTATTCATTCTACCACACCCATTTCTTTTAGATAAAAGCGAAACATATCAGTGAATTGCTTTTTAGTGAAATTTATTGCAGTTAAAGCCCCGACAGGACAGACATTAACGCAAACACCACATCCTTTACATACAGCAGGATTAACTTTAGATTTATATCTGGTTATTTCTAACACAGGATTTGATCCCATTCTTGCATTTTCAAATTCCTTTTTCACTTCTACCATTTCTATGGCATTAAACACACAAACTTCACGACATTGTCCACAACCAATACATTTATCTTCGTCAATTATTGCAGTTGCTCCAGCAATTTTTATTTTATCTTTTGACAAGATTGTAGCAGCCCTAGCTGCAGCTCCTTTTGCTTGTGCAATTGATTCATTAATGAATTTCGGCCATTGTGCTGCGCCACATAGAAAAATGCCATCCGTTGCAAAATCAAGCGGTCTCAATTTCACATGGGCTTCTAAGAAAAACCCATTTTGCTCGAGTGGAACTTTTAACATTTGTGATAAATCTTTATTTTCGGTAGGTAGGAATGCTGAACTCAACACGACTAGATCTGGTCTTTTTTCCAATTTAGTACCCGTTAAAGAATCAGTTACAGAGATCACTATTTCATTATTATTTATATTTACTTCTGGTTCGTTATTTTCAAGAAATCTAACAAAAGTTATTCCATTTTCTCTGGCTTTTCTGTAATATTCTTCCTGATAACCATATGTTCGGATATCTCGATAGAGAATAGTAATATCAGTATCTGGATTTAAGGTTTTTAACTTTAAAGCATTTTTTATAGCGACAGAGCAACAAATTCTACTACAATAGGGGCGTTTTTCATTTCTAGATCCAACACACTGAATCATTACAACATTTTTTGCATCAATTTCATTTTTAACGAGTTTTTGTTCTAGTTCTTGTTGAGTAACTATTTTATCGCTTTTACCATACATGTATTCGGTTGGTTTATATTCTGTTCCTCCCGTAGCAACGATAATTGCTCCAGAATGCAGTTCTTTTTCTTCGTTTTCATGTTTTATTTTAATAGTAAAATTCCCTACAAATCCACCAATATCCTCGATTTCGGTATTTATGAATACTTTAATCTTCTTATTATTCTTAACATCGTTTATTAAAGCCTTAAGATATTTCTGAGGATCTTCATCTCCTAAAACATAACGAATATTTCGCACAAGGCCTCCTATTTCTTCTTCTTTTTCAACTAAAAAGACTTCAAATTCTTGATTTGCTAATTCCAAAGCTGCACTCATTCCAGCAATTCCGCCCCCTATTACTAATGCTGCGCGAGTAACATCTACAGAAGTTTCATATACTGGTTGTGAATTTCCTATTTTTACAATGCTCATTGCTACAAGATCTTTTGCTTTTTCTGTTGCTACTTCTGGTTCAGTCATATGCACCCATGAGCATTGTTCTCGTATATTTGCTAAATCGAATAAATATGGGTTTAAACCTGCTTCTCGAATAGTATTTTGAAAGAGAGGTTCGTGAGTTCGAGGGGTACACGACGCTACAACAATTCTATTAAGATTGTGTTCTTTGATAGTTTGTTTTATTTTCTCTTGAGTATCTTGGGAACAGGTATAAAGATTCTCTTCAGCATATACAACATTCGGAAGTGTCTTAACGAATTCTACTACCCCAGGTACATTAACAACACTTCCAATATTTATCCCACAATGGCAAACAAAGACCCCAATTCGTGGTTCTTGTCCTTCAACATTTATTTCAGGAGGATATTCTTTTTCAGTTATTAACTTATATCTTTCAGTATGAAGCAATGAAGCTGCTTCTCCAACAGCCCCACTAGCCTCTGCTACAGTTTCCGGGATGTCTTTAGGACCTGAGAGTGTCCCACAGACGTATATCCCAGGCTTACTAGTTTCCAAGGGAGTAAAGGGATTAGTCAAGCAAAATCTATATTCGTTTAAGTCAATTCCAAGTTCTTTACAAAAATTAGCAGCAGAATCAGAAGGTTGCAAACCCACAGAAAGAACTACCAGTTCAAATTCATTTTCTATTAATTCTCCTGTTTCTATATTTTCATAGGCGACTAAAATATTTTGGTTAATAGGATTCTCCTCAAGGCTTGAGATCCGTGCTTTAATGAAATTTATTCCTGAGTCTCTTGCTCTTACATAATATTCATCAAATCCTTTTCCTACTGCCCTTATATCTATAAAGAAGATATAACACTCAACATTCGGATCGTGTTCCTTAGTGATTACAGCTTCTTTTATCGAATACATACAACAAACGCTAGAACAATAATCATTGCCGATTTTACTATTTCTTGAGCCAACACAGTTTAACCAGAGTATTTTTTTTGGTATAGTCTGATCAGAAGGACGAATAACATGCCCGCTAAATGGTCCAGAGGCATTTAGAATTCGTTCAAATTCAATACTCGTAATAACATTTGGGAATTGTTCGTATCCATATTGGGGCAATTGAGATGCATTAAAGGTTTCAGCTCCAATAGCGATAATAATAGAACCAACTTTCAATTTTATGGTTTCACTTTTCTGATCAAAATCGAGGGCCTGAGCATCACAAAATTTTTCACAGATTTTACAGATTCCTCTTTGATAAAATAAACAATTTTCTTTATCAATTAAATAAATAGAAGGAACCGCTTGTGGAAATGGAATATAAATAGCTGTTCTTTGGTTTAAACTTTTATTATATTCAGCGGGAACTCTAATAGGACATTTTTGACTACAAATAGCACATGCCACACATTTAGATTCATCAATAGCTCTTGCCTTTTTTAGGACTGAAACTTCGAAATTTCCAGCAGTTCCTGTTATCTTCTCGATTTCGCTGTAGGTATATAAATCAATATTTGGATTTCGCCCTACTTCTACCATTTTAGGAGCTAAAATACACATAGAACAATCATTAGTTGGAAATGTTTTATCAAGTTGAGCCATTATTCCTCCAATTACCGGCTCTTTTTCAATCACATATACTTTAAAACCTTGATCAGCTAAATCCAAAGAAGCCTGAATTCCTCCGATTCCTGAACCAATAACCATGACCGCTCCTATTTTATTTTCTACCATCATCAATCACTTCAAGTTTCATTCATAATTTTGCTTTATTTTTAGTTCCTCTATCATACTTAATTTGCCCGAGTCTTGATATTAGTGAGAGGATTTTTGCCTTTATTTCTTTAATATCTAGAGATTCACTATCTACTTCTTCAATCTCTTTTTCGATTAGCATGTTGGAGAAGAGTGCATTCCCAGTTTCTGTCCTAATTAAAACTGTTGAGTATCCAGTTGGAGATCCAATACCCCCTATAGAAATATCAGCATAATGGTTTGTAAAATCTATACAATAATGGCAATTGTTTCTGACCAAATGACTTAAATCTTTTAATGGAATTTCAATTTGGCTATTATCTTTTAACGTAATGAAAAAATTTCCCTTAATATTAAGTTTTTTAACTTTACTCAAATCTATTTTTAACTCTTTTTCTATTTTCCCTTTTATTAAAGTATCATAATTGAAATTTTCCATGCAGAAAAGACCGATTAAATATTTTACGAATATTCCAGGTCTTGCTTTCATTACTTGCATTTTTCGAATGGTCTGGATTTGACAGGGACACCCCACAAATGCTAATCTTGGTTCGTCCTTATCGAGAATTTTATAATTTCCAAGTTCTTGAACAGAGGGAATGGTTGAATATCTGGTCCCAGCAGATTGGATTAATTCTTGAATTGATGTAATAATTTGCGGTTTTGATACCCAATCCCCCGTAGGTTGATTAACGATAGCTCCATCTATCAAATTCCTTTCCAATAAATATTTTAAAATTGAAGTAACAACACCCCCATCTTGAGCAACTTGTTGGATTTCAGGATTTGTTGTCCTCGCAGAGGTGAGATATTTATAGGAACCAATAGGTGGTTTTACGGAATATAGATCATCAATTTCCGTGTTTAATTCCGCAGTTTGCCCACAAACTAAGTAACAAATTCCACAATCTAAACATTTACTGAGATCTTTAGAAGCATCTATGTATCGTGGCTTACCATCTTCAATAGACAAAGCTTTTATTTCATTTGAGGTACAAACTGCTAAACAGGCACCACATAAATTACACAAATCTCGATTTACTACTTCTTTTTCTAAATCTTCAAAAATTTTTACGGCCATCGTTTATCCCCTACCACTAATTATAAGTCACCTTCTTCTATCATAATCCCATCATTTTTACAATTAAATTTACCAAGTCAGTCACTTCTAGATTTATTTCACTTGAAGGCGTTTCCTTTTTTTCATGTTGCATGCATTTATAATGAATTTGACACTTTGGGCATGTTGTCACTAAAAGATCTGCCACTCCCTTGGCTTCAGTTAATCTATCTAATTGCAAGGCTTTAGAAAAATCGTTACAATTAATAAAACAACTCACGCCACAACAAAGAGAATTTTCGAAAGATCTATCCATTTCAGTAAAAATGATTCCATTTTCCTTCATATTCGAAATAATTTCTCTAGGAGGATCATAAACATTCATGTGCCTTCCTAATCTACATGGATCATGATATGTAACCTTTTTATCAAGACTCTCAGAAAATTTTAATTCATTATTTTTAATTTTCTCAGCCACTAATTCTGAAATATGCTTAACTTCGAAATTCACATTTTCAACATATTTCGGATAATCTTTTTTCAATGTTCTATATCCTTCAGCACAAGATGTAATGACTGTTTTAATCCCCAACCTGTTTATTTCATTCACGTTATGTTCTGCTAATTTCTTAAACGTTTCAATATCGCCCTTCCATAATGCATCGTGACCACAACATTTTGCATTCTTCAGTATTACTGGCGGTTTTTTGAGGATTTTATTAAGAATTTTTATTGTATCTCGTGCTATCTCTGAAGAATTCGCTTCAATATCTTGAAAAACTGTATCTAATATGGGAAGACAACCCACAAAATAAGCTACCTCACCTTTTTCAGATACTTGGTATCCCTCTGGAATTAAATCCGCTGGTAATTGTGGGGGTTTATCTCTATTTGCTTGAATATCAGTAATTATTTTTAATATTCCGTCATGAGTTTCTTGCAATTCAATTCCTAATTTATGTAAAAGAATTCTTCCAAATTTTATAAATTCAATAAAATCAACATCTTGGGGACAACTTACGTTACAGGCGTTACAGGTTAAACATACATTAAGGATTTCCTCTTTCATAACGTATTTTGTTGCTCCAAGGGCAGCTAATTTCGTTATATTATGAGGATTCAATGGAAATAAGTCTATAACTGGACAACTTGAAGTACATTTTCCACATTCAAAACAAGCAAAAATTGTTTTTACTTTATCTATTTTTGAGATTTCTTTTGATAAATTAAAACTTAAATCAACACTCTTTATTGAGGTTTTGGAATTAGTATTTATCTCCAAAATTTTTCACCTTCAATCTTATTTTTCCCTAACAGAGGTTTATCAACAGAGCAGAAACTAACGCATTCTTTACTTTACCCATAAAAACCAAGATTATAGACTTCAAGAATTAAATCTTCAAAGGATTTTGACAGTTCTTGGCTTACTTTCGTTTTAGAAATCTCTGCCACTCTTATTCTGCCTCATAATATTCTTTAATCAATGAATAGCCTCTTTCAAAGAATCCAATAACTAATAATAAAATAATTTTATAAAAATTTCCATCGATGGATAAGGAATTATGAAGAGTGGCTTTCATCGCTTTATTGGGTATCTTAAAAAATCGAAAGGCATTGAAGAGCACGACTTGAATCGTATTATCGTTGCCTCTTGCTCCCCACGAACAAGCGAACCACTTTTCAGAGCCAGGCGCAATTTATGAATCTGCAATATTTTCTATAATGTTTATATTGAGATTGAATTATTATTAACTTAAACCATTAAAAAGGAGCTATGATGAAATGAGTTATCCCTTTAATGCGGATGAAATTTTTGAAGCGGCAGAGCAAATCGAACGAAATGGAGCAAAATTTTATCGTGATGCGGCGGCAAAGGTTGCTGAAGAGGCGCATAAAAAGCTTTTGAATCACCTCGCGGAAATGGAAGATGATCACGAAAAAACCTTCAAGGCAATGAGGAGCGAGCTATCAGACAAGGAGAAAGCGCTGACTGCGTTTGACCCCGAAGGGGAAACAGCAGCTTACCTTCGGGCATTGGCTGATACGCGTATTTTTTATAAAAAGGATATTGATCTATCCTCGATGAAGGAGATCTTGAAGGCAGCCATTACCGCTGAAAAAGATTCCATCGTATTTTATCTAGGAATGAAGGATGTTGTTCCAGAAAAGTTGGGAAAGGGTAAGTTGGATGGAATCATCAAGGAGGAAATGGACCACATCCGGCAGCTAAGTCAGGAGTTGCTTGCACTTCCGAAGTAGTCCGTTTATTTCTTTTTTTAACTACCAAAGTTCCTCTATCACTTAGTCTTTCAATTTTTTTATAATTACATAAAATGCGATGAAGGAACAACTCAAGCTCATCCCAATCATGAACGTTAGTTCGATTGGATTATTGAAGAACACGCCCCACCCTGCAATTCCAAAATATCCCCACGGATTGCCTCCAGCGAGAGCGGACCACATAGTGGGGTCGCCATTCACGAGGCTGAACCACGCAATGTACATCCATCCGGTAGCCGCAATCCAGCCGACAATGAAACTATAGCCCCACACGTTTAATGCAGACCGGAGATTTTCGGTATTTGTTCGCAGTATGTAGGAGATCGATAATCCCATCAGCAATATGCTTGCAAATAGGGGGATGGCACTGAACACGTACATGGTATTTTGATCCCCTCTACACCAGTCATAGATTATTCGAATTAGCCCGGACGTGGCAGGGTCACCGGATTCAAGTTGCCCCCACCGGCTGACGAGAGTCTGGATGATCTGTGTTGCAAAAAGAAAGAGGAAGATAAAAATCGTGAGTAAAGTATGAAGAATGAGTGCGTGGCGAACTCGAAATGGTGGTTTGCTTGGATCCTCTTTAAAGAATTTATTCTCGCTTGCGGGAATGAGGTATATTTTTGAGAAAATAATAAAAAACGTGAAAAGAATGATGCCAAACTCATATCCGGATAATCCTGTATACCATTGGTCATTTCTGTACCACCGATGAGGTATTGTAAAAGTTATGAGGGAATTGCAAAACTAAAAATTTAACTTTTTTCGTCGAAAAATTAACCTGAATTTTCATTTTGGTCAGAAAGCAAAATTTAGGAGTTTTTCTTGCTCATGGGCCAACAATTGCAAATTTTCAACATTTTTTATATTCTGATTCAGTTATTACCTCCTAAAAAGTTCTTTAAAGATAGTTGGTACATTTTTTGAGTGTTTTTGATCAAATATTGGAGAGTCAATGTTATTAATTGGAGGGTAATAATGCCAAAATAGACGAATTTATGATTGTTTTGGAGACCCCGCACGTTAGATCGGCGGACGCACGTGCCGTCTTTTAGCCGCCCGTTGAAGCGTTCCGCAGCAGTTCGTTCATTATATTTCCTGTGGTAGGCGGGAATGTCTGCCAGAAGAGGATTAAAGAAGCGCCAATTCACATTTGATAAATCTTTAAGCCGTTTAATTTTAGATTTTTTAGGATTATACTTGATCACGGGCAACTTTTTTAAGTCATCCAAGATGATTTGCTGAATCTCTTGCGTGTCAAAGATTCCATCTGCCAAAACATGGGTATATTTGAGATGAGAGTGTTTCGGTAACTCGGATAATAGTTCTTTCATTTGTAGAATTTGGTGTTTATCTCCTGGGCTTGTTAAAGGGGGAAGTCGAATCATTTCAGATCTAGTTCCGACTGTAAGCAACTCCCAATAGCCATGAAAATGGCGCTTATCGGATTTATGCCCAATGCCCGCCTCGGAGTCCGTCCGCTTAAAAGAATTGGAGTACGTGAGAATTTCAGTCGCGTCGATGGCCAGATCATCCTTCTCGAAGGTTCCCAACGCAGCTAACTCTTCATCCAACTTAAAGAAAATCTTATCAAGCAATTTGATCGGTAAAATT
>JABXJT010000057.1 GCA_013375455.1 Candidatus Helarchaeota archaeon | reverse complement strand
TGGAACGCGGTGCTCCCACTCGCACAAGCATTTTCAACATTTATTATGGGTATCTTATCAATACCATTGGCACTAAGTGCCACTTGACCTCGAATGCTATGTTGTTTCGAGAAAATCCCCCAAGCGCAATTCGAAAACCATGCAGCCTCGATCTGATCTAAAGTAATGTCACAATCTTTTTGGACTCCTTGAAGCACTTCTTTTGTCAATTTCTTAATACTTTTGTCAAGGTATTTACCGAATTTAATCATTCCAACGCCAAATACATATACATTATTTGTCATATTCATCCACTTTTTCGATAACTTCAATTTTTTTATATTTTTTCAAGTACGTTTTAAAACATACCCTGCCTCTTCTCGATCATAGGTATCTTGAGTTACTCCTCGTTTTTTAAGCTCTCTCTTTAATATCCTATGAACCTCACTTTTTGGAAGTTGGTCCATGAATTCAATATATCGAGGAACCATGAAATATGCCATTTTCTCTTGGCAAAAGTCTAAAAGTTCCTCTGGAGTCATACTTTCACCTGGCTTTAAAACCACGGCAACCATCACCTCATCTTCCCCTAGTTCAGCTCTGACCCCAAACGCTGCCGATTCTAAAATTTTGTCATGTTGATTGATGATATTTTCAATGCTGTATGCTGCAATATTTTCGCCTCGTCTTCTAATAGCGTCTCGTTTCCTATCTACATAATAATACCAGCCATTTTCGTCCCTGTATGCTAAGTCTCCTGTACTGAACCATTTTTTACCATCTTTATCTTCTATAATTAATTTCTTTGATGCCTCTTCATCTTTGTAATAGTTGACCTTTCTTTGCTTTGCTTCCCGTTCTCTCCATTCAAAAACAAGCTCACCAACTTCATTCGGGCCAAGATGGGTTCCATCTTCATCTAAGATCGATGCATTTGTCCCCGGCATTGGTTTTCCCATTGAACCTACAGGTTGTTCCTCAGGTCCAATTTTCAAAAGCATGAATCCACCGCCATCCGTTGCGGCATAGAATTCTCTCAAATTAACATTAAATCTATTTACAAACGCTTCCCATACTTCTCTCGGACAGGCCGCGCTAGTAATTAATTTAATATTGTGATCTTTATCATTTGGTTTCTCTGGTTGTTTCATCAAAATTGGAATCATCGCTCCAAGCGTGTTGAAGGAAGTAACATTGTATTTTCGACAGATATTCCAATGCCGGCTGGCACTAAATCTTTTGCCAAGGATCAAGGGCACATCGTTAAAAAAAGCCGTAAAGCTGGTAAGAAATAGCGCATTGGCATGACATAGAGGTAATGCCGTAAATAACACGTCATCGCCTACAAGATAGAGCATTTTCAAGCCTTGCACGAGTGTTGAAACATCATTCCCCCCTATCAACTTTCCCTGCAAAAATGTCACTGCTTTTGGGAGGCCAGTAGTCCCTGCGGTATACATAAATAACACCAAATCCTTGCGGTCAAGTTCCACGTCAATATCATCATCTGGTGCTTGCATTACATCTTGGAGCGATACTGCTCCTTCGGGTAATTGAAAATCATCTGGCGCATCTTTCAAATTAATTATGATAAGCTTGATGGTTTTTAATTGATCTTCAATTGCTAAGTAAGTTTGCAGATAAGCATGATTGAGGATTATCGCTTTGGCATCTGAATGATTCAAAATATAGGTTAAAGCCTCACCTTTTAGGGCTGTATTAACTAGTGGCATGTATGTTCCCAATTTAAAAGTAGCAAAAACGGCAATTAGAAATTCTGGAGAATTGGGCTCCATTAATGCGATTCCATCTCCCTTTTTAAACCCTAATTTTGATAAGCCATTTGCCAAACGATTTGATAATAAATGCATGTCCTTATAGGTATATTTCTCATCAAGGCCCTTATCAAAATCTTTTATGAAGGTTAACCACACCATGTCTCCTACAGTTTCTGCCTTGTGTTTTATGACATCCCGAACCATCGTCTTGCTTGTCAATTTAAACCTTTTTTTTGACATATTATTCCATCTTTGTTTTCAATTGAGGAATTATTCCAATTCAATCTATCCAAATTAATATACAATCAGAATTGGTGTATAATAAAATAAGTATAAATAATTTTTCAATAACCTATTTCGGAATGCGGGTCAAACTGGCTTTCGGCAGCAATTTTCATTCCAGATTTTACTTTTGAATTGGAGGCAATGACCACATTAGGCTCAATGACTACCTCATCTCCAATTTCAACGTTCTCACAGATAATGCTGCTCATTATGCGGCAATTCTCCCCTATCTGCACGTTATCCCAAATCACGCTCTCTTTTATTACGGTATTCTGGCCAACTCGCACGTCATTTCCAAGAGATGTCAAGGTTTCGATGCGGACATTATCCGCCAGATGTGTATTGTTTCCGATAGCCACGTGCTGATGTATATCATTCATATTTGGAACGCGTGAATTATCTCCAATCCAGACAAACTCTCGCACTTCAGTCCCAGGTGGGACAATAGGCCACGCCCATTTTCGAAGTAAATCCCAATTCGTGTATTTATAAAATTCCGGATTTCCAGCATCTTGCCAATAATATCGGCCAACATATCCGTAAAGATTGTATTCGTTTTCTAAAAGATAGGGAAATACGTCCTTACCAAAGTCCAAAAGGTTGGCTCGATTGAGTATATCTAGAAGTTCTCGAGTAAATGCATAAATCCCGGTATTGATGATATTTCGGTGCAAATGCACGTTTTGAGTGGTAATCATGGACGAAAGATACAGTTCTACAGACTCTGGTTTCTCTAAAAAGGAATGGATCTTACTTTCTTGATCAAGGACTATGACTCCAAATTGTTTAGGATCATCCGTATGGACAAGGCTGATGGTTCCGATTCCGCCCTTCTCCAAGTTAAAATCGAGAAATTCGCGTAAATGTATGTTCGTGATGATGTCTGCCATTGTTACAACTATATGATCAGTTTTAATAAGGTCATTGACTTTCCTAACAGCGTCCGCCGTATCTAAGGGATCTACATGAGGAATTTTGATATTTACACCAAAATCCTGCTGAGCTAAGAAATCCCGGATCTGGTCTCCCATATGTTTGACTACTACAATGATATTTTGAACATCTGCATAGCGTAGTAAATCAATGGTATAAACTATCATGGGTTTTCCTACGACTGGAACCAATGGTTTGGGACGATCGGCCGTTATTGGTCTTAACCGCGACCCGATACCTCCAGCAAGTATGACAGCTGTCCATTCAACCATGTTTAAGCCACGCTAGACGGGTTAGAAAGAAGATGATGAACTGTCCGGAGTTAAAAACTGTAAATAATCCCCGGTATTACCACAGTAACGAATGATTTGTAAAGTTTTTCTCACAATTTATTTAAAGTTTTTTTACCAAAAAAGTATTTTCCTGTAAGATTTTCTCTGAATCGAGGCTAGACATTTAAAACTCTTCTTGATGCAGATCGTATAAACTTGGACAACGTTTAATACGATTAATCAATCGAATTTTGGCATGTTAATGAATTAAAGAAAAGATGCATAAAAAATTGAAAAATTAATTTCGATAATAAAGAATATATCTTTTAAAGTCGAGAATAAAATCTAATGATTATAAAAGAAGAAATGGAAAACTCTATGGAAAATAGTGGAATTATCAACTGCAAGTACCATTCCAAAAAGTTGAATTCTACTTGGTGTGCTAATTGTGGGAACCCCATTTGTGACGAGTGCACTGTCGATATGCCGAAAGCATGGGTAAGAGTTTACCCCGAGATATGCCCTCGTTGTAAGCAAAAAAAATTGAATTTTGCAATGAAATTAATTCTAATAATTTATGGTTCTTTATTAGCCTTTCATCTTACACTTCAATTCCTGTTCCAAGTATTTAACCCAATTACTTTACTAATAGTGTTGATAATCGAGTCTGGATTTGTTTTATACTACATTAATTCGTTTTTTAAAGAAAGAATGAAACATCATCTTTGGATGAAAACTATTGATGAACGAACTATTTCTGACGATGAAATACACCATTTAATCCGAACTCAGCAACTTGTACCGTGTAAGTACCATGATTTCCGACCGAGTATTAATAAATGTGAACAATGTGGAATAAATTCATGCATTAATTGCTCCACAATATCTCATTTCATAGGCGTATCTTTTCTATGTGTTAAATGCTTTTGGGATAAAAGAAAAAGACTCCTTAAAATTTTGATGGTGTATTTTAGTATTCCTTTCATTATACTTTTAACTATCTTAATTTTTATGAATATTACATTTTGGGGGAGAAATCCTTTATCATTTAACATAGTAGTTCCCTTAGCTTGTCTATTTACAGGTATTTTTCTCCTCTGTCTTTATATTTTTTATAGAAAAGCAAAAAAGAAATACGTTGTATGGAAAAATGAAATAGTAAATAATGATGCAATGAAGGAAATTTAGTGATTCCCCAAAGTTAAGTTTTTAGAAAAAATAATTGGAAATTAGTTAAGCCCGCTTCTAATTCATCTGCCCTATCAAAAAGATCTCTAATTGCCGCCTCATCAATTGATTCTAGGAACTTTGACTCCCTCGCTTCAAAATCATTCACTAGGTTCATCATTCTAGGCTCAAGGTAATGAAGAGGATTTTGAATAAGGAGACCTGAATTTACTGCATCCATATCGGGTAATTTTTCTTTCAATTGATACATTACAAGTATAATTAGTAAATGGTGAGATTTCATTTTTATACATTTATGATAATGTTGCTTAGATTAATCTCCAAAAACATGAACCTGGTTGGCGATAGGGTGGATTTTCCTGTAAATCTGCAGCTTAGTGAAATCTGGAATGATCCCAAAAAATTACTCCCATATCTTAGAGAATGGGTTCAAATTCAACGTTGGACAGGAACCTCTACCACCTATAAGGATACAATAATAGAAAAAGATGAATTCATATTATTTAACTCTGATTCGTATAAATTTATTGGATTTTTAGTTGAATTAATAACTAAAAGAGAAGATAATCCTGCTTTCACTTATTTTGTTCCAATAGAAATGGCCCGAAGTGTCGAAACTTCTCAACAGTTTCCAATTCGTCTCAAATGTCAAGACCAAATCCTCTCCATACGTTCCGCTGAATCAAATCCCCAGTTTTTCCAAACACTCCTCGAACATCTCACCAAAGGGCATAAGATTCAATCAGCCAATTCCAACTCAATTCAATTTAAACCATTTTCATCTAAATTGGAAAAAAGTTTGAAGATTAAATCTAACTTTCTATTAGGAGATGGCAATACAACTAACACGCTCTATAAAATTACATGTGATGACAATACGCAATGGGTATGTAAAATTTATCGAATTTTATCCAGGAACCCCGAAACTAAAATGTTGAAAATGCTATATGAAGAAGGATTTCATCAGGTTCCTCAACCTCTTGGACTCATGAACATAAAAATTCACGATTCGATATTTACACTTATGCTTTTTTCAGAGCATGTAGAGGCACAGGGGGATGGGGGTCTCCCCTTTTGGAAGAATTTAAACACCCAGATTGCTGGTTGGAAGATTGGAAAAAAAATTCAGCCGATTGAGAATTATTGTAAAACTTTGGGTCAAACCGTAGCGGATTTACATTACTATTCATCTAAAATAAATGATGCCCTTTTCAAGCCTGAAAACATAAATAAAAAAGATATTGAGAATTGGAAAGAAAAAATCAGATCTCTCTTTCAAATCTCTTATGACACTCTCCAAATTGAATTTAACACGAATATAGATATACGCACACGATTGAATCATTTAGATACTTTTGTAAAACAGATGATACATTCAAAAAGTTGGGATTTATTAAACGGAACGATGAAAATAAAGATACATCAAGATCTGCACCTTGCGCAAATGCTTACGACTGAATCCTCTGGTAAAATAACCTTTACCATACTAGATTTCGAAGGCGATCCCTTATTGAGTATCGAAGAAAAGTTTCAAAAAGACCCCATTTTCCGAGATCTAGCAAGTATTCATTCAGCCTTTCACTATATAAAATATAATGCATTAAAAGACCAATCCAAAATGAAATACAATCTTAGTAATCAAGATTTCATTAATATCTATTTCCAAACACTAGATTCCCATCTTGAGAACGATAAAAAGAAATCTAATCCTTTCCAACCTTTGATATCCTTTTCAAAACAATGGGAAGACTTATGTCAAAAGCTATTTTTAACAAGTTACCTTAACCGATTAAAGACGTACAAACTTAATTTCAATTTAAAATTAGATGAGGCTACCGGTTTCAAGGATGTTTTACGAAACTTTAGGATGGAAAGATTCGTTAAAGAACTTTATTACGAAACTTTATTTCGGAAGTCGAATGTAATCATTCCCATTCTGGGTCTTTTTGAGCTCGAGCAAGGGGCCTCTGAAACACGTAATTAATCTTCATTCAAGCAATTTTTACATCAAAGTACAAATTGAAACTATGACTTTTCTTAGTATGAATGATTTCTAAATGTATAATACTCTTTTTTAAGGTATGATTTATACGATCATGATAAAGACCTAAAGTTGTTCTGAATGGCTTCGACAGAATCGCAAACTCAAGAAATGGGTAGAATCAAAGTAAGAATAACTAAAGGGTCCGTCCTCTCCAGCTTACTAATCGTACTTGTGTTTATTGGGATTAATTGTCTCGGATATGTTCTAAATGTTTTGAACGAATTCGTGTTATTCGTTCTATTTTCCATGTATTTCATCGTAAACATAATTATAATTTTATTTTCAAATCGTTTGGATACGGTGCCTATTGAGAAATGGGGAAAAACTTTCCGAAAATATTCTCATCTAGCGGGAGGATTAGTCGCATTGCTATTCGCTCTCTTTGGTATAATTCAATTAGGGTGGATCTGTTTTTCAATATTGATGGCATTTCTCATTCACGAATATTTTTACGTAAGAAAGAATATTTACGGCATGTATACAAAAACATTGATTTTTGTTGGGCGATTAGACCGAAGATACGATCCTAATTCTCAAGAAAATCCGAAGCCCTTTTATCCAACAATGTGGCTTTTAGCAGCTCTTTCAATTTTTGGGCTTATTGTTTACATACACGCCCTTTACATCGTGGCCATTCTTGATGTAGCTGTATTAGCTGTAATTGGCGCAGTAGTCGCCTTCACGTTCGGCGATAGCCTCAGTACTATGGTTGGAGAGCAGTTTGGAAAACATAAATTGCCTTATAATAAAATAAAATCCATTGAGGGCACTCTGGCCTTTTTTGGGATTACTTTTGTGGGGATTATTATCGTATTAATTATTGGCGGTCAGTTTAATTGGATAGTTGCACTTATTGCTGCACTCGTGGGAAGCATTTCTGAGAGCATCATCCCTACAAATCATTGGTTAGATGATAATTTCGTCGTTCCAGTTAGCGTTGCCGTCGTGCTTTACCTTGGTTTACTCTTAATATAAAAAACTTATTTAATACGCAATCCTGTCTTAAACCCTTCCTCTAGTGCCTCAATCGCTTTTCGTGGGCGTTTTGCATCGCCGATAACCCTCAGGTCTTCAACTTTACCTTTCAGTTCCTCATTCAATTTTCTATTTGCTTTCGCACCTGCGGCAATCACGACAGTATCACAGGGAATGGATTTTGTTTCCTCACCAACCTTGTAAATGACTTCCTTCTCCGTGATTTTTTCGACTGTAGCATTGGGAATCAGTTTCACGCCGCGATATGCCAAATCTTTTAAGATTGTCCAGCGGGTAGTCCCACCAATATTTGTCCCCATCTTTGGAAGCATGTCTAGGACAGTGACTTCCTTTCCGTAACGCCATTTTTCAAAAGCATCTTCAAAGGAAAGCACCCCATGTTGCACGAGATACATTGCATTCTCTGCCGGGAGGCTATTTAACCGTGCAATATAGAGGGCAGTCTCTGTACCAGTAGCACCGCCACCAATTATAACAACCTGCTCCCCAACATCTACTTTATCGAGAAGAACATCTTTAGCAAGAACCACATTTTTTCCATCAATTCCTGGGATTGGTGGAATGATTGGAACATTACCAGTAGCCACAATAACTGCATCTGGATTTTCCTTTAAAATAATATCAGTGGTAGCTTCTGTATTTAATCTGATATCAACACCGAGCTTAATCATTTGATTAATGAGAAAATCTAATGCTCTCATGAACTCTTCGCGTCCAGGTGGCTTTCCTGCAATGTATAGATCCCCGCCTAAATATTTGTTCTTCTCGAACAGAATTACCTCGTGTCCTCGCATTTTTAATATCCGAGCTGCTTCCATGCCGCCAACTCCTCCTCCGGCTATAATAACTTTCTTTGGAGTTTCCGTGGGCGTGATCTTATATTTCAATTCTTTTCCTGCTCGAATATTCTGGAAACAATGAACTGGCTGGGCCTGAAAAACGCAATCAAAACAGTTATTACAGGCGACACACCATCGAATTTCATCAAATTGCCTTGCCTGCAGCTTATTAGGTAATTCTGGATCGCAAATGAGCGGGCGTGCAAGTCCAACCATATCGACTAGACCCGCGATGAGAATTTTCTCCATTGTTTCTGCGTCATGGATGCGATGAGCGAGTGCCACTGGGATATTCACAGTTTTCTTAATTTGCCCTGCTAAGACAGCGGTAAATGCATGAGGGACCCCCATGGTAAGCTGAGGCACGCGGCTCTCGTGGAACCCACCAGCACAATGGAGCATGTCAGCTCCTGCTTTTTCAAGATATGGTGCAACAATGGAGTAATCTTTGAATGTGGAAGATTCTGGGAGGAGATCATCCGTGGGCATTCGATAAATAATCGGATAATCAAGACCCACAACCTCCCGCATGCGCTCAAGAAGTTCAACATTGAACGTCATCCTATCCGTGACTTCTTTTCCTCCGTATTTATCCGTTCGTCTATTTGTAAATTTGGATATAAATTGAGCAGGAAGATAACCAGTATTACCACATATTTCAACGGCATCTACTCCCGCATTCTTTAAAAGTAGCGCCGCTTGCGCATAATCTTCAATAATTTCTTGGATTTGTGCAATGGTTAGTTCTTTTGGCATTCTTGCACCCGTAGATTTAATCCCAGATCGCACTGGTGATGGCGCATATGTTTCACCGAAAAGGCCATATCTTCCCGGATGAAGAAGCTGAATTGCAATTTTCGCTCCCGCGTTCCTAATAGTATCAGCGAATATCTTCAGTTTAGGAATATTTTGCTTTTTAATATCTTCATCCATTAGATTCAGCATGTTCGGCGAATAAAATGAAGTTTTAGTAAAATGTGCACCGCCGACAATGATAAGCCCACAACCACCTTTCGCTCTTTCTTCATAAAACGCAATCAATTTATCCGATATTTCACCCTTTGACCCAGTATAATTCATGTGCATTGCGGGCATCAGGATCCGGTTCTTCACTTCCATTTTATTAATCTTAATCGGTGTAAATATTTTCCTCACGGAAAGTGCTCTTTGATATTGCATGGTTTTCACCTCTTACAACTAACGTAATTATTTCTTTAAACTTTTTCAATGAAATAAAAAATAAAAAAAAGGACTTTCAGAGCTTTTGAATTTCATTCTTTAGGCGAGGGCGTAAAGAGAATCTCGCTAAATTTATAGAAGGCAATGAAAGCCACTGCTAATCCAATAATCCCTGCGATTTGGAATATATTCGTAGTCAGCTTATATATCAGAAAAAAAGGATCATATTCCAACCAAAAATACTCACCATAAATATCTAAAATCATACCAATAGAGCCGATCATTATTGCGAGTAATAAGATATTCCACCCTTTACCACCAATTACAGGATATTTAGCTCTTGCAATGAAAGCTGCGAAGAAAATAGCAAGGAATGCTACCAATTCCAGGTATTCTAGGCTAACATCAAAAACTTTTAACTCATATTCATAAGGTGCATATACTTTTATGAACGATCCAACATTGAAATAAGTTAATAAAAGAAGAACGATTGTTGCATTTACAATAATATCAATATACAAGACTATCGATGGAATTTTGAATTTTAAAATGCCAATGAGAACTCCTATATTTATTATCACAAGCATAATTAGCAGAAACGTTATTTCCATTTCCCACATTCATATCACCTTATGTTTATTATAATTCTCTCCAAATTTTTGCTCCATATATAGAAATACGAATAATTCCGACAGCAATCAGAGCTAAACCAGCAATGGAGAATATCGAATCCGTTAAGTCTAGGTTTGTCTGTAAAATGTCATTCACACAAATAGTATCAAGTGCATCAAAAAGTGAATGAAATGCAAACATAAAAAATCCACCAACACATTCAGGCAGCCCTTTTTTCGCAAGTATCCGATTATTTTTCCAAATCAGTAACCCAATGATACCTGCTATAATTCCAATAATGAAGATTCCAAGTTCAATTGTGATAGTTGGGACGTCATCTGGTTCTGGTGGCCATATAAAATTCAATAAATCCAAAATTTTCTACCCCTATTATTTACGTATTTGTACCGGTTCAATAACGAATAATAAATTTTTATAAAAAGATTTTCTATCAAAAATAGAGCAGTTATTAAATAATTTACATCTGGAGTTAAGATGCCCTACCAAATGAGCAATATTCATCTCCGCAGCTTACACAGGTTTTTTCAACCCATTCATCTGATTGCAACATCCCATTTATAAAACCCGAAACAAAATTACATAGTGGTATTGGAGATTCTTTCTTTCGACAGAAGGGACAGACGCTCAATACGATTGATTCATCAGCCAGCCCCTTGATTACCGTAAATTTAGAGAGCTCCTTTTTCAGATTTCTCTTCTTCACCACATCAGAAAATCGGCTGGCGAGAATTTTACGAGCAAGACTTTTTCCAATCAACTCTTGATATTCCAACGAATAATTTTGGCCAATATAATCAACTAATCCAACAATATTAGAGGGGTAACCTTCGAAGAAAAGTCCTGCGATGGTCTCGATCACAATTTCGTCCATCTTTGGAAAAAAAGGGTAGAACTCCGTCAAATTTCCCGACCATTTAGCTAACATCCCTCCATATTGATCGAGGAAAGAAGTGGCGACTTGATTTAGCATTGTTTGAATTTTACTTTCTTCTAACTTAATATCTGCAAGGGTCACGAAGAGATAATCTTGGTTTTTTAAGTAAATCAGCTTATAATCTTGAGTTGTCAGGGACTTTAGTTTTCCAATTTCCATTTCACTATCAAAGGCTGAATATACGATGTGGAGCAGGCCGCTGATCAGTGTATTACTCGTACCTAGATGGATCTCCCTGTAGGTCTTGTCTACAAAGGGTATGCCGCCCTTAGCATCAATTATGTACAACTCGTAAATCATATTATTTCACGGCATTATTCACACTGGGTGCATTTGCAAATGTCTTCTACGCGTCTTTTAATTCCGAGCTCCATTTCTCATCCCTCACGGCAATTTCAATAATTTATTCTACCTTTATGCTTCCTTTTTCTCTTCAACTTTCGTTCCAATCGCTATTTTATGATTAGCTTAATAATATCCAAGGGTATATTATTAATGTTGTTTCATTAGGGATCGAAGATTTACAAACTAGGTGCATCAAAGTCGAGGTAAAAGTCGAGGGAATCGGTAGAGAAGATCCCACCTTAATCTCTCCCTACAAGCGTGAGATGGTGTATGCTGTTCCAACCCATCGGGTTCAGGGGTGCGCTCTATGGACCCACGACAATTCTTCAACCACGACCCGGGGGAGATCAATGATCTTAAATAGGTGCAGCCGTAAATTACAAGTAGGAGGAATTGGTTCAAATGAAGCACCTTGCAGGACTTAGCTTGATCCTGATCTTCGCCTGCCCCCTTTTCTACGGGGGTGGTCCGATTTCCGCCTGCAATGGGACGACCCTGCTCCAGTCCTTCATCCCCATGGAGGATTACGACCCCTCGAATGATTTTAAGATGTGCGCTGGAGTTGCCGACTCAAATAATGGCTCGGAAGCCGTCCTGTGGGCAAATGGGGCGAAAGTTTCTGCCTTTGACGAAAACGGCTCACACCAATGGACTGTCGCGAGTCTTTTTCAAGTAACCTACATCATCAGTGGAGACTTTGATCGCGATGGTTATGCTGACGATTTCTACCATAATAGAGGGTATAACACGATCGCGGGATCGGAAGCGTACAATGAGACTGGCATAATGATAACAACTGCTGTCAATGGAACTCCGCAATATGTGAACTATACCGCATGTAATAACATGTACGCGACGGGGGACATCGATCACGATGGGTACGCGGATGACATCATCATCGACTTCAAGAACGGGAGCTACCCCTTCATCTCCGCGTTCCCCTACCTCGAGGGTCCCTCGCAGGCGCACTGGAACTTCACCGTATACGTTCCCTTCGGGCTGCTAGCAGGGGCTATACAGATCGGGGACCTCGACGGGGATGGGTACCGCGACGATACCGTGGTTATGACGACCATGAATTGGACCTACGCCCTGAACGAGACGGGAGGGCTGCTGTGGAGCTTCCCAGCTGGTGGAACTGGCACGCCTCGCCCCACGTCCGCGCGGCTCGTCATCGGTGACTTTGACCGGGATGGGGCGCCGAACGAGGTGGCGGTGAGCTCGCTCTACGGGCGCGCCGTGTTCGTGATCGACCGGAACGGGCAGGAGCTCTGGAACTACTCGCTCGATCATTGGTATTCTTTTTTGGCAGTAGGGGACCTCGATGACGATGGGTACGTGGATGATCTCGCCTTCGTCTCAGCCATCGGTGGCGAGCTCCGGACCCTTCACGTCGTGGACGGGACGGGAACGGAGCTCTGGAATGCCACCCTCCCTACCCAGCTGGGGCGCGTGACCATCGCCGATCTTGACGGGGACGGGCTCGAGAACGACATCTATGTTGGAGGAATCCAGACCGGGTACGCCTTCGATGGTTTAGGAAACCTCCTCGGGTTCGGAGGAGAGCATGGAACTTGCTTCTTTGGGGATTTCGATGGGGATGGCATTCGGGATGATATGATGCACGCCGGGACGACCTGGACCCTGCGTAAGTTTAAGTTTGATATGCCAGAGATAACGCTCAATCTCCTCTTTGACACCCCCCAAGAACACACGGAAGGGATGCAGTGGTTCCCCTACAACATCACGAGCCAGGAGGCGTACTCCTTGGACATCACCTACAACCTCTCCGACTTCCGCGGGACCATACAATCCTACACCCGCGCCATGGATCCGGGCTCCAAGCTGGCAGGGTTCGCCATAGAACTCGTCCCGGGAACCTACAACATCACCGCAACCCTGTCCCACGAGGGGGCCCCGTTCTGCGAGTTCTCATTCGAGGTCGTGGTGAGCGCGGCGATTGGCGGGTTCGCGCTTCTCTGGTGTTTTGCTGCGCTAGCCGCGTTTGGCAGCACCGCGATGTGGTGGAGGCGAAAGAGGGAATCATCTATACTCTTTTAATTTTTCTTTTGCTACCCATAATACTTTCAGGCATCTCTTTTACTTTAATAGAATAAAATCCAATAATAATCTAAGAAACTCCTGCTGGTTTAACGTTAAAATGAAGATTAATAAGGGGATTAAGGTCAGAATATACCCGAATAAGCAACAGCAGGAGCTGCTCAATAAAACTTTCGGCTGTTGTCGGTTTCTCCACAATAAAATGCTGGAAGAACGAAATAAAGTTTATGAAGAGCTGAAAGATGATAAGCTACAATTGTATGCCCATAGATACAGGACTGAAAAGCAGTACAAACAGGAATTTCCCTTTCTGAGTGAAGTGGATTCCAAAGCACTCCAATCGGAAACCCGCAATCTCCTCCAGGCGTTTCAAAAATTCTTTCGGGGATTCCGCAACGGGAAGAAGATTGGCCATCCCAAATTCAGATCGAAGAAGCAGAAGCAAACCTACACGACCTACAACATCAATAACAACATTCGAATCGATCAAAATTCCAAGAGGATCAAACTCCCGAAGGTGGGGTGGGTCAAATACCGAGATGACAGGAACATTGATCATCCGATTAAACACGTAACCGTCAGTAGAACGAGAACAAATAAATATTTCGTGGCAATCATCATTGAGGTAGAGATTGATGTAGAACCCCTTACTACCATCCCACTTCACAAGATTGAAGCGTTTGATATGTCAGCTCCTCACTTTCTTGTTAATGAAACTGCGGAATTAACCAATCCCCGCTTTTATCGACCCCAAGAACGTAAATTGAAGCGATTGCATGAATTAGTGTCTCGCAAGCAAAAAGGATCAAAGAACCGAGAGAAGGCTCGACTTAGACTAGCGAAGTTCTATGAGAAAATCCAAAATCAAAAGATGGATTGGACACATAAACTTACCCATTCCTTAAGTAACCATTTTGACGCTATAATCTTAGAAGATTTGAATATTCAAGGGATGCAACAATTCAATTCGGGATTGTCCAAATCCGTGACCTTAGATTTCTCTTGGTATCAATTCATCTCGTACTTGCGGTATAAACTAGAATGGCAAGGCAAACATCTTGTCTTAGTCGATCGGTTTTTCCCGTCCAGTAAACGGTGCTCGGTGTGCGGTCAGATAAACAATGATCTGCAACTGAGTGAACGGACTTGGACGTGTCAATGTGGGGCAACGCACCACCGAGATGTGAATGCCTCAACTAATATTAAGGAAGAAGGATTACAAATTCTTCATGATTATGGAATTACGATCATTAACGATGATCATACTACCGTAGGGACTACGGGAAGTCACGCCTCTGGAGATCGTGTAAGACCCGTGTTAGCAGGCAGTGGTCAAGGAAGGAGGAATCCACCTGCCTTTAGGCAGTGGTAGTTCAAGTCGATGATGTAGAGTTCGTGAATCATTTGGTTTAATAGAGAAAACCGCTAGTATATAAATTAATTTACATCCTAGATTACTTATGACAAATGATTTCGTTATCGAAAGGATTTCAGATGCGAATTTTGATGATTTTATTTCGTTGATTAGAAAATTAGCCGAATATGAGAGATTACCGGGTCCAGATGAAGAAGCTAAGGTCAGATTGAAAAGGGATGGTCTATCAGAAAATCCGAAATATGAAGCGTATTTGGCTATTCTGAATGGAACTGCTATTGGCTATATTATTTATTTCATGACCTATTCCACCTTTCTTGCCCTACCCACCCTCTTCATAGAGGATTTATTTTTATTGGAGGAGTATCGAAGAAAAGGCTATGGGCAACAAATGTTTAATTTCTGTGTCAAAGAAGCAAAGAGGAGGAAAAGTGGCCGCGTTGAGTGGGCCGTACTCACGTGGAACGAACCAGCCATTAAGTTTTACGAGAAAAATGAAGCGTCGCGGTTAGGTTGGTATTTTTATCGATTAACGAGAGAGGACTTTGTTAGATATTGACTCAAGCTTTCAATACGTGTCAGTCGTGTAATTAGCATTTTTCCTTTTGCTACCTATAATACTTTCAGGTATCTCTCGTGCTTTTATAGAACCGACTCCAATACTAATGTAAGAAACCTGTGTTGGTTTAAAGGAAAAATGAAGATTAATCAGGGGATTAAGGTCAGAATCTACCCGAATAAGCAACAGCAGGAGCTGCTCAATAAAACTTTCGGCTGTTGTCGATTTCTCCACAATAAAATGCTAGAAGAACGGCGAACTGTATATAATATGCTTAAAGAGGATAAAGATCAATTACATTCCCATAAATACAAGACTGAAAAGCAATACAAGCAGGAATTTCCCTTTCTAAGCGAAGTGGATTCCAAAGCACTCCAATCGGAAACCCGCAATCTCTTCCAAGCGTTTCAAAATTTTTTTCGAGGCATTCGTAAGGGGAAGAAGATTGGGCATCCCAAATTCAAATCAAAGAAGCACAAGCAAGCTTACACGACCTACAACATCACTAACAACATTCGAATCAATCATGAAGCCAAGAGAATCAGACTCCCGAAAGTTGGCTGGGTGAACTATCGAGATAACAGGCAAATAATCCATCCGATTAAACACGTAACCGTCAGTAAAACTAGAACGAATAAATATCATGTGGCAATCATCATTGAGGTAGAAATTGATGTGGAACCCCTTACTAGCATCCCGCCTATCAGGATTGAAGCCTTTGATATGTCAGCTCCTCACTTTCTTGTTAATGAAACTACGGAATTAACCAATCCCCGCTTTTATCGAGCCCAAGAACGAAAATTGAAACGGTTACACAAACGATTATCCCGCACGCAAAAAGGGTCTAAAAATCGAGAGAAAGCACGATTGAGGCTAGCGAAGGGGTATGAGAAAATCCACAATCAAAAAATGGATTGGACGCATAAACTTACCCATGCCTTAAGTACCCAATTTGATGCCATCATCCTGGAAGATTTGAACATTCAAGGGATGCGACAGTTCAACTCGAGACTGTCCAAATCGGTGACCTTAGATTTCTCTTGGTATCAATTCATCTCGTATTTACGGTACAAGCTGGAGTGGCAAGGCAAGCATCTTGTCTTAGTGGATCGGTTTTTCCCGTCCAGCAAACGTTGCTCGGTGTGTGGTCAGATAAACAATGACCTGCAACTGAGTGAAAAGACGTGGACGTGTCCATGCGGGGCAACGCACGATCGAGATGTGAACGCCTCAACTAATCTTAAAGAAGAAGGATTGAAAATTCTTCAAGAACAAGGAATCACAATCATTAGTAATAATGGTATTACCGTAGGGACTACGGGAAGTCACGCCTCTGGAGATCGTGTAAGCCCTGCGCTCGCAGGCGGTGGTCAAGGAACGAGGAATCCACCTGTTTTTCGGCAGTGGTAGTTCACATCATAGAACTTTCAGAGATGCTCAAGAGAAAACGAGATCCCCGCATCTGGAATTCTAAGCTTCAATAAAAGCCACTGATCCTCAATCTCAAATTTCTCCCTGACTGGCCGACCATTAACCGACGCCGTGATATTTTTAGTCCAATCTTCAGGTTTCCGGACACGAATGAGGCAATCTGAATCAGAACTCGGTCGATAAAACCCTTTAATTTTATTTTCGTCGGTTTCCAGCGTGAAAACGGGAGTCCGAAACCTAAATTTATTATAAGGAAGTTTAGGGTCAATGGTCAATCCTTCAAAAGTAAAGTTAATTCCAACCAATTTTATGATTGAACTTAGAAAGTTGGCATGTAAGTTGAGATTCATGATGGGGAAATCTGTTTGCGGGGTTGCAGGGTGAATGAACGTCTGACCTGGATTTGAAACACCAGGATAATCTGCATTATAAGAATCAGATCCACTCCAAATACCATACCAAATTTGAGGATATGCTTCCGCCCGCATTGCCATGGAATTTTTCAATAATGATTGGTATCCCTTATTAACATCATGCCTGGAATAAGCCCACGTGAGAAGAAAATTCATTGCATGCCAGATTCCCCCATTAACATCCCAACCCCTTGGAAGAATGTTTAACATCACGTTTACTGGAGGATATAGGATGAATTGCCCCGTTTTCGATCTGACATCTAGTAGACCATGGATATTATTAACTAGAATTTTAATCTGATTAGGGGATAGAACACCTGATAAGAGCAACCACGGATGATGTTCAAGAAATAAATTATTTTCACCAATAGGATCCCCAGTTCCCTCCCAACCCCGATAAAACCACCTGCCATTCCACGTATTGAGGCAGGCCTCTTTTATTTGTTCATATTTTTGTTTCAAAAATCTGGCAGTTTTTGGGTCTTTTTCATTCAGCAAATCAATTAAGAGTGGGAATACATAGAGGGCAAATGCTGAATTAAACGTGGACTCCCCTTTTTTGAGAAATTTACTTCGATTTTTAACAAGGAGCGAGATGCCGTCAGACCAATCTCCGGAACCCACTTTGATGAGCCCATGTCCTCCGATGCCTACCTTCTGAAAGAGGAATTTTAGGCTAATAAGTATCCTTTCCAATACCGTTGAACGTTTTTGAGAATCTAACGGATAGAATGGGATCACCACGTCCAAGAATTGGAAATCGCGTGTTGCGTAGAGGTATTCTAAAAGTCCCCATAATAAAAAGAGATGAAGATCAGAAGAGGTTTCATGAACGATTGCACCTAAATTTTTACCATACCCCACTAACGCATAAGGAAGTTCTCCTTCAGGCGTCATCGTCCGAAACATATATTCTAGCATTTCCCGGGCTAGTTGAGGATTAAGGTATATCATCGGAATCAGAAATAAGACATAATCCCGAATTGCGCCATTCGCTCCATGCAAGAACGTATAGGCATTCCCTTGAGGGAGGTAATGGTTATCATAATAAGCATCAAACAGCGATGCACTTCTTAAATAATACGAATGCCAAACTGCCTCCCGAGCCAACCAGGGATCAGCTTCCAAAGAAAATTGAAGCGAATTCTTTTTCCAATCATCAAAATTTCTTTCTTTATTATTAGATTGCACTAACTTTTTGTATTTTTGAACGAGTTCAGCAATCTGCTCCCTCTTAGCCGTTCCGAAAATGAAGTACAAACGCTTGGTTTCTCGGGGTTGTAACGAAAGTTCATGACCAAGCATCAAACTGGGACTCTCATCTGACACGGTTTGATAAGATTTTTGCATTACATACGTGTTGACATTCTTTCTTCTTATCCTGACTTGATTATATTGCATAATCGGTAATTCTCGGTCGAACGACGCAAGAAAAATCGGGTCAAGATAATAATTACGATCAGCTGGCTCATCCTCTTTAACGGGAATTTTTGATTTATATTTTGGAGTTAAAATTAAAGTGGAATTTTCAGTATTGAATTCACTCATAAAAGTAAATTTAGAGGAAAAGCGCTCCCGCGTCTGTTCCGCCCCTAAACCGAGAGCTAATATTAGATTTTTTGCAAATCGTAAAATTAACGAAACTACCTTTGAATCTCCAAACTTAGTTCGTTCCTTGGGTGCGATAAACATCGCCAGTAGTGATCCAATTAACGATTTTAATTTAATCCCCCAAAAATCATAGACCCTAAGGTCACGACTTTTATCTGAGTTATTTGTAACTGTTATTTCAGACAATACAACTGGATCATCACCGAAAGGTGGATAAATGAAATGCTCGATTTTAATACCTTTTCTTTCCAATTCCTTTTGGTAATAACCACAACCAAAAATCCTCTTGTATGAACTATTGTTTTGATTTAACTTTGAGTTATATAAGTCGGACCATACTCTCCCATTTTCTTCTATGAAACAAATTCCTCCACCCAGACAATCCTTTCTTAAGTTATGAAACGATAACCACTGCATTCCTCTGTCCGCTATAAAAAATTGAACGTACCCTCCATTATGCGCGGTCAATGTAATGCGATCATTCCCTACTTGATGCCAATGATCGATTGAATCTTTCCCAGAGGTATTCGTGCGTGCATCCGGATCAAGCGTTTGCATACAAGTATAATCATAAGCGGGAAGATTAAATTTGTCAATTATCCATCTTCCAAACTTCCCATTGCCATATTCTGCATTTTTAATTGTCTTATTCATGGAAACCCAATCTTCTAACGACTACCAACTTAGTGAGTTTTTATTATAGTATTAAATTAAGAATTTTTTGGTTTTACCTTAAAAAAAGACAGAAATAAAATAGTTTTATGACATAAAATTTAAGATTTATTCTTTAGTTTTAAACTTTAAGATACCGCTACGAATTTTTCCTTGAATCTCACCTTTTAAAAGACTTTCCTCTATTAAATCTTCTAATACATCTATAGGAACCCCTGTTTTCGTGCTTATTTTATAAAAGCTGATTTCATCATATATTTTTGAAATCCTTTGAATGTAATCAAGAGCTGAATCTTTGTCGTAATCTTTCCTAATTTTTCTTTCTGCTTGCTCGAAATCTGCCTGTCTGACCGCCATCCTCTTTAAAATATCATCGCGCTTGGTCGGAACATTCAACATTTCTTGTAGTTCCACGAAAACACTGTCGATTTCACTCGGTTCTTTTAATTCAACATCTGGCAAAATTCTCTGTATGGCTATTATTGCTGCTTCTCGGACTAATGCAGCAATATCGGCACCCACAAATCCCTTTATCTGATTTGCGATTTTATCGAGGTTGACATCTTCACTTAGAGGCAATTTTTGTGTATGAATTTTCAAGATCTCTTTTCGGCCTTGTTCATCTGGAATTCCTATTTCGATTTCTCGATCAAATCGTCCAGGGCGACGAAATGCGGGATCCATTGCATTAATTCTATTAGTAGCACCGATCACCAAAACCTTTCTCAGACTTGTAACCCCATCCATCAATGCTAGTAGTTGTGTAACTATATTCTCCTCAAATCCTTTGATCTCTTTAGTAATTCTTGAAGCAACGCTATCAATATGGTCAATAAAAATAATACTCGGTGCATTCTTTTGAGCCTCTTCGAAAACTGCACGTATCAGTTTTTCCGAATCCCCATAAAACCTAGTGATAAGTTCTGGTCCATTTACATGTTTGAAAAAACAAGCAGTTTCGTTTGGAATCGCCTTTGCAAGAAGGGTTTTCCCACAACCACTAGGACCATATAGCAAAATTCCTTTTGGGGGAACAACTCCTAACGTATCTAATAATTTAGGAGCACACAAAGCATAATCTATTAATTCTTGAATTTCTCGTATTTCTTCATCTAAACCACCAATATCTTCGTACATAATAATCGGCATAGATTTAGTTTCCCATTCTGATTCTTCCGCTACTTTCAATATTGTATTCTTTTTGATGACCACTACTCCTGTTGGTTTCGTGGAAATAACTGTAAACGGAACTTCTCTTGCAATCCCAATGGGAATATATACCAGATCACCTTGAGTTAGAGGATAATTCAATAATTTTCGTTTAATAAAACTCTCAACATAAGGATCGCCTGATGTTATTCTCATATTGGTAGGCGCAAGCGTAATTTCTCGCGCTATCTTTTCATTTGCTTTTCTAACTATGATTTTTTCACCAAGTGAAACCCCCGCATTCTTTCTTATGCGACCATCCATCCTAATAATACCTTTACCCTTGTCCTCAGAATACGATGGCCATACTATCGCTGCAGTAGTACGAGAACTCCCTTTAATTTCAATAATATCACCAGTCCGAATATCTAGCTTTTTGAAAGTCTCGGTATCTAACCGAATGATGGACCTTCCAACGTCTCTTCGTTTGGCTTCTGCAACATTTACCATCACTTCAAATATCGATGGTTCAGAATTCTCGTCCATCAACCTAACCCCAAATTCTCATTTTCAAGCGTGTAGTAAAAAGCAAACTTTTTTTAAAATTTATAGAGGCATTCTTATTATTTATACATTATTTAAACAATTGATGCTAATGAGGTCGTGATAGTGGATTTAAAATTAAAACCATTAACTAATCCTGATTGGGATGAATTATCTGCTTTGTACATGAAAGTTCTTCGTTATAAGAGCGAGACTCTCGATGAAGATTACGTGCCCTTCACTCCCGCCTATACTAAATATGCGACGGAAATAAATTTTTCAAACCTCCAAACATTTTTCGGTATCTATTCGGGCGAAAATTTAGTGGGTACAATTGGCGGGACAATCATTCCCATTTCATTTCAGGATGTAGAATTAGTTGGCAGTGCCATTACCTCCTACGCCATTGACCCGGATTTCCCCCTAGACCGAGAAAAAAAGAAAAACCTCTTTCAACAATTCGTCAATAAAATCAAGGAATTTGATGTGGATTTCATCTGGGTTGCAATTATAAAAGACGTGAATTCCGAAGAAATGAAGATTTTTAAAGAAGACCTAGAGTTTGTGAGAGTCAGTAAAAATGTTGAAAATTTGGTAAAGCTCCTTGGTTCCGAAGGCGTAGATATATTGAGACAAAAGAAAAAAATGAATATCGTGCTCGCACAATTGGCAAAGACAATGGCTGGTATGAAGGACCCGCCAGAATTAGAGGGGGTGATCCGCGATGCGATTCCAGAAGATTTTCCAAAGATTGTTGAATTATTCAATAATTACTCAACCAAATTACCTCTTACTCAAATCTGGACGCTCGAATCGCTGCAAAGATATCTTGATGTTACTTCTCAGCTCGACTCCTTAGATTATTCTATAATTAAAAAAGAGTTTCCGGGTACTCCATTTGGACGTCACACGAAGGTGTGGGAACGGGATCAGAAAATTATCGCCGCTCTTCTTTACCGCGTAGTATTTGTTCGGTTTAAGAATGGAGATGCCCCTTTTGGATTTTGGGACTACGTTGCATTCTCTCAAGATTTAGACGTTGAGGAAAAAAAAGCATTTCTCATCACGATGTACAATGAATTGTATCACAAAGCCATCATCATCAACGTATTCTTGCCATATTATGATTACAAGGCGATTGATAAAGCAGGATTTATGTCAGAGCGCCGAAAAACGCCCTTCTTCATTCTCCCCCTAACCGAAAAAGGGCAGAAACTCCTTGAACTCGAAAGAATCACAAAATTCTACTTACCGACCTTAACTGATTTTGCCATTTAACTACGTATGGTACCGCCCGTAGGTATCTTGACGTTTTATTTCCTTAAATACTTCCGCTAAAATTTTATTGAAGAAATGCTCGATCCCAAAGAATACCCCTTTTAACTCGTCTTCAAACGCTTCAAAGTTGGCACTTGGGATTATATCCATCTCAACATAAACGTTTTTCTCATTGTCTAAACTGTAGGTCACGTCGAATAATTCAAAATTGGCTTGCAACAAGAGCTTATTCATTTTCAAGTCGACGTCTCGCGACCTTTTGATGTCATTATAAAAGAGTAATAAGCACTTCGCCATGATAAATCGATCAGTTACACGAAAGACGGTTTTTAATTTAATTTCGTATCCATCCGGAAAGGTGAACGTAAGAGGAATGGTGTATGCTCTGTCTTCAGCACTCTCTTCAAGACCTTCAATCTTCATGCGGCGTAGATAATCCCCACAAATCTGGTAGTTCTTTTCTAAGGCTTCTTTGTCAACCTTACGTTCTTCTGGTGCTTTCTTGTCTGGTTTTTTCTTTTTTGCTTTTTTACTTTTAGCTTTTTTACTTTTTGCTTTTTTCTTAGGCATTATTAGTCACTTAGCATAATTAGTTGATTTCTAATCTTTACAAATTTATTTAGTGAAATTAAATTTGTTGCTTTATTTTTTATAACTTCCTAACTTTTATAGACTTTTGTAATAATCTTTAATTGCGAAAGATGCAAATACATGGTAAATTGAATGAAAATCAACAATAAATCTCCCCAACGCTCTAACGATAAAACAAGTAGTCAGAAATTACGTCCAATAGTCGTGGAACTTGCCGAATTAACTAAAAAAGTCCAAGCGCAAATGAAATTAGTCTTTAATAATGAAGATATGAATGGACCAATTCATCAAATTTTAAAGCATGTTAAAACAAATTTAATCCACGATTTAACACGAGAAAATTTTCCAGAAATTTTTGCTCAAACAATGATTTGTGCTCTTTTTACCATAAAAGTCATTAAGAAAGGGGCTTTTTCTACAAAAGACCTCATTGAATCGGTTTCAAATCATCCTTCTTTAGAATATCTATTCCGAAATACCTTACAGAATCCTCTAAGGAATTCAATTGGATTAGATAAAGTTATTGAATTTTTAACTGAATTAGATTCTGAGGCATTATTGAACGACCATGAATGCTCTAACATTGAAACGGATTTAATCACGCGTTTTTACGATTTATTCTTGAGAGCTTTGAACACTCAACAGAAAAGAAGGAGAGGGGTTTTTCACACTCCACTACCCATTACATCTTTCATAATAAGGTCAATAGATTATTTACTCAGAACTCAACTAGGATGTCACGAGGGGTTCGCTGATGCCAAAATTCAAATTTTAGATCCGGCAATTGGAACTGGGACTTTCATCGAACAGACAATGAAATTAATTCATTCTACATTCGAGAAGAACAATGCTCATCTGAGTAAGGAGAAGTTAAATTCAAGATGGAACGAGTTTATGTCGAAACATCTACTAAGAAAATTGTTTGGCTTTGAATTGCTAATGGCACCATATATCCTTACACATTTAAAATTGGATTCCTTACTTACAGAGACCGGGTATCAATTTTCAATTTTCCCACGTTTAAACATTTTTTTAACAAACGCCCTGGACGGTGGCGTGATTCCAAATTCATCGGGTGCCCTAAATAAATATTCACGAGAGGATATTCTAGCCAGCGATATAAAGACATCTGACCAGGTGTCAGTCATTATCGGTAATCCTCCGTATTCGAGATCCTCAAAAAATACTGGAGCATTTATCGAGCATTTGATGGATTCCTATAAAGCTAGCGTCCGCACTGAGAAAAACATTCAACCCCTCTCTGACGACTATATTAAATTTATCCGGTTAGCACAAGACTTAATCGAGCGGACCGGATGGGGTATCATCGGAATGATAACCAATCATACCTATTTAATGGGAATCATCCACAGAGGTATGAGAGAAGAACTAATGAAAGCTTTTGACCATCTTTATTTCCTCAATCTTCATGGAAGCTTAATCATTTATGAAAATCATCCTACAGGCATTAAAGATGAAAATATATTCGGAATTAAGCAGGGAGTTTGCATTGCATTTTTTCTAAAACATCCAAATCTGGAACAAAAAAAGATTTTCTATTTTGATCTCTATGGAACAAAAGAAAACAAATTTGAATGGCTAAAATCAAATGATGTTTCGACCATTTCATGGGCCGATATTTCAAATATCATACCAGGCGCGCCCTTTACAATTGGATCTTCCTTGACTCAAGCCTCTGAATACCATCAATTTCACAGCTTGACAGAAATTTTCGAGTTCTACAATGTTGGTGGAAAGCCGGGCGATGATAAATTGTTAGTTGCCTTCACCCCCTATGAATTAGAGAACAATATTCAAGATTTTCTATTGAAGGCTAAAAAAAGTGAACCCCTCGGAAAAATTACAGAAGCAAAAGGAAAAGTTTTACGCCTTTTAGAGAAACTTTCCTACGATAAATCAAAAATGGAAAGGTATAACTATAGACCTTTCGATATTCGCTGGACTTATTATGATCCATCTTTCTGGACTCGGCCTGTTCGAAAATTAAAAGAACAATGCCATGAAAATACCCTATTTTTGTGTTCAAGAATTGTAAAGGACAACGAATTTTCACATGTTTTTGTTTCCAAATTATTTACTGACGTCATTTTTCTATCAAACACGAGTTCTGTAAATTGCTATGTATTTCCCTTATTGAAAAGGAACCAAGCTGGTAATCACTCGTGGAATTTAACACCTTTATATCTCCAATTCCTGGAAGAAATGGGATTTAATAATCCAGAGTTGGATTCTATTGCACCCTTAGCTTATCCTTACGCGATATTGTTTTCCAATAAGTTTAGGAAGCGGTATGATGTATTCCTAAAAAGAGATTTCCCTCGCATTCCATTTATCAGAGATCCAGCTCTATTTACACAGTTGGTGGAATTGGGAACAAAATTAATAAATCTCCATCTTCATCCAGAGAATTTAGATTTAAATCCCGAAATAACGACTAACATCTCCGATAATGACAAAATCAAGAAAGGTTTTCCTAAATTCAAGGATAATCGCATATATATTGATTCTGATAAATGGCTCCAAGGAATTAATGAAGATGATTGGACTTTTAAAATAGGAAAATACCATGTATGTAAAAAATGGTTAAAAGATCGGATAACCCAAAAGATACAGAAAAAAGATATCATTTTTTACCTCAAAATCCTCAACTTAATTAAAGAATCTATTCGACTAATTAAAGAAATAGATTTAATAATGGATTTAGTTAATTGGGATTCAATAAGTAATTCGAGAAATAAATGAATGAGAGAGGAATAAATCCTTGGAAAAAGTAATCAATAACTTAATGGATCATGAGCAATTACGCGCAAATGGTATTAATATGGTTGCAAGTGAAAATAGGACCTCACCATTAGTCCGGTTAATGATGGCGAGCGATTTAGCCCATCGCTATTCGGCTCCCTTATATGGAGGCGGTTTTAATATTCGTAGAATCATGGAAATTTGCAAAAAATCTCTCCAGAAACTTTACAATGCTGAGTATGTATTGATTACTCCTCTATCAGGGACGTTGGCAGTACTATCTGCCGTGTTAGGACTCACCAAATTGAGAGCAATTATTGCAAAAGTCTCTGGAGATGATGGGGGGTTTCCTTTAAGACTACGAGCTCATGATCGGGTCGAATCGAAGCTCGCATTCAATCACGATACTCGAACGATCGATGTTATTCTAAGCAAGAATAGCTTACTAAAAAAGCCGCCCGATATGATAATGCTAGGACAATCAGTTTTCACGCATCCTCATCCCGTGCAAGAATTTCGGAACATCATTGATGACCATTTGGGAAACATTCCGCTCGTATTTGATGGATCCCACGTTTTGGGACTCATTGCAGGCAACCAATTTCAAGATCCTTTACGAGAAGGGGCTGATATCCTTCTGGGAAGCACGCATAAGAGCTTTTTCGGGCCTCAAGGAGGGATCATAGTTTCCAACAACAAGGATTTTTTCCGAAAAGTGCAAAAATTCGGTGGATTTTTACAAAGTGACCACATCCTTATCGATAACATGCACCCTCACAGAGTTGGGGCCTTAGCAATTGCTGCCTTAGAATTATTAGAATTTGGCGAAGATTATGCCGCACAAGTCGTGAAAAACAGTAAAACACTAGCCGAACGATTGAATCATGATGGTATCCCTGTAAAAGGTTCATCAGTTGGCTTCACTAAATCTCACCAGGTCTTACTTGATTACCCACCTCAACCTGCATTAGGGATTAAAAATAAATTGGAAAGTTTAGGAATTTTCACGGATATCATTCTTCGATTAGGGACATCTGAAGTGACTCGGCTTGGAATGAAAGAGCCTGAAATGAAACAATTGGCAGATATCATTTCAGATGCCATTCAAGAAAACTTACAATATCTAAAACTTGTGAAAAAGATACAAGACCTAAATCAATCATTTCAAACCGTGCAATATACCTTTGATCTTACCCAATATACATCCCTGCGTGATTTAATAAAGAATTATTTCCCGATCTGTTAAGTAGATAAAACTGGATAAATTCCCATAATTTTATCATTTTGACTTGCCTCTCGGATGATGGTGTCCTTGCAGTTACGAACTGCTCTCGCCATCATCGTCATCTGATGCCTTTCAGCGGGATCGGGTCTCGCTACATTCTGAGTATTAAGAAATACCTCGGCGATATTCAACGTCGCTAGAATGTGGCGTTCCATAGTGAACCCACAGTGCTTACAGGTGAACATTTTTCCCCAGCATTTGGTTCTTTTGCCACATTGTAAGCAATTTTGCGAGGTATATCGAGGGTTGACATACTTGACGGGATGCCCCGTCGCTTTTACTTTATATTCCAAATAGGTTTGAAATTGCCGAAAGTTCCAGCGGTTCAACCTGCGCCGCATCTTCTTCGATTTTTTCTGTTGGCGCGGTTTTAAGTTTTTTTGGCGAGCTAAGGATTGCCGAATGTTTGTTAAATCTTCGAGGACAACTAGTGCCCCATTTGTCTCAACAATTCGTGTGATCTCATTGGTTACTGCGTGCATTTCATTGATGGTCTTATTCCGCTCTCTCCTTCCATATTTATCGAGTAACTCCTTTCGTTTCTGCGGTTGATATTTTGAGCCTTGGGCGATTTTTTGCGAGATGTTCCGGCGCTTTAGGGAATAAGTGAAATGGATAGTAGAAAGCTGGGACGTATCCAGCGATCTAACTTGCGCGCTCGTTTCATTAACTAGTAGGAAGTCCACACTGCGCTCATTTGTATCAATGAATAGGAGAGATGTGATTTTCTGTGGCTGAATTTCTTGAGTAAATGGGATGAAGATGTCCACTGTGCGATTTGGATTTAATTTTAAAGTAATTTCACCGTGTCTATTCGTTTTCAACTGAAGAAAATGGCGCGTCGGCTGAAAGGGAATGTACAACTTGCATCGCGGTTCGTTCCTCAGAACCACATAGTTCCCATCAAGATAGCAGAGGCATTCCTCTAATTTCATTGAATTTTTTTTGTACCTGGGATTAGGAAGGCGTCGTCTCTTCTTGAAGCACCACGAATTCCACGATCTCAGAATATCTTTGGTGATGCGAGCAGCGGAGTGACAGAAATGTGTATGTAGGCGTGGAAACTTCGCCTTCCATTCGAAATAGAAACTCTTGCGAATTTTGGGGTACGATGAATAATCGCAATAGGTGTTTCCTTTTTTGGACACTTTTTGGAACAGGGGGTTATCGATACACTTCGCAATCAAGAAATTGACCGAATCCTTGAAGCAAGCAATTGCGAGTGCGATTTCCTCGTACTTTCGCTTAGTCAATTGCAAAGAAGTGACGCGCACTGTTTTAATCGTTTTCAAAATGTACCCTCAGTTACAAATCACTATATATTACGCTTCCATCTAATATAAATCTGCCCTACTGAATTGCGCAAATTACTCTTTTGCGCAAAATGATTTTCCATAAAAAACTCAGTCATTTAATTTATTTTTATTAATATTTATTGACTTTTATTCACTTTTCATAGCTGTTGTGTAAGAAAGAAGTAAAAAAAACTATTATACCAAAATTTTAACCCATAATATCTAGATATATTCTCTGGGGAATACGCACTTATAAGAATATTTTCTGTTTATACTGAAATTATGTCAGCCATTCAAACAGTTTCAATTAAAGGAGCGCCATTTCAAATCTGTCCGATTTGTGGCGAATATGTAAAGTTCCGGTATCGTTCCAATTTACACGAATTTCAGACTTTGATTGGGGTGATGCGTACCAAGACCTGCTATTATGCCTGTGAAAATGATCATTTGTTTCATAGGGATAATCCCTACGTGTTCCCGTACAAACGGTTTGGAAAGGATGTGCATGCGCTCGTGGCTTACTTAAGATATAATAAACGCTTAACTTTACAAGAAATTCAAGCTGATCTAGAAAAAAAGCATCATTTTAACATCGATGTGGAAACGATCCGCAATATTCTCCGGTTTTATCAGGTCTTAAATCACGAATTTATTCCGGAAGATAAATTGGCGCAAATTCGCGAAAATCATGGCGTCGTCCTGGCGATTGATGC
>JABXJT010000178.1 GCA_013375455.1 Candidatus Helarchaeota archaeon | reverse complement strand
TAAAATTAAAGTGGAAGTATCGTATGATGGATTATCTTACGAAACTGATAATACTACGGAGGCAGAGATCGCTGTTATTTCCATTGGAGCCTTAATATGGCGTTATGCATACATTTGGCTTCCGGCAATTCTCCTAACCCTCGCCGTTGTACTAGGGATTTACCTCAATAAAAGAATCATCCGCTTGACCAAATTCCAAAAGGAGATCCGCACGGTAAAGGAAAGAATATTCAAAAAAATGAGGATTGGAAAAGTGCCCCAGCCCACGCGGGAAGCCCTGATTGCAGAATTATTTGAAAAACAAATTTCACATGTTAAAGTCAAAAAAAGAAAAAATTGAGGAATTTTATGGCTAAGATGAAAAGGCTCTATGCAGTCTGTAAAATATGTAATAAACAGCTTACAATTGAGGTATCAGAGGATATTGCTAAAGATCGTGAGTACTATCCCTTTGAGTATATTGACATTCATGGCGACCCCGAACATGCACTGATGTTGTTTTTGGATCAGAATCTAGCAGTCCGTGAAGCAATAGCCTATAGGGACTTAAATATTGTAAAACAGAAAGGGCAACAGTATAAGGATCTCATAAGAATGTCGGAAACTGACTCTTTCGCATCAATTTATGCGGATCCCATCCGCCTGCAACTTTTCATGCGTCTGACCGAAGGGCCCCTGACCGAAGATGATTTAATAGAAATATTAAGCAAGAATGAAGGATTTATCGAAGATGAGTTCAACATGATACTGCTTCCTCTAATCAAGTTGGGATTAGTGAAGACTAGCTGGCTTCAGGAGAGTTTTCAAATGGGTTATTTTCTAATTAAAGATTTTATGGTGTTAAGAATTCCAACTAAGTTGACATCTAATATATTTTCAAAAGATGACCGATTCAAACCCTACAGTGAAATGTTCTTGAAAAGTTTGAACGAATCTTTTGCGAATTATGCGCAGAGATTTCTAGCGGGGGATGCCGCTCGTATTAAGGAGACCCGTCTTGCTTTAGAAGTTCGGTCTCAATTAGAATTCTTGCGGATCTTTAATCTATTATGGAATGGACCGCGAACCTTCAAAGAATTAGAATTAACAGGTGAAGATGATATAAAGCATCTTCAAGAATTAATTGAGAGGGGAGTCATCACCGAGATTAAGACGAAAACTGATATATATTACGCCTTGCTGACTGATATCATCATCAGGAAATTCACGCCTAAATACCTGATCAATGCTATCACTCAAAAATTAGAAAATAAAGAGATAACCCGAGAAATGGCATTGAACCATTTGGACTTTCTATTTGAGGCTGATGCGAAATGATTTCCAAAAAGTTCCTTGTTTTTCAGAAGTGGATTCTTAAATTCTTTTTAAGTAGATGCTTTAAAAAGTGGCAATAACTTATAAGTATAAAAGTCTATAAGTCAAAAATGAGAGTCAATCGAGTAATGGAGAGTGAGATTACATTTCATTAGGCGCATTCATATATAAAATCGCAATGGGGGGCGACGGAGGGATCGGGAAAACAACTCTCTCAAAAGTTTTTTGTGACTCTCCCTTTATGGATTATCTTGAAACAATAGGCGTTGATATACACGTAAAAGATATACAAATAGACGGAGTCGATGGAAAACTGCAAATATGGGACCTCAGTGGTCAAGAACATTTTAGATTCATGCTTCCAGAATTTTTTAAGAAGTCTAATGGTATCATCCTTGGCTTTGAAGTTCACCGAATCCAATCCTTCCAGAACCTCGGGAAATGGATAACAATGTTCAAATTGTCTCAACCTCAAATTCCAATTTTTCTAATTGGCACAAAATTAGATTTAGGGTACCATCCAGCTTTAACTCGAGAAATGGTACTAGATTACGTCAAGGAATTCAACCTGGTGGGATATGTAGAAACTTCTGCCAAAGAACATATTAACGTGGGAGTCCCATTCAGAAGAATTTTAGAACATGTAAAAGGGTTTCAACCAGGAACAGGATCAATTATTTTCTTATCCGAAGAAGGTGAAGAAACATTTGCTGAAATGGCAGAAGAGCCGGAAGTAATGGCGCAGTTCACTTCCACCGAGATTCCAGAAAGATCGGTTGTATGGCCTCCCCCTGCCCCAGAGCCCGCCTTCCAACCAGCTCCCCCTGTCCCAGAGCCCGCCTTCCTACCAGCTCCCCCTGTCCCAGA
>JABXJT010000056.1 GCA_013375455.1 Candidatus Helarchaeota archaeon | reverse complement strand
GGAGCCTATGAACCCGGTTCCACCTGCAACAACGAACTTTTCTTCAGCCAACTCTTGTCCAGATATCGTCAAAGAAGGACCTCCAATAAGTTGAAAAAAGCTTCATATAAAGAAAATTAGATCATGAATTTAAAAAGGAGAGGGTTTAACGACGACTTCGCAATTCGGCTGCAGTCGCCTTGAATCCTTCCGCGACGTCTTTTTCTCCGAGATCGAGAGAAATTCGTCCAGCTTCCTCATAGAGATTAGCAGCCTTAGCGATATTTCCATCTGCATTAGCTGCTTCGGCTTCAATGATCACCAGGCGGCGTTTTTCTTCAAGTTTTTCGCGTTTAGCTTCTAATTCTGCTTTCTTTTGAATCTCGACAACCTTAGCTTCGAATGCTTTTGCACGCTCTTTGTCACCCATTTCACCGGCAAAACGTACGACCATCGTATAATACTTGATGGCATCGTCCCACCGTTCCTCCCCTAGGGCTACTTCTGCGATCTCCATGGCCTCTTTCATTTGAGTATCAAATTTTTCAATCTTCTCACTCTCGCGAATACGTGCGACTTCTGTCTTTCGTCTCCGGCGCATGTCTGCTTCACGACGCTTCGATTCTTTAGATTTTTCACTCAACTCGCGTGCCCTTTCTTTTTCACCGATTTCCAGGGAGAGCTTGCTTGCTAACTTATAAGCGCGAGATGCCTCAAGTAAATTGCCAGAATCTTCTGCAACTGCAGCTTCTTCTAAAATCTTTTTGCGCTCTGTTTCTAATGTATCCCTTCGTGAGGTCATCTCTTTACGCATCTTTGCCTCCAGTTCTGTTTTCCGTTCAATCTTCCATTTTTTCTTCAGCTCAGTTGTTTTTCCCCGCAAGGCATGGGCACGAACTGCATATTCAGCAGCGCGATCTTCATCAGCCAGTTCCACGGAGATGAGGGCGGCTTTTTGCCATAACCGAGCCGCATCAATAAATCGCCCATCTTTGTATGATGATTCCGCTTGGCTTACTATTGCCCTGCGAATAACACGTTTTCTTTCCTTGGTCTTGCGTTTCTTTTCACCCTCAAATCGAAGTCGCTGAATGAAATAATATAGAATAAAGATTGATAGAAGTATGACTCCTGGACTGTAAAGGAAAAAGATTATGGCCCAAGATGGAAATGTTTGTAAAAAAGAGGCCAGCCAACCCAAAAAAGGATCTAGGCTTCCTCCACCGCCCGCAAGTATTAAATCTGCAATATCTTTAAAAGACTGACTGATAAACGACCCAACTAGGGCGGGATTCAAATAGATAAAAACTAAAAACGCAAGAATACCTGTCATGATACCAACGAAAATGGTCGCATGCACGTACTGTTTTTCGACTTCTTTCTCCAGAGGGGGTAAGCATAATATAAATTCCAATCTTGAACGGTATCCTTTTTTACCCCGGGTTCGAACTTTACCACGCCATTTTGCCATAGTGCGATGGCTATATCTGCCGGAACAATAATTCATGACATTTTCACTCGTTCCTTCTAGTAGAATGTCGTACTTTGCGGCTTCACCACGGGTTATGGTAGCTTCTCCTTCTTTGAAATTAAGAGTAACCGATCCGATATCCCATATTTTAACAACCGCGGTGAGTTCATCCCAGGCAAAAACTCTCGAAGCCACGGCAGGTTCCATTAGACGAAGGGTTATCACAGCTCGCAATGCCTTGGCGGAGCGATCGAGCAGCTCATCACGCTTTTCTTTTTCTTTTCTGCGGCATTCATCAGCCCGTAAATCAAATTCTTTAGCGCGATCTTTCTCACCTACATCTTTAGAAAGTTCAGCAGACCTTACGTAGATTCTGCTGGCTTCAAGGAACTCCTCACGTTCTAGAAATTTATCCGCACGCCCAAGAAGTCGATCTTGTTCTTTTCTAATTTTGACGCGACGTTTCTCTTCTCGAAATTCTCTTCTAAGTTCAGGTTCTTTCTCGCGAATATCCCGAGCTTGTGCTGTAAATCCTGTGGCGACTTCTTTTTCACCTAAATCGAGAGATAGTTTTGCAGCGGTCTCATATGCAGTTGCCGCCGATTTAAAATTACCTTTTTCTAGTGCGGCTTCTGCGCTTGCAAGTGATCGTGCCCTTTTATCCTCCAGATCGATGCGTTTGGATTCCATCTCAGCGCGAGCTCTTTCCTCTTCTTCGCGCTTTTTTATATCTTCAGCAATTTCAAGCATCTCTTTAGCGCGAGAGGCAAACATTTCGGAACGTTCTCGTTGACCCATTTTATCGGAGAGGACTACTGCATCTTTGTAAAACTTGCTAGCCCGCATGTAATCTTCTTTAGACACGGCATCTTCCGCACGGCGTAGTATTTCCCGACGGTCTTGTTCCAATTTTCGGATTTCTTTCTCAGCCTGAAATCGCCTGATAAGCTCAGCTTTCCTTTCCTTAAGTTCTTTTAATGTCTTACTATATTGCCTAACGAAATCTTTATCGCCGATTTGTTTTGAAAGTTCAATGGCTTGTTCATAATTTCGAACAGAATCGTCAAATCGACCTTCTTGGGTTGCAATATCCGCCTGCTCTAACAGTTCGTCACGTTCTTTTTCAACAACTTCCTTCTTCCTTTCAATTTCTGTTGCTTTTCGCGTTTCAATTTCCTTTTTACGCATCTCTTTTACTTTTTCAGAAAAGATCTTCGAACGGTCCTTTTCTCCAAGCTTATTGGAGATATCTGCCGCTTTTTGGTATGAATTGCCCGCATTGGCGTATTCCTCGTTAGCTTCGTACCCTTCTGCTTCGGCTAAAAGCGTTCTGCGCTGTTCTTCTAGGTCCTTCCGTTCTGTCTCCAATTTACGTCGCTGTTCTTCTTCCGAAAGTGGAGTTTTCTCCCTTTCAACCATAACAAAACCTTCATCCACTAAAATATTCCTTCAACAAATGAAATCGACAGGATTTTCGGATTATTTGACGAGATGTTTAAGAATTTGATTGATATTTCTTTACTTTCATCGAGTATTTAAAAATTTTGAAAAAGGGCTTAAATTTAATCGGTTTTTGAATCCATATACAATTCCACACTCAATCAAGCCAACTATTAGCGATAGTATTTTTTTTTATGATATAGAAAAGATCAACGCAATCAAATAAATTTTAATTAATTTAGAGAAAAATGGCTCTTCGGACAAATTTCAAGTAACAATTGAAATGAGAGGAAATTAGGGGAGGGTTCAGACTATTTTGACGTGTCGGGATATTGAATTGTTTAATGATTTTTAATCGATAAAAAAAGAGGAGATTTCGCAAAAGAATTCAAAAATAAACGAGTTCTTTGGACAAGATTTGATATTTTGGATTAAAATGATATTAGATATAATTTTCCACGCGTGCAAGTATTTTAGAAAGTTCATTACGAGAATTAGGGGAATCAATATTATTTGCCATGAGATCTAAGTTATTACTAAAGGAATTATAGCGGATATTTCCTCTAACGATGATTTTTTTCCCAAGAAGTTCCTTTGATTTGAGGATCAATGGGTATTGCTCGATTAATTCCTTTTCAATCATTTTTTGCGCTTCAGCAGTTGTCATTTCAAGAAGTTCTTCGGCGACTTTACCCCCTACAGTAACTCGAAGGGTCTCAGTTCCATCATCAAGGATGAAAGACCAGAGCATTCGTGGAACAGGACTCGGAAGCGTTCCACAACGTTCACAGTTCCAAGATGTTTCATCAATTTGAGTTACTTTCTTGAAGCAATTTGGGCAACTTTGGTAGATAGGTTTCTTTTCTGGGATGGATACAATCGTTCCGAGGATTTCTGCGTTGTCATTTTTTGAGATATTGATGATGGGCTTTCGTGCTGCTTCGAGCTCTTTCTCAGAGAGGTTATTTTTTCGGTTTACCTTGGTAATTTTAGTATCACTGGGTATCAGCGTTCCATATCTACCCACATTTAATTTGAGGCTTCTACGAAAAACAGAAACATATCCGTTTTCTAAGGTGTAGGTCTTATTTTTCTGCACTTTTTCAATATCATCATCCCAAATTGAAAGGGAAATGCACCCCGTTTCATCGGCAAATAACGTATCACAAACCCGGTGGGCAGTGTCTTTAACATTAACGGCGCGTGGCTCAGCCATTTCCATTATTTTGCCAGTAACTTTGAAATTTCTGGTTTGAGGGGTTAGTACCTCAATTTTTACCTCGACCATGCTAGATCTGAGTGATGGAACCGGCGGTGCATCTGGGAGATCTAAAGTTTTTGAGGTTTCCTTTAAAATTCTTGAATTCCCACCCACGTGAAGTTCAATCGAACCTTCTTGCCCTTGGCGAGTATAGCCATTAATAATTTTAACAACATCGTTAATTTCCACCTGATCCACGAATGAAGCATGTTTTCCCCAAAGAGCAACTCGCGTTTGTCCAGTGGCATCGAAAATGGTGAGGCTGGCTACACTGCCCTGTCCACCTTTCTTTTCAAAAGTGGTAATATTTGATTTCCATTGAATTTTACCTATAAAATTCCCAGTCATGGGGTATTGGAGTTGGTTGATTTGAATAAAGCTAGCATGGGCAGGGAGGTCCTCAAATTCAGCTAAATCGACGCCTTTTAGATTTTGTTCTATCATACCTTGTCTGCTTAAATGAAGCTCCAATTGATTTCCAAGTCCAGCTTTAACGTACGCATTTTTAATTTCGACAATCTCGTTTTCCTCAAGCTTATTCTCAGATATGAGTTTTGTCTGTTCATTCCATAGCACTACCATTATTTGGTCAGTTGGATCTTGTAATAAAAATTTTCCAACTGCACCCATTTGCCCGGTTTTTTTGCGAGTGAACTCTCGGACATCAAAAAGACCAGTCACGCGTCCTATCACTGAAACCGCATTCATTCCAACAGTTAAATCCTTCAGCTTGATATGCTTTCGTTTATATGTCGTGGTTTCAAAAACTTCTACACCTAATTCTTTTGCTACAATACAAGCTGCCCCTTCATCAGTGATCAATCCACCAAGATCTTCTTTCTTCGCTTCTATCCGTTTCAAAATCTCTTTTTTAGTCTTCTTCGCTTCCTTAATGATTTTGTCGATAACGTCTTCAAGATTCACGTTCATTCTCAAAAGTGCCATCTCACGAACTTCTGATTTATTATACAAGACATTTGAGATTTAAAGGTTCATACTGTGGGGGCAATGTGTGTAACTTTAAATTTGTCGAAATCCATTTAGATTAATCCATGTTTTTGGGAAGGTTTTTTCGGACAAAAATAGGAGAAAAAATTTAGAAAAAAAATCTCATAAGATAGAAGGTAATTCATTTAAACAATATATGAGAGGATAGTTATTGTAACGTTGGATTTGTAACAAGGCTTTTATATTTTTTTAGAATGATATCTGCACATTTAAGAGCACTATCGGCAGCCAGCATGGTCCCTACGCCATGAGTATCAACCCCTGCAGTATCCCCAACGACATAAAGATCTTCGAGAGGTAGCTCTGAGGATATCCTGTTTTTCCCTGATTGAGAGGGAGTAAGTGCTGTGCCTTCAACTGGACCTCGTTCCTTTCCTATGTAATTTTCAATGTCTACTGGAGTAGTAATATCAACAAATTCCGTTAAATCTTCTAGTTTAGGATAGAATGAAAGAACATCCTGATAGTAAATATCAGCCCATCGTTTCCAGTTCTTTACGAAGGGAGGCGCAGCTGTTCCAACGATTATGAGCTGCTTGCCTGGTGGGGCAAGATTAGGATCCATGTTGGAGGGAATTGGCATTAAGTAGGCAGCCGCCATTGGAGCTTTTTTCTCTTCGCCCTTTTCAGCTAAGGGGCCAAATTTAGTTTGAGTTAATTGAACGAAAGCGAAATCTTCTTTAATCAGGGGTTCTTTAAGGGCAAATTTAAACGCCAATGCGGAATAGGAGGGAATTAGGCCTTTAACACGTTGGACATAATCTTTCTCAAAATAACTCTCTCCTACTAAGCGTAAAACGGTCTGTTTGATTCCACCATTGCTTATGATAATTTTTCCACGGATCTCTTCATCATTAGCAACAACCCCCTTTGCCCGATTGTTTTCGATAATGATTTTTGATACATCAACGCCAGTCCTAACATCGCCTCCGTGCTTTAAGACACCTTGTGCAAACGCTGTAGGAATTGCAATAGATCCGCCGATGGGATACCCCGTATCATTTGAAAAGACCGTTTCCTGAAGGCAAATGATATATTCAGAAGCACTTGCCATCCGTGGAGGAATCGTAAAAAAGGTTCCACACATCATTGCAACGAAATCATGAACTTTTTTGTTCGTAGTGATTTCGTTTACCCACGACTTCAAATCGATTTGGCGTTCGGCTAAGTCTCTGATTTTTTTCTTTGACATTTGGAGCATGTTGCCGATGACATTAATGAGTTCTTTCTGCTCTTTCTTCTTAAAGCCGGTCTTTTTCTCATCGAGGTTGCTAGGTTCATCTGGTTTAGTGGCGGGAGTTGAGGATGCCGTTATAGAAAAACCCATTTGTGTATATCCAGGACGGCCTTTGAATTTGACACGTCCCTTTGAGGCGAGATTGCTGTTGAATTTTATATAATCAGAAACAAGATTTCCGTCTTTCTTATAAGCTAAGCCACTTCGTTTCAGAATTTTACCAAATCGCCCCTTTATGCAGTGTGAGAAATAATGACACGCTACATCAATCGTGAATCCTTCTTTCACGTACGAGCTACAAGCACCACCCAAGCGTTTATTACGTTCTAAAATAAGAGTCTTTAATCCTGCATTGGCTAATATTGCGCCGATGCCAGTACCACCGACACCACTTCCAATAATGATGACATCATATTCCTCGGTCATTTTCTAGTCCCCTTCTTAAAAACGTACTTATTAGAAAACTAAATAATCTCTAATAAATTCAATTTATAACAAAATCTAAAGGCGTATTAATTAGTTTTCGCTTCGGATTTTAGGTGTGATCAGAATGCCCTCTAAAGTCTATTTTATGCATGCACGAGCAATGAATTTCGAAACGAGCTTAGCAGCAAAAGCCGTGTGGTTATTTGAACAAGGCGGACTCAAAGATTGTATTGAGAAAGGAGATAGTGTCGCGGTTAAATTGCACATGGGTGAATACTTTAACACTGGATATCTACGTCCCGTGTTGTTACGCGCAATTATAGATAAGATAAAAGAGATAGGTGGGAATCCTTTTGTCACTGATACTACAACGCTTCCCTACCATGAGTATGTCAATCGGGTAACCGCGAAGGATTATCTTCATACAGCTGCAATGAATGGATTTTCCCCTCAAACAATGGGATGTCCAATTGTCATCGCAGATGGAGCAATAGGAACAGAAGACGTGCGGGTTGATCTGCCTGAAGGGTTTGTATTATTAGAACAATATATTGCGCAAAAAATCGCCGATGCGGATGCTCTCATTGTCTTGACTCATTTTAAAGGCCATCCAATTGCAACTATTGGAGGATCCATCAAAAATATTGGAGTTGGCTGCGCGTCCAAACGGGGAAAATATAACTTGCATTTAGGGCGTCATCCAATCTACGGATTACAAAATTCCATATTTCGACCAAAGTTGTGTAAAGGCTTGAAATGTAAAAAAGCATTTTATTGTAGTAATGCATGTCCCGAAGGGGCAATTACTCTAACTGAAGATTCCATGGAATGGAATCGAGATTTATGCTTGGGTTGCACGTGTCATATGTTAAAAACATTATCATGCGGTGTATTTAACATCCCGGATGGTTATTTTGAAGTAACAAGTGCGGCTATTGCAGATTCTGCCCTCGCTTGTATGAAAACCAAGGATGAAGGGAAGGTAGGTTTCATTAATTATGCAATTGATATTACACCTTGGTGTGATTGCGTTCCTTGGGCTGACATCCCGATGATTCCTAATCTAGGGGTGTGTGCCTCCCTTGATCCCGTAGCAATTGATGCTCTATGCGTGGATATGGCGACAGAAATTGCGGCAATTCCAAACTCGCAGGCAGATGAATATGGTGTAGGCAAAGCAGGAGATGAAAAATTTCAAATGGGCTCATCTTTAATGGGTATTTCTACAGAAATTCAATTAAAAATTGGTGAAAAAATAGGACTTGGGACTCGGCAGTACGAAAAAATTACAATTGAACCTGGTCCTCCGGAACATTTCAAATTTAGAGACGTGCCTCTAGGAGCCTATATGGCAGAGCTCTATAAAACAGACCACCCGTACCCAAAGGGAGGTTTTAAACGGCGCAAAGAGATTGATTTATCGCTCTTAAATTGAACTACCACTGCCTAAAGGCAGTTGGATTCCTCCTTCCTTGACCACTGCCTGCGAGCGCAGGACTTACACGATCTCCAGAGGCGTGACTTCCCGTAGTCCCTACGGTAGCATATCAGACAGATATGAGTTTCTTAAATTATTATTGGAGTTGGTTCTATATAAATATGAGAGATGCCTGAAAGTATTATGAGTAGCATGAGGAACAAGACTAATACACAACTGAGATATACTGTATTCTTATCCCATCCACTTCCTAAAGGGAGCGGCTTTCGACAGTGGTAAAATATACTCATTCCTTATGGCAGTTATATTTCCGAGTCACGATGTTTAGCATTTTTTGAAAAGCATCAAGGGTTTCTTCAGCCTCAAACCGACGCTGCTTATTAGGCATTGTCAATTTTAATATGAAATTTAAAAACACATCGGGATAATTCTTCTCCCGAAACAAAATATAACAATCCATTAGTCCGTTTAATTCAAGATCAATCCCTAGGACTTCATGGATGTAACCTTTCAACTCAGATTCGAGGATCCGTGCATTCATTAGCATCAAGGGAGTCCACAATTCATTTTCAACACAAGTCATGGCATCCTCAAGATCTGCAATTAAATGGATAGGCATGGCTTGATAATGCGGTTCGGGAAATATACTTTTGCAATTGAGACCTTTAGCTGTATAAGAGTTCAGGCTCTTCATAGAAATAAGGAGTTTATCGAGGCATTGCTTGCAGAAATGAGTTTTCGTGCCAAGAAGTATCCCGCAGTTCTTGCAATTCATTTTATAGTCTCATTCCTACAAAATTGATTCCCCTAGAATCAAGTCTTTCTTATCAATAATAGAAAGTCCTCGGTAATTAATAAGGCTGACAGATTTCTCAGCTTTCCAAGGTTGCATTGCAACATTGCAATAATTTTTTTAGAAGAGAATTTTTAGTTAATTTGGTGAGATCATAAAATGCCAGAAAAATTAAAATTGGGATCGATGGAATGGGCACTGGAATTTGCTAAGCGATGCAATTCTAACGAGGACTACCTTGAATTCGCACAAGGGTTAACTTCATCTTTCAATATACACGTTCCTGATGCAGACATCGCCTTTAATTGGAAAGGGGTTGATGGAGTAGCCCAAGATATAAAAGAGGGGCTTAATCCAGATGCAGAATTTAGCTTGGAAGGACCTAAAGAAATTTGGTTGCAGGTTATTAAAGGTGATTTGAATTTCATGGATGCAGTGCAGCGAAAGCAGATCACCATTAAAGGGCCACTCCCAAAATTGATGCGATTCATGCCAGCAACAACTGAAATGATTAAGATAATTGAATCAATGGCTGATATTACGGATTTTAACGTATAGGTTGCGGTTTTTTATGGATGTCTTGGAGAAATTAAATAATATTTTTGGGGAGGATTTCGTCTCAAATCGTCCTGAAGAACTCTATGTTTATTCACGGGATATGACCGAGAATCCTCCATCTACTCCAGATTATGTCGTCATGCCTGAATCGGTGGAACAGGTTCAAGAAGTTGTAAAATTAGCAAATCAATTAAAAATTCCCATTACGCCTTACGTGGCAGGTTCTAATGTGGGTGGTTTAACAATTCCATACGAACACGGAATAGTCCTAGATTTTAAGCGGATGAAAAAAGTAATAGAGATCGACCGGGAGAACATGTATATTGTGGTGGAACCTGGATTTACCTTCGGCCATCTCCGAAAATTGCTCGATGAGGAATTAACGGAATTTGAATATTCATTTCCGTTCGCCCCACCTTATTCATCCGTGACTGCTAATGCACTTCTCCATGGGCTTGGGAGTCTGTCTCATAAATATGGCAGCATGAATGAATACATCAATGGCTTGGAAGTTGTGCTTGCTACGGGCGAACTTCTCCGGGTCGGTTCGTGCGCCATATCACCCTTTTGGAACATGCGATCCCCCCTACCAGATTTGATGGGGCTTTTCATTGGATTTCAAGGAACCACGGGAATCGTAACGAAGTGTGGCGTTTCGCTTTGGCCTAAACCTCCTTTTCAAGCACATTGCATGATTTTTTCAACGGATCCGGCAGATATTTATCATTCCCTAATTTTCAAGCTGTGCCGTTCCCAGATTTGCCAAGAGATTGGAGGTGGGCTTTTAAATACAGCCATTGCTGAAGGCATTCTCCCCATGGAAAAACTGGAAGGGTTAATCTCAATGATGGGATTTACGCCCAAATACGAAGGATTGTATTTTGCGAACCTTTGTACTCTCTGGGGTTGTTCTCAAGATGCGTTACGAGCAAAATATAAGTTCCTTGTTAAGTTGGTAAATGAGACCAATGATAAGGAAGATGCCAATCTGGTTCTCTTGCGGCCAGAGGAATACGGAGAGATGGGAAAGGAAATGATGACGCCTATAAACCTACCGGTTCAAATTCCGGGTCTATTAAAGGAGGGAGGGCTCACATGGGTGGGTAGTTACGTGCCACTTTCTCGTTGGTTGGAAGGTTGCCTGCGTGGGATTGAAATCCATAAAAAATATGATCGCGTTCCAGGGGTCCTCCACCGCCCAATGAAATATGGCCATTACGGTGTCCAACGGTTTTTAATCCCCTTCAATAAGTCTAGCGAGCAAGACATTCAAGATGTTACTGCAATGTGTAAGGAATTAGTCGAAATGATCTTGGATATCGGGGGAATGCCCTATAAAATGCCGAATTGGGTCGCCAAAATAATGATGGACCGGGCAGATCCCCACTTCTTTCAGTTACTCAAAACAATTAAACATACTCTGGACCCTAACGGAATATTAAATCCCGGAAAATTGGGAATTGATTAAAACCCCCATGCAAATCACTTTTTTTTCTCCATAGGACATTGTTAAATTAACACAGCTACTATTTTTCCCTCTTACGAAAATTGCCCCCCTCGCACTTATATTCAATTTCATTCCTTAGTGTAGTAAGGTCTGATGAGACAGGAAAAGAGAAAAGGAACGGGGTATCCTCATCTCTTAATCCTTTTTTTGAGAATAGGGTCAGGTGATAGAATGAGTAAAAGAAAAATTAGTGGTATTTTATTATTATTCATTTTCCTTGGAAGTATTTTTTTCATCTTTGGAATGGGAAATGGGAACGTTCAAGTAAATCAAGATGTTTTAAGAAATGGTAATGGTAATTTGAACAGTTCAGCAATTAACGTTACCAGCCCCGGTGATATGGCGTTGGATGTGGGGGATTCAACTAATTCCACTATCTCTTGGAATCTGACGGATGTGGGACCTTATAATTATCGCGGGATATACAGTTTTACGGAGGATACTGTGGGGAGTAATCCAAATGGATGGACAGTCAGCGAGGGAGCAAGTACCTACTGCGATGTTATAGCTAGTAACACCAATCATCGAAAGGTCGTTGAACTTTGGGATGATAATAGTGCTGGTGCGCCCGGAGGGATTGTCACCGTGGATGATGCATTTCCCGATCAAGTGGCAGGAACGGTCGAATTCTGGGTTCGAGCCAACTACAGATCAAACACTCAGTTCAATCTTTTATTGAAAGAAGGGAGTTCAGATAGCATCAACTTCATCATCAGGAAGGACTCGGGTACTAACTGGATCGGGATCTACCTCACATACACGGAACCCTTTAGCGAGGATACGTGGTATCATGTCCGGCTTGGGTTCGACTGTAATACGGATACAGTGAATTACTGGCTGAATGGTGATTATAAAGGTGAATTCAGCTTTAACCTCCCTGCAACGGGGATTGATACGGTCACGATTCAAACCTCTGGGCCGTTCGCTTATAACAATTGCCGTGTCTGGGTTGACGCGATTGATTACTCCTGGGCGCCGGGTTACTACACGAACCGGAACATGGATGTTGGTCCAGTCGATTACCTCGGCACGTATAGTTTCACGGATGATGTAGTGGGATCGGACCCAGCGGGTTGGACGACTATCGAACCAGCAGGATCTAACGTGGAGGTGTCTGCTGAAAAGGACCTACACCGAAACGTGGTGAATCTTACTTTCGTTTCGAGTTCTCCGGCCGCAGAACAGATCTTTGGGAGTAGGACTCCGGGGGATGGTAGTGAAATTGAGCTATGGATCTATGGGGAAACTGGCTCGCGGATGGATATCGACATTCAGAACACCGGTCCCGGTCCAGGCAGTTACATCTGGATGCAACTCCGCTTCGGGGAAAATACTTTTTATAATGTTTATAACGGAGGTGCCACTTCAGAGAATTTATCGGGGCTGGCAGAAAATTTCTGGCATCACCTTCGGATTAGACCCATGACAAGCAATTCTTTCCGGATATGGCTGAATGGCGTCGAATTGGGGCCAGTGTCCGGAACTTTTATGAACCCAGCGACCTACACGAGAATTTTTATTAATAACAATCCTGGAACGGTGTATTTTGATGCGGTTGACTATTCGTGGGACTCTGGGTATTATCCCAACCGGAACATGTACTTTGGTTTGATGGATTATGCGGGAGCCTTCAGCTTCACGGATGATTTGACGGGTGCTGATCCGAATGGTTGGGTCGTAACTGAATCGGTTAATACGAAGCTTGAAGTGCACGCTGAGAAGGCGGGGCGTAATAGAGTTGCTTACCTAGAAATGGATAATGCCGCAACTCCACAATCTTGTGTAATGGAGAACAATCCTTGGGCAGTTCCTCAAACGGCTGGTACGGTAGAGTTTTGGATCAACATCCATGAAATACCAGTCTGGAATGCTGGGGGTGATCCCATCTGTTTCCAAGTCAGCGGCATTGGCTCGAATCTAGGTTATCTTTTTGCGTTCTTTGAAAGTGGGAATGCGATACAATATGGAGTGGGACTTCCGACTTGGACTGATACGGGGGCCACTTGGACGGCGGATGTCTGGCAACATTACCGCGTGGTGTTCAATTGTACCACGGATACCTACGACCTTTTTCAGGATGGAATTCAAATTGGGGATGATTTAAGCTTCAGATTTGTACAAGCGTCGCTAAGTGGTGACCAATTTGGGTATGGATGGCCCCAAGCCAACAATATGAATGGGAGCGTGTGGATCGATGCGGTCGATTACTCCTGGGCGCCTGGCTATTATCTGCACCGGAACATGGAATCCACGCCCTACGAGGCGGTAGATTACCTTGGGGTTTATAGCTTCACGGAGGATGCAGACGGGAGTGATCCTGCCAATTGGAATGTATTTGAAGGCCCCACTTGCGCAATTACTGTTATTTCAGAGAAGGAGTCTCACAAAAAAGTTCTAGAGGGTTATGATGGTGGTACTGTTTCCGGGCAGTATTGGCAATTAGAAGATACCTTTTCTAACCAAGCAATGGGCACGATAGAGTATTTCATTCAAACCTCCGATAGTTCAAAATATTTTCGAATGTACCTATATGAAGGCGTAAGTACTGTAATTTACATGAATTTAGATAGTGGAAACCTCAATTATGATGATGGGTCACCCCATGTTATTTGTCCCATCTCAAATGATATGTTCTATCATCTTAAAATAGATTGGAATGGTTTTGGGTGGCAAGTAAAAGTAGATGAGACGCAATACGGGTCTGGATACAGTTACGGATTTCGAATCGCCCCCATTAGTGGAATTAATAGAACGCATTTTTCAACCGCGAGTGTCGATGGAGATTACTACCATTATTTGGATGCCATTGATTTTTCGTGGGCGCCTGGATATTATCCCAATCGGAACATGGATGTTGGTCCAGTCGATTACCTCGGCACGTATAGTTTCACGGAGGATGTTGATGGAAGCGACCCTGCTGGATTTGTAATAACAGAACCTGCAAATTCATCGGTCCAAGTAATCAATGAGGTGGATGGGCATGGCAAGGTTGTTAGAGTAGAAACGACCGGAGGCACATCACCAGATTTTTTGAATAACTTCGCAGATCAATCAATGGGCGAAACTTACTGGGAGTGCTGGGTAAGAGGCAGCTCTGGCAGGGCTCGCATAGTGACACAAAGGGATGATTGGCCTAATAAAAAATCATGGCTTAGTTTCAATTATAATCTCAACGAATTGCGGAGCGTAACCCTAAGTGGAGCTTCAAGTGAGTTAATCAGTCCTATCAGCCCGAATACGTGGTATCACATTAGAGTTCAAGAGAATTTAAATAATAAACTCAAAGTCTGGCTAAATGGCGAGTATAAAGGCGAATTTAACAGCTATGATCCTCAAGCTACGATCAATCAGATACGAATCGGAATTTACACTACGAGTGGCCTTTGTTGGTACGATGCGGTCGATTACTCCTGGGCGCCGGGCTATTATCCAAATAGAAATATGGACTATTTAGGGGAACTAATATACGCCGTCTTCGAAAATGGAACTCGACAAACAGAATGGCAGGATTGGACTGGTCAAACGCAAGTGGATTATAATGTGAGCGGTGCCGGGTTAGGAGTGGGCGTCCATAATATCTCCCTCGTGTTCAATGATTGGGATGGCAATTGGTACCATGATGATGTGATCGTCACGGTAACATCAGGAGTGAACGAAATGCCTAATATTACTGGAGTAACCCAGGATCCAACCTCTCCCTCCTATCAAGAGAACGTGAACGTGACCGCTCATGTAACCGATGATTTTCAGGTGCAAACCGTATATCTTGAATCGAATTACACGGGAAGTTTGTGGAATTACTCGATGACGCTATTGAGCGGAACCCAACAAGACGGCTTTTGGAATTATACCATTACTAATTGGCCTGGGAACCGTACCATCGCCTATCGCATTTTTGCAATAGATAATGGTGGTTTGTCCAATAGCTCAACCCAATACAGTTTTGGGTTCTTTGATGTCCTCGAACCGAATATCGTGAGCGTCACGCAAGTCCCACTGGCGCCAACTTATCAAGAGGCGGTGAATGTCAGCGTGCGGGTCACGGATGGCACGCAAGTCCAGGCGGTATATCTTCAATCAAACCACACGGGAATTCAAACCGATTATTCCATGAATCTCATCAGCGGGACTCTACAGGATGGGGTTTGGAATTATGTCATCAGCAATTATCTGGAAAATAGCACCATTGTCTATCAAATTCTGGCGCGGGACGTGCTCGGGAATACCAACACCTCAGCCCAATCCAGTTTTGGGTTCTTTGATATCCTCGAACCGAACATCGTGAACGTCACGCAGGTTCCGCTGGCGCCAACCTACCAAGAGGCCGTGAATGTCAGCGTGCGGGTCACGGATAACACGCAAGTCCAGGCGGTAACCATTCAATCGAACCACTCTGGAACTCCAACTGATTATTCAATGAATCTCATTAGTGGGACTCAACAAGACGGGGTTTGGAATTATGTCATCAGCAATTATCTGGAAAATAGCACCATTGTTTATCAAATTCTAGCACGTGATGCATTAGGGAACACTAATACCTCAGGGCAGTTTAGCTTCGGATTTTTTGATGTGGATGAGCCGAACATCGTGAGCGTCACGCAAATTCCTGGCGTTCCTGCCTATCAGGACATCGTGAATGTCACGGTTCGGGTGACGGATGGGACAGAGATCCAGTCAGTTTACATTGAAACAAATTACACGGGAGTGCTAACAACTTATCCGATGATACAGGTAAATGGCACGTTGCGAGATGGCTTTTGGGAATTCTCCTTCAATAGTTATCCCCTTAATAGAGATATCGTCTATCGGATTTACGCAAGAGACGCCCTAGGGAACACAAATAATTCGGGTCAAAACAGTTTCGGGGTCTATGATCTGGTCGATCCAAATATTTTCAGCTATGACCAAGATCCTCCAGTCGTGACCATCCTTGAATCCATCAATATAACGACTCGTGTTATAGAGAATTTGGAGCTTGTATCAGTTCAACTTGAAAGCAATCATACAGGGAGTTTAGTAAATCACACGATGGATCTACTGAGTGGAACGCTTCAAGATGGGTTCTGGAATTACACGATCGCTAACTGGCCGGTAAATGTCACGATTAGGTATCGAATTTTCGCAACGGACGTGGCCGGGCGAACTGCGGTCACGAGCTATACCACTTTTGGAATCTTTCCAATAACTTCCTATTACATTCCAATAGCTGTTGATTTAGAAATAACTATTGGGGATGATCAGGAGTGTACGATATCCTTTATATTCGAAAATCAAGGAAATACGAAGCTTCTCGACTTGAATTTCACCGTCAGCATTTTACCACCCGGTTGGACCTCGGAACCATACGAAAGGTACTTTGCCGAGCTGGATCCTAGTGAGAGGGTTACTGTAATATTTGATATCACGGGCTCAGGTATCGAAGAAGATTTTGAGTATCCAGTAGTTATTGATTTCAAAGCGACGATTTACGAAACGGGGCAAGACATTACACATCAAATTTTTGTTATAATCGCAGGCATAACGATGTGGGATATCACCCTATGGATAATCGTGATAGTCGGTAGTGTGGCAGCTGTTGCGACCGCGAGCTTCGTTGTAATACAGAAAAGACGTGCAGCTGGACCGAAACCCAAACCGAAATCGTTTGAAGTTTTAAAAGCAACAATGGGGAAGAATTTTCCAGGGACTTATTCCATTATCTCAGGTGAACTTATGGAAAGAATTAAAAGCATTGAAGGTCTTACAGATGAAGAGAGGGAACTCTTAATTCGTGATGTCATGCAATTGGATCAAGAGGAAGCAAAGAAATGGCTTGATGGGTTCGAACAATCTTTAGCAAATTAATTCCCTCTTTTTTAGGAGCAAATGCGCTTGTCATTTCAGGGATATGCTAAAAAAAAGATTGAAGGAAAAGAGCTCACAATTCTCCAAAAAAATATCCTCCGGGTAGCGCAGTCCTTCCGAAAAAACCACCGATTTTTTAACATGGAAACTCTTTTTGAAGAATGTTGTAAAGCCCTCCCCAATCCTGAAACTGAGATCGATATAGCCATTCGGGACCTTTATAAGATGAAATATGTCGTAGAAGGATCTCAACTTATTAAGGAAGATATCCTTAACAATGAAAAAAGGAATAAGATTTTAGAGTATGTTACTATATATCCTGGCGCACATGAACGTGAAATTAGAAAAGCTTTTGATTTGGGAGCTTATATTACGTACCGACATCTTGGGTATCTCGTAAAGTTTGGGTTCCTTCGCAAATCAACCTTTCAAAATAAATCGGTTTATTTTCCTATTGATTTTAATGAGGATTTAGAAGCAAAAACGCTTCTGTTACGAAGTGAAACAACTAAAGCAATTTATCAATCTATTCAGAAAAAGGCGCAAATTCGGTTATCTGAAATTTCTCAAATTATTCATATTCCATATACGACAATTCAATCCCACCTTAACCGTTTAATCAAGGGAGGGCTAATAAAGAAAATTAGAAAAGAGAATATTGTGTGCTACGTTCCCGCATAGCTTGAAACAAAAGAATAAGGCGTAGAAGTTAAAAGAAAGTTTGATTATGTATGAGGGAATATCCGGTTTAAAGTAGCTGTTCGTAATTTAATAACACCAAATAATTTCTTTTTTAATTGTGCTTAGATTAATCAAATTTCAAACATAAAATTCAAAACCTCTTTGTGTAATTAATTCGTATGAGAGCAAGCTAGGAAGGGTAAAAATGGTAAAACACATAGATTTGGAATTAGACATTTTAAAACTTCCGTTGGTGGAATACGTTAAGGTTAGAGGATTACAGATACGGAATTTTGACAAGGAAAAAGATCCGAGTGCTTTAGTGGAAATTTTCAACACGATTTGGAAAGAGAGTGGAGGTCCCGCAATTACATTGACCGAAGCTACTGCTAAGCAGTTACCGGAAGACCACGTCTTGTTGGCAGAATTTCACGGACAACTAGTTGGCTTCATCGTCTTTGATGTCATTGAGGAAGATGGAGAGAAGAAGGGCATGATTCGGTTTATAGGCGTGTTAAAGGAGCATAGAGGCAAAAAAATCGCATCGGCGATGGCATTTCGTGCAGGGGAATACCTCTTACGGTATGGTATCAAGAAAATTAAGAGTTTCATCCCGGAAAAGAATAAAACTGCACTCGATTTCATTAAATTCTTCGGGTTCGAGCCAGGTAAGGAAATAGAATATGAGCCCGAATTTCCATCCTAATTTTTATGTGGCACTTTAGAGGTCAGCTTCGACCAAAAGGTCCCCTTCCTCAAGCTTCTTGGAAAATTTGAACCCAAGCTTTTCAATAGTTTTCATTATTTTGTAATTCTCCAATAAAACAGTCGCTGTAATGTGCTTGATGCCCCGTTCCTTTGCAATTGAGATTATATATCGGAGAAAATGGGTCCCAATGCCTCTACGCTGCCAGTCATCATGCATAACGACGGCCATCTCCGCGGTTTCGGGAGTATCCGTGATGATGTAGTGTCCAATCCCGATAATTTTATTCTCATATTCAACGACCATTGCAAAATTTTGTTCATAATCGATGTGGGTGTAATCACGCACGCGGCTTTTTGGGACGTTCTTTCGTCCTGAGAAGAAGCGGAAGTAAATCGTTTCGCGACTGAGGCTATAATAAAACTCTAGAATTTTATCATCATCGTCTGGATGTATCGGGCGATAGAGAACTTCAAGGTCATCCCGAGTGGTGAAGGTGGTCCGATACTTTTGGATGCTAGGTTGTTCCATGGCGATGAGGAACATTAGTTCGACAACGTTGTATACCACGTTCTTGTAGAACTTCTGCGGTAGCCCATCCTCTTCATTCATTTTACACCACTTCTAGAAAGCTAATCTCAACGTATTAAAAAAGTTTTATATCGAAGTTTTAGATAAGTCTTTTGAATGATGTTCCCTATTAAAAAAGGGGTGGTTTGTGAGTTTGAAATTGGATCAAAAGAAATTACAGAAATACGCGCAAATCAACCGAGATTTTGAAGATCAATATATCAATATCCATCCCATCCAACGAGGGGGCGTTCTCACTCCAGAAGCCCAGAAAGTCTTGTTATCGTTTGGGGATGGTTATAGCATGTGTGATTTCTGCTTTGAGGGGCGTGTCGATCGGGTTCAAAAGCCACCCGTTCGAGAATTCCTCACAGATTTGGCGGCATTCGTAGACATGGATGAGGTCAGGGTGACCCCGGGTTCACGAACTGCAATGTTCATCACCTTGAAATCGATGACTAAGCCAGGCGATACCATCGTGCTCGATAGTTTGGCCCATTATTCCACTTATGTGGCCGCAGAAGCGGCAGAATTAAAGATTAAAGAAGTTCCCCATCAGGGCTATCCAGAATTTGTATTGGATTTAGAGGAATATCGAACGAAAATAAAAGAAGTAAAGAAAGAGAGTGGCAAAAATCCAGCACTTTTAGTTCTTACCCATGTGGATTATAACTATGGGAATGTTAATGATTTATTAAAGGTAGGAAATATAGCAGAAGAATTTGAAATCCCCTATGTAGTGAATGGGGCGTATAGTGTGGGCATTATGCCAGTATCAGGGAAGCAAATTAAAGCAGACTTCGTGATGGCGAGTGGACATAAAAGCATGGCAGCCTCAGGACCGATCGGTGTATTGGCGACCCGGGAGAAATGGGTTGAGACGGTTTTTAAACGCTCAGAAGTTCAGGGAGATTGGTCGGGGAGAAAATTTGGGAGTAAAGAATTTCTTTTTCTAGGGTGTTCGCCCTGTCATGGTGCGCCCTTGGCAACTTTAATGGCAAGTTTCCCATCAGTCGTTGAACGCGTTGAACATTGGGAGGAAGAGGTCAAAAAAGCGCGGTATTTTGTGGAGGAGCTCGAAAAAATCGAGGGAATAAAGGCACTCGGAAAACAACCAAAAAACCATACACTAATTCAGTTTGAATCAGATGGTTTCCATCAGATAGCACAACAATACAAGCAAAAAGGCTACTTCTTATATAATGAATTAAAGAAACGAGGCATTGTGGGGCTACATATTGGAATGACAAAGCATTTCAAAATCAATGTCTTCGGATTAACGTGGGACCAAGTGAAATACGTAGCCACCGCGTTTCAAGAAATCGCAAAGGAACACAAACTAAAAGTAAGAGGAAATTGAAGAGTTTATTCCAGTGATGTTAGTTTTCGGATTCCTAACCTCAATAAACCATAACCAATGACTCCTATCGTGGCAAGGGCACATATAGGACTGGCGTAGACACCAATGAGATCAACTAAATAAATGTTAGCGATAATCGCTACCATAAACCCAACCATAGCAACACCCATTATAGCCATCATTAGAAGTCCAAATTTCCCTCCGCGCTCCTCAAAAGTTGGGAAAATAAAAGCAATTCCAATTGCTGCAGCCATTAATGCTAATAGAAAACCAATCGAGAAAAGAGTCATAATAAAACCCTCTAAAATTGTAAATCCCGCAATAGCTGAAAAGATTATGGAATAAACTATACCAATTAAAATTGTATAAATGATGTTTACAAAATAAACAGACCAAACAAACTTCTTCACGCCATTTGGTGCCTTCTTATAGATCCAAAGGTTGTCCTTGCTGCCAACAATCACGAAGCCCCCAAGTAACATTGAGGTCATCATCGAATACATGAAGATCGTCATCATAATTTTGAAACCTATGGTGAAAAAGGGTACACTAATGGACCACATACTTGGGTTGAAGACGAATATTGTTATTGAAATCCCCACAGCATAACCGAGGCGAGTGAAATTCTCATATTTTCGCGAGAACTGTTTTAGTTGTGATAATACTTGAATACCAAAGGTGCCCGGAATAATACGGCGCATGAATCTAAAAAACCGATTTTCGGATACTATAGTTCCAGTTTCTATTGTGACAGGTTCCATAGAATAGAACCGTCCCGCAGCGTGATAGCCGAGATAGAGGACTACTAGGGTTAAACCTACGAGTAAGAGGCCAAAGTAGATTGTATCAAGGGAAACAATGCTCGGTAACCCAAAGGCCCTCATTATAATATGAGTACCCCATGTGCTTGGAAAGAATTGAAGTACATCAAACAAGGGAGAAGAGGGATCAAAGCCAGACATTAATCCATAAATAAGTACATACATAAAAACTACAAACACAATGGCGACCACAAAACTTAGGGATCGTCCAATATCGCGTGTACGCGCACTTTTTCGGATCCAGCTTTCGATATATGCCGCTAAGAGAGTTCCCAACCATAGTCCGAAGAGGACCACCAGAAAAATAACGAGATAAAATGCCAGCTGTCCAAATGGAGAAATAGGGATTCGAATGCTGAAAAAATTCACAAGCCACGGGAAAATAATGAAAATCATTAATAGGTAGGTGGGAATTCGGCCAAGGAATTTACCCAGTAAAATATCCTTTGGTTTGATCGGTGAAGAGAGAAGAACCTCCAACCTCCCAGATAGGTCACTGGTGTCTTGTACCGTCGTTGAAAGCGGAAATGAAATGCACCAAAAGAAAATGATGAGAGTTACAACTGCAATAATGAAGAACATTATATACGGAAGTGCAGGACCAAGACCATCTAATAAGCCGTATATTGCACTTTGAAAGGTACTCAGAATGAGGGGAACTAAAACAAAAGCGTAAACACCCATGATTGCTGCTATGAGAGTGAATAGTATTTTCCGGTGGTTCCGGAATCGACTTGTCCAAAGGCGAATCTCATTTTTCGCTACAGATAACCAGAGGGGGGGCATTTAACATTATCTCCAAGCCAGAAGTTCCTTTTCGGTAGCTTTCTCTCCAGCGAGTTTCAGATAGGCTTCTTCTAAAGTTTGTGAACCTGTTTCAGCTAGGATTTCTGGGATGGTTCCCTCAAATAGTAACGATCCTTTTACGATGATACCGATGCGGTCGCAGATCTCTTCCACGAGAGGAAGCATATGGCTGCAAATAAATACAGTCTTTTCCACTTTCTTTGATAGTTCTTTTATTAAATCTTTCACCATTTTAGAGGCTTCAGGGTCTAGATTGGATGTAGGCTCGTCTAAAAACAAAGTTGTTGGATCATTCATTAATGCCGAGGCAAGCAGTATCTTTTGCTTCATTCCCCTGCTGTACGTTTCAAGAAGGTCATTCCGGCGCTCCTCTAAATCAAACATCTCAATCAAGTCTTCGATGCGATCCTTTAAAATCGTTTTAGAAACGTTGTAAAGCGAGCCTATAAATTCTAAAAACTCAATAGGTGTCAATTTCCCAAATACACCAGGTTGTTCAGGCAAGAAACCCGTAATTGCTTTCACCTTCTCGGCATCCTTGATGCTTATACCATCAACATGCGCATCCCCAGAGGTAGGTTTGATGATGCAGTTTAGTACACGGACCGTTGTAGTTTTGCCCGCACCATTTGGTCCTAACAATCCAAAAGTTACCCCAGGCTCAACATCTAAGGTCAATCCATCCAGGGCGGTAATATCCCCGAATTTTTTTGTTAGATTTTTCGTTCTAATCGCGTATCCGCTTTTCAAATCTTAATCACCTAAAAAGAACGTTTCATGGAGGGGAAGGAAATTTTCGGTTTTAAACCTTATTCATAAAAATCATAAAGGGTTACAAAATTGGTATTTGTGATGGCGTCCCTTGATGATTTATTTTACCCCAAGAGCCTGGCAATCGTGGGAGCTTCTACGAGTCCGCTTAACTTTGGAAGTGGATTTTTCACGATAGCAATGGAGGAGCTAGGATATGAGGGAAAAGTTTATTACATTAACCCAAAACATGTGGGAGAGTTAATAAACGGAGAGAAAATAATCGGATCGTTGGATGAAGTTGAAGGACCGATTGATGTAGTTTATTCCTGCATTCGTGCGAGTCTCGTCCCTGAATTAGTGAGACAATGCGTGAGGAGAGGGGATAAATTTATTATCGTATTTACCTCAGGGTTTTCAGAACTCTTAACGAATGAGGCTATTGCGCTCGAAAATGAATTGCGTTCAATAATTAGGGGAAGTTCCACGCGCATTGTTGGACCGAATTGCCTTGGACCGTATAATCCATCCATGGGTGTTGGGTGGAATACGGGAATTAGTGAACCCATATTGAAAAAGGGGAATGTTGCATTTGCATCGCAGAGTGGCGGACATGCATCGACGCTTTTACGAATCGCGGCGGGACGTGCAATTTACTTTACTCTTGGACTTTCTTTTGGTAATCAAATCGATCTTAATTCTTTAGATGCGTTGGAATACTTTGCCCAAAATCAAGACACCGAAGTCATAGCACTTTACATGGAGGATACTGGAAGTGCTAAAGGTTCTGACTTCTTTAAAGCATTAAAGAAAATTACTCCCAAGAAACCCGTCATCATCTGGAAAGGGGGGCAAACTGAAAGTGGAGCGCGAGCTGCTGCGTCTCATACTGGAGCCATGAGTGGGTCATTCAACATGTGGAGATCGATGACAAAACAAGCGGGAAGTATGATTGTCAGGAATGGTGATGAATTTTGGGATGCCATTCATTTACTCGCGACCCTCCCTAAGAATAAATGGAGGATTTGTAAAAATCTTGGGCTCCTCATACCAGGCGGGGGGCATTCTGTTGAAGGTACGGATGCCTTCACTCAATTTGGCTTCAACGTGCCAGTCTTAACACGAGAAACACAAGATAAAATTGCCAATATACTTCCCTCAGTCAATACCTCAGTAAAAAATCCTATCGATTTAGGAGCAAGTGGAATGCTCGAAACCGTTTTTTTCAAAACTTTGAAATTTATGGCGGAGGATCCGAACGTAGATCTTGTGATAAATTTTCAACCAATTGATTGGATCGCCATGGGTGAAGCTCAATTCGTCGGTGTAGGTTATTCTAGGTATGCAGCGAGATCTTATGGGCGATTAGTTAAAAAGCTTGAAAAACCTTTCATTCAACTCTCCCCTATTTTCAATTTTGATAAAAAAACTGCGCAAGTCTTCTCCACATTCATAGAAATTTTGAGGCAAAAGGGAATTCCGCATTTTACGTCCATGAGACGGTTAGCCGTTGCACTCAGCCACCTCAATGAATATGTCCAGTTTTTAAAACACGATAAGAAATGAAATTGGAATTAATACTACTAACTTCTACTCCGAAACCCATCAAATTCACGAAAAACATAACCCTTAAATAAATCACTCAGTTTTCACTAGTTAATGGTAGATTCAGCTAAAAATTCTGCAACTGAGGAAAAAAAGACAGATTTCGAATATAAACATCCTTTAGATCATCTCTTTTACGCACGAAACGTCACGATTGTTGGTGCATCCCCAAATCCAAATTTTGGAGCTGGATTTTTTCTTTCTGCGTTTAGGCATAGCAGTTATTCAAACCCCGTTTATCTCATAAATCCGAAATATGTAGGAAAGCTGAAGGATATTAGGGGATATCCCATATTCGCATCGATTTCCGATATTCCTGGCGAGCTAGATTACGTGATTTGTGGGATTAAAGCAAAGCTCGTGCCTGATTTAATCCGAGACTGCGTTGCAAAGAAGGTAAAATACGTTTGTATCTTCACTTCAGGATTCTCAGAATTACTTACTGCGGAAAGCAAAGCCGCCGAACAGGAATTAGTAAACATCATTAAAGGATCCCAAACTCGGTTAATTGGGCCTAACTGTTTAGGAGCGCTTTGTACAAAATCTGGAATCACTTATGACCCTGTTTACTCAAGATGTGAAGGAAATGTCGCTTTTGCATCTCAGAGTGGCGGAATCGCGAACAATCTTTGTGAAATTCAACAAATGCATTCGCTCTATTATAGTAAGGGGATTTCCTTCGGAAACCAGATTGATTTAAACTGTTTAGATCTACTTGAGTATTATGCGCAAGATCCTGACACTAAAATAATTGGAATGTATTTAGAATCAACTGGGAGTGCCGATGGAAACGCTTTTTTTAGCTTGATGCGGAAAGTCACGAGAAAAAAACCAGTAGTGATTTGGAAAGGCGGTCAAACAGAGTTTGGAGCCCGGGCAGCAGCGAGTCATACAGGTGCCATCGCAGGTTCATTGAAAATCTGGAAGAACGCAGTGATACAAGCAGGAGGGACTTTTGTAACCAAGAGTCATGAATTTTGGGATGTTTTACACTTATTTTCACGTCTCATACCTAAAGAACGGTTACCAAAAGGAAAAAATGTGGGATTTATTGTTGCAGGTGGTGGAGCATCAGTAGAATTGACTGATACTTTCAGCACTTCAGGATTTCAAATCCCTGAACTACAACCTGAAATCCAAGATAAATTAAACGAGATTTATCCAAGCGTGAATACTTCCGTTAAAAATCCAGTAGATACGGGCGCAATGGGCATGTTCATTGATAATATTATTAAATCGATTAAGTGGATGGATACCGATCCAAATTTAGATATCATTGCTTTCTTCATGCCTCTTAATTGGCTTTCCCAACTAGAACGTCACGGTGCTGTTGGTTATACCACCTCCGTTGCACGTTCATTGTGGCGCATGAATAAAAAATTAACTAAAACATTTTTCATTATTTGTCCCATCTTCCAAATGTCCGAATTTAATGCGAAAATATCCTTACAATTTAAGGAAGTCCTGTGGAAAAAATTTATTCCACATTTTGAGAACATAATAGGCGCTGCTACCGCCCTGAACCATGCGATTCGGTATTCTGAATACTTGCAAACTCAAACCTAAATTCAGTTTTTTTTAGGAAACTGCTTTTCTAGTGAGTCCTGACCATTGCACGTTCCTTACACCCGTGGATTTTGCGATCTCGTGGAAATGTACCATTTCTTCTTTCGTAAAGGATTCCGTATCCTTGCAGGCCCATTCGATGTCCATCCGTTCGTATTTGGCTTTCGCAAGGGCGTTGAAGGCAAGGAGATCCCACCGTTCGGGTTTGTTCTCTAGTTTTTCTACAATGAATTTCCCGATGCCTCGGATATTTTCCTCGGTAGCGGTGAAATCAGGGATGAGTGGCGTGCGAACCCACATTATTTTCCCTCGTGCCTCGAGTTCGTTTGCCAACCAAATCGCATTTTCAAGGATTTTTTCATTTGGTACTCCGGTAAATTCCTCATGTTTGTGGGAATCAATCTCCTTAAGGTCGTAAAGAACCATGTCGACGTAAGGTAACAATTTTTCATAAATTTCCCTGGAGGCAAAACCACACGTATCAAGCGCGGTATGGAATCCCGCTTCTTTACATTTTTTCAGAAATTGTCGGACGAACTCAGGTTGCATCATTGGTTCCCCACCCGAAACGGTAATGCCGCCGTTTGATTTTTCGTAATATACCTTGTCCTTTTCAACTTCGTGGAATAAATCTTCTAATTTGCGATGCTCTCCAAGTTTTCTTAACGCTGTTGAAGGGCATTCCTCAACACAAGTTCCACAGCACTGACATTTTTCCCTATCTATATGAATCCCGTTTTTATCCAGAGTGATGGCCTTTTGGGGGCATGCTTCAACGCAGGACTTGCATCCAATGCATTTAATTTTAAACCATTGGATGGAAGGTTCTTTATAAATTGACTCTGGGTTATGGCACCACGCGCATCTCATTGGGCACAGCTTAAAGAATACGGTCGTTCGGATACCCGGTCCATCCTCGGTGCTCATCTTTTGAATTTGGAAAATGTATCCAGAGCCGGCTTCTGTCATAAAAATTCGCATCAACAACTTTTACTGAATGACATTATAATCAAAAATACAAATCTAAATAAAATTTTGTTCGGTCCAATCCCACATCGTAATACATCTACAGGATTAATACTCGCATAAAAATATGTTTGATATTGAAGTGAGTAGAGATTACTTACGAAACATGGTTGTACTCCCAACGCCCGTGGAGATTATGCTGTCCTTGACATCGACGCTCCCGGGTTCAGTCGTATGGTCGATTTCATAAAAGATACCGTCAAAGGCTTCTTCTAAGGTCATGTCAATGTCTTCGAGGGTAATGAATTTCCCGGGTGGATATTTCCACTCGAATTCGTCTCCTGTTTCGTTAATTCTTTTATATAATTTATTGTCTTTATAGTTCGGAAGGTCGCAGCCGAGAGTCTGAATGGGCCAGGGAATACCGGTTTCTTCCCACGTTCGCACGAAAATCGTACTCCAGTCTTCTGGAAATTCATTTCTAAAAAAGTCTTGCGCAAATTCTTCAAGGAACGCAGTTAAAAATTTATTTTCACTATTCAGTCCATTACTTCTTAATATGAAGAAGGGGCGTTTCATGAAAGAGATCATTTGTATCATTTGGGGAAGAGGTATATAGGTAAAGCCAACATCAGGCATTCCATATACACGCTTGGCAGCAAGCATGTCATAGATTTTCCCAAATCCTTCATAATTGGACATTTCATAAGCAAGATGGACCATAGTTCCATAGCCGACCCCAACTTGATACGTTGAATGCATCCATTGGGGAGTTCGTTCATTCCGGATATCAAGCAATATATCACGAATTTTCCAGCCAGCATCTTCTAGCCCTTTGGACTTCTTAGGAATGTCCCTTAATTTAATCCCGTACTTGTGATGTCTACGGTTTAGGATATCCGTGTCGTCGGGGCCAATCATCCACCAATCTACAGGAATGCCATCTTCCAAGTGTCCATTCAAAATGAATGAGGTTTCCATCGTATCATCGCGAATCCCAACGTAAGACACATCCACGGATTCGCCATATAGTAGTTTCATTGATCCTTGTTGGAGATCAGCTCTAATAAAGCCGCCAGGGGGAAATAAAGTGAATGCTATAACTTTGTCGGGGTTTTTCATTTTACCTTTGAGGACATCCTGTGCCGTTTTAATGGCCTCATTCAATCGGTACTTAAAAACCTCATAGCCAAGAAAATCAGTACCCGCCTCGAATCCACGTGCGACATGCTCCCACCCAAAGCGCCGGAACATGATCCATAATGTTCGGTTCAAAGGAAAATAACGTTTTAAAGGCTGATCATCCGGTATTTCGCTGTAAGAATGCAAACCAACGACCATGATTATCAACTTAAGTTATATGATTATAAAATATTATATTTTCATTAAAAAAAATTGTTAGACTGAAAACTGTCTTAGTCAGGAGTAGATTAAAGTTCGAGATTGGACGAATTTTGTCGACAGAAATCAGACGAAGTGAATGGATTGAAAATTACCAGATCGGAATACTATGATAGAGTATATGGTGGCTGGCTGGGCCGCGTCATTGGCAGTCACTTAGGGGCACCCTTAGAGTTACGCCCTTACTTCTATATTCAACGGAAACATGCAAATCTCAATAATTATATCAAGAAAATCACGGGGAAAGAAGTCAATGACGATGAGATGTACGAGATTGTGGCTTTACTAACAATGGAACAGCGCGGAATCGATTTTACTGCGGACCAATTAGCAGAGGATTGGCAAAAACGCTTGTGGAAATTGAATTTTACAGCAGAAAAAGCAGCACTTAAGAATATACGAAAAGGTTTAAAACCGCCGCAAACGGGGCTTTTAAATAATCCGTATTACGATTTTATAGGCGCCCAAATGCGTGGGGAAATCTGGGGGCTGATAAGTCCGGGCTGTCCGGAAGTTGCTGCGGAATATGCAAAGTTGGATGCATCTATAAGTCATGCGGGGGAGGGTATAAACGGAGAGATCTTTATTGCCTGCTTAGTGGCCCTCTCGTTTTTTAAACAGGATCCCGAAGAGCTCGTCCAGGAGGTTCTCAAACGATTCATCCCACCAGAGAGTCTCTACTTTTCAATTGTGGAGCAGTGTTTAACGTGGCATGAACAATACTCGGATTGGAGAAAAACACGAGAGAAATTAATGACGCTTTGGAAAAAAATTCGGAGAACGCTTGCTAAGGAAACGCGAAGCATTAAGCGAAAGATGATCCTTAGGGGACCGAAAATTCATGAGGTACACGTGCTCCCAAACGCTGGCATTGTAGTTATTGGGCTTTTATATGGAGAGGGGGATTTTGAAAAGAGCATCTGCACCACTGCGTTATGTGGGTACGATACCGACTGTAATGTAGGGAACGTAGGGACAATTTTAGGGGTGCAATGGGGAGCTGACCGAATTCCTTCCAAGTGGAAGGATCCCGTCCAAAATACTTTCAACACCTACGTGCGGGGGTTCCAAGAAACTCGCATTTCCAGGATCGCCGAACGGATTTGTCAGATTGGGGAGCAAGTTCTTGATTCTAAATGTCAAATAATTTCAATTGAATGATAATACGGGATTTTCTAAAAATTCGGATTTTTTCGTAATTTATGAAAATAGTAAAAAATAGTGAAAAAGGGTTGAATATAATTCCAAAAATTTTAAATTCTAAGATTAAATGGAGTACCAGAAGGTGAAATTCGGTGCCTTTAGATGAAATTGTCATAACAAAAGCAATCATTGAAACGTATGCCAAAGAATTAGTGAAATATTCCGAATTAGACGTGGCGATCGCTGGAGCTGGACCTGCAGGAATGGTTGCAGCAAAATATCTTGCAGATGCTGGAAAAAAAGTTGCAATTTTTGAGCGGAAACTTAGTATCGGTGGCGGTGTTTGGGGTGGTGGAATGATGTTCAACATCATCGTCGTGCAACCCGAGGGAAAAACCATCCTCGATGAGTTTAACGTTAAAAATGCGCCTTACCAAGAAGGCTATTTCATAGCTGACTCCGTGGAAACGGCAGCGAAATTAGC
>JABXJT010000177.1 GCA_013375455.1 Candidatus Helarchaeota archaeon | reverse complement strand
GACATAAAGGCTTTTGATGCGTTATAGGCTGGGGCAATACTGCTGCCGCGAATGCTTGCAATTGAAGGTATGCCAACTAGATGACCAGCTCTTTTTTTTATGAAATAACGCATGGCGATATTAGCTATAGCGGAAAAACCTAATACATTTGTATCAATTGTTTCTTTTTCTTTGCTCCAGTTCAGATCGTCGTTTAAATGGCCTGTCCCAGCACTTATAATAATTAGGTCTACGCCATGCATATCTTGAATTAGTTTTTCAATAGAATTAATGGTATTTTCTGTTTCTTTTATATCTAGTGTTAATTTGTAGCTTTTTGTTTGCAATTCCGAAACAAGGGCTTCTAATAATTCTGATCGTCTACCGACAAGGCCTACTTCATATTTATTTAATGAATATAACCTTGCTAGTTCTTTGCCGATGCCTGAAGTTGCTCCGATTATAATTACTTTTTTCATATTTTTTAATCTAACATCCGATATTTCCAGTGTTAGCGGTTTTTTTAATCATTTATTTCTCCTATTAATATACGATCTAATACGACTTTTTTAGTAGGAGTTGACATAATATTTGTTATGTGATGCAACCTTCTCGGGGAAAAGAATTTAGCTTTAAATTCACTATAAGGTATAATCGATTATTGAATGATGCAGAGAAAAACATCATCCGCATCTAAAACTCGAACTCAAGGCCGATATAGGGAATAATGCCCCACATGTACTCGGAAACGTAGCGGTTGTCCCAAGTATCCCAGGTGCGCTGGAGTTCGTTATTGTGGTTGAGAGCGTTCAGCGCCCCGATGAAAATGACCAAGTTGGATTTGCTGAAAAAGAACCTCCGGTCTACCCTGACCGAAAGGCTACCGTAGTCGGAGAGATAATCGGACATGATATCCGTGCTCTCTACATACGGCAGTCCAAGTTCTTTTGATTTTTCTTGATTAACCGGACTGAAAGCCCGGTTTCCGCTCCAGATCCATTGAGCATTGAATTCCCAATTTTTTGTGGGTTTATATCCTCCGCTAAGGCAGATGATGAAGCGGTTATCGAATAACCGGTTTCGCCAAACTCCCGTCAAATCTTGATAACGGGCGCGATAATAGGTCAGGTTGAGAATTCCATTGAATTTTTTCGAAAGCTTCTTTTGTAGAGTCAGTTCCACTCCCCGGGCATAGGCCTTGCCAGTATCGACAAAATTTCCCCAATTCAAAAATTTATCAAATTCACCACTGACGTCATCGATAATGAATAAATAGGGATTGAGAGGCGACATGGGGAAATGATTATACTGTTTATCATAGGCTTCCAGTTTCAATTGGGTATCCGGCCGCAGAATGTATTTAAAACCCAGCACAAAGTGACGAGCCTGAGGATCTTTCAGCTTGACGTTGTCAGGATGCTGCTTGATCAGAAAAAGCGGCATTTGTTGGTAAAACATCCCATATGCCCCATTTATCGAGAACCGTTTGGTCAGGGCCCAGGAAAAAGAAATTCGCGGGGAAATATGCGTTCGCTCGGATAAAGGCATATAATCCAGCCGTACCCCTGATGAGATGGAAAAGTTGGAAAATGGATAGACGATATAAGTGATAAATCCGGCGGCAAAGGTTCCGCTGTATTTCTTTTCGACACTGTCAAGGTAATCGCTGGTTCGGAATTGAATGGATTGCACTTCGAATCCGAATTTGAATTGATGGGCTAAGGAAAGCTGCAGGCGATTGACATTTCTGAAGGTTATCCAGCTCTGCTTGTATTCCCAAAACTCGAGAAGTTCATCGGTTGATGTGAGGCGAGTTTCGTCCCGGGCTTTCATCATGGAAAAAGAAATTGAGGTGTCGGAATAGCCTTTATTTCCCCATAGATGACGCCAGTTAAAACCCACCGTCGGCATGGTATAATTCTCGCTTCCATAGGGCATATCGACGACAATATCTCCGATGATTCGGTTGGCGGAGGGATCGTCCCTGCTCCGGCTTTGCCCGATGAGGACAAGAAAGCTTAATCTGTTGGAGTCATTCAGGATATAATCCAGCTTGCCTTGAATATCATGAAAGACCGGAATATCGGTCTCATCCAGTAAATCATTGATAATATTCATATAGCTGCGGTTGCCGGAAATCATCCAGGAACCCTTACTGCCGGGTAATGGACCCTCTATCTGTGCCCCAAAGCCCACCAGACTCAGATTGAACTGGCTGTTGATTCTT
>JABXJT010000055.1 GCA_013375455.1 Candidatus Helarchaeota archaeon | reverse complement strand
GCCTCTCAGCGGGATTTAAATGTTTCCATGTGGTGATTTTTGTCGGAAAAGATTACTTTTGCGGATTATGAAAAAAACAAATAAAAAATATTTTGATTTTTTATTGAGAGCAATGCGATGACTCAGAGGACTTCGCGGCCTTCTACATGCGAACTACTTCAGCTCTTAGATTTGATAGCATCGACGCTCCTGATGAATTGCTTAACGTCCTCCAGTCGGTAATTCCACTAAGAAAAGAGCATCCATGTACTAGGGATATTACGTGGATAAGCAGATATGATAGAGCTCATTAAAAAATAATATGAGTCACCGAATTGAAAGACAAATTTAATGGCGCATTTCACAAGATTTTATATTTTCGCAAAATATTAATTCCCGAAAGAAAATATAATTAAATAATCATCGATTTTAGATGGTAGATTATTATTGAGGCTCCAAATTTCTATTAAATTCTAACAAATGGAGACTTACAGGGGATTTAACTGTTTATCAAGACTTGGTTGAAATTAATCCGAAAAAATTGGGTTTTAATTACACTCTATACCTCATTATTCTCATGTATCGAAATTGTAATATTCTCTTTAATGAATCATTTTAAAATTTCTCACGAAATAATAATTATTACTGTAATTGCAAGCGTTACCATTTTCGCGAGCTCAATGATCTCTTATTTTTTTATCACTAGTTATAGTAATAAAACGGAACAAAGGATTCAAGAACTTTTTCAAAGGGTGTTTAATGACTCCCCTTTTTCACGGTTTGATATCGCTGATTCAGCGCATTTCATTGAAGTTTCCAATGACCCTTCCGCAGGTGACAATACACGCGAAACCAATTACGCACGCTTGGGTGATGAATGCTTAACTTATTTGCATCGACTTTTAACTCTCTATAATCTAATCGCAGAAATTTTTCGGATATTTCCCTCAACAAACCACGTTTTTTCAGATGAAAAAAGGATGAGAGATAAGATGGGTTATGCAGTGGATGTAGAAACCCTTCAAAATAAGGAGCAATTCGCGCTTTTTGAACATGTACTAGAGAGAGAGTCTGACAATGAGATTAAAAAACAATTGAATATCCTCGTGAGAGAGCTGAAGACAAATCGAACCGATGGGCAACCTACAAGGATCTTACAGAAACTTGAACACCTTGTAGAACTAGCGAACTCCACGATGGGGCAGCGAGAATTACTAATAAATATATTGTTATTAACGATTTTAATAAAGAGCTCTGAGAGAAGTCATTAGACTGTTATTTGTAATTATATTAAATCATGCAATAATAAAATAGAAAAAAAAAAGGGTAATAGAGTTCCACGTAGCCTCTCAGTCTAAATTTGTGATATAGCAGTAGATGAAAGATATTGTAAAAAACAGCATTATCCCAAGAGCAGACGCCCACATTAAAGGTGGATATAGTCCTGTAGTTGCAACCATTATCAAAGCAATATCGGCACAAATGAGCCAAACTATCTCCATCTCTAACACAATTCTTACTTTCACCCAATTTGCGGCTCTGTAGGCTAGCAACGAACCAAACGCTAACCCAATCATTGCTGCGCCAACTAATCGGTATATAGCTGGCTCAATGGGAGTCCAGCCTAGGAGCCCTGCGTATTGTTCTGGGATAAGAAAATATGCAATTCCAGCCACAATACCTGCAATAAAGTGAATTAGAAAAACCCATTTTAGCTGTTTTGTAATCGTATCACTCATTTTATCACCTTCTATAAATCTTTGTTTCCAAAGTGATTGACTTTCTATAAATCTTTGTTTCCGACATTATAAAAATTTAGTTTTTAAGAATGTCAAAAAGCTAATACCCATTTAAAGATGTAATTCTTTTTTTAAGAGAAATGGGATGATTTCAATTGTTCAAAGATTGGAGCAAGTTTTTTCGCTGCAGGCTCAGAAATTTTAGATATCTGGGCGAGTAGGCCTTGAATTTCTTTGTCAGGTGCCCCATCAAGCCATTGTCTTAACGCGCTTTTGAGAATGATTTCATTTAATAGATCCTCAGAAGTACTGGCGATTCCTGAGAGCATTTTTACGATAGGTAGGCTAGCACGAAACATCTGATCAATTTGTAACTTGTTGTTTATTAATTCAAACAATAAAGATTTATGGGTCTGAAGAATTTCTTTTGCAATATTTTTAGAAGTAGTGGCTATTCCTAGGAAGAACTCACCGATTCCAATAAGAGTTGCGTCCCATAATTTCTCTTCTAGCATGTCATATAACTCATTTAGAGAAGTCTGAAGCATTTCTTGTGCGATACTTTCAGAGCTGTTCGTTATTCCAGAAAGAAAAATTCCTATTTCACTAACATCCGCATCAAGTAATTTTGTAGTAAATGCTTCAACTAATTGATTCTTATGGGGTTGAACTAGTTCCTGAGCAATTGGTTTAGATGCAGCTGCTATTCCGCTCAGAAATTTCCCTAGTTCATGGAGGTTCGATTCTTGTAGCCTTGTACTGAAGACTTCACGCAATAGAGTCTGGTGAAGTTGGACAATGTTGTTTGCTACAGATTCAGAAATCTTGGTCAATCCTGAGAGGAACTCGCCTGTTTCACTAAGTGGCGCATCTCGGATATTTTTCTGTAAAATTTCAGATAGTTTGGTCTGATGAGCTTGAGCGAATTCTTGGGCGAATTCTTCAGAGAGTTCTGCGATTCTAATGAGGAAGCGGAAGCGTACAATATCTTTGAAAGATCTCATCAGAAGTGAGTTTCCCATGTCGATAAGCGTTTGTTTGTGAGATTGAATAATTACCTTTCCTATTGATTCAGGGGGGCTTGTTATTAAGAATATCATATTAAGAATATCATAAAGTGAGGCATCCCGAAATTTTTCATCTAACTTAGTTCTATGGGTGTGAATGATCTCTATGGCGAGAGATTCAGATGCTTTAGCTATCCCTGAGATAAATGTGTCAATGGATCCAAGTGTTGCGTCCCCAAACTTTTCATTTACAATATCTAACAATTGTTTTTTATATGTCTGAATGAGTTCTCTTGCTTTATTTTCTGAGATAGATGCCAATCCCTTGAAAAAACTACCAAGGTCATATAATCTGGAATTATAAAGGTTCTTTTTGAATAGTTCGATGAATCGAGGTACATGATGTTGAAGAAATTTTTGTTTTAAAGCACTGGGATAATTCCTTAAAAAAAAGAAACTTCCTACGTCCTGTAATGTAAATTCATGAGCCCGTTCGTTGATTATACTCAAACGAATTCTAGCTATTTCATTATGAATATCGTCAGGAAGCTCCCTTAAATCAAGTGATAAGGGGGATAACTCCCATAATGAAATGCGTGGAGAAAATCTCGAAATAAAATGAGTTCGGAGCCTCTTTTCTAGTGAATCCTTATGGATAAGGAAAATTTTATTCGCAAGTTCTTCAGAGCCAGCTGCAATACTGCTAAAAAACTGAAAAATCTCTTTTATTATAGTGTTTTGAAGTTTTTTCTCGATAAGTTCCAATATTTGTTTTTCAAAACGATGAACCAGTTTTTTTACAAAATCATTAGAAATCTTGGATAAACTCCTGAGAAAAACATCAATATCGTATAATGAAGAGCTTGGAAGTTTTTCCTCGAATATATTTATTATCATATTTTTATGAATAGCGGTCAATTTTCGCGCATTATATCCGGAAATTCTTCCTAATCGTTCAAGAAATTTCCCAGTATCTCTTAAGGGAGTTGCTTGAACTTTATCTTCGAATACCTCAAACAGAGTTTCTTTATAGATTCTTATGAATTTTTTTGCAATGGCTCGATGAGTAATAGTAAATCTTTCAAGGAATTTCCAGATTTCTTTAAGGGATGACGAACGAATTTTCTTTTCTACTAATAATTTACGTCCTTGGATAACTTTTTCCGTCAAGTTTGAGGAGGTTTTTGAATACTTAAGAAATTGACCGATGTCCTCTAATGAGGAAGTCTGAAAGTCGACTTCTACCATTGAAGTCAATTCCCTTTGGTGGGTCCGTGTAATAATTTCTCCTATATATTCATAATCTCTTCCCATACGTGAGATGAAATCATTGACATCCTTAAAGGAGAAATCAACTTTCTCTTTCACTATGCGCGATATGATATTTTCATGGATGTGAATAAAATTTGCAACTGGAGTTCTCCAAATTCTTGCATTTCTCAGAAACCAATTAATTTGTTTTAAGGAAGCTTTTCGTAACCTATCTTCAAGAACTTTAGAGATAGTAGTTTGGCGGGGTTGAAATATTTCTCCTATAAGAGAGGGAGAGAATTTTGTGAAATTACGAAAGAATGCAGCAATTTCGTAAAGGGACGCAGAATGAATTTTCTCGTTGAAAATTTCAGATAACGAAGCTTGATTTAATCTAAGGATTTGTTTGGCTAGACCATCTGAGATAGATGATAAATCCCGAAAAAAACTCCCAATGCCGTGAAGTGAAGATCTAATTAACTTCTCATGAAATAAATGTGTCAAAGGGTCTTTATACATTTTTGCGAGTTCTCCCATTAAATTCCTAGATATTGGACCAATTAATCTGAGATGCGAGATAATTTCATGGAGTGAATAATCCCTAATTTTAGATTCAATTCTTCTTGAGATGATTTCTTTATGTGATTGTAGAAATTCTAAGGCCATGCTTTCAGAACTCTTAAACATTAAAGCCAGTATTGTAAGGATTTGATCTATCGAATAATGTTGTAAATTCTCTCCAAATTCCTCATATAAAATAGTTTTATTTTTTTCAATGAGTTCTTGACCTAAATCTTCTGAAATACTTTCTATCCTTTCTACATAATTGAGAAATTCCAAGGAAGATGTCTTTCTAACTGAAATCTCATCGAGTTTTTCTTTAAAACAGAGAATTAAATCCTTTTGGAGGGTTTGAGTAAATTCCCGTGCTACATCCTCAGAAACTCTTTGTAATCCATCAAGAAAGCTTTCAATTTCCTCAAGCGAGGCTGTTGGAAGCTTCTTTTTGAACACATCGAATAAGGTCTTTGAGAAACTAGAAAGAAAGACAGATGAAACATAAGTCGCGCCCGGCTTATTGCCGGTGTTTATAAAGACTCCCTTCTCAAACCATTTTTGTCGAGATACGAGATATCTTTCCCCATAAATTTCAGATGCGCGCTGTTCTTGGGTCGGCGCGAATTCTTTTGAGGGTAAAAAAGGGGCACGAGCTAACCAGTAAAGGAAGTAACCAACATCATAAAGCGTTAAATTCCTCAACTTCTCTTCAATAACCCTTTTATGGCTCACGATGAGTTCTTCGACCAATTCTCTGGAGGATGCCGATAAGGTAACTAAGAAATTAGCTATTTTCCTTACGGAAGCATCCTGGAGGATTTTTTCAAACCTGCGTGTTAGTGATTGATAATGGGTTTGAGCAATCGCTGTAGCTCCTTCTTGAAAAGCATTTCTAAACGCATAGAGAAACTTGATGACCTCTTCGATTGAAGCTCCTTGAAATTTTCCTTCAAACATTTCATACAATGCGTTGCTGTGAGTTCGAGCAAGTTCCAATGCTACATCCGTGGAGGCAATACTCATCCCAGACAAAAAGGCCGCAATTTCTTCAAGTGAGGAACCCTTGAGTTTTCCTCCAAATACCTCAAATAATGCGTTTTTATGGGTTCGCACGAGTCTCTTCGCAATTCTTCCTCGTTTAAAGGAAAAAGATATATAATTGAGGAATGCTCCAATTTGCTCAAGGGGCGATGTTTCAAGTTTTTCTCCAAAAATTTCAGATAAATTTCGCCGTTTTAGAACAAATTTATCCTTTTTCATATGCAAAGGCAACGAAAAAAAATAGACACAATGCCCAACGTCCTCAAGAGAATAGCTCCTATATTGTTCTTTTACCATATCTGTTAATTTTTCTAGATATATCTGCGTTAATAGGTTCCACTCATCATATGAAATTTTCCTTACTCCTTCAAGGAGGTTTATGATTCCTTTGAGCAATTTTCGATCGATTTTTTCTTCAATTAATTCATATATCATCTTTTTATGGATTTGAAAAATGTCGCTTGCAATAAACTTATTAATTTCTTGTAAACCTAAAAAGAAATCTCCAATTTCTTTGAGAGTAGAATCTTGTAGTTTTTCCCCGAACATTCGCGATATTGTGGTCCTATTTTGTCGGATAAGGTCATTGGCCTCATATCCCAGAATGTCTGCTAATCGTGAATGGAACACCCCAATTTCCTGCAGTGAGGCGCCTGGCAGTTTTTCTTCGAATATTTCATATAAAGTCCCTTTATTCAACCGGGCGATTTTAATTGCTTCGTATCCATAGATTTCATATTGTTGGCGAAGAAAGTTATTTATTTCCTGCAACGAACTTTTCCTAATGTGTTCCAATTTAAGAATTTCTACCCCCATCGCGAGCTTCTCCTTTCTAATCCTGTTCTTCTCGTATCGCAAAAAACCCCCACGTAAAAATTCGCTACATTAATACTCCTAGGAATTATTTGTTATTAATTGATAAATACTTTTTATTATTTATAATTGGAGTAATGGGAGCCTTTTAGAAGTAGAAGAGTGAAGTGAGTTGGAAATTCTTGCGGATTTTACGGTTAATGCAGTAACTAATTATTTCAAACAAAAAAGGACAAAAGAAGAATTACAAGAAAAATGTGAGAAGAATTATCAATCAGATGATAAGATGTTCTATTTCGTCCCAATCTCCCATAATAAACAAGCAACTGATTATGTAATCCCCCCAGTGCCATTCAAAGAAAATATTAAAGTCCTGCCAATTAGAAATTTTATTAACTTCTTTAAATTTAACAACGAACACCGTGATTTGTTAAATAATTTCGTTAATAAGGCTCTTGAAGTAAAAAGGACGAGAGATATAGAAGAGCTTAAAAAGTTGGCGGAAATATCTCAAAATCTCGACTCTATAGAAAAAGGGCAAAGGTTATTAACAGATTTTTTCTAAGTTATAACATTTTTCTCGACCCCAGGTAAATTTCTCATCAAAAAATTAATCTCTTTTTGTAATTAGACTATAATCTAATTCAGGTAATTCTTTTACTCAAATCAAAATCTTTTAATGGTTTTATGATAACCGTTATCATAATAAGCCCAAGATAAATTATGGGCAATCTATCTCATGGTAAAGGATGATATTATGTCTCCAGAAGAAGATTATAAAAAAATTGAAGCAAAAGCTAAAGAATGGGAAGAAATCATAGCCAAAAAGAAGGAACGCCCAGAGAAATTTGAAACCTACTCTGAGATTCCGGTGAAACCGCTATATACTCCCCTGGATATCAAAGATAAAGACTATCTCAAAGATATCGGCTTTCCTGGGGAGCCCCCCTTCACCCGGGGTGTCTATCCGAATATGTATCGGGGAAGAATGTGGACCATGCGTTTGTTCTCCGGGCACGGAATGTCTTGAGATTATTCTCAGGGCACGTAACGCCCGAGGAGACCAATGCACGGTGGAAATTCCTGTATGAACACGGAGAAACTGGACTATCTGCCGCTGTCGATGCTCTGACCTTCAATGGCATCGATCCGGACGACCCCATAGCAGATATAGCTTGGGTTTTGACCCATCTACTGCATTTAGAAGTTGGGACGGCCGGTGTGCCTCTTTACTGCATAGATAGCTTGGATGCGCTCACTAAAGACTTACCCATTGATAAGATATCTGTGGCACTTGTAGTGGAGCCATTTTCGTCAGCTCCAATAAACGCAATGTATTTCAACGTGGTTAAGCAAAGGGGGTACGATTTGAAGCAGATTGCGGGAACAACGCAAAACGACATATGCACTCAGCAAATAGGTTATGTAGCTTATAAAAATATATCTCCACCCCACCTACTACGTCTGGCATGCGACATGATCGAGTGGTGTACGGCGCAAAAAAACGTCCCAAAATGGCACCCCATCAATTTCACGGGATATAAAGAGAACTAGATACGCTCTAGTGCTCGTAGGTTTACCGTGAAGGGGGCATAGACGCTGTCCAAGAAATTTCATTCGTGTTTGGCAATGCCATCGCCCATATCGATGAAGTCATTGCCCGAGGATGGAAGATCGACGATTTCGTGAATCGGTTGGCTTTCCATCTATCCGCTTCCAAAGATTTCTTTGAAGAAATAGCGAAGTATCGCGCAGCACGACGGATTTGGTATAAACTAATGAAGGACAAGTATGAATCGAAGGACCCAAAATCCTGGCAATTCCGATTTCATATTCAAACTGCTGGATCTTCTTTGACACAGCAGCAACCACTGGTGAATATTGTGCGCACAGCGTATCAAGCGCTGGAGGCGGTCTTAGGTGGTTGCCAATCGATGCATACAAACTCGTATGATGAAGCGCTCTGCCTTCCTTCGGAAGAGGCGGTCTTACTGGCGTTAAGAACGCAACAGATTATTCAAGATGAGATTCGGGTTGGCAATACGATAGATCCTATGGCAGGATCATATTATGTAGAATGGCTAACAGACGAGCTTGAGGATCGGATCTGGAAATACATGGATAAAATTGCAGGTGCGGGTGGAATAGTGAAGGCCTTGGAATCGGGATGGCTCTATCGGGAAATGCGGGACGCTTTCAAGAAGAGGCAACATAAAATCGAAATCGGGGAAGAGAAGGTAATCGGAGTGAATCGCTATCTGGTGGACGAACTGGATTTTGAAAACGTCTTCAGAACGAATCCGGAAGCAGGTCTGAAGGAAATAGATCGGATAAAGAAGTTGAGGGCACGCCGCGACAATAAGAAGCTGGAAGGAATTCTTAATCAATTGCGGAAGGTATGCGAAAAAGAGGAGAACGTGCTCCCCGTAGTTATGGAAGCAACCAAAGAGGGTGCCACAGTGGGCGAGATTTGCGGGATCTACCGTGAAATTTTCAAGGTGTGGGAACCCCCAATCGTAGTCTGAGGGTCGAAAATGGCAGGTCCAATACGAGTCTTAATGTCCAAACCGGGAATCGATGGGCACTGGCGAGGGATCGTCGTCGTCTCACGCGGATTGAGGGACGCGGGGATGGAAGTCATCTTCGGAGGCTTTCAAACCTGTGAGCAAATCGTAGAAACCGCCATCGAAGAGGATGTGGACATGATTGGCTTGAGCATCCATTCGGGGGCCCATATAGGCTATACGAAGCGCGTCGTTGAGCTCCTCAAGGAGAAGAAGATGGATGGTCAATTTCTGCTGCTGGTTGGAGGTGCCATTGCGTCATTAGATTTTGACACCCTGAAGGAAATTGGGGCAGCCAACATCTATGGCCCAGGGTCTCTAATCAAAGATATTGTTGCGTTCATTCAGGAACACGTGAAAAAATAAATTTCGGCTCATTTTTTCCCTCGAACCCTTTTTTATTTCTCTTTTTTTAGAAGGTCGAGCTTTTTACATTGCATAATCAGAAAACTTCTAAAACAAAGGTGATAATTCCTTAATCAGAATGGTGAATATCGTGCGAACTAATAACGTTGATGAGTTAATAACAAAATTTAAACAAAAGGACAGAAGAGCGCTGGCGCGGTTGATCTCCATGGTGGAAAATGACCCCGAATTGACGAGTCAAATTTTTAAGCATTTTGAAAAACCGAACGGCGCCTATGTAGTCGGAATTACGGGCTCCCCCGGCGTTGGAAAGAGCACCATGATCAGTAAAATCGCCCAAAAATTAGTGGAACAAGGGAAATCGGTAGGCATCATCTCGGTGGATCCCTCTTCGCCCTTCACTGGAGGGGCATTTCTCGGAGATCGCATCCGGATGTCCGGTTTGAATCAAGAGAAGGTATTCATGAGGAGTATGGCTTCGCGCGGGTCAGTCGGAGGCGTATCTAGAGCCACGTTTGACATTTGCCTGTTGTATGAAGCCTTCGGAATGGATGTGATAATCATTGAGACTGTTGGTGCCGGGCAGAGCGAGGTCCAAGTCCTTCATTTAGCGGACACTATAATTGTCATTAACGTGCCGGGTTTAGGAGATTCGATTCAGTGTCAAAAGGCCGGGATCACTGAAATCGGCGACATTCTCGTCGTTAACAAAAAGGATCTCGGCGGAGAAGAAATTGCGGTCCAGCTTGATCTAATGCTGGATGATGCAGTAATGTATATAGGTCAAACTGGATGGCGCCCTCCCGTTGTCCAGACAAATTCAATATCCGGCGAAGGCATCGATGAATTAATCGAGGAAATTTGGAACCATAAAGAGCATGTCGAGCTATCTGGTATTTTGGACAAGAAACGGCAAAAGCGCTTGAAGGACAAACTTCTTGCCTTAATTCAATATAAAATTCGGAATTATGTTATGGATAATATTTATCCTGAAATTGAAGAATCTGTCCTAAATCAAGTTTATGAAAAAAAATACAGGATTTATGATGCAGCTGGCACGATATATGAAAAATTTGTATCTCATCAAAAGGGGCGCGAAAATTCGTGAGTAAAGAACGCAGGAGAATTAAAAAAGGATTAATTCAAGTCTATTTTGGCTCAGGGAAAGGCAAGACCACGTGCGCTCTAGGACAAGCATTTCGAGCCATTGGGCATGGATTTCGGGCATATATGATTCAATTCATGAAGGGGAATGTGAAATACGGCGAAATCGACCATGCAAAAAAAATTGAAAACCTGACAATTAAACAGTTTGGTCGCCCCGACCTAATTGCCGAACCTGAAACGGTCGATATTGAGGAAGCCAAAAACGGTATCGAGCACGCCAAAGAAATCATCATGAGTGATGAATATGACATCGTGATCCTAGATGAAGTTGGTGTCGCCATCGATATGGGGCTCCTTCCCGTCGAACCCGTCTTGGAATTAATAGACAACAAACCAGAACATGTCGAATTAATTATTACTGGACGAAAAGTCCATCCAAAAATCAAACAAGTGGCTGATCTAGTCACTCAAATGAAACAAGTAAAGCATTATTTTGCCATCCAAGGCATTGGAGCTCGGTTTGGCATTGAATTTTGAATTAGGTGAAAAAATTGGTGCCGGAAAAAATTACTAGAGCTATTGAAGAGCTCACCGAACTTGCCCTCAAAGAAGGAGCCGAGAAAGAATTCATTAAGTATATCAGCGCTGATAAGATTGAAGTCGCTGGGTCTTGGGTACGATGGAAATGTTCTTTTGGCTGTTCTAATTATGGTAATTCCTTATGCTGCCCACCTTTCATTCCCACTCCGGAAGAAACAGCAAAATTAATCCAACAATATAAACATGCATTGCTTATTGGCTTCCAGGGAACCACTGTCAACCCACTGGAGCACCATAAGAAAATGAACAAAGCATTTTTTAAACTCGAGAAAGCCGCTTTTTTCAAGGGATTGGTGAAAGCCGTTGGATTTGCAGCTGGTACGTGCCTTCTTTGTAAAAAATGCATCATTCAGGAGGATTCAATGAAGGGTATTCCAGCTGATGTTGCTCGACGCTACTGCCGCCATAAAAATAAAGCACGTCCCTCTCTTGAAGCCGTAGGAATCGATGTTTTTACCACGGTTCAGAATGCTGGGCTCGAACTTGAAGTAATAAATGAAGATAATATTGAAAAAATGCGCCATTTTGGGCTCATTTTACTGGAATGACCGAAATACGCTCTAATCCGGAGAAGAAAACCCAAACCTTTAAGAAGATTTGTTTGATATTAACATATAATTCAAACCCTTACAAGTGAGCTGGTAAAAATTCCGATAACAGATCCCATAAAAAAGCAAATTGCAGTGCACAGTCTTCTATTCATGAAAATTTGTCGTAGTTGTGGAGCTAGAAATCCAATAAATGCGACGAAATGTAGAAGATGTCGCTCGAAACGGCTTCGGTTTAAAAAACGAGAGATTGGTAAGTAACTTAAAAAAGTAATTTGAATCGAAAAATTGTTTCTTTTTGAAGAACTCACTATTTTCATGCAAAAAGAGTCTCGAGCTGATTCATTGCTGACTCTGACCAAATAGTCAAGCGCCCACAGTGACCACCGGGAGCGAGAAGCTCAGCGTTGAGGTTTTTAACCTCACAAATGTCAATTCCCGTGATATTGCGAGCTGCTTGGTAAATCCCATTATTTTTATTTACGACGATCAGGACGCTCTTCCTCTTCTTGTACTTGCGCCCCCGCATTTTCCCTTTTCCAGGTCGAATTTTTTTAACTGAAGCACGTTCTATATCACCCCACGCCCCAATATTTTTTAATGCTTCCCGCACTTCACTTGTTTTTTGGAGTTTCTCAAAATCATCTACAAGAACTGTTGGAATTTCAACTAATTCGTCGATTACGTGGCCTCGCTCACTAACTTTCCCCTTATTTACCGTGGCTGCAATAGCAGAACGGATAGCAAAGGTGTTCTCTTTCTTATTTATTTCTTTCCGGATATTTTTCTCAGGTTTCGGAGGATGTGCTTGCCGACCACCTCTCATCCCGGGTGCAAAACCTCCTTGATGAGCTGCAGGAGTTCCCCCACCCTTAATCCGCGGAACTCGCGAAATACCACGCCCAGGTCCAACCGATTCAGCAGTATTTCGTTGTCCTGCCTTCTTATTTGTACCTTTTGGTTGAAATCGATGAGTTTGTATGGCTAAAACAGCACGATTTATAATGTCCGGACGGAAGGGAGTCTGAAACACCTCGGGAAGTGGAATAGTTTTTACTGCCTTCCCATCAAGCGAAAAAACATTTACTTGTTGCACCATGTGATAACCTCTGATTATTTCCCTTGTTTGCTTGCTAAAGAAATATATACTAAATCAGCGGGAGTTTCCGGAATTATTTTAGGAGGGCGGATTGCTTTTCGAAGTCGAATCATTCGCTTGCGCGGTCCTGGCATGGAACCTAACATGAGCAAATAATCTCCACGAATCACCCCATAATTTAAAAATCCACCAGCTGGAATAATCTCCTTTGGGTCAATTCCTATTTTTAAGATTCGTTTATTATATTCTACTCTCTGATGGAATCCCATCTGACCGGAACGAGCAATAGTCCACATGAGACGGGCTGGCGTCCATGGACCAATGGAGCCAACACCACGAACAGTCTTTCGGGACTTTCGAGGGAGCTTTTTAATTCCAAACTTTTTCATCGGTCCCTGTAATCCTTTCCCTTTACTGACAGCGGAAACATCAATGTATTCCCCTTCTTTAAAAATACTACTCACCTTAATTTCGTTGCCCAACAATTCTTTTGCAAATTTCCATTGATCCTTGAGGGATCCCCCTGATATTTTACTCTCCATTATATCAGGTTTTTTCTTTGGGAGCGAAGTTAAGCGTGGTTGGGTATGAAGAATTAATCGTAATTCGGTAGCATCCTTAATTCGCTTCTCTAACTCTAAAAGTTCTTTATCCATACTGTAGTCCTTTGGAGTTGTGAATCTTCGTCTTAAATCTTCTGTTAATTCGCCAGCCCAGACATCTCCTAATGCTTTTAATGCATTACCAGCGCTACTGTAAGCTCGAATGGCACAAACAATTGCTGGGGGCGCGTCTAGCACTGTGGTTGCCTTAATTACTTCATGTCCATAATAGGGACTGGTTTTTTTGTCTTCAATTAGAACTACATGCGTCATGCCAGCCTTATAAGCTGCAAATCCTAAAATAGTAGGTGTATCGTATGAAAGATCGCCCCAACTTCGCCATCGCCCGGTAAAATTACTCGCTCGCTTTCGTGGATGATACGCTAAGCTTCCATGACGCGGAGCTGACTTTTTCCGATGTCCCATTGGCACAACATCCTTACTTTAGTCAATTATTTTCAATAATGTTAATTTAACATTAAAAGCTAATTAATCGAACCCCGAATTCACCTCATCGGGACAATTTAGCAAGAAAATTACAAAACCTATCTATTTAAATCTTACTTGTTAAATGGAAATAAATAAATTGATTGAATAAGTTTGGTGTAATCTAGAAGGATATTGAGAGTAACAAATATTACTTAGAGTGCGAAGATTTATGAAAATAAATGCTGATTTACATTGCCATTCTGGTGCATCTGGGGGGGTTGGCAACTTAGACATCGAAAAAATTGCGCAGACAATGCCATTAAAAGGCATTGAGCTCTTAGGTACGGGGGATGTTTTGCATCCGGTATGGAACTCCACCCTCAAACAAATTCTAACGGAATCATCAGATGGAATTTTTTCCCCAACTTTCAAGAGCGACATCAAGTTCATCCTGCAAACCGAGTTGATCTTTACTTGTGCCGTTGAAACCGGACGAAAATCTGTGCATACTGTCTTTTTATTCCCTTCGTTCGAAGTGACAGAGAAGATCATTGCTCTATTTGAGAAGTGGGAAGTAAAAAATACAATCGGCCGCCCCTTTGTACGATGTGAAGATAAAGATGATGTTGCTAAGAAATTATATCAAATGACCAAAATCGATGATTTAATTGAAATCATTCCTGCGCATGTAATGACTCCTCAGGGCGTCTTCGGGTCTAATAACCCCATAAACCATCTGTCAAAATTCTTTGGAGATGCTACGGAACTGATACATGCAGTTGAAACGGGTTTAAGCGCAGATCCCATGATTCTGGGATTAATACCTGAACTGGATAAACTCACGCTTCTCTCAAACAGTGATGCTCATTCTCATCATTTAGCGCGGTTGGGGCGGGAATTCACCAGCCTAAATATTAAAAGTTTAACCTATCCCGCACTTATAAAAGCTATTAGAACTAATAATATCATTCACACTGCTGAATTCAATCCATCTGAGGGGCGCTATTTCTTGACCGGGCATCGTGCTGGCAAACAAGGACATGACAACAGCTATTGTATTTATTCCCCGAAACACACACCTAAAAATAAATTATGCCCCATATGCAAAAAGAAATTGACCGTCGGCGTTCTTGAACGTACCTTTGAATTAAACATCGCACAGGGCGGCAATCGAGAATTGGGTTTTTTACCCCAGAACTCGCGTGACTTTGTACATATGGTTCCATTAGTTGAAATAATAGCTAAATTTTATGAAATAAAATCTACAACCTCTAAGAAAGTAACAAAAGAGTATCAAAAAATAGTGATGGAATTAGAAAATGAGTGCGAGATGTGGTTTATGGAGCCACATTCGATCGAGCAAAAACTAGATGGAATCATCGAGGAGGGTCTTATTCAAGCCATCCTTGAAGTCCGAAAAGGAAATTTCTCCTTCCAACCATTCGGATTCGATGGGACTTATGGAGAACTATATATTGGAGAAAAGTTTGACTATCTTGACGTTAAGATTGTGAAGAGTCCCCAAAGAACCTTAATCTAGTATTCAATAATAATAAGTTATTCTTCTACTCGTTTTACAATGAGCCGTAGACCATCAATTTTTACAACTTCTATATCTTCGCCTTCAGCGATGGGCCAATTACCCTCAAGAGCAATTGCACTCCACTGTTCTGCCTTTACGATGACTTGCCCTTCAGGTTTCAGTTCTTTCTTTACGTAACCTCGCGCTCCACATAAACGGTCCACGTCTAATTCTGATTTTAAGCCTTTAGTTTCAAGAACTTTAATCGCTATGACCGAAAAAAATGCGATGAAAGCAACACTAATTCCAAAGGCAGACCATTTTGCGCTTGCTAAAAACTCAGGTTTTGCCCAAAAGGCACTCGACGGAATGATAAATAAACTCGCAATCGCAATACAGACTCCACCACCAATTGCTAAGGAACCATTGAACCCCACATCAAACTTAATTTCTAAAAGGAAAAATGCGAGACCAATAGCGAACAAAATAATTGCCCCTACTGCAATACCAATTATTCCTATACCAATTAAACCAATTACAAGTGCAATCCCGCCTACTATCTCATCTAAATGTGTATTTGTAGTAGTAAGTCCAATGATCAAACCAAATGAACCGACTGTTAAAAAGATGGAAACAACTGTCGGATTTGTAATGAAACGAATGAAATGATAAGAAATACTGGGATTGTATGGGATGATATTTGCGGACTTGATATCAAGGTATGTGAAATTAATCCGTTCGGGAATTGGATACGGCCCTCCGAAAGATGAAACTAATTCATAATAAGTTTCTTGGCCAGTAATATTCTTCAGGAGTGTATAATTATTCAATTGATTTAACAGGGATGTGAGAGAATTTGCTTGAAATTCTGTTACATTAAAATTTAAAGCATCTTGATCATCCAAATTCAAGTTTTGGGTGATGAACTGTTCTGCTATTGTTGTATTTCGATTATGTAACTCTGCATAACGGACTATGGTTGCAATTAATGGATTGATGTATTTGCTGTCGGTAATAGGAAGCCCGTCATCTCCCACAGGTTGGCAACTCCCTATAAAAGATGGAGATGCCATTGCTGCAATATGGGATGCCATCAAAAGGTACGTTCCTCCTGACCATGCGCCGGCCCCAACTGGAATCCAAATACAAATTGGAATGGATGATCTTTCAAATTTCCCCATAATTTCGAGTACTGCATCTACAGTTCCTCCAGGGGTACTAAGTTCTACTACGATCAGATCCACACCTTGTTGTTGTGCATAATTTATCGCATCATCAAACATTAATTCCTCTGCAAGCCCAATATCGTTATCTAGCGTTATTTTTAAAACAGAGGAACCTCCCTGAGCGTTAGCGTTCTGCGGGATCGCAAATAGGAGGAATGGGATTAGAAAAAGCAATAAAAGCCATCGGGATTTATGCATAATTTTCCTAAGAAAATTCCCAAATAAAAACTTTTAGAACCTTTTTATTCTATAAATTGAAATATTGAATTAAAGAAGAATTGACGTGTAAAGAGAATTGCCTTTAACGCAGCATCGAGAGATAATTAAAGAATCGGACATCTTTTTTAAAACTGATAAAGCGAAGGCCATTCGTGCGGCTATTTTAATAATTAAATACCATCGGAATCAATTGGAGCAATACATCGCAGGGCATCCTAAGTTTCTGAAAACCCTCCAACCAATAAGAATAGAGAAGGATGCACCTGAAATAATTTCAATAATGGCCGAAGCGGGTGAAATTGCTGGAGTAGGCCCAATGGCAGCAGTAGCAGGAGCGCTCGCGGATTTAGGTGTAAAAGAAATGGTCAAATTTGGAGCAAAGGTCGCACTTATTGAAAATGGTGGGGAAATTGCAGGTATTTCAAATATTTCAATTAACGTAGGTATTTTTGCAGGAAATTCTCCTCTCTCAGGCAAAATTGGGTTTCGATTTGAAACTGAAGATTTTCCTATTGGGCTCGGAACGAGTTCGGGTACGGTCGGGCATGCATTTAGTTTTGGTGAAGCTGATGCTGCCACGGTATTAACGAATAATGCCGCTCTTGGTGATGCTGGCGCGACTGCCGTTGCAAACGAAGTAAAAGGACCCGATTTTGAAAAATCCGTTCAAAAAGGTTTAGAAGCCGCGGAAACTTTAGATGGTGTTCGTGGAGCACTAATCATACGTGGAAAATTCGCGGGAATTGTTGGGAAATTACCACAACTTTTAAAAATAACAGGAAAATCATGGAAAGTCTTGACGCAGCGCTATTCAAATGTACTTCCTTCCGATTTCACCATTTTGTAAACCCCCACATGTAACATTTAAAAGACTTGAATTTATTTAAATCCTAATTAATTCAAATGGTTGGTAATTTAAATGCAGAAAAAATCCTGTGTAATTCTTGGATGTACGGGTACCGTCGGTCAGCGGTTAATAGAAGCCTTATATCCACATCCCTGGTTTGATATCGTGGACCTTGCGGCTTCAGAACGCTCTGCTGGTCAAAAATACAAGGATCGGATGCGCGATTCTTGGTACCTTAGTTCCAACATGCCAGATGAAATCGCTGAAATGATTATTAAACCAATGGATCCAAGAGCTGTTGAGCAGGCAGACCTTGCATTCTCTGCTCTCCCTTCCGGCGTTGCTAAGAAAGTTGAGCCTGAATTTGCAAAAGCAGGATACACATTGACAAGCAATGCCAGTGCCTTCCGGATGGCAGAAGATGTTCCCCTGATTATCCCCGAAATAAATCCCGATCACTTACAATTAATTGAGACACAAAAAGAGAAGCGGAATTGGTCAGGGGCGATCTGTACGGATCCAAACTGCACTACAATCGGGTTAGCAATGGTTTTTAAGCCTATCAATGATCGTTTTGGAATCGAAGAGGCCATCATGAATACATGGCAAGCCATTTCAGGTGCAGGACTTCCAGGAGTACCTGGTTTATTGATCACCGATAACGTCATTCCCTACATCGGTGGTGAAGAGGAAAAGGTTGTTTCTGAAGTACATAAAATCATAGGAACATTTGAAGACGACCACATAAAGAAGGCTGACTTCAAGATGGTAGCTACTTGCACGAGGGTACCAACAATTGATGGGCACTTTGAAACGGCATACATTAAGACCAAAGAATCAGCTGACATTGAAGAAGTCAAAAAAGTAATCCGAGAATTTCCAGGATTAGACTCCCTTGGGTTGCCTTACGCTCCAAAAAATCCCCTTATTGTTCGAGAAGAAATTAATCGACCACAACCTAGACTGGATCGGATGGCTGGGTCAGTACCAGGGATGTCAGTTACTGTAGGACGAATTCGACGAGGATGCGATGAAAAATCCATTAATTTATGCTTGATAAGCCATAATACCATTCGTGGTGCTGCAGGAGCAGTTATTTTAAACGCGGAATTAATGTGTGTTAAAAAGTATGTCTAATCTCGAAAAGGTCTCCCAAAAATCCCTTAAAACTCCATTTTTTACCAAAAAATTACCCAAACGCCATTTCTCGCCGCTTGATTACTATTAAAATATTTCATGATTGAAAGAAAAATGCAAAACTTTTGCTATAAATGTGGAAGAATCGCAAGTGAAAAAGTCCAATTAATAGAAAATCTTTGCCCAGACTGTTACATTGAGTTACATCCCTTACTTACATTTCCCGCTCCTTTAAAAATAAAGTTGTGTGAAAAGTGTAATCGCTATTTCTTTAAAAATCGATGGATTACCTCACATTACACCGATCTAGAGAGCATTATTGATAATGCGCTAAAAGACATCATTCCTCCCCAAATAGAACGCCCACCTCAAACTGAATTGGAAATAACTTCAAACGTTCCTGGAAACATGGAATCCATTTTAAGAAAGGAAACAATAATTATTGATATTAACGCACGAGGTCGTGCCCATAATACACTGGACATCTATTCTGAAAGTTATAAATCCCAAAAGGTCGATTTAGTTTTCACTGTTTGTCCCTCTTGTCTAAGTGTAAAAAGGGGAATGTATCAAGCTATTCTACACATTTTAACGCCATATCGTGAAATGCTCGAACGGGAACGGGATTACGTTTTCTCATTCATAGAAAAACAAGTTGCAAAATCAACAAAATTGGACGATTTGGCATATATTTCTAAATTCAATATGAAAAAAGGAAAAATCACGTTCTATGTCGGGTCTGAGAAATTTGCTCGGGCTCTCGCCTCAAATTTAAGTTATAATCTAGGAGGACTTTTAAAGGAAACTTATAAATTTGGATCTCGAAAAATTCCAAAAGAAGTGAAACAAAATAAACTTTATATCAGCATATATTTACCTTCATTTGTCGAAGGAGATTTATTATGGGTTAATAATGCTCCATTACATATCACTCAAATTCGGGGAAAAAAGGTCAGTGGTCATAATTTAATTACGCTTGAACAATTTAAAAAGCCATTAAAAGTTCTAAAAGATGCAACAGTTTTACTACATTCAAGCGATATCCGATCATTTATTAATTTTTCACAAACAAAAGAAACGTTTCAACTCATGGACCTCAAAAATTATCGAATATTTGAGATTCCCAAATCCGAAAAATATGGTGAATTAAAAGTTGGTGAAGTAACAAGAGGATTTGAAGTGGATGGACAAATATATATAATTCCAAAATAATAAGTGAAAAATATGGATTCGATCATTATTGTAGGGGCAGGTCCCGCGGGATCAACCTGTGCAGAAACCTTAGCAAAAAGTGGTTTCCCAGTAGTCCTCCTCGAAAAAGAAAAAATTCCTCGTTATAAAGCATGTGGTGGCGCGATACCAAAGGAAATGGTAGAAGAATTTGAAATTCCAGATGAAATAATCCAAAGACATTTCAGTTCATTAATATTGCATCACATCTCAAAGGACACTGTCATTGAGCGAAAGGGTGAGGGGGTCGTATTGTGGCGATCAGATCTAGATGCATTCCTGACTCAACGCGCTCGAAATAGTGGCGCTCAACTTAAAGACGGGACAATGGTTACCAATATTATAAGAAAAGATGATAAGTTTCACGTTAAGACAACCAAGGGGGAATTTAAGAGCGATTGGCTGATAGCCGCTGATGGCGTGAATTCCACAGTTTTACGCTTGCTAGGTTGGAGAAAATTCTTGCGTGATGAAATTGCATTAACTATTACTCACGAAATAAAACTTTCAAAACAAATCATTGAAAGAAGATTAGGATCGGATCATCTTCACATCTATTTTGGGAAAACTTTTTTCGGAACCGGTTACGGGTGGCTTTTCCCAAAAAGAGAAGCAATAAGCGTAGGTTGGGGATGTCGACTCACTGAAATCCGGAATTCCAGCCGACAGTTTCAAGAATTTAAAGACCTGGTACAGGATCAAATAAAAAATGGCAAATTAATGAGAAAATCAGCCCATCTCGTGCCTGTCGGCGTCCGACCCCTTTATAATGACCGAGTAATCGCAACAGGAGATGCGGCCGGGTTCGTGGATCCACTGAGCGGTAAAGGGATCATCTATGCCGCCATAAGCGGCGTTCTTGCAGGACAAGTTTTAAAGAGAACAATTGATAAAAATAGCATAGATAAATTGAATGAACTCTATGAAAAAAAGTTGAGGCAGGCGTTCCTAACTGCTTTAATTGCCAAGCGCGAAATCCAGCCTGAAGTCTACGGCTCGGATGAAAATATATTGCGGTTTATGAAATTATGGCAAAATCATAGATCTACCGAAATAGCTTTGAGTTTATGGAAAAATAAATGAAGGTCTCATACGTGGACGATAAGGCAGATAACTTAGAAACGAAAATCGATAAAAGGAAAATACGCAAAAAGAGATCCGAAGACCAAAGTGTTGTTGAAGGTGTTTTTGACACAGAAACACAAAAAACAATCTATGAACTCTATAATCGAAATATTTTGGATGAAATTGAATTTGTAATCTCCACGGGCAAGGAAGCCAACGTCTATTATGCCATCGGCCCTGAGCAGGACCTTGCAGTCAAAATATACCGAATTAAAACCGCCGAAACTCGATTTATGTGGCCTTACGTCATTGGCGATCCCCGGTTCAAGAGAATCCGTCGTAAAACGCGAGATTTAATTTTTGCTTGGGCTGAAAAAGAATTTAAAAACTTAAACCGTGCGAGAACCGCGAAAGTCCGAGTTCCCAAGCCCTTCGCCGTGCGAAAGAATATTCTTGTAATGGAATTTATAGGAACCGATGGAGATCCTGCACCACTCCTTAAAAATTGTACCCTCTCTAAACCCCAAAAAGTCTTTGATATGATACTCAAGTACGTGAAGTTGCTTTTCCAAAAAGCAAAATTGGTCCACGCGGATTTAAGTGAATTTAACATTCTCTACACTGATGAACCGGTCATTATTGACATTTCACAAGGTGTCGTTTTGGACCATCCAAATGCGCGTGAATTTCTTATAAGAGATTTAAAAAATCTATTATATTACTTCTCTAGTTTTGAAATAGAATTACCTTCGCTAGATCAAGCTTACGAATATGTTACGGGATGAAACACGGATGAAGGCCGAGGAGCACGTCAAAATTCCGATGGAGCGTATTGCTGTACTCATTGGAAAAAATGGTGAAACAAAGCTACAGATTGAGACCCTAACTCAAACCTCCATCGAAATCGACAGCAAAGAAGGATTGGTGCATATTGTAAATACCCCTGAAGCTGAAAATCCACTTGCCGTATGGAAAGCACGGGATATCATTAAGGCAATCGGCCGTGGATTTAGTCCTGAACGAGCTTTAAATCTCTTAGATGAGGAGGCATACTTAGAAATCATCGATTTGTCAGCAATTTTTGGACGCAATGAGAAAGCCATCAAGCGCATTAAAGGACGCGTCATTGGTGAAGCTGGAAAAACTAGAAAATTGATCGAGGAATTGACTGGAACCGTCCTCTCGGTCTACGGAAACACTATAACACTAATAGGTCCCATTAATGTTCTTAAAATCGCCAAAAAAGCCGTTAACATGTTAATTGATGGTCTGTCTCATAGCACGGTGTATCAATTCCTTTATAAAAAACGACAGGAAATGAAAAAAGATCGTGCTAATTTATGGAAAATCCCTCCACGATAAGAAAGTTTTAGAAAAAGGAAAAACTTGATAAATTTTTGAACATAAAATTAATATTAATCAAATAATTTTTCATATCCATACATGGTTAAGAAACTGTTCAGCCGCCGCCTAGCCGCCGTATCAATCTAAATTGATTGTGGCGACAGCACAGTTAGGTAGTGCGACAGGCTGTTATTTTTCCATAAGAAAAGCAGATACCTGTCGGTCGTAGGTTCGAGTCCTACCGGCGGCGCCACTTTATTTTAACATGCCCCGGTGGTGTAGTCCGGCCAAGCATTTAGGGCTTTCACCCCTAAACTAGATCCCTTCTCTAGGGGAACGACCCGGGTCCGAATCCCGGCCGGGGCATTATCTCTAAATTTATAATGGCATATCTTAATTTTCTTTTTCTCCATCATCAGACTTTTTAGATTTTTTGTAAAAAGGACTCTTTTGAGTTATTTTCTGGAATGTTTTTATTGCATTTGTTAAGGCGGTTAATTTAAACGTTTTTAATGAATCATAAATCATTTCAAAATCTTCATCATCATATCCTGCCAAAAGGAGCATGGATAGCAAGTACATACCTGCAAGGATCAGAATTCCTATCACAAAACCCGTAAGTGATACGAAGGAAAAAATGAAAGAATCAATGAGAAAACCAACCCCGAGAGCAATTATAACGGACATGCTACCTTTCCAAAGGGTATGCTTTGGGAAGGGAACCGTGATATGGGATTTTAAGAGTTTAGGAATGATGGGAAGCACTATCAAACTGGAAATGAGTATTGCACTAGTTGGAGCATAATTTACAATGTTAGCAGGAAATAAATTTATAAAAAGTACTGTAAGGATGATTTCACATAGAGTAAGTGCTATGAAAACGTAAGAAGCCTTTCTTCCCTCTCCAACACCGATAAGAATCGTGCAACAAATGAATTCTAGTGCTAACAGGGAAACTCCTATCGAAAGAATTATAAAAGGAATATGACCCTCAATGAATTCGGAACCATGGAAGAGAGCAAGGATTGGTCGAGAAAGTCCAACAAAAATCGTTAAGAACAGGGCTATAAAGTTGAAAGAGCTCTTGATATTACTCCGGAAATAATCGTCAATCAATTTTTGGTCCCCCATTGCACGCGCTTCCGAAACCGCACTTATCATTGGCCACCCCATGAATGAAATCGTTAGCATAACAAAGGAATACCCCACGATGACCCCGTACAAGCCAGGAGTGGCTGGTCCTAATATGAAAGACATCAGCAAAGCAGGGATCCACAGGATAGCTCCTGATAGAATTATAGTGGGAATTGCGCAATATAATCCATATTTAAAAATTTTTCCCATAATACGAATATCCTTGGGACCTGCATACAACTTTTTAATCTCAAAAGGGAGACTTTTACGTCCATAATACCACGCGACCAGAAATTGAATGAAATACCCGACGGTTAACCCAAAAAGTGTTAGCGGTGCTATGGCAGCGTATTGAGTACTTGGATAGTGTCCTTTGATGAAAAAAATGAGAGGAATTCCAACCGCAAATAATCCCAAGGCCATACAAGCGTTAATAACAGCAACATGATCAAACCGTTGAATTGCTGCAATATTTCCAACAATACCTTCTTTTAAAGATATTATGAGGATAGTCGGGCCTATAATTAAAAGTAATAATCCTATCATTGAATCATACGGAAAAAGTAAAAGTCCTATCGTGCAGTTAATAATACATGTAACTAATGCGAAAATAATTATAATAATAGTGCCATTACGGGCATAGAGTTCTGCTTTTTCTTTATCTGTAACCAAAAATTCGGCTACATATTTTTGAATGGATTGATTGACACCCCATGTTATGCATACAATTAACACGATAATAGCTTGTCCTGTTATAAAAACCCCATAGGCATCTTTACCCAACCCAAAATCTTCATAAGTAAACGCAATTCCAAAAACCCATGCAAGCCCTCCCGCTATCATCGCCATTAGAAAAGTTAAACTTCCTCCCGTGATTACCTTTGCCACTGATGGGCCTTCTTCGAATACAGACATCGCAATCAAAACCTTTTGAAATAAATAATAAATGATCGTAAATTGAAATCGTTATTTAATAGTGTGATGTTCATGGAAAACACTATCTCTAAATTATTAAATCAAAAAACCCCATTAATTTCAGCAGTTTCTGAAAAGTTTCATATTTCCCTCGATGGCGCGAGGGAGTTTCTAAAACTGGCAATATTCGACTGGATCAAAACGAGTTATAACATGCAAATTTCCGAAAATACTCTGAAAGACCACCCAGATCTCGTACAAAAATTGGAACAAGATGTTATCAATTGGACGATAGATGATTTTGATGATGAGGACTTTCAAGTAATTGGCTATTGCAAAAACATTCGGTAAAAAAATGAATCAGAATTTTTTTATGAGAAGACGCGATCTAAAATTAGAAATATCGTGAGCTAACCAAAAATGTTTAAAGTGGTATTTGTCACCACCGCGGAGGCAGATGGACCCAAAATTGCCGAAGCACTGGTGAAGAAGAACGTGGCAGCATGTGTAAATATAATGCCCATCCGTTCAATTTATAGATGGAAGGGCAAAATTGAAGATGATAAAGAAAACTTACTTATAATCAAAACTAAAGACAAGAAAATAGAACAATTGAAAAAAACCATCAAAGAAATTCACCCGTATGAAGTGCCTGAATGCATTGTTCTCTCAATTGAAGATGGCTTACCTGATTATTTAAATTGGATTGATGAAACGTTATCTGGTTAATATTGGAGCGTGGTTCGTTCGCAATTCGATGTCTGGATGTTTTTCCTGTTTTTACTCTCCTTTTGGCTCTGTTTATGGGGTATTGGGACTCTCTTTAAACTAGAGAAAAGGGGCTGGGAGATTGGACCAGGCCTCCTTCTCGCAAAAACGACTCGGTTAAATCGCTTCATCAACAAAGTAGCGAAGCGGTTTCCTCGATTTTGGAGGGCCTTATTAACTGTCGGTATTGGATTTGGATTTTTTGCAATGGTCTTCACGATGGTTTGGCTAGGCATAAATCTTCATGGTCTTTTGACCGCACCACGACCTGAACAGGCGATTGTGCCATTCATTCCAGGCGTAACCGTGACAGGACTTCCTTTATTATATATGATAATTCCCATTGCGATAATAATGTTTTCTCATGAAGTAGCCCACGGGATTGCCGCTCGGATCGATGGAGTTACGGTGAAATCCTCAGGATTCCTTGCGTTCATTGTTTTCTTTGGTGCCTTTGTCGAACTCGATGATAAACAAGCGGCCAAGAAAAAGCGTCTAACGCGTCAGCGAATTTTTATTGCGGGGTCGTTCATTAATTTGATCATTGCGCTTTTCGCCTTAATTTTGGTTACAAACATGTATCGCGTCGGAGAGGGCGCCTATCTTTATAAGATCGAAACAGATGGCGCAGCCTACGGCATCCTACAACAGGACGAGATCATCATGCAAGTTAATGGAACGCAAATAAGAGATGGCACTCATTTGGATACAGTATTGGATCAATTTAAACCCTTTGACCCCGCCAATTTTACGGTTCAAGCTGAAAATGGGAGCATTTCGAATCGGTTGGTCATTACTGGCTTTAACCGAACAGCGGCTTACCGTCCTTGGGGACAATTTTTAATAAATAACGGAACATATGTCAATGGAGGGCTAGAGAATCTCTCCACCTCTGATCAAGCCAGATTACTTTTCAATTCCTCAAATACTTACCTCAATTTCTCGCTTTTAATTAATTTTTCAGCCTTTAGCATATCCGCCGTAAATCTTACTTGGATCGTTATTGACCTCGATATCAATGCGAGCCTAAGCGTTTTTAATACTAGCAAGGCATACATAGTGAATATTACAAATCCTTCGCAGAATTACGAGATATTCTCCTTCCAAAATTTAAGCTCTGAAGTCACCTTGACTGGAAATATCTCAAGAGCTGCTGGATATAAATTAGAAGATTACGTCAATGGCTCAGAATTTCTTCAACTCGATTTCATATTTAATGCTTCGACCGATTTTAACGTAAGTATTGATTTATGTAAATTATATCCGCTTACTAACCAAACAGAAGGGCGTTTCGGGATATGGATAGGGAACTATCTCCTCGATCGCGAATTGGCCATTTTATTCGGTCCCCTTGCGCCTCACGTGTATCAGACACTCGTATATTTATATATGTTCTCTCTCGCCGTGGGACTCATTAACCTTCTCCCGATTCCCCCCTTTGATGGTGATAAATTATTTACCTCATTATTTAATAGAGATTTCCCTCGTTCCAATTCCTCTGAATCTTCTGGGGAGGGTTCCGATGAGAAATCAAAAACTGAACAGCTCAAACCGAAAGAACCGTGGACGTGGGTAAAAACTTTCATTTGGAGTGTAAGGGGATTAGCAATCTTCCTACTCCTTTCAAACATCATACTCTCCTTAATCCTGTTCGATATCTTCTCCATATTTTCTGGAATTCTTTACTAGTTGGGCCCTAATTTGACACGATGCTTAAAATGTAAAAAGGAAGCGGCTTATTATCGTCCTTATTCGGGAGAACATCTCTGTAGAAGGCATTTTCTCGAATCCATCGATCGAAAAGTTGCCCGCACCATTGCTAGACATAAAATGCTCAAGGAAACGGATCGAATCGGAGTCGGCATTAGCGGTGGCAAGGATAGCACCGTGCTCCTTCATATTCTGAAGAAGGTTGAAGAACGGTTCTCCAAATCTTCACTGCTTGCCATTACCATTGATGAAGGGATTAAAGGATATCGGGATGAGAGTTTAAAACTCGCCACTCAAATTGCTTCTGATCTTGAGATTGAGCACCACGTTATGTCTTTTAAAGACCTCTATGGATATTCCTTGGATGAAATTGTTGAGATATACAATAAAAAATCAGAAGAAACTCATACTGCTTGCTTTTTCTGTGGCATTCTCCGCCGACGCGCCCTCAATCAAATGGCCCGTGAGTTGAAAGTGGATAAACTCGCCATTGGCCATAATCTCGATGATGAAGCCCAAACGGTCTTGATGAACGTGTTTCGGAGTGATGTCCTGCGAATGGGACGCACCAACCTGGACACGCGCCAGATTCACGATCTATTTGTTACTCGCGTTAAACCCCTCCGGGAAATTCCGGAACGGGAGATTGCTGCCTACGCCTTCTTCCGCGATTTACCTTTTCACTCACAGACTTGCCCCTACGCTGAGGGGGTCCTTCGAAATGATATTCAGCAAATTTTGAATGACATGGAGCAAAAACGCCCGGGGACCAAGCACTCCGTCCTCCGATCTGGCGATAAAATCCAGCAATACCTACAAATTAAACAGGAAATTCACCCCTGCCCCGTATGCCATGAACCTGCCACCGAGAAAATTTGTAAATTTTGCCAACTCATGCAAGACCTCCAAGGCTTCTCCTCGAAGAAAATTTGAATATATTTTTTTTCACTTTTCATTCACGGCCTCTCCCCTTTTATATTTACTCAAATAAGATATTTTATTAAATGAAAGTTAGGGAACCTCGGGAAAAAGTAAACACTTCTCCTTTTGACGAACAATTTTCAAAACCATATTTTGTGAGTGAAGAGCATCTGCGACGAGTAGTGATGAATGCCTTGATCAATAAAGGCGTGACTGTTTGGGATTCTCGCCCCGAAAAGACCAATGAACCCATCATAGTGGATGGGATTCCGATGAAAATTGCGGTTGGAGATATCCCCTTCTTTTGGAAAGGGCACTATTATGTTATTGAACTCAAGTTATATACATTGGGTACTAAAGTTGATTCTCATCAAAATCAATTTCGGATTCAAAGAAGACCCATTAGACTATCTGACTCGCAAAGCGATTTACTTTTAAAAGGTGGGGGACTATTAATGGTTGTTACGGAGCCGCATCCGAAATTCGCTGGAAGATCAGGCATAAAAGGAGTGACCAGAGCAGAATGCAACAAAGGGCTAAACCAATATCGTGAGTTAATAGGAAAAAATCGTCTTTTTTATGAATGTTACCTACTAAGTCAAAATCAATTCCAATCATATTGGGAGAACCATTTAAAAACTGCACCCATCCGACCGAGTGAAAGGGGCCCAGGTCGAATCCTAAGTTTCCTTAAACTTAAAGAGATAGTCCCAAAAAGCTATTATCGTCTTTATATGAGTGATTTTGGTAAGGGAAATATTGCTAATATTATTTTGAAACATCTAGAAACATCACCTAAAGTATCAACTCAGTTGACTTTTCCGAACCAAATTCCAAACATCCAAATGAAACATTCTTATTTTACATCTGAGGAAGAAGTGCGCAATTTTGTGATGAAAGCTCTCCTATACAGAGGCGTACCTGTTTGGGATTGTCGTCCTGAAAAATGCAATAATCCTATTGTAGTAGATGGGATCCCAATGAAAAATCTTGTTGGAGACATCCCATTCTTTTGGAATAAACGTTATTATATCATTGAAATTAAATTTATTAAGTTGAATTGTAAACTAAAGAAAGACAGAAAGCAATTTTTTGCGAGAAAACACTCCATTTCAATAACAGAACATGAAATTAATATGCTTTTACAAGGAGGAGGATTATTATTGGTGATTATGGAACCAAGTCCTAAAGTCGTTGGAATGCAGAAAGCGATAAAGGCAAGAACAAAATTAAATTGCGAAAATCAATTAAAACAGCAAATACACATTCCATTGGGGAAAAACCAATTATTCTATGAATGCTATCTTCTTGGCCAAGAAAATTTTAAAAACTATTGGGAAAGTTATTTAAAAAATACATCAAAATATGAGGGTGGTTGGGGCCATATCAGGACTTTAAATTTAACCAAACTCAAGGAATTAGTCCCCGAAACTCAATTTACCATGTACATGAGTGAATTTAAGAATGGATTCATTGGAAATACAATCTTAAATTTTTTACAAAGATAATCCTCTAAACTTTTTTAAGGCTTATTTGGTGAATATTATTTGATAGACTAACTGACTGAGACAGGGCGGCAGTTGAAGGTAATATACCGGACCGCAAGTGCTCTATATGGCGGAGTAAAAGCCGATGTGAGGTTCTGGAACGGTTATGCGAGCTCTATCACGGCAGTGAGGATTGGCCCCATGGGATCGGCGGTAGATTAGGCGCCTTCTGAAGGGAAGTCGTCACTATCTTCTAATGGGCAAACCCAGCGAGGCCAGGGATGGAGCAGCGTAAGTCCTAACGTTTGGTGCTCATAGGATACTGGTCTGAGACCAGATAGAGAAATCGGTAATCGGAAAGGTGTCGAGCATCGGGTCTATCACCCCAAACTTTTTTTAAAAAAGAAAATGGCGCCGAGAGAGGGATTTGAACCCTCGCGGCCGAAACCACAGGATTAGCAGTCCTGCTTTAGGTTAGAATCAAGCCACCAATCCTAACTTCCTACCAGACTGGAAGATCTCGGCATTTACTAGCTATTCTCATATAGTCATAGCTCTATTTTTCTTCCGCAAAACAATAAACTCTCATTGTCTTATTTAAATTTTTCAGAGACGCGTGTAAATCTGATAGAGAATAATCGCCGCGGTGCCAATGGTTCCAATATCCGCCGGAACTTCAAGGTATGAGTCAATTCCAAAATCCAATTCGCGCTTGGAAAGTCCTGGGTCGCTCCCTCCAAAGATCATAAGCACTTTGGTCTTATCTTTTAACTTCTGGGCTACCGATTCAGGATTAAACTTATTCTTTGCATATGGCTGAGGAGCTACTACATGTATCTCATCAGGACTCAGCAATTCAATGATATCTGGAATATCTTCCACGTATAATAAATTTCCTCCCTTCTTGAAAACCAATTTTTGCGCTTGCGGGACCCCTGACATCGCAGCTGACCCGACTGCCTTTGAAATAATTATGGTTTTGATTTGAAATCCCAATAATACCTTCGTATACTCCTTGATCTTTTGAATCCCCGTCACATTATGGATTGCCACATATAAATTCTCCAACATCTTCATCACGCTTGATTTCGTTTCTTTTTTTACAACTCTATAATTCTAATAAATGTAACCGTCCCTATTATTAATGTGGTTAAGATGGTAAAGAAAAATTATAGGGTGATGAGCGATGAGGATCTTGAAGCTTGGAGAAAAAGGGCACTAGAAAAAAATCCGCAAAGAGATCCACTTGATGAACATAGACGAGCCCTTCGTGCCATGCAGAATCCAATTAGGCGAGAAATTATTTCCATGCTTAAAGAAGAAGCTCTATCAACGGACGAACTCGCAAAGAGTCTGAACTTAGACGAGAAGACCCTGCAGTACCACCTCCAATTCTTGAAAGATATCTTCTTTATTAAAATAGAAGGAAATATTGTCGACCTCACCCCCCCAGGCGTCGCTTATGCAAGAAAGGTTTTAGAATAAAAAAGAAAAATTAGTTGGC
>JABXJT010000054.1 GCA_013375455.1 Candidatus Helarchaeota archaeon | reverse complement strand
CAATTCACGATAATCGATGAAGAGGCAATCGCTACTGCTGAATTAATTTTCGAAATTTTTCAAGCATTGAACGTGAGACCATCATTGGAAACTGCATGCTTATTATTTCTGGGATTGCTTTTTGATTCTCGCCATTTACTTCTAGCGAATAATAAAACTATCTCCATCGTCCATCAGCTAGTCGAATTGGGAGTTATTTATTCTGATATGATTAAACTCTTATCAGTTTCAATGGATCGTCCAGAACGCATTGCTCGATTAAAGGCCGCCCAACGATCAACCCTCCATGAATTCAATGGGTGGCTTGTTGCTATCTCTCATACTAGCGCATTTGAAGCAAGTGCGTGTCGTGCCCTGATACGACTGGGGGCTGATGTTGCTATAGTATATGGGCAAACAAAAGATGGAGTTCGGTTCAGCGCGCGAGCAACTAATGCCGTGGCTCACGAGACAGATTTAAACTTAGCAAAAGATCTTATGGAAAAAATTGGATCCATCATGCATGGTGAAGGAGGGGGACATAAAACCGCTGCCGGATGCAGTGGGATTGATAATTTAGAGGCTGGATTGGATTTATCCCTTGAAATACTCAAAAATAAATTATCTTCTAAATCTAAATTACCCAATTCTGAGTAATTACTTTTAAATAAGTAGTTTCTTTCTCCAACTTGAATTAATATTATAGGTAAAGAGGTTCTTTCGTGAGTTTCATCTCGATTTCAAATTTATCGTTCAAATATTCGAGAAATACAGAATACACGTTAAGAAATATTAATTTACAAATTGAGAGAGGGGAATTCATTTTATTAAGCGGGCCGACTGGTTGTGGAAAGACGACCCTCTGCCGTTGCCTTACAGGGTTGATCCCTCAATTTCATAGTGGAGTGCTTGATGGGGAGGTTCTTATTGATGGGTTAAATACGAAAAAGAAGCCCGTTTATGAGATAGCGAAAAAAGTTGGGATGGTGTTTCAGAATCCAGAAAATCAACTCGTAGCCCAAACAGTCGAAAGAGATTTAGGATTTGCGATGGAAAATTTGGGATACCCCCCTGAAAAAATTAGGTCAAAAATAGAAGAAATTATCAAAAAACTTCAATTAGAACCTCTCCGAAATAAAGCTCCATATGAACTTTCGGGTGGAGAACAACAACAGGTTGCTATTGCTTCAATATTAACCTTGGGTCCTGATATTATCATTCTGGATGAACCAACCTCCAATTTGGATCCAGTTGCGGCAAAAAATATCATGAGATTATTAAAAGACTTAAATCTGGACGAAAATAAGACCATCATTCTCATTGAGCATCGCTTAGAATTAGTAGTACCCTTGATAAATAGGGTTTTAATTATGGATGATGGCGAAATAATTTTAGATGGAACTCCTGGAAGAGTGCTCGCTGATGAAAAAGTCAAACAGCTAGGTCTTGGGGTTCCTAAAGTCATTCAATTATCCGAAATGTTGAAGGAAGCCGGTCTCCAGTTTGAAAAAATGCCCCTCACGCCTCTTGAACTGGCACACGCAATTCGTAGTATGAAATAACAAGGTGATTGAAAATAATTCAGTGTCAAAATATTTGGTTTTCATATGATGGCTTCACTCAGGTTCTCAAAGAAATCAATTTGAAAATAAGCGATCGTGATTTTTTAGCAATAATGGGGGAGAATGGGGCAGGTAAAACCACGTTAGTCAAGCTCATAAATGGTCTTCTCAAGCCTTCTAAAGGTGAAATTTTTGTAAATAATAAGAATATTATTACCCTTTCAGTGGCTGAATTAGCCCATATCATTGGGTTCGTTTTTCAAAATGCAGATAATCAGATCTTTAGTAGAACAGTGGAGGAGGAAATTGGATTCATATTAAAAAATTTTGGTTACGAAGAGGCTAAAATAAATGAGATAGTAAAGGAAATTTTAAATAAATTCAATTTAGAACAGTATAAAGATCATTCTCCATTTTTGCTTTCTGGCGGAGAACGAAAAAGGGTCGCATTAGCGTCAATTCTCTGTGCTGAACCTGAAATTCTAATCCTCGATGAACCCACAATTGGTCAAGATGCCTTTGAAAAGAGGAAATTAATGGATTTACTCTATGAGTTGAATAAAAAAAATGTAACTATTATAATCATCACGCATGACATTGAATTTACCGCAGAATATATCCCAAGATGTGTTTTGTTGAGCAACGGATCAATTATAGCTGATGGGCCGACAAAACATATTCTTGCGAATGAAAAGATTTTGGAGCAAAGTTCCCTTCTTGAGCCTCAATTAGTCAATTTAAGCGAGTTACTTGAATTTGGAAATGAAGTTTATACTCTTGAGGAAATTAAGAATAAAATACTTGAATTTTTAAGAGTGGATTAGTTAAATGGCAATAAATTTTCTTGAAGCTTTTAAGTTTAAAATGAAAGATACTGTGATACATAATCTAGATCCACGTACCAAACTCTATTTCGCTATAATCATTACAATTATTTCGTTATTGTTTAATGAGATCATACCCCTCCTCATACTCTTCCTTTCACTCATACCCTTTTTCATTATGGGAAAAATAGTTACTCAGTGGCTAACTACTCTTAGAGGATTAATTTTCCTGGCTATTTTCATAATTGTTATAGACACGCTTTTCATATCATTTAATCTTGGGGTAGCCATGAGCATCAGGTTATTGGGCTTAATTTCAGCCTTTTCGCTCTTCTTTTTAACAGTGCATCCGGATGATTTAAGTCAAGGTCTCATTCAAATGAGAGTTCCCTTTTCATTTGCCTTCGCACTTTCATTGGCCATCAGATTTGTCCCAACTCTTGGGCTAGAGGCACAGAACGTCCGCGAGGCACAAATGGTTCGCGGATTGGAATTGCAAAAGGGAAATATCATTAAGAAGGTTAAAAATTTTATTCCAATAATAATCCCCCTAATAATTCTCTCCATACAAAGAGCAATGGTGGTAGCTGAGAGTTTAGAATCCCGGGGATTTGGAGCAGTTAAGAAGAGAACATATCTCTATCCATTAAAAATGAAGATAAAAGATTATCTCTTAATAATCTTATTTACTGCTTTACTTGTTTTCATTATTACTGTCTTGATTATCGGTGGATTGCCTAACTGGATGTATTTCAGCCTTCCGTTTTGATTTCACTGTTAATATTACCCCTTTACGAATAACCCACAGTGACACCGCCCATCTCTTGCAACTTCCATCGGAGAATCCTTGCAGGGGCAAATGATGGCTTTATCTATTTCAGGATCGCCTATGGCGACTTTGCAGGGGCAATAATATTTTCCTTTTAATTCTTTATTTTTATTCAAACCATCGATTATTTCTTGTGCAAGTTTCTTATCTGGATTAACTTTCCAACCTTTTATTTTAGCTATTTTTTCAGCAGTTTCTAATGTCCTACTCATTAATATCAACACCTCAAATTATAATTAAAAAATAAAAACTTTGCTTTTCTAATTGATTATAGTTTAAGTGTAAAAGTCGAGGATTTTTCGGAAGACGGATAAAATGAAAAAGAGATTTGAGTCTGAGATCCGCATTTCTTTCGATGATATGGATGAATTCCTTCAAAAATTAGAGAAATTCAATGCGAAGGTTATTTATTATTATAAATTCAATGATCACATGTACTATCCTAATAATCCAACCTCGAACTGGAATCCGAATATTAAGACCATGCGTATAAGGGAACATTTGTTACCCGATAAAGTATCCCGGATTTTATTTTCGGAAAATACCATCATCGCAGGCGAAACGTTTCAATTCAAACAATCAAAATATCCGGAGGGGAAAATTGAACTCTATAAAGGAGACCAAAAGACTGCTGAAGCGCTTCTTCACGCATGGGATTTTAAGCTTCATTATAAAATTGAAAAAAAGAGTGGAAAATTATTTGAAGTAATACGTCCTCAGAAATTTGTTATCGCTGTAGAAGAGATAGCTCAACTTGGATATTCTGCAGAAATTGAATTGTGGGGTGAAGACTTGGCACGAATTGAAAAAAAGTTTCTAGATATAATTTCTCTTTTGGAAATTCCCATGGACTCTGTCACATGGGACAGCCTACCCTATATAGTAGCAGAAAAACTAGGTTTATTTGATTAGAAATCCTCGATTTGGATAATTTTCTGTCGAGATTTGTGTCCCTTAAGGATTGTGATTTGAGATTTTTTTGTTTTGAAAAATTTTGCCAGTTCCTCAATGATTTCTTTATTTGCTTTTCCTTTTTCAGGTTTTGATTTAATAGCTATTTCATACGTTGTTGGATCAACTTGAGTTATGAAGACCTGTTTTGAGCGCGGTTTTACAATAACGGTAATCAATCTAGAAGCCAAGATTTTCACGAATTTTAATCATCGAAGGTATCATCTTCATCCTCATCTTTATCCTCTAGATAGGAGAGATCTACCTCAATCATTTCCTGATTACGACTTTGTTGAGGCATCATTGGAACGAAGAAGGGCATCATTTCATCTTCTAATCCCATTTCAGCAAGTAATTTTCTCATTTTTTCTGGATCTTTAGGTAACCTTCGAAGTTTTTCAATATCTTGGTAAGCTCGCCTCATTTGAAGGAATGAAAGTGGAAATAAAACAATCGCTTTTAAAATTTGAAAAAATCTTTTGATGGGGTTTGTCATATTTTCTATTGCTCCTAATTGTAACACTTATTGTTTCATTAAAAGGTTTTCTCTAGTTCAAGCTCCGCCTTTTCTAATTCTTTTACTACTGAAGAGATATCTACTTCTGAAAGGAGCTTATTTGTAATGAGGATGTGGTTGTTATCTACGGAGATGTAACCATTTTCTTCCAATTCATTGATATGCTTTTTTACGTTTGTACCTCGAATTTTTTTCAGAAGTGCCAACGTGACTGGCTCTTCCTTGATAGAATTCAATATAATGGAAGCCAGCGTTGCCCTAGCGGCTTTTGATAAGATAGGGGTAAGGACCTGTTTCTCTTCTAAGACAGAGATTATTTCATGTGGAACTAAAATTTGGTATCTTTTAGATGATGGAATGAATTTTACTTGAATTGGAGTATTCTTAAGTGATTCTTCGAGCGTGGAAAGAAGATATAATGCATATTCCATGTCTTTTTTTCCAATTATATTATATATGTCAGTTAATGAAACTCCTTCAGGGCCTTTGAGAAACATAAGGGCCTGTAGTAATTCTAAATGGTTCAGTTTTTGCCCTCCAGATAGGTGATAAATATTTTGCCGGTGGGAAAATTTTCCTGGCGCAAGCTTATTTTTCCTTCATGAGCAAGATGGAGCAATATATTCAATATTTGAGTGACTTCCCGCCATGTTTTTTCCTTTAACAATTTGGGTAATTCAATCGAAGACTTTTTATATATTTTGATTTTTTGGAGTAAGTTTTCTTTATCTTCTTCTATGGAGATTGGCTGAATTTTTATTGGGTCGTATGACATTTTCTTAGGTTCCGTATCATAAGCCCGCCTTTTCTTTCGATGGATCATCAGCTCGACATAAGCCTTTGTAACATTAGAAGTAGAGAGGGGTCTAGCTAGAGGGTGGATGGATCTCGATAAAATTAATGAAGTAGAAAGGATTTCTTCTTTCGAATCCAGAACGCTTGGTTTTGTAAAACCCTTTCTTTGTAAAGTTTTATCTAATAGAGTCTGAATTTTTATATCTAAAAGGTTGGTTGCTGAATATACAGCTTTAACCAATTTATAATCATATCTTCCTTGATTAATTTTCGCTCGTAATGGTTGGAAAAACAGATTGATTAAATCTAGCTCTTCAATTTTACTAAATTTTGTTAAAGCTTCCTGATAAAGATTCATGATTTTAGTAATTCCATTTAATTCCGAATTTGAATCTTTCTCAGCCAATTAAGCACCTTCAATTGTTGCAAAATCTTCTGCATGTTGACAAACAATTTCAGTTTTTCCGTTTTCTAACCAAACACCATATATCCTGTCCGCATACGTGCTCAGAGCATTCAACCGAGGTGTAATTACGATGTATTGACTGTTTTCTGAGAGTTCTTTTAGTAATCGTCCCAAGGCCTCACAGTGCGAATCATCTAAATATGAGTCAATCTCATCAAGAAAATAAATAGGCGCGGGGCGATACCTTTGGATTGCAAAAATGAACGCTAAAGCAACCATGCTTTTTTCTCCACCCGATAAAGTACCAATGAAATCGACTGTTCCGCTTCCAACATCTACCTCAATGTCGATTCCACTCTCTAATGGATTTCGCTTATCGATTAGAACAAGAGATGCATGGCCTTTTCCGTATAATTTAACAAAAATTTCATCTAAATGCATGTTTATCTCAGAAATAGTTCTTAGAAACTTTAATTTCTTTTGTGTTAGTAAATCACTTTTTGTTTCGAATGCCTCCTCCAATTCTTTTTCGTACACTCCTTTTTTAGTTAATAACTCAGTCAATCTAGCAGTTTCAGCCTCAAATTTTTCTGGGGCTTGTTGATCAATTAGTCCTAATGAGCTAATTTCGGTTTCTAAGCGATTTATTTCTTGATTAATTTGGTCTAAATTGATTTCAAAATCTTCTGTGATTTCAAATCCTAAATCTTGTATTTGTTTTTCGAGTTCTTGTATTCGTAATTCAAGCCGAATCTTTTTCGTTTGTAATTCTTCAGCAATAAATTTCTTGAAATCTTCGATTTGAGCTTCATTTTTATTAATGATTTCGTAAATATCTCCCTGCTTTTCTCGTTTTTCCTTTTGCGTGGTCTCTATGCCAGTAATTTTTTCTAAAATAGAATTTAGCTCCGCATGTTCTGATTCAATTTTGTTGAAAATTTTCTGTTTCTTCGATAATAGACCTTCCCTTTCAACTAATAACTCATTATTTATTCGGTTATCAATATCCTCTAAACGTGACGTTTTTAATGTAATACTTGATTCAATTTGATTAGTTTGTGAATCATAAACCCCTCTATCTTTACCAAATTTTCGAAATGCTTCTCTTAACTTGAAAATTTCTCTTTTATTTTTTTCGATTAATTGTTCGGTTTTCCCTAACTCAGTTTCCGAAATTGCTTTTTCCACTTCTTCTTTTTGTTTATTGAGGTTAACGGCTTCCTCTAAGACCTTGGATAAAGTAATGTGTGCGTTTTGTTCCTCAGCTTTGGTTTCTGTCAGTCCATTTTTAATTTTTACTAGCTCATTTTGCCACTTTTTTATGTCAACTTCTAATTCTTTAATCTTATTCTGTAATTCAAGATTGCGCCCTTTTGTAACATTGTTATTATTTGCCAATTCTTCTAATTTTGATTGTCTATTTTGGTTTCTGTTCTCTAATTTCGCCTGTTCATCTTTTAAATTCTTGGAAAGCTTCTGAATGGTCTCTAATTCGCCCTTTAAATTGGCGATTTTATTTCTATAGAATTCTTTTATGAGAAGGAAACGTGGTTCAAACTTTCCACGCGTCGTCACCCAACCACCAGGTTCGACCAAATCTCCCTCTAGAGTCACCGCGCGATAGGGGGAGCGGTACTTCTTCGCTGTATCTAGATCTCGAACCAGAAGGGTATTTTTGAAAACTGTAGACATAACCCGTTGATATTTCCGATCGAACTTGATTAAATCAATGATTTTTCCAATGACTTTCGGATCATTTGGAGTGGATTTTGCGCTCCAGCCCTCTAGTATATCCAAAGGATAAAAGGTGATTTTTCCAACTTTTAGCTTTTTGACATAATTTATCACTTTTTTCGTGATTTCAAAATTTTTCGTTACAATGTTTTGTAGTTTTATCCCTCCAACAGCTTCAATGTCAATGGCATATTCCGCTTTGATGTCATCAATTAATTCTATGACGGTACCTATAACCCCGCTCAAATCACCTTTATCTCTTCCTTCCAAGACCTTTTGAACAGCGTAACTATAATTCGGTTTAGTTTCTTGGAATAACTGTTGGTAATGGTCAATCGATTTTTGCAATTCAACTTTCTTTAGTTCGAACTCTTGGAGTCCTAAATGTTGTTTCTCTATTAATTGACGATTTAACAGGATCTCTTGCTTATATTTATCGATTCTTTGTATGTTAACCTTTATTTGCCCTTCAAGTCGTCTTAATTCTCGCGTGGCCTTCCCGAGGTTTGAAGTTTGATCTTGTTTGATTTCTTCATACTCTTCAGTTTTTTCTTCTAAGTTAACACGCTTCTGTCTTAATTCTCTTATTTGTAAATCAATTTGCCGAACAGTTTTATCTTTTTCATTTATTTGAGTAAATAGAGACGTTCTTTTGAGATCTAATTCATGTGCCTTTTCTTTTAAGCGAGGAAGTGTTAATTCCAAATTTTTATTTTGGTATTGAAATTCCTTGATTTCATTCAAGATTTGGTTTTCTTTTTCTACTGATTTTTTTACTCTTTGGATTAATTTTTGCCTTTCTTGGTTCAATTTCTGAATATCTTGTTTTAAATTATCGATGCGATCTTCTAAGGATTGAACTATTGCCTTTATATTGTCTAACCTGCGATCAACGTCTTCAATGTTTTTCAAATCCATATCATAGCGTGTTGAAATTTCTGTTTTTTTCTTCTCAAATTCTCGCTTTTGCTGCTCAAGTTCTTCAATTTTGTTTGCTATTAATTTGATTTCCTGTTGTAAACCAGCAATTCTTGTTTGAATTTTTGAAATATCTTCGGCTTTCTGTTTCATCTGGTCTTCTATTGAGTTGAGCTTCGCAATGAGTTCTATTTTGGTTGAATAAATTTTTATTGCTTTGAATTTATTCAGTCCAGTTTCTAGTTTTCGATATTCTAGTGTTCTATCTTTTTCTTTCTCTAGATCCTTTAATCGCCTTTGAGCTTCTTTCAACAATAATCCGATACGTTTTAAAGTTTCCTTTGAATTTATGATTTTTGCCGTGCTTTCAGTAATTAATGGGTCCAATTGGGCTAACCCGGCGACTTTTTCTAATAATTTTCGACGACTTTCTGGTGTTTCATACATTCTTGATGTGATTTCTCCCTGTTTGACAATATTATAATCCATTATTGGTAGGATCTTTAAAATTTCACTTAAACTAGTTTCTTTTCCATTTATTCTATAAACGGAATAAATCTTTCCGCTTGCTGGAATCCGTAATTGTCTCGAAATGATTAATTCTTTTGATCCTCCATTATTTTTGGGATCATCACCCATAGAAAAAATTAGATTAACTTCAGCAAAATCAGCCAATAATTTGTTCGTATTAAAATCTTTACTAATGACTTCTGCAACGGTCTTCTTTAATCTTTGATCATGTCGTCCTAAAACAAACAAGATGGCATCTAAAGTATTGCTCTTTCCTGAGCCATTCGGGCCGGATAGGATTGTATATCCTTTCGAAAATATTAATTCTTTTGAACCGTTGAAAGTTTTGAAGTTGCTTATTATTAACTTCTTTAAAAACACTCCATTATTCGCCTTTTATAAATTAATTCAAATTGAAAGTGCCAACTCGGCCAGAATTTCTTCAAACGTTTTTTTATCAAAAATTACGTAGTATTGTTCCCCAATTATTGGAAAAAGTAATTTATATGGCATTTTTTTCAAGATCTTTAATGCGTTCTCCACTTTCAATCCTGTGACTTGGGCGATTTCCTCTATTGAAAGCGTCTTTTTTGTGGATTCAAAATGGGTGAAAAGGCGATTAATGAAATTGTAGTTATCAGTTAGTGCTAAACGAAGGGCATGTTTCACCATTCTAGTCGAATTAGCAAGTAACATCTTAACATTACTCAATTCATCCTCGAGATGTTTAATTTTTCCTCTAGAACTAGAATCTACAGTAGTTCCTGCCACTTCCTCGGAGATTTTATGTTCCATTTTTCTATTCTTTATTTCATTAATGGCATTCTCAAGGTCTTTTTCACTAAGTAATGTTCTGCCTTCAGTAAATGACTGTAATTTAGCAATATTTATTGATTCTTTGAGATCATTTCCCGAAAAACCATCAGTTAGGGTTGATTCAGCTAATTTGCTACTAGTTTCATCTAAGTCAACATCCATCTCTAAATTAACTTCATTCAGGAGTTTCCTTAAAATTAAAGCCCGCGAAACTTGATCCGGTAAATCTATTTCAATTTTTTCATTGAATTGGTCCAATAGACGTGTCTCTATTCTTTCAACGCCGTTCAACACGGCAATAATCATCAATTTGTCTTTTGTCAGATGAACCTTACTTAATTCAGAAATTAGAGTTTCAATAAAAGGTAAAAATGTGGGGTTATTCTGTATTTTGGATATCATCTCAAAATTGTCCAAAAAGAGTACAGAGGGTTTGAATTCCTCTTTCTCTTTCAAAGTATGAAATAAATTATTCAAACTTTCCACTTGTTTTGAAGGTTTTAAAGATAGAATAAGTGGTAGATTTAATTCTATGGTTTTTATTTTCTGATCCTTTACAATTGCTCGAATGAGAGAACTCTTTCCCGCTCCTGGAGGACCAATCAACAAGATTTTTGCATCAATATCAATTACAGGTTTTGGTAAATTCAAAATTTTAAAGAAACCGAGAATTTTGGTCTTCTCTTTCTCATATGCTACGATATCCGCTAAATTTTCTTGAATTGAAGCATAATTCCGTTCCCAATATAATTTACTTAGTACTACAGGGCCCTCTCCTAGAGTCTTTTGTAATTCACTTATGCCATCTTTAAGTGTTTTTGTCATTCTTTTAATTTCAATAATGTCCTCCATGCCTTTGGATTGGAGAGTTAAGTCCGAGTCCAAAACATTCTTAGTCATATTCTCTAGGTTAGTTACTACCTTATCAAGATCAATTATTTTCTCGTTTACTCCCTCAATCTGATCTGAATTTGCGGCTAATGCATTTTTTAAATCATTAATTTTTTTATTTGTATCTGTTAAATTTTGTTCAATAAATTCAGAAGCTTCAATGGTTGCTCCAGATGAATATTTCAACCTGTTATTGAAATCCTTTGTCAATATATTTATCCGATTCACGATTAAATTCATTGCGTCCATTACGCTCTCGACGGTTGGCACATCCCCGTGTGGCGTCGTGATGCGTTTTATCGCAAATTCTTCATTTTCTGAATCTTTCTCGGACATAAAAATTATCCCTTTTTTATATAGTCAATCCTAACTTTTTAATTCACGTATTTTCTTTTATCTCTTTTAAGAACTAAACTTTTATCCCCTTTATAACTTTGAGTGACATCCTGCTGTTAAACCTCGTAACACGACCTATTTAGATGAATCCACTTATTTCCTTTTCGACCTTCTTCTATATTTAGTTCTAATATTCACGCTATAGCGCGCCAGCGCCGTGTAATACCCGAGCATGGCGAGGAAATGAGCAATACCGTGCCTACCCTCCTTATTCCAACGATTATTTATCTTATCAAGACAGGCAACTCTGCCACTGTCGGCATAGGAGTAGAAAGAGTACTTGCCATAGTAGTACTCTTCAGCAATAGGCGGTACAAAGGGATAACGCATAGGTAACCTAATGAGAAATTTGTTCTTTTTTCCATCTTCAGAGAGCCACTTCACATAAAAAATGCGGGGATTTTCCTTGTCTTGTTCGATTTCTGTGAAAAAAACATTTTCCTTTTTCAGTTTCTTTAAATATTCTATTTTTTCAAGTTCTTCCTTTAACCTCTCCTTCCAGCCTTTTTTACCAACCCGGGCTACGGTCAAAAATAATGGCACTTCCATGATGAAGTCCCAAGTTCCAAGAATTGGGCCTCTGGTAAATTTAATATTAAAAGGCTCATCCATTTAAAGATCACCACATGCAGGACATCCTGTTCGCCTCTTGGGATGCGTCTTAGTTACATAAAAACTATCTTCTAGCGAAATTCTTATCAGTGGTACGATTTCCCCATATTCCAACAAAATTTTGAACGCCTGTTCAGTTTGAAGACTGCCTACAATATTCATTGTCGTGGCTAAGCTTGCACCACAGGGTACTTTTAAAATGGATGACTTTAGTTCTTGTTCATCTGGATCTATATCATCTATGGAAATTAAGGTGTTGATTGACCAATAGCATTCAAGACAAGGAGTTTTTCCTGGTAAAACTGTTATAATCGTTCCTCTTAGGGCATTTTCAGAAGTACCGCCATCAATTAATGGCTTACCCAAAACTGTTGCATATGCATTTAACTCGACCCGAGCAGCTTCATTGTCAAAACAGGTAAAGATAATATCTGATTTTTGAATCAGTTCTTCTAATTCCATCCAAGCAACCACATCTTCCTGGTAAGCCTCTGTCTTCAGATGAAACTTTGGAGCGATATCTGATGCATTCCGAATTGATTCTAACTTCTGCGCGAGGCATTGAGCTTTTGGCTTGCCCGCATCATCTCGATTATAAACTAACCGGTTGAAATTCTCTTCTTCGACGATATCTCTATCAATTATAATCAATTTTCCAATGCCAGATCTTGCCAAGATTGCCCCAACAATAACACCCAATCCGCCAGCCCCTCCAATTAAAGCGATTTTTGTTAATAATTTGCGGATATCCATCCCAGCAAAAATAATCCTTGAGAACATAGCAGGGGATTCCACAGCCAATTGATTTCGGGCATCTAATGGCAACATCGTTCTAGGCTCCAAGGATAGATAGACTACGTATAGTAATCTAATTTGAACCCTTTAAGATTCTTTTTCTTTTTTTTCGAATTTTTCGTGGGTGAATCATATTCATTTTGTATGCTTGCAACTTTTTGGGATTTAATTTCCTCTTGTTCCTTTATAGCGTGAAAAAGATCATATAGAAATGTTGAAAAATTCTTAAATATTGATTGGCTCCCAGTTTTTTCAGGCGATTTGCTTGATAATTGATTAGAAACCTCTAGTTCAAAGTCTTCTAACGTTTTCGGTTTCTCTTTTGTTTGCTTTTTTCGCAAAATTTCAATAACACCTTTCCAAAACCTATAAAAATTTTTAAGAATGGGAAAAAGCACGGATTTTTCCAAGCTCCAAACTAAAGGCTGTTTAATAACGTTTAATTTTGTATCCCTTGGAAGTTTTCGTCCCGCTTCAGAAAAAATAATTTCATAACCTTTTTCACGAGGGAAATTAATCAATTGTTTCAGGGCTGTTTCTAAATCAGCAATGGTTTCTTGCTCCTCCATAAAAATCCGATACTGTAATGAGGTGTTATTCGCAATATCCTTAATCTCAATTGCTTTTCTGGGAGCTATTTCAATTTTTGAATCCTTAGTAATTTTAGAGCTTTTATCACCTTGCTGGCCATCAACCAAGACTGTTGGGCGCGAAAGAAATTTCAAAGATTCCGAACCGATATTTTCTGAAAAAAGGAGCCGAAAATCAGAAACTTTTGTATTGTTAGGTAGAAGTACTTTCGTTGTAAATTCCATCTTAATCTCCTTTTCGAGCAGTTCTTCTTCTGGAGAGAAATCACGAATGGTGACTTTTAGAGGAAAAATTTCATGGGCAGTAGCGGTATAACCTCTGACTTCCTCATACGGATCAACCATATAAATAAGAAACGCATTCAATGGATTAGCATATCCATATTGCAGAAAATTTCGTTTATCCGTCGCACTATAAGAGGTAAAGCCAGGATGTTTGTGGATGTGCCCAACGATTCGAAGCCCAAGAGGGAGCCCCGCTTTGAGACGAATATATCGTGCCATACCGGACTCAATGAACCCTCCACTTTGTTCTGAATAATCGAATTCAATAAGATCATGGATATAACAAATTCCACTTTTAAACAGTCCAATGAGATAAAACCCAACTTCCTTGTAGGTCTCGTATCCCCTTCTTAAAGCATGTTTAAAGAGGTTTGGCGGTACAACAACCTCCGTTACATAAGGTCCATCCTCAATTTCCTCGTTGTCAGCGTTATCCCGATTCCTCTTCAAATTACCCCTCCATAAACCTAAATTCTAACGCTACCGTGTTCTATTGAGTAATAATAGCTGAGTACTACTAAAAAGTGTGAAATGCCAAATTTTCCATCAGGTCTCCATCGAGTTGATAGTTCTCCAAAACACTTTTCATTTAAATTGACGTGCGTTTCTTTGGGGTCCCGTTTGGCACGAGGGAATTTATACGGATATCGAAGGTCTAATCGTATCTCTATTTTACGTCCTCTACTTCGTTTTCCCATTCGAAATGTAGCATTCCATAATCTATTATTTCCTGAAACCGGGTTTAATTTATCATAAACGGGAAATCCTACCTGTTGAACATATTTTTCTTTCAAAAATTCGAATATATCGAGCTCTTCTTTGACCCTGTCGTTCCAATGGGGTGATCGTGGGCCATAGACATTATCAAATAAGGGCAACTTTTCGAGTATGATTGCGCCTTTTATTTTCAGTTGGTAGGGCGTGAGGAAATGCTTGTGGATGTAGCTTTTATGAACATCAATGGATATAGAGTCAATATAATCTGAAAGGTCGATTGAGCTTTTATCTTCTTTTCTATTTCGCAATTTCCCACCTGAATGGTTCAATAATTAAGGGGCAAGAATTCTCTTTCGCTTCGTTCTCTATGAAGAAAAAAAGACGTTGGAAGATTCGGCAAACCGTGAGGGTTCTTATTTTAAATTAGCCAAGTTGGTCTGGGGTGCCAATTACAAAATGATTAGTTCGATAGGAATCGATAACTTCTTTAACTGATTGATCAGACCAATTCTGAACAATGGCTCCATCTTTGGTTGCGATCCCAACTCGTTGAGGCACGGGGGTAAATAATTGCTTAGCAGCTCGCCCTACATAATCCCTTAATAGTTCTCCAGTGACTGCTACTATCTGCCATTTCTTGCTTTCGTTAGCCGCATTCTCAAACGTTAATGTTACAACTTCTTCTTCGTTTGACATATTTACCTCCTCAAGGGTTTTTTATTTTCATCTTAAATTCTAACTATACTAATAAAGAAAGGGTGCAATTTAAAGGTAAGTAATAACTACGACTTTCGCAGTTTATTTTATACTTGAAAGGAAAATAGGGAAAAAAAAAAGAGTATGAATGAACGAGATTATTTTTTCGGACATACCGCGTCAAGAATCGTTGAGACAATTATTTTAGTCTTATATTGGGAAATATATTCACAGAGTGATTTGCGCCAGTATCCTGGATCGGGATACATTCGGTTCTTAAAGGTAAATGGGTTTGGGATTCCTGCTGCCATTTCTTGACCGGTATTTATTTTTCGTTTTCTAATACCAAGTATCATCTCTTCTTGGAGACTTTTCGGAAGAAGTTGGAATTTCTCGAATTGATAACCAAATATCGCTTTCCCTTGGGTTGCGGACCGAATCTCATCAGCAATTCCCCCAATCTCCCCCTCAGCTTTCACAGCTTCAGATGCAGGAAGCTCGCCTTGAATCTCTACATTATCTCCTACTTGTGTCGTATTCACCACTTTACCTCGATGTTGAGTCAATATTGTCATGATCGTTCCCATATAATCTGATGGAAGTTTCAGATCGATACGTAGAATCGGCTCAAAAAGTGCTGGATTTGCAGTTAAAAAGCTAATGTTCAACGCTGAGAATGTCATAACAAATATTTGGGCGGATCGTGTATGTGTGGGATCTTCGTGTACCGTTGCATCAGTGACTACAGCTTTCAACCCCATTGCTGGCTCTTTTGCAAGAGCAGATGAAAAAACAAAGTCCCGAAACGTTGCGACAATATATCCTTTAATCCGATCTAATCTTTGGACCCCCATGGACCCATTCACTAAAATATTCGGCCCCTCAATAGCCCAAATACGTCTAGCCTCTTTCTTATCCCATCCAGCGTCACGGAGAAAAGCAGCTCTCTCTTTCTCGTCTTGATACTCGCCTATTTTTCCCTCTCTAATTAATTTAAGAGTGTCCTCATTTAATGGCTCGATGTACATTTTGAGCTTATTATGCCCTTCTGAACACTTCGTATTAATTTCTATGCCCTTATATAATAAGGTCTCATGATAAACTGTTATAGGGATCCCCACCTTTATTGGAATTTCATCTTGAATTCGTTCAACGAGGATTTCAATTTGTAGTGGATCGATTCCACTTAAGATATATTCGCCGGATTCCTCATTTTTTCGAAATGTTGCAGTAGGATCAGCAAGCACCCATTTCCGAACGACATCTCCAAGCTTCCCCAAATTTTTTGGATCTTCTGGTTTTATGCTTCGACTAACCACCGGATCTGACACGTATAGAATTTTTTCAAACCCAGGAATTTGTTCATCCTTCATTTCTAGAGAAACAAAGGTCTCTCCAGCTGGCTGTATATCTGGCAATTCCATTGCAAAAAGGTTACCAGCTGGAACCTGATCCACTGGGAGCAGGCTATCTATTTCCATGACCCCTAATCGCCGCACGCGCGCCGAGCGTTTTGCGTTCTTTAAATAAAGCTCATCTCCCTGCCTCAATGTTCCACTCCAAACACGCCCAATAATAGTGGGTCTTTTAGTTTTTGGATGAATGAAAATCTTTGTAATCATTCCTAAGAGTGGACCATCTTTATCAATATTAATCAGGGAATGAGCTGTCCATTTCTCAACATCATCCTTGATGGCTTCAGGATCCTCAATATCAAGTCCCTTCCTTATATCTCCGCTCCAAAGTTTCACCATTCGATATTTTTGTGCCTCAATGGGACTAGGTAGATATTTAACAATGACATCAAGCAGGGCTTCATCTAATGGTAAATTCTTTCTTAACCATTTAATTGGTTCTTTACTATTTGTTTTAATGGCCTCTGCATATTTATCTAGAACTAGCTTTGCACTCATATCCTTTTTCTTTATTTGAGGGATAGTGAAGGCCCATCCATCCTTTGCGGACCCAAATACTACGTGCCCTACATCTGGGTTGAGAATCCATTTATCCTTAAGGTCTTTCGGGGCAACTTGTTTAATTTCCGAATTAACTTCTTGAATAATTTGTTGGAATCGCTGGATTATTTTCTCAGGTGGTAATTTTAATTCCATTATTAACCGATCAACTTTATTAATGAACAAAATTGGACGACACCATTCTTCTCCAACGGAAAGATGAATATTTGTGATGGTCTGTGTCATACATCCCTCTAGGGCATCTACTAGAATAACTGCGCCATCAGAACCGCGTAAAGCTCTAGAGACCTCTCCCGTGAAGGAAATGTGCCCTGGGGTATCATTAATTTCTAATAGATAAGTTTCGCCTTCGAAATCATAGTTCAATAAGGCAACACTCGTGAAAATCGTGATACCACGTTCTTGTTCTTCTTCATCGTAATCAGTGAGACGGCGTTCTCCTTCATAATCGTGACTTAGAAGCCCTGCCCTACCCATCAAATAATCACATGCCGTGCTCTTTCCATGATCGATGTGGGCAGTGATTGAAAAGATGCGTCGCAATTCCAACGGATGCGTCTTTATCATTCTTTGGATTTCTTCTACATTCTTTACTTTTACCATAAGGATCAACCGTGAGTTTTTTTAAATTTAATAAAATTTTAGAAATATTTGTTGTAAAATATTCTAATTAAAAAAAGGTCTATTATTTCTTTGATGGCGTTTTCATCATCTTCTAAAACCTTCATCCTTATTCAGAATAGACAAGATTTAAACTTTATGGATGAGTACATATCAAACCATTAAGAAAAGTTGGAATTAGGTAATTAATTTATCCGAGATTTTAATAGATGAAAATTAATCAGATCACTGAAAACAGCATAACATTAACGCTTCCAAAAAAAATTCGGTATTTAGGATTATCCCTCATAATTATTGGAATGACAATCTCAATATTTCTTCTTATAATCAACAATTATCAAATATCACCAATCAATAACCCAGATTTAAGAATTCTCATCTTGAACCTAAGTCTATGGGGAGTTATCATCCCATTTTTATTCTTAGAAATTCCGAGTATAATTAATTTTTTAATCATTCGAAATAGGTACACCGCTTTTGGACATATTTTATTAATAATTCTTAATATTACAGTCATTATTGGGACCTATTCCTCAATTTTCTCGTTCTCACCAGTTTTCGTCACGGGAATCTATTTTATCACCCACTTTAAAACTATCCAAATTGATAAAACCAAATCGACAATCGAGTTTCGGGAGCGCGTGTTATTCCTTTTTCATACTCGTTCTACGATTCCAATCGAAGAAATACGTGAAATCGTGCTTGAATATAGACATGGTTTGGATTATATGGGAAATCAACATCGATATCGTATAAAATTGTACCTTTTAGAAAAAGATCCAGGATTTGAAGATGTTCCCATTGCAGCTGAAGAGGAGAAAGACTCTCCACAGTTCTTTCGACCCCATACCTTAAGAAAAACCCTGATCTCCAAGCCAGTTCTTATTGATTCTAGCTATTTCGGTTTTGGCGGGAAAGATATGGGAAGAATAAATCAAATACTAAAGACCATCTCCCAATTATTTGAATTTAACTTTTCAGAAGAAATTGATAAGGATAATTTAAAGATCATTAAATATAGAAAATGATATATTGGTGTAAAAATGAAGGGTAAAGAGCGCGTGAAACGAGCATTGACCTTTAACAACCCCGATCGCATTCCAATTTTCAAAGGGGGCTCTGGCGACGTTTTTCCGATGATTGATATGCCCTCCAAACAGTGGCAACCCACGGAGCGAAATGTATATCCTCGTTTATATGCTGATATCATACGAAAATTGAGAATTTACAGGTGGAAACGCCCAGATTGGGCCCCTAAAGATTGGTGGAAGTATGACCGGGAAGAGGTTGATCAGTGGGGTTGCTATTGGAATAAAATAGCAAGTGATGTGACGATGGGGCATCCTGGACGCCCCGTGCTCGATTCTTGGGATAAATTGGAGGCTTGGGAGGGGCCAGATACAGCAGATAAAGGAATTTACAAGTTCTTCGGACGATTAGCTAAATTGTTCCCTAGGAGGTATAAGCTTGCCCTAGTTCACGGTAATAATTTTATATTTTCGCGTGCCCACATGTTACGCGGGTTCTCGAACCTCCTGATTGATCATCTGAGAAATCCGAACCAGTTGCATCAGTTAATCAAAAAAATCACTAAAATTTTCCTTAAAAATTTTGAAACGTGGATTGACATGTATAAGCCAGATGGATTCTGGGCTTCTGATGATCTGGGCACTCAGGAGCAGCTATTTTTTAGCCCGAGAATATTCAAAAAATTTTATGCGGACCCATATAGGGAAATAATCAACTTTGCACATGATCACGATTGTTCCTTCCATTTACATAGTTGTGGTAATATTAGCGAAATCATACCGACTTTAATAGATGTTGGGGTGGATTCCATCGAGTTTGATTCCCCTCGTCTAAATGGTTTCGATCAGCTCGTTCAATTTCGTGGAAAACTTCCTTTCTGGGCATGCGTGAACATCCAATCCGTATATCCGAATGGGACGCCAGAAGACGTAGAACAAGAAGTTATTGAGATGATCAAAACTTTCAGCACTCAAGAAGGCGGGTATTTAGCCTATTTCTATCCAGATGCTAAAGCTATTAATATTCCAAAGACAAACATTAAAGCATTTAGTAAGGCATTAAAAAAATGGGGGAAGTATCCCCTCAATTGTTTGTCTTGATAAATTTTTTAATTAGTGAGGATAATGAGCCAATTATGGGAAATCATCAATGATGTTATAGCGGACGCAAATTTGATTCTTGAAGTATTAGATGCTAGAGATCCGAATGGGACGCGAAATAAGCGCCTGGAGAAGCTAGTAATCGCAGAACCTGATAAAAAGTTGGTCCTTATCTTGAATAAGATTGATTTAGTTCCAAGTGACGTTGTTGAGCAGTGGCGTAAGTTATTGCAATCAGAATTTCCCGTTATAGCAATAAGTGCTGCTCGAAAATTCGAGCGAACTCTCCGATTCTTGCGGAAAAAGATATTAAGCTATGCTCCAAGTCTTCCTGCTTACGTCGGAATTGTGGGATACACCAACGTGGGTAAGAGTACAATAATCAATGGATTAAAGGGCATTAAAACTGTTGGCACGTCACCCCAGGCCGGCTTCACGCGAGGAAAACAGTACATCAACCTTTCCAAGAATATTCGCTTGATAGATTCACCGGGAATTATACCAATCGAGGGGGATGAAATTGAAAAGGCCTTGAAGGCCGTGATTACGCCTGAAAAAGTAACAAATGTCGATGCAGTTGTCAAGGAAATCATGAATCGAGTAGGAAATGTTGTACTATCCAAATTTTATAGCGTGCAATTCGCTGAATTAGATGAATTTCTCGAAAAATTAGCAAAGCGTCGAGGAAAATTATTGCCGGGGGGCGTACCTGATGTGTATGAGGCTGCAAAAATCGTTATTAGGGATTTCCAGCGGGGACAGATCCTTTATTATACCCTTCCTGAAAAATAGAGCATTGCGCAGAATAGTTAAGACTCAAACAAATTCCTAGACTTTGTATTCAGAAGTGAGGACCAAAAAAAAACCAAAATTTTGAAGAATTTTTTTGTTTTTTAATGAATGTAAGAGTACATATGCAAGATATTTTCGATATAAAGAGGAAACCTTAAAATGTCCCTTTTTACACTAATTTGCATTAGAAAATTTTTTATTTCATAATAAAATGATAAAAACAAATAAAATTTTTAACGATATCAAACTAAGTTCTAATCAACCTGGGTTTTAAAGATGGAATTCCGATTACCTAAGCGCTACAATTTTAAAAAAATCGAACAGAAATGGATTCAGTACTGGAGAGACCATGATATTTACAATTTTGATATAAATATCGGAAATAAAGACATTTATTCGATCGACACGCCTCCTCCTTTTACTTCCGGCACCTTACATATGGGACATGTTTTAAATCATACTTGGATTGATGCTGCTGCGCGATTCAAAAGGATGTGCGGTTTTAATGTTTATTTTCCTCAAGGTTATGATTGTCATGGGCTCCCTACGGAATTGAAAGTAGAAAAGGAGTTTAAAATTTCAAAGGATGAACGTGAAGAATTCTTAAAACGATGTATAGAATGGACAAACGAAGCTATTTCAACAATGACGCAACAATTTGACAAAATTGGTTATTCAACAGACTGGAATTTCACCTATAAAACGATGGATGACCGTTATTTGAGGATGGTTCAAAGATCCCTATTATATTTCTTTAAGAAGGGTTGGTTGTTCTTAGATGATCACCCCATCCATTGGTGCACGCAATGCCGGACCGCTCTTGCGAAACAGGAAGTCGGGTATATTGATGAGAAAGGTAAACTATGGTACATCAAACTTCCTTTGTCTGATGGTTCTGGATATGCAACCATCGCTACTACTCGCCCTGAATTATTGCCATCATGTGTTGCCGTATTAATTCATCCGGATGACAAAAAATATTACGATATATCTCAAAAGAAGGTTAAAGTCCCGATTTTTAATCATGAAGTTCCCATCATTCAAGATTCAGAAGTTGATTTGGAATTCACCGCGGATTTGGGCGGCATACTTTACGTGTGCACATATGGAGATGAGTCTGATATTGCTTGGCAAAAAAATTATAATCTCCCAGTAATAGTATCCATCGATGAGAACGGAAGGATGACAGAGGAGGCCGGGAAATATAAAGGTATGACAATAGAAGAAGCTCGCTATGCCATTGTGAAAGATTTAAAAGAACTGAATTTGCTCGAGAAAGAAGTAGAATTCCCCCATAGGGTAATTGTTCATACCGAAAGAAGTTCATGTTTAACCCCAATAGAATATTTACCTGTTAAGCAGTGGTTCATCTCTATTCGTCCCTTTAAAGAGGAGATTTTAAAAGCCGCTCATGCAATGAAGTGGTTTCCCCCAACGATGATAAAACGACTAGAAGATTGGGTGGAAGCCCTAGAATGGGACTGGGTAATAAGCCGACAACGCGTTTTTGGAACCCCCATTCCGTTTTACACCTGTGAAAAATGTAGTGAAATCATTCCAGCAAGAGAGGAAGATCTGCCAGTCGATCCTAGGCACGATCCTCCCCCAGTATCGAAATGTCCTAAATGTGAAGGGGCAATTTCGGGAACCACTGATGTTTGTGACTGCTGGATAGATTCCAGCATAACTCCATTAGTCATTTCAAAATGGTCTGAAGACGATGAATTCTTTAGTAAAACTTATCCAAGTACGATGAGACCACAGGGATACGAAATTATACGCACTTGGGCATTTTATACCATTTTTCGGTGTTTAAAATTAACAGATCTTCCCTGTTTCAAGGATTTAATGATAAATGGCATGGTTGCTGGCACCGATGGGCGAAAAATGAGCAAAAGCTATGGCAACGTCGTTGAGCCTGAAGAGCCCCTGGATAAATTCGGTGCTGATGCATTACGCCAATGGGCGGCATTAGGATCTTTGGGTGATGATTATCCCTTCAATTATAAAGAAATAACTTACAGTATTCGCTTCTTGACGAAATTATGGAATGTATACAGATTTTCCGTTCCACTGATTAGCAATTTCGAGATTTCCAAAATCGATGATAAAAATTTACAATTATCTCCAATAGATCAATGGATTTTTAGTAGATTGAATTCTGTAATAGAAATTGTTACAAATTCTTTTAAGGAGTATAATTTTCATGCAGGGCTTCAAGAGTTCAGACAATTTTTTTGGCACGATTTCTGTGATAACTACATTGAAGCAACAAAACACTGGTCCTATACAATTTCAGTTGATCCTGCACCAAGAACCGCTGTACAATATACAATATACAATGTTATTTTGGATTCACTTAGGTTATTTGCGCCTATAGCTCCATTTATTACAGAAGAAATTTATGATTCAATTTTTAAAAAAGATGCAGGTTATAAGAGTATTCATCTCCATTCATGGCCTAAACCTCGCTATATCGTTAAAGAACCTTTTGTAGATCTCGGAAGGTTGGGTATCCAAATAATTAGCACGTTCAGAAGAAAAAAGGCAGAGTTAGGTATTCCATTAAATACACCAATAAAAAAAGCATTTATAAAATACTCTAAGGAATTGGAAGGAATAGATAAAATCAAAAATATAAGTGGAACGCTTAAAATTGCACAAATTGAATTTGTTGAAAAGTTTCCTGAAAACCTGCCCTTTTCTGAAAATCCACCATATTTCTTTCAAATACCTGAGATCAAACTTGAAATTCGTTGGGGAACACCAGCTCTTAGAATTTTTAGAGATATTCGCAAAAAAAGGTCTGAGTTAGGTATTCCTCTAAATAGACCTATTAAGAAAATGGTTATTAAAAAACTCAAAAGGGTTGAAGGATTAGGTCAAATTATAAATGATCTCAAAGATATTTACAAAATTCAAGATGTTGAAGAATCTTCTCAAGAATTGAGTTATTTTATTACCATTCCAGAGCATCTAATAATTTCTTGGGATCCAGAAGAGTGAATTAAGGGGTAGTAGATTAGTTAAAAGATCGCATAGTCGTAATAAGAAAAATGGGCCAGTAGATCAGCTGGAAGATCGCCACGTAGTTGTAATGCAGAGTTGCAACGTGGAGTCGCAACGTGGAGGCCGCGGGTCCAAGTCCCGCCTGGTCCACTTTTAGACTTCTAATCCTTAATTAGAGATTTTCAAATTTTCATGGAGGTAAGCTTATCTTAAAAAATTATATTAAAATTGATACAAAATTTATATCAACTCTTGAAACCGAATTACAAACTCAATTAAATTTGTTCTTAGAGCAAAGAGAAAATGAAAGATTTTTCTATTTCTTTTTCTGTCCATATTGTAAGTATAAAGGAATTCTTGAGACTAGTATTAAGATTGAACCAAGTATTTGTGCCTTTTGTGGAGCTTTAAGTCCTGAGTTAAAAATCAAACGAAGTATCAGTAAAACTAAATGTATTTCCAAACTAGTTGGTGAAAAATCTAATGAAAATCTTAATAAAATACTATTAGAACAATGCATTGTTATGATTGCAACAGGGGTCGAAGTACTTTTTAGGGATATTTATTCCATTTTCTTAAATTTAGAATATGTTAAGGAAGATAAAAATCTTTACTACCGTTTTTATAGAGATACTAGAAATAAATTTATCAATATCGGACAAACAATTAAATTGTTTAAGGACGATTTGGGAATAAATTTGGAAAGTATTTTGGGTCAGAATGGTAAAGATAAGTTAAATTCTTTAATGTTAAAAAGAAATGTAATTGTCCATAATATCGGCTTTATTGATAAGATATTTCTTGAACAGAGTGGATTAGATTATAAAATGCACCAACCTATTCCAATTGACTTAGATGAAATTGAAACAATCTTATTAATAGTTGAAAATTGTATTGATAATTTTCATAATTTGTTTGAAAAAACAAATAAAAAAAGGATGAATAAGATAATTGAAGGATTCATTAAAAATAAGTTGCGTGAAGTTAAATCTAATAAACTAGACTTACATTGTAAAGAAGACCATGAAACTAAGTAGTATAAGTCTATTGAATAATTTTTTTCTTGAAAATAAGGAAAATTATTTCTAATTTCATTGTTTTTGAAAATCATTCGCAACGTGGAGGCCGCGGGTCCAAATCCCGCCTGGTCCACCATTTCCCCTTCTATAATTAAATCTAAATATTAATATGGTCGACAAACCAATTTCAATCCAAATAGAGAAAAATTTAAAGAATAAGGAAATAATGATATTTAAGAAGTATAGGTCCAGTGGCTTAGAAAAAATTGCGTTTAGCAATATTGAGGAACTTGGTTAAAGCGCTCGGCTGATAACCGAGAGATCGTGGAAAGCTTTACATTTCGTAAAGCTTGCGAAAGTCCGAATCCCACCTGGACCACCATTTTTTTTATAATATTGGTAACTCGTCAGGAGGATAGTATAAAATCTTACCTTCTTTTAGCTTTTGTTCCCAGAACCGCTCAGCTTTCTTAAAAGCTTCTCTTTCAAATAAGTCTGCAACTCCTTCGATGGTCGCTTGAATTCTATTTCTTTTTACGTGTTGCTGTTTTCTTAAAAGCAAGGCTCTCTCAAAAAAAACACGTTCGACTTCATCATTTTCATCTATTCCTACAATCCCATTCCTTTTATGAAAATTAAGATATTCTCGATATAAGTTATCTTGGAACAATTTTTTATCAGTCTCTTTGCTTTCGCGCTGTTCTTCTAACCAGTGGTAAAGCTCTCGTGAAATAAAAATCGTATCCAGCACGTGATCTGTCGAAACCCCCCAGAATTTATTTGCAATTCCCTCCAAATGTTTTCCTATCTCATCTATTTCTGATTCATGATAAATGATGAAGTTCAATGCAATATTTAAGACGGAAAAAGTTTCCAAGAGATCCCAGAAGGTGAGTTTTACAATTTTTGATGCGTCCCGCTTTTGTATTCCTTCTTCATCTTCAAGTGAAATTGAAAATTCGTAAGGCATTATTACAATTACTTTCTCAAAATATTTTAGCCTAATAAAAGGTTCTGCGACATAAACTAATCGCCCGTCATTCTCATCGATCGTGGGTATAAACGGTATAATAACATTTTTCAAAACTGATTCCTCTTCACTTCAAAAACTTTCTTTCCAGCTCCAAGGCTTCGTCCCAGCGTTTTTTAAAATATTTCGAGCCGGTCCGAGCAATTTCATTTTTAATTACTTCTGCCAATTCGTTTTTATCCTGGCAATCATTGATAAATTTGACTCTCTCTTTAAAAATTTCAACGTTATGCTTAACTCGTGCCAGCCGATTTGCATTAAACTCCTCGACCACGTTCCCCTCGAAATTTCCACAAAAATCACAGTTGCAATTCCACTTCTTTATTTCCCTTATTTTTACTCCTTTCCCCTCTCCCGTATAGACCGTTCCCCGGGCTAACGCTGATGTCACTGGAGTACTGCCATCGACGGAAGTTGATCCTAAATAAGCAATGATGGGGAGCAAATAGAGACTTGAGATTCCAGATAAATGAAATTTTTCATCTTCTAAGACCCTTCTGGCTCCAATTGTTAACTCAAAAATTGTTTGAGTTCCTTTCTTTCGAATTTTAGGATCTCGCAAAAATTCTGCAACCCCTCGGCAAAAACACTTATGTCCCAGATCTCGAGCCTTGCTAAACCAAACTTTTGCTTCTTCATAAGTTGAAACTTCTAGGGAGCAATAAATGGGCACTTTTACCTTTTTATGTTCAATAGCCCAATTTGCATTATCAAGGCATTTTTGAATGGCTTTTTCTCGTATTTTTTTAGAGATGTTCCAATATTCGTAATTTGTTAAGCTAGCAGGGGTATTCATGGACATAAATCCCACAGTCCTGCCACGAACATAGAGTTTCTCCTGATTTTCGAGAACAACTTCAACAGTCCGCTTTTTTGGATCGATACCCCACCAATTTCCGGAATGGATGAAGTTTTGTCCTTTATACGCCTTTATTAGTTCAATATTTTTTGGAGTGCATTTTTCGTAGCCGATCACGATAGGATTCGTCGATTGTAGTTTGGGGACGAACGTTATGAAGAGCGTGAAGTTCATTGTTGAAATACCCTTTTGATTTCGTAGAACCGAATAAAGTCGATTAATTCTTAGAAGGAAAATTTTAATAACCTTCTATCTAATTTAACTTGAATCGAAATAAAATCGTGTCGAATGATACCAAAATTCCACGAACCACGTGCATCGGTTAAGCCCAAGCGGGATAGGGTAGTCAGGAGATCCCACGGGGCTCATATTTTAGAGATACCCCGAGATCGGTGGTTCAAAATCCACCAGCGGCCGCCTGGTGTGGTGAACAAATCCACCTCCCGCTATATCCACTTATCCTATTTTTTGATATAGGCTTTGGTAACTGAATAAAAATGCGCTATAATGTGTCCAATCCACGGTGGAAAGCTGCTCCTGTCAAGCTATATGTATATCATGCCAAGCAATGCGATCCGAAGAAGTGTACGGCCACGAAACTGGAACGGCATGGATTTATTAAATCAGTAAAACTCGCCCAAATTCCTCGTGGAGCCATAGTTTTGAACCCGTTTGCGTTACGCTCCATTTCTAACGAAGATCGCATACATATTTTGGAGAAAGGGATTGTGGGAATTGATTGCTCGTGGAATAAAATCGAAGAGATGCAAGGTCTTTTCAAATCCAGGGGCATCCATCGGTCCATTCCATATCTTGTAGCAACGAATCCAATAAATTATGGTATTCCCACCCAATTGAGCACCGTTGAAGCTCTAGCGGCGGCTCTTTTTATTACCGGATTCCAAGATTATGCCCAAGAAATCCTCTCAATTTTTAAATGGGGCTCCCACTTTTTGCAGTTAAACGCAGAACCGCTCCAGGACTACGCGCAAGCAAAAACCAGTAAAGAAATCATTGAAATTCAAAAAGAATATATCTAATCATGAGACTTTTACACTCAAAATTTCTAATATTCTCTTCTCATACTTTAGAATCTGCATTGCAACTAAGCCGTGATTTCTAATATTTTTTTCAATTGCAATGGTAAGCACAAAATATTGCGTCCCAATTTTAATACGATGCAAAAATATATTTCTTTTCGGAAAATAATAACAAGATCCAGTTAATGCTTGAATTCGTTTATAAATACCCAAAATATTCGCTGCCATTGCACCGAATTCTTCTTCATCTGTCTTAAATTTTGAATACAACGGGAGTCCTTCTGCATCAAAAAGGGCCCAACCAATTAGAGTAACATTTGCGTTTAGACAGATATCCTCAACGATGACTCCTAATCTTCCCTGGACAACTGAATCTTGCACGGTTCTCCCCTTTGATTATTTAGAGTGATCTGGTGTGAGTAGAGTAGGCCCTTTTCTGTTTTGGAGTTTCAATTGCTTGAAACTCCTTGACGGCATCAATCTATGCGCCCTACCCATTCCCATAAGCTAGGCTCTTCATCGGGAATTAATTTGGGCTTGCTCCCACGATCTTGAGCTGTTTCAACGGCTCCATGCATCTCTTCAACGGATTAACTCAACCTCTGTCGCCAAAGGTCTTCTTGAATTACTTCTCAGCCGCATCATCATCATATAATGCATGGACGTGGCATTTCTGTTCTCAGAGGAGGACTCTCGTCCTGTGGCTATGCCACATCGTTGCCTAGATGGGAGAAGGGACCTTCCTCAGACGAAATTCGTCCGGCAGCCGTTCCTTACTCTCACCAAACCACACACTAAATCTTGTGATTATTTCTTAATAAGTTTATGAGATCCCCCTTAATTTTAAAGTTTTTTTTAAAATCATTTTAAAAAAGTGATTTGTATAAAGGAAACTATAATTGAACTACCACTGCCTAAAGGCAGATGGATTCCTCCTTCCTTGACCACTGCCTGCGAGAGCAGGGCTTACACGATCTTCAGAGGCGTGACTTCCCGTAGTCCCTACGGTAGCATAATCATCGTTAATGATCGTAATTCCTTGATCGTGAAGGATGTGCAATCCTTCTTCTTTAATGTTAGTTGAGGCGTTCACATCTCGGTGGTGCGTTGCCTCACATTGACACGTCCAAGTCCGTTCACTCAGTTGCAGGTCATTGTTTATCTGACCGCAGACCGAGCAACGTTTACTGGACGGGAAAAACCGATCGATTAAGACAAGATGTTTGCCTTGCCATTCTAGTTTATACCGCAAGTACGAGATGAATTGATACCAAGAGAAATCTAAGGTCACTGATTTGGACAGTCCCGAATTAAATTGTTGCATCCCTCGAATATTCAAATCTTCTAAGATTATAGCGTCAAATTGATTACTTAAGGAATGGGTAAGTTTATGCGTCCAATCCATCTTTTGATTTTGGATTTTCTCATAGAACTTTGCTAGTCTAAGTCGAGCCTTCTCTCGGTTCTTTGATCCTTTTTGCTTGCGAGACACTAATTTATGCAATCGCTTCAATTTACGTTCTTGGGCTCGATAAAAGCGGGGATTGGTTAATTCCGCAGTTTCATTAACGAGAAAATGAGGCGCTGACATATCAAACGCTTCAATCTTGTAAAGCGGAATGGTAGTAATGGGTTCTACATCAATCTCTACCTCAATGATGATTGCCACGAAATATTTATTTGTTCTCGTTCTACTGACAGTTACGTGTTTAATCGGGGGATCAATGTTCCTGTTATCTCGGTATTTGACCCACCCCACTTTCGGGAGTTTGATCCTCTTGGTATTTTGATCGATTCGAATGTTGTTATTGATATTGTAGGTCGTGTAGGTTTGCTTCTGCTTCTTCGATCTGAATTTGGGATAGCCAATCTTCTTCCCGTCGCGGAGTCCCCGAAAGAAGTTTTGAAACGATTGGAGGAGCTTACGGGTTTCTGATTGGAGTGCTTTGGAATCCACTTGACTCAGAAAGGGAAATTCCTGTTTGTACTGCTTTTCAGTCCTGTATTTATGGGCATACAATTGTACCTTATCATCTTTCAGCTCTTCATAAACTTTATTGCGTTCTTCCAGCATTTTATTGTGGAGAAACCGACAGCAGCCGAAAGTTTTATTGAGTAGCTCCTGTTGTTGCTTGTTCGGGTAGATTCTGACCTTAATCCCTTTATTCATCCTCATTTTTACGTTAGACCAACACTGATTTCTTAAATTATTATTGGAATTAGTAATATTAAAGCAAGAGAGATACCTGAAAGTATTATAAGTTTAATCCATCCACTCCCTAAAGGAAGTGGCTTTCAACTATAAGTAAATTCAGTTGAAGATTTCTAACTTCTATTTAAGTGTATCCATCTTAAAAACAAAAATTTTTAAAGATCCTTGTATACTAAAGGAAAAGACAGCAAGAAACTGAAATTGGAAAAAAAGGCGCCTCGAACTGACTGAGTTAAGCAAGAATGAAATACTAACTATAAAATTGTAAGGAAATGATATGTTATTAATTTTTTATTCGGGCATTCGAATTTCAAATATTCTTTACAGCATGTTACAATACTTACCTCAAGAAAAGCTAGGATTAGTATATGATACAAGTAATGTCATCGATCTTGCAGGAATAGAGATGAACTTGTGTCTTCGGGCAATATTAAATTCGTTAATGCGAGTCAAATATCCTAAAACTTATCGAGTTTATAATTATCTCAAGAAATTCGAGGTGAATCCTTATCTCCAGTTTACAGATTTAGATGTTGCAATTGCTATTTTTTTGACGGAACTTGCATCGAAAGGAAAAAAAATCTCCGATTTGTTGAATAAAATAAGAGAGAATTTCTCCATTGAAGCGCAGCTTCTACCCATATGCGATGAGGTTTTACCAATCACGATAAAAACTCTTTCGAAATCCTATCAGCTCATTAATTTCTTCCAAGCATTGAATCCAGACAAGAAAATTCAAGAGGTCGGTTTTACTGGATTCGAAAATAAAAAACCAAGTGAAAATCTAAAGAAAGTCGCGAATAAGTCAGAATATATTTTATTATTACCGAGTGATCTTGTCGCCTTTTATGCAATGCTTAATGTTCCGGGCGTTAGAAAAATATTACAAGATGTCCCATGCCCGATTTTTGCAATATTTCCCATTATTGATTTGAATTTTCTCTCAGAAGAGCAAATAGGCGTGCTAAATAAATTAGGATATGATGAGATTAATGCCTTGGAATTTTCAAAAACCGTAGAGAACCTAGCCGATATTATCATTATCGATGAAACACAGAAAATCTATAAGGATCAAATACAAAATCTTGGTTTTCAAGTTTACGTGAGGGATTTAAAGATTAAAAACAAAAAGGAAGCATTCGAACTAGCGAGCTTTTTGTTTAATCTCTTCCCATTAAAATAAATTAAATATTCATTCGTTAAAGAAAAGGGTAGAAATAAGATTTATTTCGGTCTTGTCTCGTGGTAGATGGTTTCTGTGGATATTTTTATTAAAAACAGTAAAATGGTTTATACACCTGAGGGCTTTAAATCGTTAAACATTATTATTGAGAATGGCAAGATTCGAGAGCTCACTAGAGAATCAAAATCAGAAGCATGCGACCGGATTATTGATGCATCTAACAAAATGGTCATTCCAGGAATTATTGATTTACATGTTCACTTTTACGAAGGCCGGGAAACCTGGTTCTCGGGAACCAGTGCTGCTGCGGGTGGGGGAGTAACCGCCGTTTTTGAACAACCATTTTCTGACCCTCCAACTTTATATCAAGAGGCCCTGCTTTTAAAAGTAAGGCGGGCAAAAAAGGAAGCATTGGTTGATTTCGGGTTTCATGGAGGGGCAACGCCAATTAATATAGAGAATTTCGGGGACCTCACAAAAAATGGATTAAAGACCTTCAAAATATTTCTACCGGAAATCTCATATGATTTTCCAGGTCCCGAGGATGATGAGTCCTTTCTAGAAATGCTGCGAGCTATCAAAAAAGTAAATGGCCTGGCACTGATCCACGCAGAAAATCGCGCCGCCGTGGAAGAAGGTCTAAAAAAGGCCTTAGAACAGGGAAAAACTCAACCTAAAGATTTCCCCATATCTCGTCCGCCGATGGCTGAAATAGAGGCAGTCTCCAGATCCCTCCTTTTAGCGGATCTAGCGGATTGTCCCATCTATTTTGTTCATTTAAGCACCGGGACTGCGGGCCAAATCATTTCAACAGTTAAACAAAAACAACGCGTCTTTGCGGAAACGTGTCCCCAATATCTAGTATTTGATGAAACGGTCTTCGAAGAAAAAGGCCCCTATGCCCGAGTCATTCCCCCAATGCGGCCAAAGGAAGAAGTGGCTAAATTATGGGACTGCCTAAGAAGCGGAATTATCGACACGATAGCCACGGATCATTGTGCCTATCCGAAAATTGAAAAGGAACGCGGACGGGACAATATCTTTTTGGCGAACAATGGCATTCCTGGTCTTGAAACTTCTTTACCAATAATGCTCACGCAAGTGCATCGTGACTCATTGGAATTAGAACAGCTCATTACACTAATGTCAATCAATCCTGCCAAGATTGTGGGACTATATCCCAAAAAAGGATGCATTCAACCAGGGAGTGATGCAGATCTCGCGATTATTGACTTCAATAAGGAGGCAAAGATAACTATTGATGATCTCCACACGAAAAGCGAATTTACTCTCTACGAAGGACTAGAAATAAAGGGGATTCCTGAGATGACAATTTCACGAGGGAAAATAATTATGGAAAATGGCTATCCTGGCGAAATAATTACAAGTCAGAGGGGTTGGGGCGAATTTCTGAGGCATCCTGACATTGATTAAATCAAGATTTGTATAATTGCACTACTACCAAGAACAATAATAACAAGAAAACCACTTGGGGTAAGATAAAAATTAAGGTATAAAACTGATCAAAACCCAACAACATCAAAATATCTTGAAGCACGAAAGTCACTGCAATTCCTAACAGGAAAATCAATCCAAATGTAAAAACAGTCTTTCTCATTTTCCATTCACTCTTTTTAATCCTATCAAATGAAATTTCGTGTTAATCGTGGGGAAAAACTATTTCAATTGAATGATTAATAGTAGTAAAATCAATAGTTTAAAAATTGATAAGTTTCCACAGAAAAGGTGAGAAAAATGCGCAAGGATGACATTGAACGGCTTCGGGAATTGGAGCAGGAGAAATTTAAAAGGATTCTTCAGAGAACAGTTTCTAAAGACGAGCTTTACATCACTGCACTTGATTACAATGATGAAATAGTTATCTTACGAGGAAAAATTAAAGATATTTCGGAAACCGGCATCATTGTGATTATTAACCCTGATCGGGCAGAGAGAGATGGGGAAATTTTCCAACTTATCGATCTTGTTGCTCTAAAAATGGTCATCTTCACGCTCACGAAAAGTGAAGAAGAGATATTGGAATTTTTGGAGATTATTCGGGATGAAGAGGAAGACCAATATTACAAGGATTAGTTAATTTTTCTAATGCAAATCCAAATTGATCCGGAAACTATAAAATTTTTCCAAGAGGCCCTGGTGAAGTGGTTTAAGAAGCACGGGCGTGATTTACCTTGGCGCAAAACCCGCAATCCCTACCATGTTCTTGTATCTGAATTGATGTTGCAGCAAACGCAAGTAGTTCGCGTGGAAAAAGAATATTACCACCAATTTTTAGAAAGATTCCCTTCATTTGAAGACCTGGCAAAGGCTGAAGAAGAAGAAGTAATTGAAGCTTGGGAGGGGTTGGGGTATTATAATCGCGCAAAGAACCTCTATAAAATTGCCAAAATTATGATAGCCGATTACAGGGGAAAGTTCCCGACCGATTATAAGCAAATATTGGAACTTCCCGGAATTGGTAAGTATACAGCAGGTGCAATCCTTTCATTTGCATTTGAATTGGATTATCCTATTGTGGATACGAATGTAGAGCGTATTATAAAACGTGTATTCCTTCATAACCACAAGATTACTTCTTCTGCCAAGTTAGAGAAAGAAATCTGGAATATCTCTGAGAATTTGCTTTTAAAAGGTGATGCCTGGACTTTTAATCAAGCTATTCTCGACTTTGGTGCCTTAATCTGTATCGCCATCAAACCTAAATGTAATAAATGTCCCATTCGCCCAATCTGTAAGTATTTCCAGGCAAAAATTTCCAAGAAAGATAGCATAGTCTATTGGATGAAACCGAAATCTGCTGATTGAAATAGAAATGATATTTATACGAGAGGTGGAGAAGCTATTTTCTTCTTTTAGATTTTTTTCTCAGATAAAAAATTGTAGTAATCAATCCTAACCCAATTAAAGTGGGAAGTAACCATCCATAGGGTGGAATAGCTACGCGATTTACGATGATATTATTCTTAAAACTATTTCCAACACAAGAGGAATCTTCTATAATCCCTTCGTAATTATTGAAGAAGGTATTTCCTGTAATTAAATTATAATTGGAGTAATCCAACCAAATACCAATGAAATTGTTATTTACGGTATTATTTGAAATTGTATTGTTTGATGATGTCTCAAAATAGAATCCATTAAAATTCGTATTTACTGTATTTTCTGTCAATAGATTAAAATTAGAATAATATGAATATATGCCAATCATATGATTTGATATAACATTGTCAGAGAGATTTACATTAGAACAATTCGATAAAAGGACTCCAGTATATTCAGATATATAAGAATCGGAGTTTTGGATTGAATTATTAATTAGAGAAGCATTCGTAACGTTATCCAGCCATACTCCGTAAAATGCATAATGAGAATTACGACAATAGATTGTGGTATCAATATCACAATTCCTTATAATGAAATGTTTAGTTGTATTTCGGACTAGAATCCCGATGCGAGGGCCGTTAAGGATAACCAATAGACAAACCATCTCAAAGAAATCAATAGTTTCATTCTCAATAATGTATGGATATTCAGCTGTACCATTTCCAGAGGATGCGGCTGCGGCTAGACCAGAATTTCCAAGAATATACATTTCTGGATAGATTTCATTCTCAAATTTATTAAAAGAGGAATGAAAAGATTGGAGATCCTGTGAGTAATTAATTGGTTCTCTAGAATAAATCGAGGTAAATGTTATAACTAAGAAAGTAATCAAGAAAACAAGAGTTAATTTCTTTTTAAAAATAGAATTTCACCCCACTTGTTTTTCCACTTAAGTTTTATCATCAACTTCATCAAATCCGAAAAATATTAGGGGGAGAGTTTCCTCTTACTATTCCTTCATGGACCCTCCTACTCTTTTTTATCCAATTTATAGATTATATTTTAGATTTTTATAATTTTTTGGTGCAAATATTTAATAAAATACGAATAAATGGGCAATTCGTTTAAATAACCCTTATTCAAGCCATTCTTGACTATAATTCTGTCTAAATATAGAAAATTTGAGTTTAAATATTCTAATTGAAGGATATTTGATTACTTATTTATTAGTCATAGGTTAGAGTTCGAATTCAAAATACAGGAGCCCTACAACGCGGACATGTATCAGGATCTATAGAGGATCCAGATAGATGGATGCTATGTACCAAATAATTACATTGAATGCATTGAAAAAAATTGTCCCTGAGTTGAAT
>JABXJT010000053.1:17309-34931 GCA_013375455.1 Candidatus Helarchaeota archaeon | reverse complement strand
GAAAACGTGACTGTGGTAGTAACCATCCCTGCGGCTCCTATCTTAGATCCTATATTGCCCAATCCGAGTACCAATGGCACGATCGATTTAAATTGGAACGCTTCAATCGACGCTACGAATTATCATGTCTATAGAAATGTTTCCACCATAACCTCTGTGATTGGGCTGACACCAATCGCCTCCCCCTCTATGAATTACCATCAAGATACATTAACTAATAACGGGACCTATTATTACGTGATCGTTGCTGAAAATACCATAGGCAACAGCTCCATATCCAATTGCGAAAACGTGACTGTGGTAGTAACCATCCCTGCGGCTCCTATCTTAGATCCTATATTGCCCAATCCGAGTACCAATGGAATTATTGATTTAAATTGGAACGCTTCAATCGGCGCTACGAATTATCATATCTATAGAAATATTTCCACCATTACCTCTGTGATTGGGTTAACACCGATCGCGTCCCCCTCTGTTAATTACCATCAAGATACATTAACTAATAACGGGACCTATTATTACGTGATTGTTGCTGAAAATACCATAGGTAACAGTTCCATTTCCAATTGCGAAAATGTGACAGTCGCAATTCCCCCAGATCAAGGCTTGATATTAATAAATGAAGTCTTCACAGGAGGTCCTGATTGGATTGAACTCGTGAATCTGGGGTCGCCACAAGATATGACGGGGTGGACTCTGCATTGCTGGGATTCAGGGTATCAGATTTATAATTTACCTGCAGGTTTCACTTTGGGTACAAACGCTTTTGTTCAAATTCATGAGTCCTCTGGAAGCAATGATGCTGACGACCTATACTGGAATGATAACATAGATTGGGTTGCCTCTGATGACGGTGCTGTGACACTCACTAATGATTTAGGCGAGGTCATTGATCACGTGCAATTTAACGGCTGGAGTGGATCGCCCCTCCCCGGCACACAGTGGAGTGGCTCATTTAATTCAGGATCAAGCGATGTAAAGCGTCGGAATTCAATTACTGATACTGATCAGGCAAGTGATTGGAGCTCTGGTGGGTCCGCAACTCCCAAGGCAGCAAATCCGGGGCAGGTCTTTGGGCCTCCAGACGCGCCTTATCTCTATTACATGTGGCCAAATCCTACGGATGTTAGAACCATTAATTTAGACTGGAGTTATGAAACTGGCGCTGATTATTATTATGTTTACAGAAGCACCTCGCTCATTACGGACGTTGTAGGATTGGACCCAATCGCACAAACTAGTTCTACTTCTTACACGGACACTGTCCCTACCGAGGGAACTTATTATTATGTCATCGTAGCAGGAAATTCCCAAGGGAATAGCTCCGTTTCCAACTGTTATAGTGTTAAGGTTGTTTTCCCATCTTGGATATCCTTTGCAATTGTCCTCCTCGTATTCGCAGGTGTGATAGGGGCCGTCACCACTATCCAAGTCAGAAATGTGAGGAAAAAATCGATTTCTAGACCAAAAATGTCCAAACCATTCAAAGTTGCAGCAAAATATCCTACCATCAAACCGCCTGAAGTTCCTCCCGCACCTAAACTGGGCAGTGGTGGGATTATAAGAATCGAAGTTCCTCCCGGTTCGATGAACTACCGACAAATATTACGCTGCCAGCAGGGAAGAAATTCAGATTCGATTTTTAACGGGAAGGGTGAATCATAAGGAAGGGAAGGTGAATATATTGGCAAAAGATAGTATCACGCTTAGTTTTGGAATATATTACTGCACATTATACGTAATAGCATTGATATTACTTTTTTACACATATTCTAGTTTTCAAGTCATCATCGGCCTAATTCTTCTGATCCCTAGCGTCGTTTTAAATATTATTTTTATAACAGCAAATAAAGGGGGTACAAGTGGAGAAGTAGGTTTCTATTTGGGGCTTCCTGGATGGGCTTTTGGTCTTATTTTCAGTATCATATATGTTGTAAATTGTTCTAGCGTTTACTCATATTGTCATAGTTACTTTATTGATAAAATTCTATTATTAATTGTTATTAGTGCCCATCTTGCCTGCGGAGTGGTCTTATTTTCGAGAACTTCGAAATATTTGGGAACATCACAAGAGGTGTATTATACGACCACTTTAATTATTGGTTCGATATTACTTACAGGTGGCTTGCTTCTATTTATCGGGATACTTTTGTATTCTTTTGTTTTACCCATTATTATGATTATAGCTGGGCTCATCACTATGTTTGTGGGGAAAAAGACGAGAAGAAAAAAACTAGAAGGAAGGCAATTAATTAAATGTGAGTATGAACTAACAGTTCCCATCAGCCTCACCATTAAGAACGATAGCCTCATTAACCTCGCTAGGTGTCCAAGGTGCCACGAAACCTATGAATTTATCCTCCCCATGAGTGATAAGGATCAATGGTTACCAGTCGTTGGAACGAATTTCCTCCTGTGTGACAGATGTGAGATGCAATACGACGATACAACACTTAAAAAATTAGTTGATTTAAAACCTATGGCGAGCCAAGAAGCTAAACAACTTAATCTTATAACTATATGCAATGATTGTGGTAAAAAACGCACAAAATCTATCTCTACAGTGTTGTTGGGCGAAATTATTCGTATAATTGAAAAATTAGCACCTCTCGCACCAGTTTCTTTACCTCCTGCACCCGCCCCAGCTCCCAAGCTTACTCCAGCTACTCCATCCGCCCCAGCACAAACTCCTGAAAAGGTTGAAGAAGTACAGGTCCCAGTTGAGAAAATTGGACCTCCCATCACTGAAAAACCACCCATAACAGAAAAAGTGGTCGCAGCACAGCTCCCACCTAAACCCCCACCTGAAAAGGTTGATTATCGGGAGATGTTAAGTCGAAAAAAGAAAGAAAGTCTCGAAGGGAATAATGAAAGAGAGGAAAAGAACTAATTATGAATGGGTGAAATTATGGCCCAAAAGAAGAAAGATTGCTCGGATGAATTGACAATTCCCATAAAACTCATCATTGAAGGCGAGAACCTCCTTAATATCTCGAGATGTCCGGAGTGTCATGAAACCTACGAGTTTAATTTACCTATGCGCGATAAGGATCAGTGGTTGCCACTCATTGCTGAACCATTCTTCCAATGTGACTTATGCGGCACTGTAAACGACGACACCTGGCACATTTCCGGAGGCGAATCTAGCTTAACACGTGCTAAACCGCTTGAGATCGTTACCATTTGTAAGGAATGCGGAAAAACCCGCACGAAAGTAATTTCTCAGGCGTTGTGGAATGATGTATCTGAAGGAATTAAAGAGCCATCAAAAGCAATTCGAGGTGTGCTTCTCGCTCGTAAAGTAGAAGAATTCTTACTTGCTACTATGAAAGATAAGATGGTTCAACGACTTTCCTTTGAAGATATTTCAAATCACTTGGACGTCCCTCGTAATAAAATAATCGCGATTGCTGAGAGTTTAATTCTCGAGGGGAAACTTGCCGCAAAACTCGATTTGAGTGCTGGAAAGATCGTTTTTCTTGATGCGATCGAGGAAGAAGCCCCCCCTCCTGTCCCGGAACTCATTGCCGAAGAAGCAGAAGTGCCTGCAGAACCCGATCGCGCGAGGGATCTATTGCAAGAAATAGATGAGATGTTAACAGAACTTCCACCCTCTAAAGAAGCGAAAGAGGAGACTCCTCCAATCATAGCACCGCTAGTGGAGCAAGGACCGCCCTCCGATGAACTGGGTAGTGAGATTGAAGCCGAAGTTGAAGTACCAGCTGACCTGACTAAATATCAGGAAATTACTCATTGTGTTCAAGAAACTTGTGCCGGCTCTCCCTTAATTCCCAAAAAACTCACCTTGAAAGGAGATGTAGCCCAGTTAATCACCCAATGCTTACGATGCCCGAATTCCTATAAGGTATTACTTCCACTGAGCGAGAAAGACCAATGGTTGCCCCTCCTTACAGAAGGTCTTTTCCAGTGTGAAAGATGTGGCACGCTGAATGATGATAATTTTACCTATAGCCAAACATTACGAAAAGTGAAAACAGTCACCAGGTGTAAGAACTGCGGAAAAAAATACGGAAAAGTTATTTCCAAAATATTTTGGGAGGATCTTGTACCAGCCGCCAAAAAGCTGCCAACACCACCACCTCCGCCTCTAGAGGTTGCACCCCCACCACCCATCGAGGCAGATATTCGCCCGAGAATATACACCGTCCCCCTTCCCCCTGCAAGAGTAGAAACGCCTCCCACTTGGCAAGTCATCACGGAAACCCTCGTAGAAGAACGCCCACCTGTCATCACGGAAACTCTCGTAGAAGAACGCCCACCTGTAGCAGTTACTTACAGGAAGATTGCATATGAAAATTTCTTCGATTGCAAGAAATGTGGCTCTTCTCAAATGGCCGTGCAAAAAATTAAGGCTGAGGAGCAACAGCGCGTGAAAGTACGTGCAAAATGCGCTGATTGCGGAAAGACAAAACAATTCAGCTTGCCCCTCTCACACATTCAAGCGTGGTTAAGCCATTTAGCCCCGAGTTTCTTCAGATGTGCATTATGTGGATCTTCTTGCCAGATAAAACAAACTCAGAAAAGTGATGACACGATGAAAGTAACATTCTATTGCGAAAAAGATTGGTTGGAGTTCCAGAAAGAGATCCCCTTGCCGCTCTTTCAGGCTGTAATGACTCAAATTCAAAAAGCAGTCCATTAACAAAAAAAATTGTAGAACTTTTTCTTAAATTTTTTGGAATTACACATTAATTTTCTTTAAAATCCAACTGTGTATTGTTCGATTTCCACTTGCGATAATGTTAAAGGGTGTTTTAAGGTTTTTAGTTGGCTTTAGTTCATTTCCACGTGAATCAGTAATTATTCCACCCGCCTCTAAAATTAGGAGGCTTGCTGGTAAAATGTTCTCTATAGTAAGTCGATTTCTAATATCGATATGAGCATCTATCCCTCCCCTTGCCACGAGTGAAAGAGCAGTAATGGCGCTTCCGAGAGAACGTACCTGATGAATTTCGGGAATGATATCAAAAAATTGAGGGAAGTCCTTTTTTATTAGATGGCTCAACTCAAAATTAAACATAAAAGTTTTCGGATCAGTCCTCTTAGAAGCGTGTATTGCTTCATTATTACAATAAGAGCCACATCCTTTCCGTGCAACGTAATATTCATTGGTAAGCAGATTCCCTACCATTGAAGCGATTACGAAATTCACTGAAAGTTGTTCTGTACCTTGAAGAATAGCAATTCCGAATGAAAAAATGTTCAAGCCGCGATTTACATTTACAGATCCATCCACTGGATCAATTACAAAAGTCAACTCAGGTTCCTTCTCTCCGATTACAACTTCTTCGCTTTCTTCGGATATTATTCTCATAGGAATTTTAATGGATTGAGTAAGATAATCAATTATTATATTATTTACTTCGATATCGAAGGAATATACTTGGTGTGCCTTGATGTTTTCCCCCTTTTTATCTATTGAATAGGATTTTTCACTAAAAAATTCAGATAATTTTTCAAAGAGTTCTTGAAAATGAGAGTCAAAATTATAATTCTCATAAGTATTCATGGAAATCTCTCCTTTTTATCGAAGTGCCCTTTTTAATTGATATATTCTTTGCCCTACTTTAAAATTTGTGATGCAAGCAATGAAAAGTAAAGCCAAAAATAGGGAGAAATACCAAAAAAATGCAGCAATCCCTCCAACCATTAAGATAAAAAATCGAAAATCATGTCCCTCAATGGTCCTTGAGAATTCCCGTGGTAAAATTTGAGTCGATTTAGTTGCTGTGTAGCTAATTAATAAACTCCCCACTATCGCTAATACCCCAATAATGAACATTAGGATGAGATATTCCGGAAATGACCAATATATTTGGAGATAATATATAATCATCACTAAGATAAATCCCTCTGCATATCGATCAAGGACAGAATCCAAAAATGCTCCACTTTTTGAAGATTTGTTTGTCATTCGTGCAATTTCTCCGTCACAGCCATCTATGATACTTGATAATTGAACTATAATTCCCCCTAAAACCGGTAATGAAAAAACGAAGAAAACACCTCCAAGAAGTGCCAATAAGAAACAAAAAAAACTTACCGTATTCGGAGAAATTTCAGGACGAATATGTAATAAGAATTTGGAAAAATGGATGGAGATTTTTCTATTGAGATGCCGTGAAATAATCCCATCAGATGAATTCGTCTTCGCTGATATTTTCCTCATCTTGTAATAGTTGTTGTGATATTAATTCAATATCTTGCTTGGTATCTAGGTCCATCCAGAAATAGCCCGAAACATCACAGGAGAGAACACGCATGTTTCGTTTGATGCATTGAGTCACCAAATCGCTAACGCTAACTTTCACTTGATTTTGACATAATTGTTCTAAAATGGGAAAGACCGTTTTGGACATTGCAAATACCCCAGTGTCGAAGGCTGAATACATATCCAAACTTTTACCAATCGCAACGATTTTCTCTCCTTCTAGAAGTACTTTAGTTGCATCTTCGGGATCATTCAAGCCAGCTATTCCATCCGTCGCGAGGATTATATCCCCCATACTCGCGCCATCATAAATGAGTGCATAGATCTCAGTTTCTATCACGTGATCTGCCATCAATAGGAGAAAATGATCTCCTTTGATTGAATCTTTCGTACAGAACAAGGAATAGCCATTTTCCCTATGAATCTGATTATTTGCTATAAAAGAAATCTCTATTTCTCGGGAATAATTTTCTTCTAAATAGGTGATTAATTTATCTTTTTGATGTCCAACAACAAAGATAATACGTTCAATGTTCAAATACAATAAATTTCTTAAGATATAATCAATTATGGGAATTCCATTCAGAGGAATCAGGGATTTGGGGATATCTCCCACAATATTACCCATTCTACTGCCATCACCAGCAGCTAAGATGACAACGTCTAAGGGCTCCAAAATCCCACCTCTAAATTCAAATTTTAAAAGAAATATATGAAATTTTTTCATTCCTTGGGTTTTAATCACAAACCCAACTGAATTTTGAGAGTTTTCTCATACATCTATTAAAATTACATTAGATAATATTTAATTCTGGTTTAATTTAAAACCTTTACAAATCAACATGTCAAAAATAGGAACAAATTTTAACCAAAAATGTTAATAATTATAATTTTAGATATAAAAAATATATATCTTAATGTCAAGCTTATATAGCTTTTTTAATGATGTCGATGGACTTACGTTATTGATTGGACTTCCATTTCCTCTAAAGGCACGGGTGTTTTTACGACGATATCTGGAAGGAGTTTCTTCACTTCCTCTTCAAACTCCTCAATCGAGACGCGCCAGCTGATCGGCGGAAAAGCATCATCCCAATGATGCCCGATGACCATTTTTGGATTTAAGAATTTGGTCATTTGGGCGACTACTTTAGGGGCATTACGCCGCCCTGCGACGGGTGCTAAAAAAAGGTCGGGGCAAATTTTCTCAAGTTCTTCTTGATAATATCCTCCTGAACCGAAATGACAGAAGGTAAGAGCCTCCTTTTTTAATTGGAAAAAAAAGCCGAAAACATCTCCTTTTGGGTACTTCGTAAAATCACGAAGAAGGCTCCGCAGTGATTTCAATACTTTCCACTGGAAGAATCTCCAGAGGATAGTGGTAAATCCAAACTTAATATGCTTACTTTTTATGACCGTTAACTTAAAAGAGTCAAAATCAAGCACGTCTCCTCCAGAAATAATTTGTATTTGCTCTTCGGGAACTTCTTGATGCAAGAAAATATCACTTGCCTGTTTGGAGCAGAAAATTTTAGCGCCTGTCTGCTTTGCAATCGTCCCTACATCTGCGGAATGGTCAAAATGGCCATGCGTAAGAAAAATATAATCTGCTTTCGTTATATCTGTAGGTTTGAGGGGAATTTTCGGTTCCGCTCCAGGAAACCGTGAAAGCCAAGGGTCGATCAGAACAACTATATTATCAAATTTCACTTCAAACGCTGCGGTTCCCCACCAAGTTAATTTCATGTTACTTCACTTCCTAATTTTCATAGTAATCAACACAGAACAGTTCATCAGTGGTTTTTCGGGGTCGTGCTGGAGGGTCCTCAGCGGGAATTCCAATTGGTAACAGAGCCACCACATCCATGTCCTGCGGGATTTTCAGAACTTTTTTAACTCTTTCTTCATTGAATGCCCCAATCCAACAAGCTCCAAGCCCTAATTCCACTGCTTGTAGGAATAAATGCTGGATTGCAATCCCCAGATTAACTTTATTCCACTTTTCATATTTTGGAAAACTAACCCCCACAATGATCACTGCAGCATCGGCAACAAATTCCTGAATGGAACCATTCCTTTGCAACTTTTTTTTAATTTCCTCATCTTTCACGATAATAAATTTATAGGGTTGTCTATTAGATGCGGAAGGTGCTAATTGTGCAGCTTTCATCAGGATCTGCAATTTTTCCTCTGATATTGCTCCTTCTCGAAATTTTCGAATACTTCTTCTTTTTTCAATGGCTTCTTTCACGTTCAACTCCATTCAACCCACAACTATCATTCAATCTACCTTATTATCTTGCCATTTAATTTTAACTAATAATCGTTATTAAGAATTAAAGGACGAGTTTAACAAACCGTTAGAGGAATCCGATGTGGATGAGAAACTGATAAATGAAATTGAATGGTAAAATGATAATAAACCCTAACACCTAGAGTTCTATAAACTCCCGCCGCCGCAATCCCGTCAAATCGAGCGTTTGGTCCTTCGGATGCACTTTAATATCCCACTGCTCCATCGTCGTTGCCCCGACCAACACACCGATGTCTTCCCCGTCGATAATCCCGATGTCCTCCACAGGGTGCGCGTTGATATTGAACGGGAGCCCTTGGATCTCACCGTTTAATGGGCAGACCTCCCGAATTTCGCGTCTTGCCCCACCCAGTCCCGAAGTGAAACTAACGATCGGGATGCAATGCACTCCTAAAGGGAGCACGCTTCTTTTTACATAGCTGCGTTCGGCGCCCGTGTCGAACACCGCGGCTACTTCGTTCCCCTGGCTCGCCGGATCCTTTTTAATCGTGATTGTTTTGATGATGCGACCCATTTTCATTTCACCATCTCTTACTAGATGATCTTGATATTTAAATATATCAAGAGGAAATGTAACCCAACTCGCCACTTTCCCACGCTCTACCATAGAATTGAAATAGATTTTCTTTTTAGAATAATAATTTTATGTTTTGGAGATGTAATTATTATTAATATGTCCATCTCAGACAGGCCCTATAAAACCATTTTAAAGCGAAACGTAAATCGCTTGCAGGATGCCGATGCTCGTGAAACGAACATCATTGCGAGTTGCGTTATGGCAGAGGTCATCCGCACGACGTTCGGTCCCCAAGGAATGGACAAGATGATAATAGACCCCGTGAATGAAATTATCATTACAAACGACGGGGCAACGGTGGTCAAGAACTTCGATGTTCGGCACCCAATGGCGAAACTCATAGATATGTTGGTGCGGGCCCAGGATGATGAAGCGGGAGATGGGACTAAGACTGTCGTGATATATCTGGGAGAACTGTTACGGAAAGCGCTCAATTTAATGGATGCTGGATTGGCCCCCTCGTTCATAATCAGTGGGTATCGAAAAGCGGCAGTTCATGCTTCTGAACTATTAAAAGAATACATTATAGAAGTCGACCCTTCCGACGAACCATTACTGAGGCAAATAGCAAGGACCGCTATGGTGGGTAAAACCGTTGGTGCCGTAGAACATTTCACGACCTTGGCCATAAAAGCGATAAACCAGATCAGCGAAATCGAAAATGGGAAAATAAGAGTGAATTTAAAGAAAATTGCCATTCTTGCCAAGCAAGGCGGAAGCCTTCTCGAGAGTCAATTAATTGATGGAATGGCAATCGACAAGGAAGTGTCCCGTGAAGATATGCCGAAGAAGGTACAAGATGCCAAAATTGCAATCGTGGGTCCTAGCATCGAATCAAAGAAAACCAAATTGGACTCGAAGATATCCATTCGCAATCCGGTGCTGATGAGGCAATTTAAAGTTCAGGAGCGCCAAATAATTCGCGATACCATTGATAAATTTTTGAAAGTCGGAGCAAACGTCCTCCTCAGCCGTCGCGATTTCAATGAAGAGGCGCAAATGTACCTGAGTTTAAACAATATTTTAGCCGCACAATTCGTGAGGGGTTGGGATCTCGAAAAAATTGCTGATGCAGTTGGAGGAACATTAATTACAGACTTCAACGATGTTAAACCGGAATATTTAGGGTTCGCCGAAGTGGTTGAGGAAGTTAAAATCGGAAGAGATAAGATTATATTCATTAAAGGGTGTAAAGACCCAAAAGCTTTGTGCATTTTCATTCGTGGCGGCACGGAACACATTATTTATGAAGCAGAAAGGCGAATGAATGATGCCCTATGTGTTCTCCGAGATGTTCTAGAGGATAGAAAAATCCTAGCTGGTGGTGGGGCGCTCGAAATCGAATTGGCTCAAAAAATAAAGATATGGGCCAATAATTTTAGCGGAAAAGAACAATTAGCCATCAAAGCCTTTGCTGAAGCTTTTGAGGTCATTCCCCGCACTTTAATTGAAAACGCTGGATTAGATCCCATTGATATCCTAACGAACCTGAGAGAGATCCACGCTATAAAACCAAATGGGAAATATTTTGGCTTCAACGCTCTCTCTAAAGAAATTGGGGACATGCGGGAATTGGGTATCTATGATGCTTATCGAGTTAAATTTCATGCCGTTAACGCAGCAGATGAGATAGCTCGCCAAATCTTGAACATCGATGACGTCATTCATGCGAAACCTGCCGAATACGAAACCCCAGAGGAAGAAGAAGAAATTTAAAGGGCAAATAGAAAGGCTACGCCCCAAAGTGTGAGCCCAATTAACACTGGATTCAGGACGTTATCTGAGATTGGTGGGGAAAAATAGTCTATTAAACCAAAGACTATTGCAGCCACCAGCGAAAGAATTATTCCTTCAAAAATAGTACCACCATATTGAGACATGAGCGCAAGAAACGAAAGAAATCCTAGAATAAATGCTGATATGAAACCTGCAATCCAGCCTTCCCATATTTTTTTACTCTTCCCTCCTTTTAAATGATGCTTACCCTTCGTAACTCCTATGATTGTCGCAAGAGCATCGGCCAGCGCGCTCACCATGACTGTTATCGCGACAATTTGCGCCGAGATTCCGGCGGGAGTGTTTAACCACAAATCAATCCCACTACTAAATATGACTATAAAGAGAACCCCACCTGTTAAATAGAGATGAGGGGCCAACACGAGGCGTTCTTTATCTCGATAGATTTTTGCAAGCATTTTGAAGGGATAGTACCTATATTTTTTAATTCGAATGAAATCAGTAGTGAGCAGAATTATAAAAACAAAGGTAACAGCCATTATTATTAATAAATGTCCCGCTCGGAAATCAATGATGCCCACAACAAAAACATTATCATAAACTACTTCGGGAGGTGGTAATAAAGGATCGGCAGGAAGACCAAAGGAAGAAAATTGATAAATACTATCGAGAACGATTTGACCAACAAATAAATAACATACAAGAACAACAATTATAATCACATGGTAAATTTTTCGTGATATTTCCAGATCAAGCTTAGAAAAGGTTTTCTGGAATTTATCGGTTTTTTGCGCACTCTCGGTTTCAAAGGATTTGGTCTTCATTTCTATTAAGCAGTAAGCTCCAATTGCGAAAAAAACGAGAAGAATAACAACAATCACAAATTTTGCAATAGGGGGGGGATAAAGGTGAGCATGGAACGGCACAAAATCGTGCCAAGTTGTAATAATTTGGTCACGAATATAGAGAATGCCAGCAGAAATCAACAAACAAATACCCAAAAGGAAAGTAATTCCTCCTAATAATAAAGCTGAATAAAACGCCTCTTTATGTCCCACATTGTTTTTTGCGTCGAAGGCGAAATAAATGAGACTGAAAGCCATAATGATGAAAATAATGCTAAGGGTGAATTGGAATAGCCCCATAAAACCTCCTTGAGGAATTCCCCAAAGAGTATCCCCGGTGACACCTACTACCAAACAAAGGAACGACCAGATTGCACAAGCACCGGCTATTATTCCAAAAAAACGCGCATCTTTTTTGCTTATTACTGCTAAAAAGAAGAATATAAACGATATTATTACATAGGTAACCATCCAATATCCTAAAGGTATTGATAACCAGCCCCATGTTTCTTCCATACTAATTGAAAATCCTTCCTTTATTTTGTGTTATAGGGGAAATAGGAAGGCTACGCCCCAAAGTGCAAGCCCGATTAACACTGGATTCAAGACGTTATCGGAAATTGGAGGAGATAGATAATCAATGACTCCAAAAACTGATGCTGCTACTAAGGAGAGGACTATTCCTTCAAGGAAATTCTGGTTATAGAGTGGCATGAGCGCGAAAAACGAAACGAGCCCAAAAATAAAAGCTGACGCGAAGCCCGCAATCCAACCTTCCCAGGTTTTTTTACTCTTTCCTCCTTTTAAATGATGCTTGCCTTTAGTTATACCAACGATCGTAGCCACTGCATCGGCCAACGCACTTACCATGATTGTTATCGCGACTATCTGCGCAGATATTAGGGTGTTTCTGCCTAATGCCAAATCTATTCCGCTACTGAGGATCACTACGAAAAGAACACCAGTTGTAAGAAAGATATGAGGGGCAAGCACGCGGCGTTCCTTATCGCGATATATTTTTGCGAGCATCTTGAACGGATAATATCGATACTTTTTGAGTCGAACAAAATCCGTGAAAAGAAGAATTGCCATGATCCAACTTACCGCCATTATTAGCAGCAAATGTCCTGCACGGAAATCAAGTACTCTGGTACTAACATCGTTATAAATATCTGGCCCCAATGGTAAAGACCCATGCGTGGGAAGCTCGATGAGTGTAAACTGGTAAATGCTATTCATGACTATTTCACCTAAAAAAAGATACGCTATTATCACTACAATTATGATCACGTGATACAATTTTCGTGAAATTTCTAAGTCAATTTTACTAAATGTTTTTTGATATCTGTCAGCTTCCCGCATTGGTTCTTTTTCGTAGGTTTTAAGTTTCATTTCCATTAAAGTGTATATTCCCACCGCATAAGCAGTGAGCGGGATGATGACCAAAACAATACGGGCAACAGGGAAAACATATATTAACGAATAAATAGGGATGAGATCTACCAAATCGGCGGGGATGGGTATTCCATTGATTATCAATATCGCACTCGGAATTAGCAAATATATGCTTAACCCAAAAAAGATCAAGGCAATAAGTATGGTAGAATAATAAGCTTCCTTATGCTGCACGTTATTTTTGGCATCCAATGCGAAATATACGAGTGCAATACCTGTAATCAAACACACGATGCTAAGCGTCAATTGAAATGTTCCCATCATCGCGCCTAATGTCGTGCCCCAAAAAACATTTCCTGTAGTTACCGTTACTAAAACGACAAACACCATGATGGCAGATATTCCGCAAATAATTCCATACCTTCGTGCATTCTCTTTCCGATATACTGCGAGAAAGAAGAATATTGCGGTGATAATCATAAAAATCGCCATTGTATATTCTGTTAACGGTCCTAACCAAGCCCATGTATCTACCATGCTCATTTGAAATCATTCCTTTGTTTAGGGTTTTAAGATATCAACTGTTCTGGGAAACATGACAGCTTCCTGAACCGTGGGGAGATTTAACATTGTCATGACCACGCGATCTAGCCCCATACCAAACCCAGCGTGAGGTGGGATGCCTCCAACTTCGAACATTTCTAAATACCATCCAAGACTTTTCGGAGCAATTCCCGTTTCTTCCGCCCGCCTAATGAGCGTTGCTGGGTCAATAATGCGTTTTCCCCCTGAAGTCAATTCCAATCCGTTTGCTCCTGGAGCGAGGAGATCTAATTTATGAGTAAAGGCAGGTTTAGTTTCATGGGGACCATAATAAAATGTCACGGCTGTAAGCGGAAATTCAGTAATGAAAAAATGCGTATCATAATTCTCTCGCACTGCCCGTTCCGCTTCTGCGGAGAGGTCTTCTTCGAGGCTAACCTCAAACCCCTTACTTTTCGCAATTTCTACAGCCTCTTCGAATGAAATTTTCGGAAATGGGGCTTTCGGGACTTTTAAATCAGCTATTTCATGCAATTCTAATTCCTTCTGACAGTTCTCCTTTACATAACTGTACATTGAGATGATGAGCCCTTCTTGAATTTCCATGATATCCTTAGATTCAGCGAATGCGACTTCCACGTCAATTCCCCAGGATTCTGAGAGATGCCGTCTAGTACGAGACTTCTCTGCTCGAAAAAATGGAGCAATCTCAAAAACCCGTTCAAACGCTTGAATCCCCACCTGCTTGTAAAATTGTGGGCTTTGCGCTAAAAAGGCCTCTTTCCCAAAATAATATAAGGGAAATAGTGTTGCACCACCTTCAGCTCCTGCTGAAATGATTTTAGGCGAGTGCATCTCAACAAATTTGTTCTTTAAAAACCACTCCCTCGCCCCTTGCACGCATGCCCCTCGAACCTTAAAGATAGCCCGGGTTTTAGGAGATCGAAGATCTAGATAGCGATACTTTAAACGCGTATCAAAATTAGCCTTCGTTTTTTGTTCGACAACACTAAATGGGAGAGGGGTCACTGCTTTTACGATTATTTCGCAAGATTTAAATTCAATTTCGACTCCATCTGGTGCCTTATCATTGTGTCGTACTATTCCGATAACCTGCACGATATATTCCTGTTTAATTTCTTTGATACGGTCCCAAGCGGGATGTTTTTTTGGCGAAACTAGAACAATTTGCGCCAGTCCTTCGCTATCACGTAGCAACCAAAATTTAATTTTACCAAGATCCCGTATTTGATGAATCCAGCCTTTTAAAAGAACTTCAGTGCCCTCAGATATATCCGGTAAATCCGTGGAGAAGACCCGTTCTAACACGCTTGATACCTCTGTGAATAATTTGGTTGTTAATGTAACAAAACTCAAATATTTATTCTTAAATTTTTCTTACTTTCTCATACCGATTAAATTCAAGCTATATTTCACTAAGTGAGTTTTAAAATAAGAAAATATAACTGTCTTCATTAGATTTATAACGATTTCAGTCAAATAAATTTCGACTTTTCCCTGCAACCTCTATCCTATTCGCTGTTTTACCCTTCAGGAGGATAATTTATGAATTTAAAAATTAACCATGAGTTATTTTCTTTTTTTCAATCAATTCAACTGCCTCAGCCGCGCGTTTTCGCACTTCTGGATCAGGATCTTCTTCCATTAATCGTTTTAAGAGGGGTAATGCTGTTATTACTCCAAGCATTCCCAGTGAAAATATTGCCGCCGCTCGCACGTTATTATCTTGGTCAGTCATTACTGCTTCGAGGAGGAAGGGTCCTGCTTTTTTATCACCAATTTCGCCTAGTAACTCAGCTGCTTGGATGCGAGTTTCCCTTTTCTCATCTCGTAACCTCGAGATTATTTGACTGAGTTCTTCTTCTTCCTGTTTCTTCTTGCATTTGGGGCATTCGATATTCCTGTCAACATAATTTGGGTAATCTTCTTGCTTGAATGCTGCTTTATAGTCACATTTGGAGCATTTCAGAATTCGATTTAATGGCTGGTCACAGATGGGACATTTATAAACCATGGATATGTCGGGCTTTTGGATTGGGAGAGTCGTTCCACAGGTTGAACATGAAAATTGTTCGGGTTCAATAACTAAATAGGGGATGACGGGCTCTTCTTCAGGGGGCGGACTTGGAAGCGGTTCTATTCCAGCAAGTGTAAAAATAGCCTTGCAATTGGGACATTCGAGAGATTTTCCAACAAATTTCGGATAAACCTCGTGAGGAATTGTCATCAATTCGGTACACTGAGGACAACTTTTAATTAAATCTAGTGGCTTTCCACAATTAGGACAATGGCGCACCGAAGCATCTAATCTGTCGACGGAAAATTCTCCGGTACAAGATGAACACGCGAACTGAAGTTTTTCAGGTACTGGTTTGGGTGGTTTTACTTCTTCAGCAACTATTTCGACTTCATCTTTTGGGGGTATTATTTCTAGTCCCACGGTGGGCCTTCGCTTTTTAGCTCGTGAATAACTCAGTACAATAACTGCGAGGGCTACACCTACGATTCCTACTAATGCTAATATCCACCAATATTCATCAAGAAACCCCTTAGTTTCCGTCACCGTGCAAGAAAGGGGAATGCTTGTTGAGTTTGTGAAGGCACCATCATCCGATTCGAAAAATATGACGTAGTAACCTGGGGAGAGAGTCGTCTGATACATGTAAATGCACCCATCCGTGTAATTTACATCAGAAGGATTCAATTTTACCATCGGATGCGGTACTCCATTAATTAAAACTCTGATAAAATCTGGGGCATTATTATCTAAATCGAAATAGGTTATGCTAAACGTGAATTCGGTGTATTGATCACCCGTCAGAGGGAAGACAGCTCCCGATAGCAAAGCTGGAGCATTAGTATTTGTAATGTTAACTGTTAGTCCCACATAAGTTACAGTTGAGTTACTCCATAGACCATCATTACACTCGAATGAATATTCATAAGAGAGCGAGGTATTTAGAAAGCCGGGGGTGTCCATGGAGAGAAGGTTTACATATTGGTAGAGGCACCCATCAGTGTAATTCACGTCGGCAGGATTTTGCTTCGTCATCGGGTAGGGCGTGCCATTGATTAAAACATTGATAGATACTGGTCCATCATTATCCACGTCTGAATAAATTACACTGAAATTAAATTGAGTAAATTGATCACCCATGGTGGGAGTGACATTAGCTCCAATCAAATTTGGCGTAAACAAATTAACTCTAATAACTCCCAATCCCATGGTTACTGTCGTGTTGTAATATAAGCTATCGTTGCACTCGAAGGAATAATCGTAAGTTCCGGGGGTGAGATAAGTTAAATATTGATAAAGGCAGCCATCCGTGTAATTTACATCGGAAGGATTAACTTTATTCATTAAAAAGGGTGTGCCATTGATTATAACATTAACGTAGGTGGGTTGATTGTCATCAGTATCCCTGTAAATCACGGTGAAGTTGAATTCGGTATATTGATTACCTGTTGGAGGGATCACCGCAGCTGAAATCAGGTTCGGTGTAAAGAAATTGGATTCATTTACTACTAAACCCACGACAGTCGCTGTCGAGTTGTAAAATATGCTATCGTTGCACTCGAAGGAATAATCGTAAGTTCCGGGGGTGAGGTAAGTCAGGTATTGAAAGAGGCACCCATCGGTGTAATTCACGTCGGATGGATTAACTTTATTCATCGAGTATGGGGTTCCATTGATCAAAACATTGACATCAATGGGTTGATTGTCATCCGTGTCCCTGTAAATCACGGTGAAGTTGAATTCGGTGTATTGGTCGCCCGTTGGAGGGGCCACAATGGCTGAAATCAGGTCCGGTACAAAGAAGTTTGATTCACTTACAACTAAACCCACGACAGTCGCTGTCGAGTTGTAATACAAGCTATCATTGCACTCGAAGGAATAATCGTAAGTTCCGGGGGTGAGGTAAGTCAGGTATTGAAAGAGGCACCCATCGGTGTAATT
>JABXJT010000053.1:0-17209 GCA_013375455.1 Candidatus Helarchaeota archaeon | reverse complement strand
TGATTCACTTACAACTAAACCCACGACAGTCGCTGTCGAGTTGTAATACAAGCTATCATTGCACTCGAAGGAATAATTGTACGTTCCGGGGGTGAGAAAGGTCAGGTATTGGTAAAGGCACCCATCCATGTAATTCAGGTCGGAGGGATCCTGCTGCACCATCGGGTACGGCGTGCCATTAATCAAGACATTAACGAAGGCAGGCGCATTGTTATCTTGATCCACATAAATCACGCTAAAATTGAATTGGGTCGAATCGTCGCCCGTGGGAGGTGCCACCGAACCCGAGGTCAAAGATGGGGCGAAATCGTTGGTTTCGGTCACCACCAGGCCCACGTACGTAGGGGTTGCATTATAATAGATGCTATCGTTGCACTCGAAGGAATAATTGTAAGTTCCGGGGGTGAGAAAGGTCAGGTACTGATAAAGGCACCCATCCATGTAATTCAGGTCGGAGGGATCCTGCTGCACCATCGGGTACGGCGTGCCGTTGATCAACGTGTTGATGAAAGCAGGCGCGTTGTTATCTTGATCCACATAAATCACGCTAAAATTGAATTGGGTCGAATCGTCGCCCGTGGGAGGTGCCACCGAACCCGAGGTCAAAGATGGTGGGAAATCGTTGGTCTCGGTCACCACCAGGCCCACGTACGTAGGGGTCGCATTGTAATATAAACTATCATTACACTCAAAGGAATAATTGTACGTACCAGGGGTGAGAAAGGTCAGGTATTGGTAAAGGCACCCATCCGCGTAATTCAGGTCGGAGGGATCCTGCTGCACCATCGGGTACGGCGTGCCATTGATCAAGCCATTAACGAAGGCAGGCGCGTTGTTATCTTGATCCACATAAACCACGCTAAAGTTGAATTGGGTCGAATCATCACCCGTGGGAGGCGCCACCGAACCTGAAGTCAAAGATGGTGCGAAATTGTTGGTTTCAGTCACCACCAGATCCACGTACGTAGGGGTCGCATTGTAATAGATGCTATCATTGCACTCGAAGGAGTAGTCATAGACTCCTACCGCAAGATAAGTTAGATACTGATAAAGACACCCATCCATGTAATTCAGGTCGGAGGGATCCTGCTGCACCATCGGGTACGGCGTCCCATTGATCAAGACATTAACGAAGGCAGGCGCGTTGTTATCTTGATCCACATAAACCACGCTAAAATTGAATTGGGTCGAATCATCACCCGTGGGAGGCGCCACCGAACCTGAAGTCAAAGATGGTGCGAAATCGTTGGTTTCAGTCACCACGAGACCCACGTACGTAGGGGTCGCATTGTAATAGATGCTATCGTTGCACTCGAAGGAGTAGTCATAGACTCCTACCGCAAGATAAGTTAGATACTGATAAAGGCACCCATCCATGTAATTCAGGTCGGAGGGATCCTGCTGCACCATCGGGTACGGCGTGCCGTTGATCAACGTGTTGATGAAAGCAGGCGCGTTGTTATCTTGATCCACATAAACCACGCTAAAATTGAATTGGGTCGAATCATCGCCCGTGGGAGGCGCCACCGAACCTGAAGTTAAAAATGGTGCGAAATTGTTGGTTTCAGTTACCACCAGGCCCACGTACGTAGGGGTCGCATTGTAATATAAACTATCATTACACTCGAAGGAATAATTGTACGTTCCGGGGGTGAGAAAGGTCAGGTATTGGTAAAGGCACCCATCCATGTAATTCAGGTCGGAGGGATCTTGCTGCACCGTCGGGTATGGCGTGCCGTTGATCAAGACATTAACGAAGGCAGGCGCGTTGTTATCTTGATCCACATAAACCACGCTAAAGTTGAATTGGGTCGAATCATCACCCGTGGGAGGCGCCACCGAACCTGAAGTCAAAGATGGTGCGAAATTGTTGGTCCTAGTTACCACCAGGCCCACGTACGTAGGTGTCGCATTATAATATAAACTATCATTACACTCAAATGAATAATTGTACGTTCCGGGGATGAGAAAGGTCAGGTACTGATAAAGACACCCATCCATGTAATTCAAGTCGGAGGGATCCTGCTGCACCATCGAATACGGTGTCCCATTGATTAATATATTGATAAATATAGGAGGGCTATTATCTTGATCCACATAAACCACGCTAAAATTGAATTGGGTGGAATCATCCCCCGTGGGAGGAGTCACCGAACCCGAGGTCAAAGATGGTGCGAAATCGTTGGCAAGCAAGTTAAATATGAAATAATCCGACCAATTTCCGTCAAAGGATCCGAAAGATGGACGAACACGCCAATAATATAGACTTAATGGGTAATCTATTAAAATAGAAATAGAGGTATTACCTGGCAATTCGTGAATAATTCCTGTTTCATAGATGATATTTGTAAAATCAGATACGTTTGAAATTTGCAGTGTATAATTCACGGAACCAAATGGTAATTCTAAACTAGCCCAAATGAATTTAATCCATCCAATAAATTGAGAACTCCCATTAGGTGGGCTTAAAAGGTTTAAAGCTTTCCCTGTCTGACCAGGATTTAATAAACCTTCTGAACCGGAAGCTGCTACAATCCAATTCGAGGCTCTGTCGGTATCTACATCACTTGTTCGATATGCATAATTATTATTTAAAATCAGGGATATGTCTTGTTCCCATTCCACATCGCTAGGCTTTGAACCGCTGAAATCACTAGTCTGAAACCAGTCTATATGGGCGCCAGTATTATCAAAAAGACCAATTGCTATCCCACTACTTACCCAGGGGATATTCCACCCCGTATATAAGATGTTATCGGTGTCTGTTCCAGCATTTTCACGCAAAACAACCACATAATGTTCATAGAAGACCCACCCGGTTGGAAAGGAATATATCTTATAAAGTGAATTTCTATCATATATCTGTATTGTCCAACCCGTCATATTTCTATCTGGACCGTAATTATATAACTCAATGTAATCAGATCCAGCAGAGATCTCATTTATTACAATGGAACCATAAAAGGGATCAACATCAGGACCAGTGAGCCACCCCGTCGAAGTGGTAAACAATCCATCGGAACAGTTAATCTGGAATTGATAGTATCCAAAATCTAGCAAGGTGGTTAGGTAATATTGAGCCCCATCGGTAACATTGTCATCAAGTGGATCGACTGGCTGCATTACATATGTCGTGAAATTAATTGTAATGTTGATATAAATCGGAAAATTATTGTCCGCATCGAAATACCAAATGCTATAATTAAATAATGTAGAATTAACTCCCCATTTGGGCGACAATTGCGGATTCAAGAGTTGCGGTGCAAAAATATTTGCTTTATTTACTATCAATCCATAAATAGATGTCGAATTGTAATATACACTATCGTTGCACTCAAATGAATAGCTATAAACTCCGGGAGACAGAGAGGTCAAGTATTGGTATAGGCACCCATCCGCGTAATTCAGGTCGGAAGGGTCCTGTTTTACCATCGGATATGGCGTCCCATTAAGTATTACATTGATATTAATGGGAGGATTATTATCTTGATCTTTATATATCACACTAAAATTGAATTCAGTAAATTGATCACCCGTCGAAGGTATGACCGAACCTGAAATTAAATTTGGTGCAAAATCATAAGCAATCAAGTTAAACATGAAATAATTCGACCAATTTCCATTAAATGGTCCAAAGGAAGGGCGGACACGCCAGTAGTAACGATCTATTGGAAAATCTATCAAAATAGATACTGAGGTATTATCTGGTTTTTCGTTAATATTTTCTAATTCATAAATAATATTTGAAAAATCAGAAATATTTGAAATTTGCAGGGTATAGTTCACGGGACCCGCTATTAAATCTAGACTGTACCATATAAAATCTGTCCAACCAGATACTATATTACTATTATTTTCTGGTAAAAACAAATTTGATGAAATATCCCCTAATGAATAGATAAGCACGTCATCCACTAGCCACCCTCTATAGAAATTGTAAAGTGAATCGAAAGTATCAAAATTAAATCTTATTCGTACGGAGTTATTTCCACAATATCCTGAAATATTAAAAGTTACCTTTTCCCATAAAGAAATATCCTCATCGGTCTGATTTAATAAATCCCAAGATGCGCCATCCGTTGATATATAAACGTATGAAAAATCATGAAATGGTTCTCCTTCTCTCCAATGATAAAACTCCAAATTTGCTTGACTAATAGCAGATAGGTCTATCGGAATGGAGATCAAATCCCCCATCGCTCGACTGCCAGTATCATAAGTCCCTATTGATTCGAGTCCGAACCACATCGAGTGGTTGGGGGAATGACAGGGATTTAACCATGAGCTATTTGTATCTGTTAAATGCCATAATCCCGTTATAATTTCCCATTTTGATAAATCATTCTCAAAATCATCTTTGAAAACTGTTAAGAATGGATTAACCTCAGGACCGGTGAGCCACCCCGTTGAATTAGTAAACAATCCATCGGAGGAGTTAATCTGGAATTGATAGTATCCGAAATCTAGCAAGGTAGTGAAGTAATATTGCGCCCCATCCGTAACATCGTCATCAAGGGGATCGACTGGTAGCATTGCATATGTCGTGGTATTTATTGTAATGTTTATATAGATTGGAAAATTATTGTCATTATCAAAATACCATACCGTAAAATTGAATAACGAAGAATTTCCTTCAATTCTAGGCGAAACTTCAGGATTTAAAAGTTGCAGAGCTACGGAATTGGCCTCATCTACCACCAATCCATATGTAGGGGTTGAATTTATAAATACACTATCATTACACTCAAATGAATAGTTGTAATCTCCTGGAGAAAGATAAGTTAAATATTGATAAGTACACCCATCGATGTAATTCAAGTCAGTGGGATTCTGCTTTACCATTGGGTATGGTGTTCCATTTATCAATATATTAATATACATGGGCGGATTATTATCTTGATCGGTATAAACCACGCTAAATGTGAATTGCGTGTTCTGATCCCCAGTTAAAGGCATAACAAAACCTGAGGTCAATTCAGGTGCAAAAGAACTCGATTGATAGGCAAACTCGACATTTGTATCTACGAAATCAAACGTGTAGAATCCTCCCGAATCATAAAAAGTGCCATTTAAGAGGATTCCTGTACTTTTTTCATACCAAGCAACTCCTGGAGTAGTAAGATCCTCCAACACCCATACTTCTAAAGGACCAAATCCTGGAAGAAAATAAACTAATTCATCCGAAACTTGAAAAATATGTTCTGATTCGTACACAATTCCTATTGGAAACGATTCACCAAGGGTAATGTCCGTGAATATCCATACCGGTGTATGAGAATCAGGGTCAAATATATAATTATAATCATTTGAAATAATTCTTGTATAGATATTCTCGGTCCATGAAACCGGGAATCCCCACCAATTCCATGTCATAAGGAAAAGATCCCCTGAAGTCTCAAAATACTCGAATCTCGATGGTCCGCCGCTACTACCGTCATATGTATATATATGATTTATATACATCCCCTCAAACAAGGGAAGCTTTTTTACAAATGGTCCAATAAAAGGTCCAAGTTTGGCAGTCGAATAACCATCAGAACAGTTTAAATAGTAAAAATACTCCCCTAATTCATCTAACATCGTGCTAAAAGTATATATACAACCATCCATATAATTGGCATCTAATAAATTTTGCTTGACCATAGAATATATTGTCGAATTTATCGTGATATTCACGTATACCGGCGCTTTATTATCTGCATGGGTGTAATTTAGTGTAAATACGAACATTGTCTTGCTTTTGTAGCCAGGATCAGGATTAACTTGACCCCCACTCAATACTGGTGTATTAACAGTAAAGTCCGCTACGCTTAAACTAGTATACGTTTCAGTTGAATTGAAAAACTTTTCATCGCAGCACTCAAAAGAATAATTATAAATTCCCGGTTGCAAATAAGTCAAATATTGATATAAACACCCATCGGTGTAATTAAAGTCGGAGAGGTCCTGCTTCACCATCGGATACTGCGTTCCATTTATCAGGACGTTGATCTCTGAGGGAGCATTATCATCTTGATCGGTATAGACCACGCTGAAATTGAATTGGGTACTTTGATCACCACTCGTAGGGATCACAGAACCTAAGGTCAAGTTTGGAGCATAATAATTCACCTGTGGGATAAAGAGTATTGAAAAATCGTTAGTTAATGTTGTTAAATTAGTATATATGTTATAATAATGGGGATCTAAACCAAAATTTAACCCGCAAGTATAACCAGTTGCATAATCAAGATAATCGTAGTTGAAAATAATACTACCTGATTCATAGAGGATTATTTCAAACGTTCCTACTAAATCATTATATACAGTATAATAATCCTGCCATTCGATAACAACTCGATTAGGAGATGTCAAATTTCGTACAAAAATATTACATGGACTTGATGCCTCTAAACGATCCCAATATGGGGCAATTAAGTAAGGATATAAATAGCATGGTAATAGGTAATTTTTAGATATATAATTATCTATAAAACTCACACATCCACTGGTATAGACATATATCTGATCAAATGATTCATTATAAAATTTGAATGTGAAAGGCAAAGAAAAGCGCTGATTATCACTTGATTGACCATCCATACTACACCGAATTCCTAGCGTTGCGTCTATCCAATTATACGTATAGTTCGGAATCATTGTATAATTTTTTAATAAATGAGGGCCAAATAAAACGCCAACATCTGGGTAACGCAGGGTATGTGTAGTATTGAAAGCTTCAAAATAAAAATTATGACTACTTATAGCCATTGATGAATTTTGGTAATAATATTCTACACCATCACTAAAATTATAGTCCAGGGGATCTTTTATCATCGAATATGGAATTCCATCCAAATAAACTCTAACCCATGATGGTGTATTATTCAATGTGTCTTGATAGATAACGGAAAACTTATAATTCGTTGTTTCATCTCCAATTAGGGGCGAAACCATTCCATCGAATAACTTAGAAAATTCATAAGATAGGACTTTAAACTCAAGTTTTTCATCATCAGGATATGGATACCTCAGGACTTGACCTCCACCCATAGCGACAAAATAGAATTCATGATTACCTACCGTTATCGAATTGTTAGTATATTGAAACATAACTCCATCCCCGTAATTGGTATCCAATGGGTTTACCGGCGACATATCATATGAAATGGAATCAATTATTACTTGTATGCTTGTTGGGGGAGTATTAACAAGATTAATATAATTCACTGTAAAATTATAAGAAATTGAGGAAGAACCAGTAGTAGGTTCGACCGCTCCTTGAATAAGGTAAGAATTGACATAAATAAACTCGATATTTGAATCTAAAAAATCAAAAGAATAGAATATATTATTTCCATAAGGTTCAAAATAATAAAAATTGCCCTTTAAGAGAATTCCACTGCTTTTTTCATACCAAGCAACTCCAGGAGTAGTAAGATCCTCCAACACCCATACTTCTAAGGGACCTTCAGGGGAATGATAAATAAGCTCATTTGAAACGTTGAATAAATGGTCACCATCTCGGTAACCAATTACCCCAATTGGAACCAAATCACCGAGTTCAGTGTCCTTTAAGATCCATAATGGGGTATGAACATAATTACCAAATCCATCACCCTCTGTATTTGTTATGATTCTCGTTTGAACATCAACATCCCAACTAGCCCGATACGAATTCCAAACCACATGGAACCTACTTTCTGAAGTCTGATGGTAATCGAATCTTGCTGGATAATCCCCAAAAAGCATTTTGTGAATGTAATTTATATACATGCCATTAAATAAAGATGATTCATTAACGGACGGTCCGATAAATGGTCCCACATTTACAGTAAAGATACCATCAGAACAGTTGAAATAATAAGTGTAAGTTCCTATCTCATTTAAAACTGTGTTGAAAACATATCTGCATCCATCCTTATAATTGGTATCCAATGGATCTTGCTTATGCATAGAATAATTCATTGAATTTATTGTTATATTTATGTATTCCGGTGCATTATTATCCGCATCGATATAATTTATAGCGAATAAAAACGTAGTTGTGCCGGTGTAACCCCTACTAGGAGTAACTTGACCATCGCGCAATATTGGTGCATTAAGATTGAGTATTTCAACTACATTTAACCCAAAATATGTGTCAGTCAAATTATAGAATATTCCATCATTACACTCGAATGAATAATTGTATAAACCTGGCTGCAAATAAATCGAAAGCTGATAAATACACCCATCTCTGTAATTAATATCATATCGATTTTGTTTTTCCATTGGATATATCGTTCCATTTATCAATACATTAACTATAGAAGGAGAATTATCATCTTGATCGGAATAAATCACGCTGAAATTGAATAGCGTCAATTGATTTCCTGATAGAGGTAAAACCGCCCCGTTTATGAGAGTAGGCGCGAAAATATTACGTTTATATGAAATATTTGCATAACCCTCCCCAGATATAGCCTTTGCAATGAGATAATATCTCCCAGATTTCGTGGGTGTAAAAGTGATAGATTCCTCCATTCCTAACTGGCTTGAGTTGCTTGATGCGACCATTATGGGCTCGCCTATAAGGTTTGGTGTATTACTATATAGATGCAAATCAAAATCTGCTCCCTCTGGTGTCTCTAAATAAAAGTTATAATTTTCTCCGCTAATGAGATTTACATAACAGCCAAGAGCATGTTTATTAAATGGATTAACTAAGCTACTTGAGAGCCAAGCTTGTTTATTCGAGCCCTGAACTATCTCTTGGGTATATGCCTCTAATGCCGCATCAATATTGAGTCTTCCATATCCCTCATGGGTATCTTTTCCACCACGATTAAGTAGAGGGCTAAAAGAAGTATCCAATTCTCGTGTTAAGGGGTAAGTTTCGGTTGCTGTCATTAAAAGCAATGCTTTTACTCTTTTAGATTCTAGAGCAGTGTAATTCCAGTTTTGATGGCCACCCATTGCATCAATCAGCAGATTCGCAGCCCCCGCAACTGCAGGAGTTGCCATTGAAGTTCCAAGCATTGGATGCATATCGTTAAAGAAACTATCAGTAGGAAACTCTCCTGAAGCATCGTTATCATTAGTATCGGTTGAGAATATTGAAAAATTATAAAAGCTCCCACCTGGGGCCATTATATCAGGCTTGATCGTGGTTCCTGTTTGTATATTACCACCAGAGCTACTGTAATCTGTAACTTGGTCTGCATTGCTCATTGCTGCTACTGTTATTACATTATCGGCATCTCCTGGGGACCCAATAGTGTTCTGTTTCCCTCCATCATTCCCCGCCGCAACAACAGTTACGAGCCCCTTCTCCACGGCATTATTTGCTGCTTCAATCATGCTCACATCACCAGGCGCGCCCCCGAGGCTCATAGAAATGGTGGTTATGTTGTATAAGAACCTATTTGTAATTATCCAATCTAAACCATTGAGTATATCTGAAACCCAACCAGAACCTTCGGAGTCAAGCACTTTTACTCCCACAAGGTGTGTATCGGGTGCTACTCCTTTCCATGGATCTCCGCTATTTAGAAGTGGCGGGTGAAAAGGCCAGTGGATCTCACCCTTAAATCGTAGAATTACATTATCTACGTCCCAACCATCATTATCAACCATATCAAGACTAATTCTTAAAGAATAGTCACCAAGTGAGTTTTCTGTAACAGTATATGAGAGCGTGTGTTCCCAAATTGGAGTCATGACGATATGGGAATCCACAATGGTTTCATTATGGTAAAGATAAGCCCAACAATGAACTTCATCAACAGGAGTGCTATCATTGAATTCGCACCTGATATCAATGATTCCTGGTTCTGTAACATTGAATCTTGCCGCTTTAATATTAATGATTCCTTCATAAAAATAATAATTACGAAATCCCAAAGAATAGGTGGAAACCGTTCTCTCATACTCATCTAATACGGGGACACCTTCTCCAGTCGCAATTCCAGCACAGTGGGATCCATGTCCATGGTCATCATAGGGGAAAGCTAAGCCATTCACTACATCATTCCAACCGACGATTTTATAATTAAAATTTCCGTCGGAATATCCGGGGGTGAAAAAATCATGTGAATCATCAATGCCAGTATCTATTACTGCAGTTGAACTAAATTCATCACCAGTATAACCTAAAGTGTTCCAAACGTAGGGGCGAAGGTTCATATTTCGAGTTGCGTAGTATAAATTCGCTTTATAGATGCCATCTTCCTCAATTAGAAATGGGATATTTTCGCGCAACAATATATCACAGAATTGGTTTAATCCATCATAGTCAATTGCACCCGCGAAACCATTAATAGCAGCCTTATAAGTTGATTTGACACTTCCCCCTAAACTCTCAAAAAGAGAAGAAATTGGATTAAAGTCCCCCTCAGGGAAATTAATAATAACAGGAATGTGATCATATGAGATCCTTTCTGAATTCTGCTTATTATCACCAAAAAATCCATTGATCAAATCTTGTTCGGACAATGACAGATTATCTTTGAATGCATTTGCCTCAAAAAATCCGAATTCTGACACTAAACTCAACTTATCTTCGAATTTATCATTGATCCCGTTACAATTTTGATCTACTGGTGAAGTAATTTCTTTCCACTTGCTGATATTAGATTGATCAAAAACAGAGGTATTAAAACTAAACTCTGGAAATATTGAAGGAACTCCTATTTGATCAAAATTAGGTGAATTATAACTAGAATTTTGAGGAATCTCAGAATCTTTCTTCTTTAAACTATAATCAATACTATTCAAAGTGGGTATTAAAAATAAAAAAACAAGCATTAGCATTAATAGAATAGTTTTACATTTTTTCATAGGTCTTCTCTCCCTTTTTTATTTTGATTTTAATAAGGGATTTGATTTTTTCATTGAAATTAAAATTTTAGTGAACTTTTCCAGCTTCTTGAACCAATTTATTTAAATTTTTCAACTCAATGTTAATCAAATTGGTGAAATATGCTATAAAACCTGTAATCTGCTTTAGATCATCTGCCCAAACATCAAGTGCAATTAAATTATTTACAATACTTATTTTAATTACGATAATTTTTTCAATAATTTTAAACTGCCCTGTGTACAATCCCCAAAGTTTGTCTAAATCAATTTCTATTTCACTTAAATTTAAACCACTTATTTTTTCCTGTACAATTCGGAAGATCTCATTATTTGATATATTTTGAAAAAGTATTTTACCTGTTCCTCTCTTTAAGTTTTTAATAAACTCATTTACTTCAGTCTGGGTAGCAGTCAGCTGTTTTATCAAAGGACATTCTATAATAATCTCTTTAGGAGGAATTGGAATAAAATGCACGTTTCTAAATGCATCTTTGAAGGAAATGGAGCCAGATACTTTCGATTGCCCACAAGTAATTGGAGTCAGAATGAAATCAATATTTCTAGTTGTTCTAGGGGGGAGATTCGCTACATTTTGTAGCGGAACATTTATAATAAATTGGGGTGACGAGTTGAGATTAGCTATAATATCGTAAATCTCCAAATTGGTAAGATTGGCGATCGCCACACTAAATCGAATATTTCCCTCGATATAATCATATTCTCTTTTTACTTCTATTATTTCTTCCTGATGTTTAAAATCTGCAACCATATAATACGAAATTTCATCCTTCATTATTTTCTTGATTAACCCTCCCTCAAGTAACTGCTTTAGGTGGGCTCTGGTGGTTGAATAGGGTATTTGATCAATGTTTTTCAGCTCTGAAATTCGAATTTCCCCACATTTCTTGATGTATTCAAAAATACGGTTATTTATTGCATTCCGTAATAAGAAGACTTTTTCTTCTTTGGCTTCTTCAAAGTCAGAAGGAAAATACACAGATTTATTTCGATATACTTTTTTTCGAATAAACCCATATTTTTTGAGCGTAACTAAATGATAATATGCTAAAAAGGCTCCTAGTTTAAATATCTTTCGAATTTCTCGTTCATGAATACCCGGATTTTCTATTATATACTCATTTAACTTTCTTCTTTTTTCATTGGCAAGGATATCTTCTTTAAATAGCTTTTTTCCTTTAACAAAATACTTCTTTCTATAAAGTTCGCGAATGGCTTGATCTATTTCTGGTTCAGGGTTCGGGAGTTCTTTACAACACTTTTCAAAGAGTGTAATTATATCTATAATTCTATATTTTTCCCTTAATTTATTTGCCACCCGCAGGACATTTGTTTGGAGAATAGTTAGTTGGTCTTCAATCAATAACTTTTTACTGAATTTTTTGACTTCCAAAGCTAATTATCTCCGAAAGATGAATATGGAGGTCAATCATTTAAAGAACTTTTGAATCCGTCAATCAAAAGTTCCGCTTCTTTTTCATCCAATTGCATCAATTCTTGTAAAATAAACTCCTTCTCAGCTTCGGTCAGCCCTTCTATTTGGTTAATCTTATTCCTAAGGCTGGTCGGTACTACCATCAATCCCTCTGGAAAATCAAGTAAAAATTGATTCTTCAACGAACCGAGTGCTTTTGGTGTTTTCTTATCGCCCGAAGATCTCCTTCTCTTTCTTGTATAAAGGAAGCTGGTGGTTGCGATAGCTGTAACACTTCCAAATATAACGATTATCCAAATTACAAAATTAGGTCCTTTTACGCCTGCAACCGCTACATTAATAATTTCACTACGTTTTTCGCCCAGTTCATAAATTGTTACGCTAAAATTAATAGGGATTAAATGATAAAAAACCTCAATCTCCTCTGAAACTGTTATTACAAATGTGATCTCGATATTTTCTCCAGGATCAAGACGAGTGAATACTTGAGAATATTGATCTGCACTCCAATTTGCGGGCAATGAGGTGATGGTGAAATTAAGGTCAAGTAAAATTGTGGTTCCTGTATTATCAAAGTTGAAAGTTATAGGGCATTCCCTATCTTGCCCTATTTCGATTTCAAAATATAAATCAGGGGATACTTTCCAACTAATTATCGGAAAGATGCTGAAAGTGTAGAAACCACTAGCCGCCGTTCGACCTGATACGTCCGTCGCAAAGATTCGATAATTAATCGTCGTATTCACTGGATAAGCATCAAAGGTAAAATTCCAGATTCCATCTTGGAGTGATCCACTTAAAAGATCCATTGAATAATTCGCCCATGTTCCCATATAATCACTTTCAATTTGTATCATAAGGATCTCAAAGTTATCGGTGATATATGTGGTTACGTTCACTGGTTCTACTCTTGTTAAATTTGCTGGATTTTGGATTACGCTGACTATAGTTGGGTCAATAGTATCAAAGACCCCAAAGCTAAATTGAGCTGAGACATTTGTCTTTCCTTGTGTATTAAGGGCAAAAATCCGATATAGAATGACTTTGTTAATTGAATAATTATCAAATGTATAATTCCATATTCCGTCTTGTAGAGTTCCACTAAAAAGAGTCATCGAGCGATTTTCTAAATTTCCGATGACGGTATCGTTTGTTTCGATATAAACAGATTGAATTTGAATACTATCTGTGATGTGAGCTGTAATTCTCACATTATCTTTGTATGTAGGACTGGAGGGGTCTTGTACGACACTTACAATGTTAGGAATTTCAATTGCGGGTCCTGTTACTGTAACATTGACATCATCATGATACCACTGGCCAGTTGTATCATTAAAAACTAGCGATATATTATGGATTCCAACTCCAAGGCTGGCTCCGCTTACATTATAATCCACCTGAGTTTGATTACTCCATTGTTGCCAATTCGTTTGTTGTGTATTATTCTTGAAGACTGCATAAGAACCGCTTATAAAATCCATGTTTCGGTTCAGATAATAACCAGATGCCCAACTATAATCCACAGCGTCAATATAAACATTATAATAACTAGAGCTATTTCCAGATGTACTAAACTCAAGAGCATCCATCCCATCAATGATCGGATTAAAGAAACCGTAAGCATATCCTGCCCCATAAGTGAGTCCATCAATTGTGATTTCCCAACCAGAAAAATTTCCAGATGTCCAATTAAGTCTTAGATGGTACCATTGATCATTTGTGATTGAACAAATAGTATGACTCCCATTGCCATCCCAATAAATAAACTCCCCTGACCAACTGGCAAAATAAATTATCCAGTTATCATCATCAGAAACTATGAAATCACTAGGTTCAATTACTGTCGAGGCTTGCCAATAAAATTCAATAGTTCCTGTCGTTTGATTATTTGAAAAATGATCTTTCATTGAAGTTAATCCAGAAAAGTTACCATCTGATAAATTTGCAACCATACGGTGCCCATCAATTTCAGAGATGATGGTTGTTTCAGTATTTAAGTCACTTATAACATCCCAACCAGAGGGTTCTGCTCCAACAGTATCAGCTGTAAAACTATCCTCTCCGAGGTAATCAAAGGGTCCTTCGTCAGTTAATGTCCAAGAGATGGTACTATTTGTAGAATTCCCAACAGACAGCACCAAATCAGATGGTTGTGTAACATTTATCCCTGAAAAATCTAAAATTTCATAAGAATCAATAGGGGCGCATGAAGATGATTTGATATTTATATTAATTAATAATGAAATCATGTTTAAACCGATAATTATTAGTAAAAAGATACCACAGATGATTCTTTTTCTCATATTAATCCCCATTTCTAAGGCTATTTCTGTTCTATTCTGAATAAATTATATGCTTAAAAAGAATTTAAATTAAATAAGGGCAATTTTGGCATATGCAAAAAGAATTAAGTTTTTTATTTATTGGTAGAAATTCAATCTCAAACAAGTACATAAACTTAGATATCCCTAATTTTTGAGCTTAATAATAAGTAATTATCTACCACGATATCGACGGGTATACCCCACATGGAAAGATGGGTCACTTCAATAATTATAACCCCTTCATGAATGAATATAACGGTGATTAATGCAACAAAACTCAAATATCTATTTTAAATTTTTCTTATTCTCTACTAAAGAGGACACTTAAATTGAATAAAGACGGAGATGAATCCATGCCAAAAGTATTCCCTCTCACCTCAAAAGGATTTCACCCCTTCGGTGATCTAATCGGATTGAACTTTTCCAAGTTAGATAAGGGATATAGCCAGTGCGTCTTGACGGTAAATGAAAAGTTGTTTAACCCCCACAAAGTTTTACACGGGGGGGTTCTATATTCGATGGCAGATACCGGGATGGGTGCAGCTATTTACTCTCAATTAAGCAAAGATGAGTTGTGTGCTACCGTAGAAATTAAAATTATGTATTTTTCAGCTGTGACTTCTGGAAATCTTACTTGTGACACTAAAGTTCTTCACAAAGGAAAAAGAGTCGGCATTTTGGAATCAGAAATTTTAAATGATGGACGCCTTGTAGCCAAGGCAAGCGGAACCTTTTCTATATTTAAGGTAAAATAATAATTCTTCTGGCAATTAACAGTGTTATCTTTAAATATTTTAAAAAGCTCCCCTAAATAATAGAAAGCTTTCAACAGCTCTAATCGTTTTAATATGAAATTTTAAAGGGATAGAATGCCTGAAGCAGAAAAATCAGAAAAAAAGATGCGTGTCCAACTTCGCGGAATGACTTGCGCGTCTTGCGCTCTTAAAATAGAAAATCAACTAAATAAACTCCCAGGTGTGAAACAAGCGACTGTTAATTTTAATTTAGAGAATGCCTTTATTGAATATAATCCAAATATGACAGGATTTGAAAAATTTAATGCGGCTATTGAGGACATTGGCTACAAATCAAATCTTGCTCGTATCGAGTTACAAATAGATTCATTGAAATCGGAAGAAGATGCACGCGCGATTCAAAATATTCTTGCAGGGCAAGCAGGAATTCATGAAATATATGTGAATTTTACTGCTCAGGTCGCAAATGTTGAATTCAATCCCGAGGAAATCGAACCAAAAAGAATAAAGCAACATATTAAGCGATTAGGGTTTGAGGCAACCGAACGTGTCAGTGCAATCGATACAGAACAAATGGAACGTGAGAAAGAAGTTAGAAGACAAAAAATAAAATATTTCTTTGCGTTAATCCTTACCATTCCCATTGCAACAGTTAATATCCTCCTTCATTTTAATGTGTTTTCATCTTTTTCTGCTAATGCCATATTTTTCATTAAAGTTTTGCTATTTGCTTTGACTATCCCCGTCATTTTCTATTCAGGTACTCAATTTTTCATTGGTGCTTACCGGGCCCTTCGGAATAAGACGGCAAATATGGATGTTTTAGTTGCTATGAGTGTAGCAGTCTCATTCATTTACAGCAGTTTAACGACTTTTACACCCCTTCCAGGAGCTGTTTTTTATGAAGCGGCAGCTATGATTCTTACCTTCATTCTTCTCGGTAAGTATTTAGAAGCGATTGCGAAAGGGCGAACTTCCGAAGCCATTAAAAAATTGATGGGACTTCAAGCTACGGATGCACTTGTTATTAGAGATGAAAAAGAAGTTCGAATCCCCATTGATGAAGTCCAAGTTGGAGATATTGTCATTAGTAAGCCAAGTGAAAAAATACCCGTGGATGGGATTATTATTGAAGGTAAAACCAACCTGGATGAATCGATGCTCACCGGAGAAAGCCGCCTTGTAAAGAAAACCATCGGTGACCCGGTAATTGGGGCTACCATTAACAAAACCGGGCTTATTAAATTCGAGACATCAAAAGTAGGCAAAGATACTGTTCTCTCTCAAATCATTAAACTTGTTCAAGATGCTCAAAGCCAGAAAGCCCCGATTCAACGACTGGCAGATCGTGTTGCTGGAATATTCGTTCCAATCGTCTTATTAATTGCGTTATTAACCCTCAATTTATGGTTATTTGTTGGGCAAATCGCGTTTGAAGATGCTTTACTGGCCATGACTTCTGTTATAGTAATTGCTTGTCCATGTGCGATGGGGTTAGCAATCCCGACAGCTATTATGGTTGGTACTGGTCGAGGTGCAGAATCTGGCCTGCTAATCAAGGGGGGTGAATCCCTTGAGGCTGCCAATAAGCTCGATGCTATAGTTTTTGATAAAACCGGCACCCTCACAAAAGGAAAACCCGAAGTCACTGATATTATAAGCGAGACATTAGGGGATGATGAAATTCTCAGACTTGCCGCCAGCGCTGAAAAAGGATCAGACCATCCGCTAGCAGATGCCATTATTACGAGTGCTAACAAGCGCGGACTCCCCTTAACAGACCCAAAGGATTTTGAGGAACTCAATGGGAAAGGCATAGTAGCAGAAGTTGATGGAAGAATAATCCGAATTGGTAA
>JABXJT010000052.1 GCA_013375455.1 Candidatus Helarchaeota archaeon | reverse complement strand
AAAACATTAAAGGAAGTTGTCGAATGCCTAAAGTTGAAGTGGTTTATTTTGAAAATGCCGGACCAGATAATACAGGCAAAGCTCTGCGGATAGCCAAAGAATATGCTGAAAAAAATAATATCACGAGCATCATTTGCGCTTCCACGACAGGTGCAACAGGACTTGAGCTTATTAAAACCTTCGATGATGCAAAATATAACCTTGTAATTGTCACGCATGCGGACGGATTTATGAAAAAGAATTTCCAAGAATTGTTACCAGAAAACAGAGAAAAAATCCAACAGAAACCGAATGCCAAGATTCTCACGAGTATTCATGCCTTTTCTGGTATTTCACGCTCCTTCAGGAAGGTTATGAAAGTGCATACGCCCGTAGAAATCATTGCTCGAATGCTGCGTTCGGTCTTTGGGGACGGCTTGAAAGTTTGCATCGAGATTATCCTGATGGCAGCTGATGCTGGGGCAATTTCCTGCGATAACGACGTGCTTGCCATCGCCGGTACTGGAAGAGGTGCCGACACCGTCGCTTTAATCCGCCCTGCTCATACCGCAACTTTCCTTGATTTACGCGTAAAGCAAGTTCTCTGCAAGCCAAATTCTTGGTAAAAAGAGGCAGGTTCAAAAAAATAGGAAGTAAGATTTTTAGGTCACAAAATCGAGTTCCTGTATCTCCTCAAGGAGATTTGCCACTGCATCTTTCACGTCAAATTCGGATTTGGCACCGACACAGACGATTTTCCCACTTGCAAAAATTAGAAAGACGACTTTTGGAACTTTCATTCGGTAAATTAGCCCAGGAAAGACTTCTGGCTCATAAAGGGCCCGCTCTAAACTAATTGACATCAAATCAAGATTCAATTTTAGATTTAAATCTCCAGAAGCGACAATATTTTGAATCTTGATCTCCGGCTCACTTTTAATGACGGCCCCTGACCGCTCAATAATCTTAATGACTTTTTGCGTGATGGGTCTGACATCTTTCTCTTTTTTCAGACCAGTAAGGACTAATTTACCTGTACTAAACACGAGAATCGTGCTTTTGGGTTTCTGCAGGCGTAAAATAAGCCCCGGAAAGGTATCCGGATTATATTCTATGTTCTTATTACTCATGGCAATGAGATTGAGGTCCACCAATTTTTCAATATCGAATCGCACCGACGCAACGATATTAACAATATTGTAGGTTGGTTTGGACATTTTTCTTCTATTCCTCTAATCAGGTGTGAAGGGAATTCTTATTTTCCATTTTTTAACTTTTATTCTCCACCAACTTTTCACTCGTGAAACTTCTTCATCCACTTTTGTTTATACCTTTTTATTACTTCCTCAACTTATCTGGTTTCTTCTCTGCTTTGAAAAAATTCATAAAAAAAAATTTCACATTTCAACTTTATTTATAAGGAAATCCTTTATAAAGATTCTTTATAAAAGGGGAGAAAAAGTTCGTGACTTCAATCTCACAACTTAAAATGAATGACTTCTTAAAGGCACTCTCATTCAGAAATATAATATAAACATCATGACCACCGTTACTATTAGGGTGATGCAACAAATACAGCTAATAATCATCTGTTTTTGATCAATTTCTGGCCGTTCTTCTTGATGTTCTTTTGGCATGTATCCAAACGCTATGATTTGTCCTCCCGACTCAACTATTGGTTTTCCCTCAATTTCTTGAAGCGATTTTTGGGCACTAGATCTAACATCCGGGTCAAGATCGTTCAATGCTCTCTGTAAAAGAACAACACATCGCTCCTTGAACCTTGGATGCTCAATGGCGAAAGCTCCCAGATCGACAGCCGCCATTCCTCTCATATTGGGATCTTCATCTGTGAGCTCCTCCTGCATTTCTCGAAATTCTTCTTCTTCGGGCGATAGCATGTCTGACTCACTTAGGTTTTTTACTCTTTATGTTCAAAAAAGCTTTGATAAGTGTTTCCATTCAAAAGGTCCCAATCTTCAAAAATTGTGAAAATATATAAGGTACGGTTGGCTTTCTTACTAGGAGTGAGGTCGGTACTAGTCGATGTCCAGTTATAAGGTAAAATGTGTAATGCTTGGCGATACACGCATTGATACGTGGAATATCATAGCAGATCACCTACAAAGCTCCTTCACCAAGCGATATAAACATACTATAGGCTGCGATATTGGTATTATTGATGTCGAATTACCTTATGACCGGGTGATGCTTTCGATTTGGGACATTGCCAGTTCTGAACGCTTTCGTTTTTTCCGTTCTTCCTTTTTTCGGGGTGCATCTTGTGCAATTCTTGCATTTGATTTGACCCGCCACCACTCCTTTAATCCCACTCTGATAAATTTAATCACTGAAATTTATACAAATTTAGGTGCAGTCCCCATCATTTTGATCGGTTGTAATGCTCATAGAGCGGATCTTCGACAAATTTCTCGTGAGGAAATTGAACAATTATGTGAAAGGATGGCGCATGTTGTTTATTTTGAAATTGCCCATGACCCTACCCAAATGGTTTCGGTTTTTGAAACCGCAGCAGGGTTAATCCTAAACCACCTCGGCTATGATGAAGTAGACAGACGAATCGCTTTCGAGTGGAAACAGAAGCAACTCGAAACGATAATGTCGGTCCTAGACGAATTGGATTTCCACGTGAATGAGAGGGATGAGGTCGTAATCTTCACACACCATGGCCTCTTTTCTATTAACATACTTAATGGAAGCGTAACATTTGAACCCATCATCTGTGGCAAGTGTGAAAATTACAGCTGTCACTATAAAAAACGACCCCGTAGGAAATCCCTATGTATCGTTTCAGGAGGTCATGGGTGGTCCAATCAGGAATTGTATGATCACGAACTCCTCATTCTCGCCAAGATCATGGCAATTGCGGACGATAATCTGCCTAACCATGTTTTAAACCAAATGGCGGAGGTTGCGGTTTGCAAGGATTTCTCTGGGGAACCGCGGAATCTCCCAGTTTATGATGTTGTTTTACCGGAACCGGAACCCTTACCTGAAGAGACTTATCCAATTTTCAATGAAAATATATATGCAACAGACGACTTGGACGCGCACCTCACTCCCGCGGAAGCTCGGGCACTACTCCGCAATCATCACATTCAATTCATGTCAGGCCGGCTCCCCTATTCAGTCTACATTCGTATAAAAGAACGATTTATCAAAATCATAACACCCCTCTAGACTCTAACTCGAATCTTCTAAATAGGGTAAGAGGGTTTTTTTAAGCCCGCCTTTTTTCTTTTTATACATCTGCTTTGTTGGTAGTTTAAATTTCGTCTGGTTTCGCCATTTCTTTACTTTTTCCACCATTGATTTTTCAATGGACGGGATTTTCTTGGCAATAACCTCTGACTCAATCTCGTAATACATCTCCTTAATGAGATCAGTTTCATTTTTCTTATTGATCCCACCAATGTAATATTCTATTTCATGATAAGCTGAGGAAGCTCCAAAAGCAGTATTATCCAATTGAAAAACCACCACTGGTGGTTCCCTCGAAATCACCCTGGTATGATCAAACACGAGTGCAATTGCCTTTGGATTAACGATTTGGTAGCCAAGATGGTTAATTATGTCAGTTTGTGACAAAAATAGACCTAATCCCGGATGGGAATGATACCATCCCACGAAAAATTCATCGTTCTCGGCGATCATTGAATTTATATAAGCAGATAATATGTAATGTTGCTTTTTGAACTCAACACCATAATGTGTTCCATGTGTTATGGGAATTGCATCTATAATGTGCGTCCACTGACTTTCTTCATCTATATACCCCGAGAGAAAACCATAAACTTCTTTCCAATTCTTCACTTTCATGTCAAAATGCGCATGCTGCGCTGTATGGATAACTATATTCCTAAATGCCTCGTGTTCCATGAATACAATGTAGAAATCAGATTTCACGTCCGTCACTGGTTCTCAACCTTGAATTAAAAACTCTAAATACTCAAAGCATGTTATTTCATAAGAAACAATATTATATCAAAGTATGTAATTTTCTAACTAAAGGTAAAGCATGCAATTATCATCTAAAGGAAACTCATGATGGCCTAGAGGGTGTAACTCTGGCAAAAACCGTAAAAATCGTAATTGTTGGATTCGGCAACATGGGTCGCAGTCTAGCTCGGATGCTACTTGAAAAAGCGAAATATATTCAATCTAAACATTCGCTTACAATAGTAATTACTGGAATAATTGAAGTTGATTATGTGCTCATTGATTCCTCTGAAAAAGGCTTGGATCTGGAAGAAATCCTATCTTTAAAGAAGTTAGAGCTCATTAATCGAAGTTCCAATTTAGCTTTCGAGGAAGTATTGGACAAATTATCCTTCGATATCGTAGTTGAACTCACACCGTCAACTGAGAATGGACACCCTGGATTAGAACACATTCAAAAAGCATTTGAAAATAAAAAACACGTCGTGACTTCAAATAAAAGCCCATTAGTGCTGAAATATCCTGAACTTAAAGCCCTTGCGGATCAAAATGACCGTGAATTCCGCTTTGAGGCAACCGTCGGCGGCGTCATCCCCTTATTTACGACAGTTCAAAGTGGGCTATCGGCAAATGAAATCTTGCGGATAGAAGGCATTCTAAACGGCACCACCAATTACATCCTAACCCGAATGAGCGAGGGCACTACGTATTCAGAGGCAATTGATGATGCTAAAAAATTAGGATTCTGCGAGACAAATCCACACGACGATATTTCTGGATTAGACGCCGCACGAAAGCTCGTGATAATCGCAGATGTTCTGTTAGATTCGAATTTAACCCTCGATGAAGTCAAGATCCAAGGCATTGATAAAATAACTGACGCCCAAATCATTGAATCACATCTCCATAATCAAGTTATCAAGCACATCGCCTCTATAGAGATTAACAACGATGGAATTCAAGGATCAGTTAAACCACGATCCATTAATCTTTCCAATCCTTTAGCACATGTCAATGGCATCATGAACGCAATTCACGTCTTTACAAAATTTGCTGGAGAAATCACCTTATTTGGAATCGGGGCCGGCCCTAAGGAAGTAGCCACGATTCTTTTGAGCGATATAATTTCAGTTGGACTTAAGGCATAGTGGTCGTTTCAATGCACCTACCCGAAGATCAGTACATTATACAATTGAACCGGTATCTAAGAACTGGGAATTTCGTCTCTTTTGAACGGCTAGTGGATCGTCTTAGTGATGAGGGGATTGAAATTGATTTAACGCACCTTTCTGACGTTGAAGAAAAAGTTTCCAACCTGTTTATCACTTATTTATTCGCCAATTTCAATCTTGATGGAGTATTTAAGGTTTTTAAGTTTGCTAATGATTTTCAATTATTTACAGCCACCTCAAAAAAGCTAGATTTTCCTATCTCAAGCCAAACTCGCGAATTAATGACTGCTACCTTGCAAAATTTATTTGGGCCCCTTTCTGAGGGGTTTTTTGATTATATTGTGTACTTCTTACCTGCCTATTTAGCAGAAATCTTAGCAAATGGCAATCTGATGATGATGAACGACCCTAACGTCCCCCTACCGAGAAGGATCGAAGTGGCTTATTTCTACGTGAACTCATATATGAACTACGGATTACGAACTCGCAACGTGGGGTCTTTTAACGAGTATTTTGAAGCGTATGAAGAAAATAAAGAAAGTTTTGATAATGATTATTATGTTTTTGACATAGATAAAATGAGTAGAATTAGAGAACGAAGTCCCTTTGAAGAAATTCGGTATTTTATCGATACAATGCATTTTTACGAAAAACACCTAGTTTATGCGCCCTTGTTGGAGCGAATTAAGAAAAAATTCAAGCGTAATGAGTATGGCTACGAATATCCCATTGTCAGCATGGTTATCACGGGTGGGGTTGGACCTGAAGGCAAAGGATTTGTTTATTTAACCCCTAAGGGTGAAGTTATCGAAGTCTGTTCTGATGTGAGGCAAAATAAGGCTTACATCATCGAATATAAAAAATATTTAAAATCTGTTTTTTTGGAAAAATTAAGAAACCGAATGCAACCTTGGAAAATTTCAGAAGAATTAAAGAATGAAATAATAATTTACTTTGATAAGAACATACACACGAAAATGGTGGGGTATGACGAGATTGAGACTCTCTTGAAAGAAAGGATTTTTACCTATCTAAAGGATAATGTCAATGCTTATATTAATCCAGAATTTAAAGCTTTTCTTAGAAAATCGCTTCTTGAAATCCTCATTCCCGTGCAAATGGAAGATCAATTCAAAGTTCGCATGGATTTAATTAAAAATAATAAATTAACTGAAACCGAGGTTGTGAAATTGGTGTCTTTAGGAGATGTTTCACATTTTGATGTTCTAAATCAACGACTCTTCTTTCTACTTCTTGTTGATAATGTGGTTCGCGTTTTAAAAACCCAAAACCGACTTTAGATGAATTGAATCTCCTTTTTAAATTCTACAAATTACTGTTAAAAACGTTATTTTTATTCGATTCTATGATGATAGATGATTCACATTAGGCATTCAGGAGCTTTCAATAGGTGCAATTAAAATATATTTTTTGGGTTGCCTTTGGCTTTCTTTCATTTACTACATTTGGATTAATGCTGCTTGGACTTATGGACCCACTCTCTTTTACAATATATCATTGGGCTGGTCTTTTTTTCTCAAGCACGTTACTTGCGATAATGGCTCTATTTTCCCTTCCCTCTACGGCTTTCCAAATAGTTACCTGGATTATTTTCGCTATTGGCATGGTTAATAATTTCTTTTGGTTTTTTATATCCACCTTTAGTCACGTCCTCTTCAATACAATCAATATCCTATCAATCATGTTTATTTATGCCTTATTTTTCAGGTTACTGCCTATTTACGCTACCAAACATCAAGGAAAATATGAACAAAGTTCTGTTAGAGGATATCACATCCATGAGAATGCATTTGGAATCGTTCTCATTGTATTAGGCTTTATCTGCGTTTTCACTGGTTGGTGGTGGTGGCAAATTAAGACCCATTGGGGTCTTAATTTCCTCAAAGAACACCTGCTTCAATTTTTTGGATTGTTTTGTATGATACTTGGGGGATTTCTTCTCGGGCGGGATTATCGCGATTTCTTGAAGTCTAAATTCATTGAGAAACTAAAAAACCATGAATTAAACCCAGACTTCAATAACCGCGAAAGGTTTTATCGGATCAGCCCGTTTGGAATAGTTTTCATACTATTCGGGTTGCTATTTTTATCATACAACTGGATATTGACTAATTTATTTTTATTTGATAAATCTCTCTCTATAACTATTGGGTTTATTTTAATAATCTGTGGCTCTATCCTTGGAGGTCTAAATCCTACTTATTTTGCAAAGAGAGGAACGAATCTATAATTCGGGTATTCCCTCAGAATGCAATTATTTTGTTTGTACTATTTCTCGAATGTTTAAAAGGTACCCTCCACTGAATAGCTCTGTGCATAGAGAAAACCAAACGATTATTTTTAATTTGTACCTGTTCGGCCCTCCTGCAAGTGGAAGGCGCACGTTTATTCAATGGTTAGCGGATAATGAGAATCTTTTGGACGCAAACTTCCTCAAATCCATTGAAAATGAACGAAAACAATTAAGACGCCAGGTCAACGGCTACATGCGTAATTTAAAAGATCTTCCTCGCATGCTAAAGCAGAACCTGATTCATTTAATTCAAAATGAAAACTTTACTGAAGCGAAAACCTATTTTGATATTGCGACCTATCGTATCCAAGAGCTTTGCCGAGCCTACGATAGAGAACTTGAACGCCAAACCGAAAAATCCATAAAATACCTTCAATCCGAACGGAATAAAATTATTGACGAAGACGAGGCATGTTCATCGTTAGATATTGTTGGATCTAAAAAGGACATAATTTATCGCATTCACTATGACAAAAAAATACCGTCAAACCTGATTGAACTGACCACTTTTTTATCGAGCATCGATGGAATTATCTTTATTTGGGATGTATCACGCAGGATAGAAGTAAATCTCGATATTTTTAAAGAATTGTTGGAAAATTTACCTCCTAATGTTCAGTATCCTCTGGTGATCGCATTAAATAAGATGGATCTCCCTCATACCATCTCTACAGATGACGTCTATCGCTTACTTACCCACATCCGTTACGAGGAAAAACTTCAAACATCCCTCTTTACTGATACGATGTTTCAGGATCTGACTATTTTTGAAACAGTTGGCACCCAGGGACACAATCTCAGAAATATCGTCCGAAGTCTGGTTCGCATGATAGTGATTAAAAATCAAGCCAAAATACAAGAACTTCAGAATCTTTTATATTCGGAGGTACAGGTATGAACATTGCAGATGGAGGGTTGACTGACCAAAAATTCCGGTCTGCTATTCAACCAATGATTTCACAATGGGAACAGTTTAAAACTGCAATATTCGCCGAACTTCGGATGATTCGCCATGAGTTCCAAGTTAAAATTGCCATGAAAAGCGGCAAACAGCTAATTTTGAAGGAAACTGAAATTCCGCCCTTTAAAACCATTGCATCACCGACTTCAAAAGACTGGATCGCACGATTGAAAGAAGAAAAGGAGAAGTTAGAATATTTAAGGTTCAACTGTCATGAACAGATTATTTTCAAAGAAGTTCAGCCTGATCTTAAGAATTCTCGAATATACAATTGTAAAAGCGAATTCCTCCTTGGTAACGAAACCAAGCGTGTCTTCTTCCAAATTCGCCTTCCCCTCCGATATCCTTACGAATGCCCAATTGCCGATAATTATGGGTTTAGACATTTTATCCAACCCGCGGGCGACCACCAGAACGCATGCCTCGGGAAAATCAAGGAGCGCTGGGCTAAGGACGGCAGTATGGGGATCGCCCACTTTCTCCTCATGCTGAGTTATTATACGGCTTTGGCATTATTTACAAAAAATCTCTACTAATGAGATGCTTCCTTCCGAATTTGTTCGATGTATTTCACTATTTTGGGGACGATATTTAACCGGTTGTAGAAATATTCATTCACGAGTTTTACCACGAGGAAACGTGATTCAGAGATGGTTTTACTCCATTCTTTATCTGAAATATCTTCGACCCCAGTAATATCATCCCGGAGTGTCATCAAGGCCTCCACGATCTTTGTTTCAGCCTCACCCTCACACGTTTCAACTACTAGTTTCACTAAATCACTTGCTTGTTTTGCAACAGTCTTTTTATCAATGGTAGAATCGGGTTTTCCAGCATCATCAATGGTATCAAGCAACGACCATACCTGATATAGCGCTGCAGCAGGCTCATCGAATAACTCTCGGATAAACATTGCTTCAATATGTGCTCCGGTTAAACGAAAAATATTGTATAAACGCTTTGCCACTTTGCCATAGTTTTCATGTCCTTCTTCCGTATAATGACGTACCTGCCCTTCTAATGCCTTGACGTAGTTATCCAACTTATCAGGTGTTAGATGTTCTCGCAATTTCGAAAAGAGTGGAACTGATTCTGCTTCGAGATAAACTTCTTGGAAATAAGGATCAAGTTGTCCATCTAGGGGAATTATATTTCCCTCAGGGGCTTCCCAAGTCACATCCAGCATATTTGAAACATTAACTATGCCTTTCTCGGGTTCCGCAATCAGCCAATCGAGCTTGCACCAGCCTGGATCTTTCTCTCCATATGCCCAGTTAATCTTTTTAGCTTTTCCCTTTTGATCCTTAACTTTTATGTAACCTTGTTTTACTTCAGTGGCATTCCATGACATTGGCGATCCCGCCTTTATGGTCTTATCACCTTTTATAACGTTTTCTTTCCACGTTCCCCATTTTACCTCAATTAATTGATACGTAGGCGAATAAAATTTATCCAATGCTTTCTCTCTCATTACTTTCCCAATGATTTTTGACGCCTCTTCCCTAGTGTTTACAATTATATTCACACGTTCGAAAAAATCTAAATCACCAGGATAACGTTGGACTTTCCCTTGCGCTGCAGACCCTGATAAAGAAATCGCAGTTTCCACAACTCCTCCCGTATCGGGGAGACCTACTATATCAGCTACTCTTCTAAATCTCTCCAAGTCATCCGAATCAAAATCGATGAGCGAAACTTCATGTCCATAAACACCCTTGTCTTTATCGATTGCTAAATCCTCTGCTGTTGCTTGGGCGGCTTTCATATCTTCAATCCATTTTAATGCTTTTTCGTCATCAATTTCCACACCTAATCTACGCCCAGCATCTATTATCTTTTTAATTTCTTTTTTCTGAGCTTTTGTCATAACTCTCTTTTTCTTCTTTACCGCTTTTCTTTTAGCTTTCACTGCTCTCTTTGTTGTTGGTTTCTTCTTTTTCTTCGATCCAGCCGGCTTCTTCTTCTTCTTTGGCATTTTTATCACTCCTTAGTATCCTCAAATATGGAATTGAAAATTTATAAAAGCTTAGCTTGTTTATGTGAGATCAAGTTTTATCACTTCTATGCGAACTTCCGAACTTATAAAAGTGTTATGCATTAGAAAAGGCAAAGTTCAACTTTAAGGATTATAATTATAATAATAATTATCTGTGGCTATAATATTGCGACGAATAGGAAGGCAGTACATGTCCAAAAGGCTATTCTACTAAAGGTTCTTTTAAAATAAGTAACTTTTAAATTATTTAAAATTTAATTTTATCCGATCAGAATTGGGGAGTTTATATGTCAAAAAAGCGTAAGATTGCAAAAAAAGCTAAAAAAGTAACAGATAAGCATAAGGTTGAATTAAAAGATTCACCTCTTATTACTTTTAGGGAAGGAGTAGCATTATTGATTCAAGGTAGTAATGCAAAGGATCATGAGAATATCAAGTTTCTATTTCCCCCTACAGTGCTAAGTGTTCGTATTTATGATAGTTATCTTGAATTGTTGAAGAGGGGACCGTTGGCAATTAAAGGGAATCCAAGAATGGAAATTAAGGGAATTATTCCATTTAAGGGAATAATTAAGTTAAATGTTAATGAGGCTCCATCTTTTCAAATAATATTTGACCCAAAATATGGCTGGGATAAGATTCCTAAGTTTTTTGAAGCATTAGACCCACGATTGGATAAAATGATACTTAAGAATAATGCTGAATATGAAGCTAGTCTAAAGCGATGTTTTATTGGTCCATATATAATGTTTAGTGTAATTTTTAAGAATAATAAGGAAAAATTCCCAGATGTTATTAAGGTTTTAAAAAGTCAAAATTTCGCTAAACCCCCTAAAAATGTGAATGGAGAAATTATGATATCAGAGATTAAGGAAAAACAATTAATTACAGAAGTAAAAGAGTTTCGTGGAATAAAATTGCCCACTTATGAAATTGAAGCAATTGAAGTATTGGAAGACTTAATTAGAAAAGAACTCAATGTTGTTGATTTTATCGAGGCGGGCGTAGTTGGAATAATGGTAAAGAACAAGCACATAAATGGAGTTGGACTGGCAGGAAGGGGCCTAAGTGCACTCCCTGAAATAATTGGAAATTTCAAAGACCTATATTTATTCGATGTGCAACAGAATTATTTAACGGCACTTCCAGAGTCATTTGGAAATTTAAAACGAATGAAAGAATGCTTTTTAGACGATAATCGTTTGGAAAATCTCCCAAAATCGATAGGTGGTTTAGAATCACTCAAACTGTTAGGTCTCCAGAAAAATAAGTTATCTTCTCTTCCTGATGAGATAGGTCAATTAAAAGAGCTTGAAATGTTAATTTTACAAGAAAATGAATTGAATTCTCTACCTAAATCTATCGGCGATTTACCTTTACTTCGAATGTTGGGATTACGATACAACAAATTAACGAAACTCCCCGAAGAAATAGGTAATTTAAAATCCCTTCAAGGATTGGATTTACGTGACAACCAATTAACCCATCTTCCAAATTCTATAGGAAAGCTTACTAACCTTACGCATCTACATATAGAAGATAATCAATTAACTGAGCTCCCAGAATCAATCCTAAATTTAACATCACTTAAAGAATTAAATCTACGAAGAAATAAACTGACAAGCCTGCCAGAACCGTTAAAAAAATGGATCTTGGACTTGAAAGAGAAGGGTTGTGAAGTACAAGAATAGTAGGTTGAGGAGACCCCTGCACTCAACTTTATAAAAGTTTTATTCACTACAATTACAACTTGTGAGCAAACATGAAAGCTGAAAATTTAACCTGGCCCGAATTCAAAGAGTTAAGCAAAACAATGAAAACTGTTATTATTCCATGGGGTTCAATGGAAGCTCACGGAACCCACTTACCTCTCTCAACTGATACTATAGTAGCTAACCATATTGCTGAACTCATCGCAGAGAAAATTAATGCCCTTATTTTACCCGCAATACCGATCGGATATTGTTTTCATGCTGCTAACTTTCCTGGAACTCTGAGTTTCACGGAATCAACTCTACAACAAATGGCATACGAACTCGCTGAAAGTCTTTACATGCATGGCGTTCGAAGTATAGTTTTTATCACTGGGCATGGGGATCAGGTTGGCTTTCTCGAGAAAATATCCGAAAGAATGCGTGATGTCTTAAAAATAAAAGTTAGCGTGCTTTACCCGTTCTTCACGGATGAAGAAAGAGTCAAGAAATTTAATGAAATTAAAACAAGTGAAAGCATCTACGATATCTTCCACGCTGAAGAACTCGAAACGAGTTTGATGCTTGCAATCTCACCTGATCTGGTTCAGATGGAAGATGCAAAAGTTGAATACCCCCTAATTTCCGAGGAGGACCTTACATCCGATTTTCCATTGGGAGATCTCACAGATTATTGCGTTTTTGGCGACCCCACCGTAGCCACCGCAGAAAAAGGAAGGAAATTCTTAACGATTATGGTTGAAGAACTCTTAAAAATCTTAATGCATCAGAGGACATGAAGGATCAGAATTGTATATGGTTCCTTTAAGTGCAAAAGTCAAGAGCTTACACCCTCCTTTGCAAAGATCAAATTTCGGGCACGTATTACAATAACCCACCATGTATTTCTTCAATTTTTTTGGGTAACGAAAAAAGTGGACGAGTGGGTTTGAGAATATTTCCCCTAATTCCCTTTCCAAGATAGAACCACACTTATAATCGTATAATATACAAGGAACCATATCACCTTCGGCGGTAACCGTGATGAATTCAGTGAAAATATTACAACAGGCACCAGATAGCCCTTTGGTATCAATGTTAGCATAAGGAAGCGAGCACAATTCAATCTCGTAGCCCATCCTTTTCTTTTCCTTTGCCATCTCAATTAAAGAGCGACATTGAGCTGGGGTCAATACCTGATCCTTGAGTTGCTCCCCCCTACCCAGGGGTATAAAAATCCCGAAATTGATGTCGGATGCATGCAAATTATCATAAATCTCAAAAAAGGTCTCAAAATCCTCAAAATTCCATTTTCCTAACGTGACATTCATTCCTAACGGTAAATCCCTTGTTTCACTCTCGAAAATTTTCATTAACTTGACGAACTGACCCTTTCCTCTAATGAAATCGTGGGTTTCACTCCGCGCACCGTCAAAACTAACCGGAATTCCAGCAATCACATCCAACCGTTGTATGATTTCATCGACTATTTTACTATTATCTAAAAGAATACCATTCGTGTTTATTACAACATCTCGTATCTTACGTTTTTTAGCGTGATCGATAATATCGAATAAATCATTCCTTAATAAGGGCTCACCACCGGTCAAAATTAGATTTCTCACTCCGAAAGCAGATATCTTGTCGATAATCCTATTAATTTCCTCCAAGGATAATTGCTTCCCACCAAGGTTTTCCTTATAACAATGGATGCAGTTCATATTACACGCATTCGTGATTTCAAACAGGGCAAGGGCTTTTTTAAGCTTCATACTAATTCAGACATTTCGTTTATTTAACTATTAGAAAGCGTTAAATACTCTGATTTAGAGTAGTTTTTCTCCATATAAAGGTCCGAGCTTCTCGCACGCTCGGTAATCGGCGCCTTCTAAATCCCTTGTTCCAAACGCATTCCACATGCTGGGACGGAAAATTTTTTCCTCAGGAACATTGTGCATACAAACTGGAATTCGCAGCATTGACGCAAGGCTAATTAACTCTGCACCGATATGCCCATAACTAATCGCCGCATGGTTTGCACCCCAACTATTCATTACAGAATACACGCTCCTAAACGCACCTTGTCCTGTGAGCCGGGGTACGAACCACGTTGTTGGCCAGGTCGGATTAGTGCGTTCATCCAACTTTTCATGAACTTCTTTGGGAATATTCACTGCAAATCCCTCAGCGATTTGTAATACAGGACCGAGCCCATGGATCAAATTAATTCTCGACGCGGTAACTGGCATGTCTCCCACCGTTGAGAACGTTGATGAATATCCTCCTCCACGGAAATATTCAAGGATAGCAGGACCCCAGCGAGTTGCCTCCAAACATTTTTCAACTTCTGCCTCGGTGATTTCCCAAAAAGGTTTAATTCCAGGCTTTCCATCGATCTTCTGTTGACCGGTTCCATCTAATGTTGCGGCTCCTGAATTGATCATATGAATGATTCCATCTCTTGCTAACCCCGTCAACTCTATTCCTGTAACCCTTTTCACGGCTTCCGGGCTCCAATACGTTCTAACATCCGCAAAAATTTGAGCAGTATAAGTCAACAAATGTCCAAAGAGCATCACAACCCCATTCAAAGAATCATTTTCGGTGGCCATAATGTATGGTTGTCGTATCCCGTTCCAGTCGAAGGAAGAATTCAAGATTGCCTCGAGAAAATCGCCATTTGGCATGAAATCCGTCCACTGTCTTTGACCTTGAAACCCTGCCAAAATAGCATTATGCCCTAGTGCTTCTTCACCATAATTCATTTTCTCAAGATTCTCATTCCCCACCATTAAATCCCTCGAAATCATAGCCATTTTGATGACGGTTTCCCAGTCTTTATCTTTTTCCTCTCTGGATTTTTGTGATTCTGGGGGGTTTAAATCCTCTCCTTCCTTACATTTTTCGCGAACCCATTTCATTGCGCGCTTGAATTCCTCTTTATCATAGATTTCTAACTCGAGTCTTCGAATGAATTCACTCATATCTACCCATTCGTTTCGCATTCCAAGATAATTCTGAAAAAAGATCTCATTCACAATAGATCCAGCAATCCCCATGCTGCAATAACCAAGTGAAAGATAGGATTTCCCCCGCATCCAGGCCACTGCGAGACCTGCCTTAGCGAACCGCAACAGTTTTTCCTTGACGTCATCAGGTATTGTGTTGTCATCCGCATCTTGGACGTCCTTTCCATATATTCCGAAGGCAGGGAGCCCCTTTTGATCATATCCCGCTAAGACTGCAGCAAGATAGACAGCTCCTGGCCTTTCTGTCCCATTGAATCCCCAAACGGCTTTGGGAATGAGCGGATCCATATCCATAGTCTCCGTCCCATAACACCAACAAGGGGTTACTGTTATCGAGACCCCCACATCATTTTTTGCAAACTTATTTGCGCATTCTGCTGCTTCAGCTACCCCACCAATAGTCGTGTCAGCCATCACGCATTCCACGGGAAGGCCGTTGGGATGGCGTAAATTGCGAGATAATAAATCAGCAACTGCGTTTGCTAAATTCATCGTCTGGTCTTCGAGAGATTCTCTCACACCTTTTCTTCTTCCATCAATAACTGGTCGGATTCCAATTTTTGGTATCGAGCCTCTAAGCCTGAGTTTTCCAACATGTTTTTCCATCTTTATCTCACCCACCTTTTTCTATGGTTATTTAGGGTGTTGAGGTTGAAGAATTTATATTTTATAATATAATAGAAATTCTTTTAAAAATCGATCTTAAGGAGGAAAAATTAAATTGTGAGCAGACCACAATTTTACTTATTTTGGCTTCATGGAATATTGATGAGGATGGCGGTTCTTTCTTAGATGAAAAAACCTTATTTACTTCCGGTTATCGGTTTTATCGGCTACTTCTGTTTAGAATTTGTCCACTTAATTCTCTTTGCGCTGACATCATCAAAAAGTAGTGTATTTTTGTTACATTTCGATTTTTTCACTTATAATATCTACCCTTATCTCTTGCCTATTTTTCAAATACTACTATTGATAGGCTTCCTCATTTTCTACCTTGAAAGTAGGAGAAAATTCGCACTTGTCGTTTTGATTTTAGGCATTAATTCCATTTTTCTAAATGGATATGGATTTCATGCAATGAGAATTGCGTTTGCCCATGATTACGTCCAACTTTTTAGATTAACATATATTCTCACTCCATTATTGACTACTCTCCCTCTAAGTATATGTATGGGCATTGGCTTTATCCTAATTAACCATTCATCTACCCCTCGAACTAATTGGTCCACCGCCGCAGCATTTGGGTTGATTTTTAGTGGGATTTTGATGTATTTTCTCAATATAACTCGATTTGTCTCCGGAGAACCTTTTAACCCACCCTTTGAACGTTATCTGGGACTTAAGATTACAATACTTTTATTTGCAATCAGTTTCCTGCTGATGGCTTGCATTGGCGGTGTGCGGAGTTTCATGAAATTGAAATTAAACCGTACCAGCATCGTGCCATTAGAACAGCCTGGGTTTCGGTTTAAAGTTAGAGGAATAACTATCTTAATTCTACTGGCTTTTATTACAATCGCTTCTATAATAGGATTAATCATCGTCTTCTTAAATAAATCTCCCTTTGCCATTACTAATGCAATAATTTTCAGCCAATTTTTGGCATTCCTTGCAATTTATGGAACAAAGGCGCTCTTGGATGGAAATTATATCCGCATTTTCAGTCTTGGATTGGTCTTTCAGGGATTTCTTTCGTACATGCTTGGGATTATACTCATGTATCTACATTTCACCTCCTGGTCTGTTTACGGACAGTCTGTAGTTGTATTAACTATGGTGCTCTTCGGAATTGGATTTATCACTTCGGTTATATTTCCATGGTTTGCAACGGTAACCATACAACAGATTGAACCAATTGATATGAGAAAGGTGGTACGATTTAGTCTTTGGTGCAACATTCCCCTCATAACAATTTTTCCAGCGACTGTAATAGTATTGGGGCTATTTGGATTAGGGCCTTTCCCTTATTACAGTTATTCATCAATTATTTACATACAACTTATTCTATTTTTCTGTACCTTCCTCATTCCAACTTCAATTATGCTCTATTATGCTCACAGATTCAGGATGTCTTTCCGGACGTTCCTGATGCAATTCTCTAAACCACTCTTACAATTATCGGGCTGGATTTTCGTAGGTATCGCGATATTTTCTTGTATTTCCTCTTCATATCCAGCAGAGTCAATACCTGCAACGCTCCTCCTGGTAGTTGCGTGTAATTTCGCTATATTTACTCATTTAAATTTGCCAAAAAATTCTTATTGGATATTTCTTTTAAGCATTCCAACTTTCATCCTTTCTTTAATCTTTTTACGCTCTTCTATTCTTGTTAATTCCATACTTATCATTGGATTAATTTTCAGTGTACTCGCAATGAATCATTCAACTCTGATGTTAATTAATAAAATTGAATGGGCCCCTCCGCAGGTTCAACCTACTACTCCTCAAATTCCGAAACCTCCCCCCAAGATTCCTCAGAAACCTCCTCCTCGCTTAAAACTAATCATATCAGATGAATTGAAAGATACCTTATCAAGCGTCGTATTAGTGAAGAAGACTACCGAAACCATTCAGACCTTGAGAGTTCAGAAAGAAAAACTAATGCAAAGAGTCTTTTTAAACGAAATAACCACAAAAGAATATAAGATACAACTAAAAAGAATAGAAAGAGATATCTTCTTTTATAAAGGGGAGAAAGAACGCTTAGGTAAAGAGATTGATACACCAATAATGAACATGTACATGCGATTAACTCTCATAGGAGAAGTCTTGGAAGATATGGCAGGTTTATTAACTAAACGGAAGATTCATCCCAAGAATTACGAAATGGTAGAAAAGGAAACTAAATTCGAACAGAAGGACTTAAGAACTTCCTTGTACATGATGGAAACCGAACTCGTATCTAAAAAAAGTACAATTCAAAAGGCAATAGAGAATCTCCAATCTCAGAAAATAGCACTTTTTAGTGAACTTAAAATTTCTCCTGAAAATTTATCTGATACAAAACTCAAAGAACTCCAAACCCGATATCATAAGATCCTCCAAATGATTGATACTTATCAGACTTGCCTAATTGGCATAGACATCCTCAGAACCGAAATGCGAAAATAAAATTTCCGAGGCTTTAGAAAAACTTGAAAGGGGCGTCGAATTAGCAGAATTTATAGGTAATAAGGCGGTCTTTAACGAGCTATTAACCAAAATCGATGAAATTAAAGCCTTTAAACTCTAACTTTTTTTTAATTTCTTAAAATTTTCATTATTATCAGACTTCTTCTTTGATGGTAGGAATGGAGACCGTGATTTCTTCAATATCTTTAAGATCCATACGCCGTCTTGCATTTAGAATTTCAATTCCTATGACCCTTCCGTCACGTGTATAATCTATAACTATTCCATCTTCAATTTCTTTACTAATATCAACTTTTCGATCTTGAAATAGAATATAGATTGCATCAGCTTTCGAATCATATTTGATTTTCATTTTATTTAACTCCTAAATATCTTTCCTTATTGGTAATATATGCGGATATGATTATTATACTATCATCAGTTTCTCTATATATAATTCTCAATAATTTCTCTCCAATAATTTTATGAACAATTTTGATATCATTCTTTTTCAATATTTCATCGGGATTATTCAACGCATTCTCAATGAATTCTTTACTAATTGCTCTTCTTAAGGCGATCTTCAGCATGTTGTGTGTATTCTATATCCTTTACCATTATTTTTGCTCCATCACTTAAAATATTTGAGTGCTACATTAGATATTATTCCATTGTAATAAGGAAAATATTAATCTTCATTTATGGAGGTTTTATAACGGATTCTAAATGCTTCGATAAATTCATTTGCGCCCATCTTCCACTCTCACAGGTCATAGGGAGTGACGAAGAAGTTCTCCAAACATTTGCTCCCGCTAATCACGTTGTTGCGCGAATTTTTACGAATATGGCACGAATCCCCCGCCTAATATTCATCATATTTTTCGCCCTGATCGACATAGTTCTAATTTGGATCTACATGCCACTCCTGCTTCAAGGTTCGGGAGTCGAAATATTGATTTTATTTATATTTTTTTTAATACTTTTTACCGTGGCTATTGGCTATCTTCTCTTCTCCCTTCGGAGAATTAAGGAATCGAATTATGCTTCCCTCCAATCCTCTGAATACCTGCTCACGAATAAGAAACTCTATTTGAAGATGACGCGCATTGGTCCAACCAAGAAGAATCAGTCCCAACCCTATAAGCTCCGCATCATTGATCTGGCTTCCATCCGAAGGGTCAAATTATATAAGTCATTTTGGGATAAGCGTTATCAAAAAACAGGGTCCATTCGGATCAAGCTCGTCCCTCCACATCGCTCGGTCACCTTGCACAACCTCGCACACCCCGAAAAGGTGCTGTCCTCCCTCATTGAAGTAGTGAATTCACTTCATCAGTAAGTTAGACTATTTTTAGTTCTATATATCGGTCTATTGGCGTATCCTTGCAATCGACTCGAATTTCATTAGTAAAGTCTTCGGATCATACCTTTGATTCCCCATTGCCAATAAATAAAGGTTCCAACCTTTGAATGGCACCTCTATAAAACTATAAGTTTTCTGAATGCTTTGTTCACCTAATGCAATTTCGAAATTCCCAACTAAATTTGTAGCATACTCCGGATTCTGCTGTGACATATAATATACGCTATTATAAACCGTCCCAAAACATAATTCTTCGGCTTGAGCATCTTGGAAATAGTCCGCGACTATTAAGAATTTATCATCAAACAATACTGCGCCATCTAGTTTTAAAAGGCCAACAAGCGACATGAGAATTGATTGGAGCGGTTTGATAGTTTCAATGAGTTCTTGTAAGTTTTTTGAAAAAGCCCTGATAATCGAGCTTCGATCATAAATTGACGTTATATACACGGTTACTTCGTATCCCTTTGACGCTGAAACGAAGAGTTCCATCACTTCTTCGATGTTATGAACCGTTTCAGGGTCGAATCTGAGGTTGGGATCTATTTTATGAATGCATATTACGATTTTTGGATTTAATTTAAGCGTTTTAAATGTTTTGAGTACTTCCTGATAATACTGAAGTGCTTCCTGATATCTTACCGTATCTAATGTATCTATCACAAAAATTAGAGTGTCTGTGCCTTGAAAAATCTTAAGATCTTTCAAATACCCATCCCGAAATTTCTCTTGCCCTCCAAGATCAAAACTCACAATCTGAAATCCTAGCACCTCTAAAACCCTTCGATCGACTCCCAAGGTCGGCTTGATGTTATCCATCAGGTTATATTCTTGGTTTAATATGTTGAGAATAGAGGTTTTTCCCGCCCGGTCTAATCCCACTATCACGAGTTTCCGCACTCTATCACTAAAACTCAAAGTTACCACACACTTACTTCTTGAAAATTCTTCTTACTAGTAAGAAGAAAAGTGGATTTATTAGTCTTTTTCGCGCGCGAACCAGTTTACCACCCATAGTGGAAAAGTTTAAATATTTGTATTTACTACTACTAGTAGTAAAAACAAAAAGCAGAAAGAATTTGAGAAGATTAAAAAAATATAGAAGGTGTAATAAAGATTGGCTCCCAAAGATAAAAGAGAGTATGAAACCGATTTACCCGTGATTATTGGAGTTGGGATCGCATTCCTTATTTTCGCTTTTTTATCAGTGATCCCCCCTGTTAGCTTATGGATAAACGAAATTGGCAATTGGCTCTCCGTATTGGCTACCTTATGTTTTTTTCCAGGTTTTATCATGATTGCTATTGCTATTGGATTATCCTACCAAAATAAACGTTTGCGGAGATTGGTCAAGCGGGCGGTTATATCTGGTGATTACGGCAGACGCGCCAAGCTCGATGTTATTGCGAGCGATTTTGATTTAAGTCACGGCGATATGAGGAGGCTCCTGACGGACCTACGTGTCGATGGTGAATTGAAAGTAAGCTTCGATTCGAAGACGGGTGAGGTGATTTTTCCAACGATCGGCAGTCATTCACCGGCAACGATCTCGAATGGGCATGTATATTGTTCCTATTGCGGACTTCAATTATCCAGAGATGCAGAATATTGTCCTGGATGTGGTGCGAACCTCCACTAATCCTTTTTTTGAGGGATCTATTATGAGTAGTTCGGATAAAATTCCCATTGAATTGGAACGACAGTTAATGGAATTGGGCCTCACTAATTATCAAGCAAGGGTTTATCGGGCGGTCTATATCTTGAAGGAATGCTCGATCTCCCAGATTGCTAGTTACTCTAAAGTCCCTACTGCAAAAGTATATTCGGTTGTGAGCGATTTGAAGGAGATGGGATTGCTGGCCGAAATTCCCAAATCCCGTCCCGTGACATTTAAAGCATTTGCGCCAGACCAATATATCGAGAGGGAAAAAAATAAGATTGTTGAAATCGGGGATCAAATTAAAAAGAACTTGGCAACTTTAGAGAAATTTCAAAAAGAGAGGGCAACCCCTGAAGAACATAAAACTCTTTTAATTGAAAATGAGTTGTTAATTAAGAATCTTATTTTCGACACGTTGTCTTCTCTCCCCGAAGATGTACTTTTCGTAATACATGATGACTTGGAGTTTTACAAAGATATCTTATCTCGATTAATGCAGGAATTAAAATCTCACGGGTCCATTTCAGTTTCTGTTACTCTCCTCGATCCCTATGAGAGACAATTAGAATTTCTGCAAACATTCCCGGAGTTAAACATCCAACTCCTCACCCCTCAAGAATTGTTACCCGAAATACTTGAAACCTTGAAGAAAATTCCACTCTTGTTCATAGTTGATGAACACTCGTTCATTAACATTACCCAAACTGACCAGAGATTGGAATATCTGTACCTCAAATCGAAAACTTTTGCGGATTTTTTACGAACCTCCCTTAAAAAAATTAAAAAACCTACTTTGAGTAGTGCCGGTGAGGATTCTTAAATGCTGAAAAGAGGCACCAATTTTATCAAGCGATTAGTATTTAAGGCACTTGAGGCTACAAAACCCATTTTACCGACTCACATGCAATTCCCCACTTTGATAAAAACATATCTGCCTTGGATCATAAAGCATCCTGGATTTATTCCAAGCCTTAAACGGTTAATAAAAGGTTATGCGCAATCAAGTAGCCTTAGGAAATTGGAATTAAAACGCGGGGTAAAAGTTCCTCCAGCTCTTATAATTAGCATAACCTCAAGGTGTAATTTGCATTGTGCTGGGTGTTATGCCGCAGCGACTGGAACCTTATGCCCTGGAAATGCAAAGAGCTCGTTAGGCATAGATCAATGGCGGACTATAATTCGAGAAGCGAGTGATATGGGCGTATTCTCCTTTATCATAGCTGGCGGAGAACCCTTTCTAACACGGAATCTATTATCACTCAGCGAAGATTTTCCAGATCGCTTATTTGTCATCTTTAGCAACGGAACGTTACTTAATGATGATGAATTTCACAGATTGAGACGGTTACGAAACACAGTAGTCGTTGTGAGTCTCGAAGGCGACCAAGAAATGACGAACGCACGACGTGGTGCGGGTGTCCATAAAAAAGTGCTTAAAACAATTCGAAAGCTCGATCAGAACGGAATTATCAGCGGGATCTCCGCCACCATCACACGTAAAAATTACAGCTACTGGATGGATGAGAAAAATATTGATGCTTTGATAGCTAAAGGTGTCCATTTTATGTTCTTCCTTGAGTATATTCCTGTGGATAATGATATGGAGCTCATGCTCACTGAAGAAGAGAATAAGACCTTTCGAGACCAAGTCTTATACTATCGCGAAACTAAGCAGATATCCCTCATTCATTCTCCGGGAGATGAAGAATTAATGGGAGGGTGCGTATCCGCAGGGCGCGGCTTTGCACACATAACCCCCCAAGGAGACCTTACTCCTTGTCCCGTTTCAAACATCGCAACACACAATCTAAAGCGAACTTCACTGCGAGAAGGATTAAAAAGTGAATTATTCAAGATCATTCGCGATAACGAACATTTATTAGAAACCGAAGGGACACCTTGCGCGCTTTTCGCTCACCCTGAAGAGGTTGAACTCATAGCCAAGGAGGTTTGCGCCTATAAAACTGGGGGTGCCACTTGGTACTCATAACGTGAGATAATTAGCGAATAAGAGATAATATTATGAAAATAGCCGTGTTATATGATAGTAAATTTGGAAATACGAAGCAGTTGGCAGAATTTTTAGCGGATCGGCTTGGCTCAAGCGGGCATGAAGTGAAGACTTTCCGTACAACGGAAATTAAACCGACCGACTTGTTGGCCTTTGAACCTGAGGCAATCCTTGTCGGGGCCCCAACCCATGCCTGGAACCCAGCCCGCACATTGGGGCGATACATTAAAAAAATGGGAAAACTTCTTAAAGAAGGTAAATCAGCTGCTATCAAAAAGGCAGCAGCATTCAATTGTAACAATGGAACTGATGTTTGTCATAAGATTGAGAAAAAAATTGCCACGGCCTTTCCTGATATTGAAATGTACAATGAATCACTTCCATTAAATACCGGTAATATGAAAGGAGAATACTGGGAAGAGAATTGGGAAGAAAAAACCAACAAATTTATCACCGGGTTCTTGAATTTTCTATCATAAAGTGCCTGGATTGCTAGGCACGTGTCTCGAATTAAACTTTTGCAATTAACTCATGTCAATTTTTGTCCTTTTGATGCTTTTCTAACAGAAATTAGGTGAATCTTAGCTATTTTCCCTTTTTTTGTTGATTAATTTTAAATTTTGTAACAAAATAATTATTTTAAAAGACTACAGATGATTCTCATGAGTACCCCAGAGAAATCGTTAAGAGAACCCCAAATAGCTAATGAGGAGGAAATTTTCAAATCACTGAATCATAAAATACGGCGAGATATAATTAAAATAGTGGGAGAGAAAGAATTAACTTTTACAGAAATTAAGAATGGACTAGAATCGATTGACAGTCCTACACTCTCCTACCACCTTAAAAGCATGCAGCAGTTATTTATCCAAAAAGATAATAAATACAAATTATCTGAAATTGGAGAAGCTGCATTCATTCTACTTACAAAAACCGACCAATCAATTAAAATTTCAAAATACAAAAAGAATTTTTTATATGCATATCTTATCACAGTAGCTTGCTGGGTCTGCGCCTATTTTTTCGTCCCCCTCATTGTAAATTCAGATTTGGGCATTTGGATCTCCCCTACAATTCAAATTGTTATCACCGCTATTTCATGGGTGAATTTTGTCATAATTTGGCAGTTACGTAAAAAATATTATTAGGTGAAACTAGGTCAATTTCCCTTTCTCTGATGCTATTTGTTAGTAAAGAATTTTTTACTAAACTCTTCTTCACTCAAAGGTTAAAATCCTATTATTTTCTGATATATTCTAAGAAAAGTTAGGTGATGCAATTGAGCATAATTATTGAAACTCAGGACTTAACCAAGATTTATGATGGTAATGCGGTAGTGGATCATCTGAATTTTCAGGTGAAGAAAGGTGAATTGTTGAGCTTGCTCGGTCCGAATGGTGCTGGAAAATCCACCACGATCAACATGTTAACAACGATATTAAAGCCTGATGACGGAACAGCTCTCATTAAAGGATACGATATAAAAAAGAATAAAAAAAGAATTCGTGAAATCATAGGTGTTACCCCTCAGGAACTCGTTTTTTACGATGAATTAACGGCTCGGGAAAATTTGGTCTTTTTTGGGCAGATGCATTACATTCCCAAAAATCAACTTAAAGTGGAGGCCGAAAAAATTTTGGAAAAACTCGGTCTAGCAGAGAGAAGAGATAAATCAAAAAATTTTTCTGGTGGAATGAAAAGAAGGCTAAACATGGCTATTAATATGATAATGAATCCCGAAATTCTGTTCTTGGATGAACCAACTGCTGGACTGGATCCCCAAGCTCGCCACGTTGTATGGGATTATATTGGGGAAGTAAAACAACAAGGTCGAACAATTATCCTTACCACCCATGACATGCATGAAGCGGAGATCCTTAGTGATCGTGTGATTATCATTGATAATGGAAAAATTATTGCTGAGGGAACTCCCGAAGCCCTCAAGGAGAAGTACAGCGAAAGAAATGTCTTGGAAATTAAATTTAAAGATGATAGCAAAATAGAGGACCTAAAGGAAAAGCTTAAGCCTCTTGAGTTTGTGAAAGAAATTCTTGTTGATGAAGATAAGAGTGCATCAATTTTCTTCGATGGTGGAATCATTAATTTCACTAAAATACTCAACCAAGAAATTATAACTGATGTAAAAGAGCTCGAGATGATGAATTTACGACAAAATACTCTAGAGGACGTTTTTTTGAAATTAACTGGAAAGAGGTTGCGTGATTGAGTGGATTTGAACAAATTGTCGCAATCGCCATAAAAAACTTAAAAATCAAGCTCCGAAATTGGCATACTTACCTTTACACGCTCGGATTTCCAATCATATTTACTATTCTCTTCTTCTTCATGTTTGGTTCTCAAGATATAGTTGGCATGCCGGGTTGGGTAGTTTTTGATTTTGCGATAGCGGGCATGTTGGTTTATGCTGCATCATTTGGCACGATTAATGCAGCATCTGCATTTTCTTATGAAAAACACCAAGGCACTCTAATAAGACTAGATACAACTCCAGTAGGCAGGGATAATATTTTCATTGGAACATTAGTTTCTGAAGCGTTTTTATTAATAATTCAATTAATCATAATGTTCATCCTTGGATATGCAGTTATGGGACTGAAATGGCATAATAACAATATGGGCCTGCTGTTAATAGGATTTTTAATTATGTTTATCTTTGGCCTATCCACCCTCGGACTTGGAATTATTATTTCAGCCTATGCAAAAACAGAAGATGCTGCCGTTGGCATCGCCATGATGTATGCGCTTCCCATTACTTTCTTAAGTGGGGCTATGGTTCCATTTGACTCTCCTATCGTTTACGCGTTTCCACCCTTTTATGCCTTCCAAATCTATAAACAAGTTGTTCTCCTTGGAGAAAATTTCTGGACGACTAACTTAATGTTCAATGACCCATATAACACGGGTCTTGGTTATACAAGCATTCCCCTCTGGGGCGCCTTTCTTATAATAATCGCATTTCTGGCAGTTACAATCCTTATCGGTATTCTTCTCTTCCAGCGAAAAACTCTAAAATAAATTCTTTTCTCTATTTTCTTACCCATTCATAGAATTAATTAATTTCCTCCTTCCATAATAATGGAAAGGATTTAATAGAGAGATAAAGCCAATATCTTTAAGTAAGACTTAAAACTGAAGTAACTTAAGAATAAGGAGGCTTTTACAATTAGTTCATCAGAAAAATCTTATCAAGCGCTCCTAAAAGAAGTTAGAGAAAGTGAGGAACGTTACAGGGCTATCATTGATCAGAGTGCAGATTGCATCTTCCTTGTAAGTTTAAATTCGTTAGAGATCCTTGTAAGTAATGCAGCTCTTCGGTGTCTCCTGGGGTATTCCGCCGAGGAATTCTCGAACCTCACTCTTTTTGACTTCGTGGCACATGATAGTGAAGATATTAATCAGAAAATCAATCAAATTTTAGAGGAACAGAAGAGTTACTTGGGAGAGCGGCAGTATCGGACGAAAGACGGACGGCTTGTAGATGTTGAAGTACGCGCAAGTCTAATACATTATCAAGATAAGCACGTGTTGAGTATCATATCTCGTGATATCACTGAACGCAAGATAGCCGAATCGCAGTTAAGGGACTCTGAAGCAAAATACCGCCTCATCTCTGAAAATGCAAATGATTTGATTGGGATTGTTAATCAGCGATATGAAATCGAGTTTATTAACGATGAAACATTACAGAGGATGTCAGGATATTCCAAGGAAGAGTTAATTGGGACGAATGCTCTGGAATTTGTTCATCCGGATGATCACAGAAAGGTTTTAAATGCACTGGTTATGGGATTTGAAAAAGGTGAAGGGAGAGTTGAAGCTAGAGTATTGCATAAGGATGGGCATGTTATTTGGCTTGAATTGCGCGGGCGAACTTTCAGAGATGTGGATGGCGAGTTGAAAGGCATTGTCATTTCAAGAGATATAACCGAACGTAAACAAGCAGAATTGGAATTGAGGGAATCCGAAGAAAAGTACCGCCTCATTTGCGAAAATGCAAACGATTTGATTTCGGTAATCAGTGATAAATTTGAATTCGAATACATCAATGAGCGAATGATTCGGGAAATAATGGGTTATACTAAGGAGGAAGTAATCGGACAATTGTCACTGAATTTTGCCCATCCTGACGATGTTGAGCAAGAATTAGAATATTTAAGACAAGGGTCGCTAACAGGCGGAGGGCAAGTTGAAGCACGTCTTAGACGAAAAGACGGAAAATATGTCTGGTTCGATATTAAGGGACGCACGTTTAGAGATAAAGAAGGCAATTTAAAAGGTCTTATGATTGCAAGGGATATGACAGAGCGGAGAGAATCTGAATTAAAATTAAAAGAATCAGAAGAAAAATACCGCCTGATCTCAGAAAATGCAAATGATCTAATCGAAATTATGAATCAAAATTTCGAATATGAATTCGTGAATGAGGACGCCCACAAGAGGATCATGGGGCATGGTAAAGAAGATTTGATTGGCAAGAGCGCATTAGATTTTCTTCACCCAGATGATCTTGGAAAAACGATGAAAACTTTTGAAGATGGAGTTAATATTGGTGAGGGCTCAGCAGAGTTACGATATAGACACAAGGATGGGCACTATCTCTGGCTAGAACTAAGAGGCAAAACTTTTATTGACAAATTTGGTGAAACTAAAGGCATTATTATTTCAAGAAATATTACTGAACGCAAGAAAACCGCAGAAGAATTAAAAAGATCAGAAAAAAAGTATCGGGATTTATTACAAAATCTATCAGATGTTGTCGTAGAAATGAGCGTGGATGGTACTTTCATGTACGTGAGTCCTCAAATACGAACAATGTTAGGTTATAATGAGTACGAGATAATTGGGAAAAGTGGACTCGATTTCATCCATCCAGATGATGTACCCCACGTTATTGAAAAACTTCGGGAAGCATTAAAAACTCAACAGCGCCTGTATGTTGAGTACCGGGTCAAGCAGAAAAATGGACACTACGTGCATGTAGCCCTAAACGGCGGACTAGTGAAAGAAGCCGGAAAACTGAAATACGTGGGAGTAGTCCGAGATATTACCCAGAGAAAGGATCTAGAAAAATTACAAGATGAATTCTATCAAGAAATCTCACAAGAATTAAACACGCCCCTAATGACTATTAAAAATATTACCGAAATATTGATGAAATCCTCCAACCTAGATGACCTTCAGGTTAAGAACTTGCGAAAAATTTTGAAAAATGAGGATCGAATAGAACAATTAATTAATGAAATGTTCTCCTACTCCAGATTGAAACTCGGCCTAACGCAGCTTCAAAAAGATTATTTCTACGCGTCTGACATCATTAAAGAAATTCGAGAGGAATTTCACGATTTAATTGCAACTAAAAATTTATCCATTGAAACGAATTTTGAACCTGATGATAAATTACCATTCGATAAAAGCCAAATAAGTAAGGTCATTAGGAATTTATTCGACAATGCCGTGAAGTACTCATTCCCGAATGGCATTATTTTCATTAAATCGGTCATAAAGGACAATACTTGGACCTTTTCTATTCGAGATCGCGGGATCGGAATATCTCAGGAAGAATATTCGAAACTGTTCATGCGCTATCCTGAGTTTGTAGAGACCGACAAATTGAGCGTCACCGGAATCGGGATTGGCTTGGCAATCTGTAAAAAAATCCTTGAAGCCTATGGGGGCCGAATTTGGGGTACCTCTGACGGAATCAATAAAGGCGCGACCTTTAGCTTTGAAATAAATCTCAATGCAATTTAATAATTAAAAAACAATAATTTAATATCCGAGAAAATGAGTTATTTCGCCATTACTTCTTTCCGGTAATCTTCCATGGAGATGGTTTTGCCCTCAACTCGAGATTTTTCGGCGGCAAACGCCATAATGTGACTCTCCAACGAGGCTCGGGCACCTGTCAAAGGTTTAGTTATATCATTCCGCAAAAGATCCACGAACGCATCCATTAACTTCCAATCCCCCCCACCATGAGCTACAAGTCCCTCCTCAAAGAGTCTTGCTTTATGAACTAGTTCTTTTTTCCCAGATAATTTATCATAAAACCATAATTTCTCTCCAGAATGCAGGAATTCGCCGATGAGAGTACCTTTGGTCCCATCGACGCGGATGCTTCGCCCCTCACGAGCGCTGTGACCATGAACGGTTAGATTGGCGGTTACCCCATTCTCAAAATTAATCCCTACAATTATGTGATCGGGTTGATTATTATCGCAATGATAAACGCAGCGACCCCATGGACCTTCCTCAAGTGCTTTCAATTTTCCCTCATAGCTTAAATCATCCGTTATGACCGAAATAGGCCATTGTTTCCACTCACTGAGTTGCTTGAGCGGTGGAATCAAGGTACTAAAGACCTTAAATGTAGTCTTATGATTCAAAGCGAGCCCTGCAAAAAATTTGGCGAGCTTCCAATCCGATTCCACCCCAATGCGCAGCAATGGAACCACATCAATGTAGAGAAAAGGAGCATAATGTATACACGTGTCAGTATGTGGGCACCCATCAAGACAACGCTTCGGGGCATCAGGAGGGGCTTGATCTGCTTTATAGTGCGTAAGGGATCCAAAGGAATTGATCTTTTTAGGAAGCGTGCCAACCATCCAATAGAGTAAATCTAGGTCATGACAGCACTTGGCGAGTATTAAGGGCGATGTTTCTATCGAATTACGCCAATAACCTCGGACGAAACTATGGGCGAAATGCCAATAAGTTACATTTTCTTTGCATTCGATATTGATGAGATCACCAATTTTTCCACTGTGTATCACGTCATAAACCGTTGAATAGAATTTAGCATACCGTAAGACATGGCAGATTTGAAGGTGTTTACCTAATTCTTCGGATTTTTTAACCAGCTGCACGCATTCATCTAATTTATTTGACATTGGTTTTTCGAGCAACACGTCATACCCCAATTCCATTGCCTGAATGGCTGGTTGCGTGTGTATGTCATCTTGCGTCGTGATAATAGCGGCGTCTGCGAATTTCGGTTTGGCTAGAATTTTTTCCCACGTATCAAAGCTATTTTCTTCTGGAACGTCGTGAATCTCATTAAAATGCTGCCGCCTTTCTTCTACTGGCTCAGCAACACCAATGATCTGAATTTTATTTCGATTAGCAGCACTATAGGCGCCATAGGCGTCCCTACCACGACTTCCGGCGCCGAGAACTATTGCTGTGAGTGGTTTTTCCATGATTGATCATCTAAAATTTTATTTACTCTTTTTCACAATAAGGATAGTCAATCTCTTAATGTTTTTTATATGAGTTGGTTCTATGGTGGTAAGCATTGTCCGGTCAACAATCAAGGAAGTCGATGAGAAACTGCGAGAAGCGTTGGATCTCATTAATTATCAGCCACAAAAAGATAAGATTTTCCTTAAACCGAATATTGTTGATGCTGCGAATCCTAAATTGGGCGTTACCACACATCCTAAAATTATAGAAGCGTTATTATTATATTTCCAAGGACTTGGAAAGGAGGTCGTGATCGGGGAGGGCACTGGATTCTTCAACACTGACGAGAAGTTTAAAAAGCTCATTAAGGACTCCGGTTATGCGAAATTAAAGGAGAAGTACGGCATTGAAATTGTCAATCTTGAAAATACGGAACGAGTGAAAAAATCCTGGAACTATGGGGAAATTGAACTTCCTAAATATCTCGAAACCCACGAATATGTTAATGTTCCAACCATGAAGACCCATAATCAAACCACGGTCACGCTTGGCTTAAAAAACCAAAAAGGCCTTCTTAAATTAGCTGATAAAAAAAGATTTCATCAGGTGGATTTGAATGGCATGATTCGTGAGCTCGCCACCGTTGCGAAGCCAGATTTGGTGGTGATGAATGCAATCTATTGCTGTGAGGCAACGGGTCCTGCCGTCTTCGGATCTAAACCGAAACAAATGGACCTATTGATTGCAGGAAAAGATGTAATTGAAATTGATAATGTCAGTGCTCGAATAATGGGATTTGATCCAACGAAAATCCCGCATATTCCGGAACGGACCGATATCGAGATTCGTGGGATGGCTATCGAGGAAGTTCAGTCAGATTTCGAACCTCCAAAACCTTATCTTCAAATTAGAAATATTTTTGCCTATTATGATGAAAAAACCTGCACTTCTTGTACAATTAATCTCTCCCGTGCCTTCATGAAGGTTTTTTTCACCCCTGAACTCCGGCAAGAATTGGAAACTAAGGAAGAGATCGATTTATTGTTTGGCACGTCTCCTCTTCCCGAAAATCACAGCCCAACGGTTATTTGTATTGGGAAATGTGCCAAACCAACGGCGGAGGAATATCAGCTCCCCTTCATCAAAGGCTGTCCGCCTTCGTATCGTGATCTCATTAATTTTCTCTTCAATAATTACTATGAACGTAAAGCAGAGAATGAAAACTCATAAAAAAAGGATAGGAGAGCGATTTTCAAATAAGGTATTTGAAGATCTTACATTTCTGGCATCTTTTCTCCGATCATCTCGAATGCTTCTTCTCCAGTCGCCCAAAGCTTCGCCTCATACGTGTAACCCTCAATACCCCAATATGCCCTCAGAAATTTTGTTATTTCGGTAATTGCATCTTGTATCTTATCTGATTTCACTTCAAAGACTGCAAGAGTTTCTACACCCGCTCTGCCCGCTCTGACAGCAAGGGGAACTGCCTGTGTAATATAGGAGGGTATCGGGTTTGTTTTTAATGCCTGCATGAATGCTTTCTGAGCTTCTACATTCTTGGAAAACGGATAGGTCGATGTCAAGACAATATACATTTCATTGCTCAACTCCTTTCACAATTCTAAGAATCAATTTGATTTTGATTTACAATGAATGATTGAAAATAAAAAATTAACTGATAGAGTCGAGCGGAAATTTTGGAGGGATCTCCTTCAGAACACGCAACATGTTCCCACCCAGGATGGCTTTTACTTCATTTCGCGGCAATCCCGCCTCTAATAAGGCTGCTGTTAAGGAAGAATAACGAGTCACATCCTCCAGTCCTCGCATAGGAAAAATCAATCCGTCAAAGTCTGATCCAATGGCTACATATCTGTATCCCGCGAGATCTCGTGCGGCTAGTACATGATTCACATAATCTTGAAGTTGATTTCCCCCTAAAAATATTGAAGAATTCATTATACCGACCACTCCTCCCGTTGCTCCTATTGCCACGACCTGATCATCATTCAGGTTGCGTTTATGACGATGTGCTTTGTTGATTCCCGTATGTGATACGATGACAGGGATCTTCTGTGGGATTCTATTTATAATATCAAAAAATCCCTTGGGTGAAATATGCGCGAGATCAATTATGACGCCATTTCGGATGCACTCATCCACAATTATTTTTCCATGAGGTGTTAGGCCACCGCCTTTCGATCCCAAACCAATACCGGGAGAAGCTGCAAAATTTTTATTGAAATGGACAAATCCTAAGTATCTTACACCTCGTTTTGCAAAATAATTTACATTTTTCGGATTGCCATCGAGCCCTGTAGCGCCCTCTAACCCAAGGAGAAATGCGGTCTTTCGTTTCTTCTGTGCCTGAACGACGTCTTCTGCAGACCTTGCCATGGAACAGAGATTCGGCAATTTTTTAGTTATTCTTTCAGCATACTTTATCATTTTATTAATGTGAGACCTATTCCTTCCAAAGGGCTTTGGCACTAATCCTAAAAATGCGGCGCTTACATTCCCCATCCGCAATCTAGGTACATCTGCGTGAAAAAATAGGTATCCTCTCGGGAAAATACTTGGACTAGTATGTAGACGGCAAAGGTTGATGCGAAAAAGTCTCCACATCAACAATGAATCTACGTGTAAATCAATGAGCAAACATTTATAATGAAATTTTAGAACATCAAGGGGAATCCTGGGATATTTCAACTTGATTTGGTTCATGACGAATCTATTCCAACTTTTTAAAGCGTAGTAGTCCGGTTATTCGGATTTGAGGAGTGTTCTCAAAATTTTGAAGGAGGTTAATAATCTATGCCATTTAACGAGATTTCCGATTAAACTGGCCACCTCTCTCGTTGAAATGTCTCCATGCCCAGCTTTTTTAATGGTAGCGTGTATGTTGAAATCATCAGCGGGATCTTTCCATATTTGGATGGAATATCCTTCAATATTTAAGGTTTTTATATATTCTCCGGGCATTATTTTTGCCCTCCCAAACCTAAATCTGAAATGATATTTTTCAATCCCCAATATAATTTCTCATACTTTGAAGTTTCCATAAAAAACTTGTATAATTGATCAACATCGGTCTTACTTACTGGCTCTTCTGCCATTTTCCTCTGAATTGTTATCTGCACTACACCTGGCGTGGTTGGGAGTTTAGATATCGAAAATTTATATCGTTCTGATTCCACAACTCGGTGGTCGACACTCACTTGACTCATCCTCACTTTTCTGCCGATAATTGTTAATTTTTTGATTTATAAATTAGTCTATATTGCATTTTTGACTACCATCATAATTTATTGAAAAGTGGTTAACAATACTTATCAATTACTTCGATACTGTGAAAAACGAAATGGTCTATACCTATTTATCCTACACTGCAATGGGATTAGGATTCATCATTATAGCAGTTTATTTCTATTTTTTCATAATTATCCTGAATAAGGCGCGAACTGCCAGAAATCAGGGAATGGAAGTTGCCCCATTTGTTGGATTGGCTTTGATGTTCCTTTTTTTTGCACTAATCAGGTTATTTCTGAACTATTACGAATTTAATGATGCAGTGATTATATTCTACACGCTCGCCGCGCTATTTGGATACCTATTTTTTATATCTTTTATTTTTGTTACTGAAATGATTTTGAAGAAGACGAAATATATACTTACGGCTTTCTGTTTAATTCTATGTATTTATGGAATAATTTTTTTCAAACCAGTTGAAGATTTAAGATTATATACCCAAATAACTTTACCTATTCTGGCGGTGATACTTCTTTCTAATTATTTAATAATTTTGGTTTTGAAAACAACAGGAAATATTCGCCGTAAGTTGGGGATTGGTTTATTTGTATTGGTGCTAGCATTTTTTTTCTATGTTTTGGATACATCTGTAGGACCGACCTTCTTTCTTCTCTCACCAGAGGCCAGTCCCATAATTGCTCGTACTGGTTTGTTAGTTTCAGGTCTTGTATTAGGTTACATATTTGTTAGTTTTGAAACATTTACGGAATTAGATTGGCCAAAGAAATTAAAAGACCTCTTCATCATTTATAAATCGGGTGTTAATCTCTTTCATTTTTCATTTATACGGGAGGAACATTCACCAAATCCGCAATTAATCTCAGCAGGACTATCAGGGATTAAAGCATTTATTTCTAGAATGATGAGGAGTGAGGAAAACTTGAAAATAGTAGATCATGAAAACCTTAAACTTATCTTTGAATATGGGAAATATGCAACTTCAGTGCTCGTAGTATCCGAAAATTTACACATTTATCATTTAAAATTAGCGAATCTGATGAATCAATTTGAAAATCTCTTTCAGGATATCCTACCTGATTGGATTGGGGAGATAGAGCAATTTTTACCAACGAAACATCTTGTTAAACAGGTCTTTGAATTGGAGGAAGGGGAAGCTATAGTTAGCCGAGTCGGCTTAATTGGTCCATTAGTTAGGCGATTCTTTATATTTTCAATAATCTTGCTTTTAGTTCCAGTTAGTAGCGGTTTTCTTATTTATTTTCTTAACTTGTTTTTATGGCAACCAATAATGATAGAAAATTGGATGTTGTCTTTTCTCATCATTCTCACTATTTGTCTGGGGATCATCATCCCTACCTGGTTTAATTACAGAATTTTTCAAAAAATCGATTCCTTAAAATCTAATATTAAAGATATTTCTCACAAATTATTAACCCTCTTAATTCTCTGCGCTTCAATTTCCATCATTAGTCTGATTATTTATCTACTTTACGCTAATGTATTGTGGTCTGCTACTGTTTGGGTCGTTGGCGTCATTGAATTTGTGATTCTAATGATTATTGGGATAAGCTTGATAGAGCGATTGGAACGAACGAAACCTAATTTTAAAAAATAGACTCTAAATTATGATAGAGGACTTATGACCTAAAAAAACATGATCCGCAAAAGTAGTCTTTTAGGGCTTTGCGAGGAATTCGTGGGTGTCCTTAATGAGCTGACGGAT
>JABXJT010000051.1 GCA_013375455.1 Candidatus Helarchaeota archaeon | reverse complement strand
TTTATGCAAAAAAAAAGGTTTGCGCTTTTTAGCAATTAGAATGATTGAAAAGAATAGGCTAGTTTAACCAGTAGATGATTCCATTTTCAAGACATAGAGGAATGATAAAATAATTACCATAATTGAAATTGGGATGAGGATATAAGTTGAAATGAATTCGCCCCGGTAGGGAAGGATGGTGTGGAAAAAGAACCCACTGAATGCCATCATAATAGGGGCTATAACATTATTTGTGCGGCGATATAATTCACAGCCAGCCAGCCCAAAAAAGAAAAAGACGAGCTGGTTTTGTGTATTATGCCAGAGATAAATAAAACAGAAACTTAACGAACAAATGATATAAATAAGTATTAAAGGAAGATTTTTGGAGAATAATTTCACGCTGTAGCCGATAAAGAAAATCAGCAATATAAAAGTCATGAACAATAAAAGTGATGTTCTAATCAATGCATCTTGGAAGGTGAATACATAGCAACAATGCCAAAAGGTACTAATAAGACCATAGCCGAATCCTAAAAAAACACTAAAAATGATAGATATGTTGAAATTTTTTCTTGTGAAACCGATATCTTCGTTCTTCAACTTATATACTTTTTTCATTATAAATGGAATAATTCCTAAGATAAGAACTCCCAACGCGTAGATTAAACTCCAGAAAAGATCTAGAACGGACCCTCCAAAAATAAATTGGTCTTCAGGAATTAACCATTGGAGACCTACTATGCCGATATTGAAAATAACGCCAAAACTAATTGCAATTACCCAAATAGCAATTTCACTTTTGGCGGGAGAAGAAGAACGTTCTAAAGAATGAGGCGTCAATTGAAAAATACCATAAATTAAGATGCATAGAATGATAATCCCTAAGATGGCAAAAATTCGGTAAATTTCATGCCATCCTATATCCCAATATTTATCAAGATACATATCAACTATGAATATACTAGCTTCTTCAACAACTGAAATTGGAATTAATAGCGCGATTATTGAAAAAATAATACAAACGCAGCATAAAATGAGGATTAAGAGTTTTTTATTCATTAAAATCATTCTTCTTCTCAGAATTTAATATTTAAATTTACCTGTTTGAATATTATAAGCTCGAGCTGTATTATACATCATTTCAATATTTTCAATAGGATGCCCTGTCATTATATCCGTACAGGGACCGAATACTAAGTTATTATTAGGCGCAACAGCCTTTATGACCTTTTCACATTGTTTTCGGACTTCTGCGGGTGTTTTCTTCCATAGTAAAACACTCACATCTATATTTCCATTCCATGAGATTTTATCACCATATTGTTCATTTAAGGCAATAATATCTACTCCTGCGATGGGTTCAAGACCTTGAAGGAGATCCAGCCCCATTTCTATATAGGATGGAATCAATTTGTCTATTTTTCCATCCGTGTGGATCATTGTCTTCCCACCACGTTTATGAATCATTTTAAAAAGTGATTTATAAAGAGGAAGATAGAGTTCGCGAAATTGTTTAGGTGAAATCATCAATCTTCCTTTATACGCAATATCATCTGTAAAAGCAATGACCATTTCGGAGTCAATATCAAGTAATCTTTTACAAATCTCAATATTCACTTTATGAAGTTCATCAATAGTTTGTTTCAAAAGACCTGTTGGCTTTCTGAGTTCTTTGGCAAAGGTTATATAGCCTAAATTAAGCCAATTTCCTTCATGGAGCCCATTGATAATGGGGAAAACATATATTTTATCTTTTTTAATTACCATTTGATTATAGAATTTTTCAAATCGTTCAAAAGTGCTCTCAGATGGTGGAATTCGTGGTCCGAATTGTTCATTACGCACCTCTAATGATGTCCAAGCACCAGCAATGTAAAAAGATCTCCCATCGGAAGATTTTTTATAAATGCACCCATTAGGCAGAACGACTGAACCATCATCCCTTTTTTTTGGCCACAAACCATGATCTACCACATCAAAACTATTGGCTAATGAGGGATCTGTTGTAGAATCAATCCCTAATGCTACTAAAACTGTTTGATCTTGAAAAAATTTAACTCTATTTTTTCGAGTGAATCTTACACCTTGCATCCTTGCCTTCTTATATTTTCGGTCAAATCCTAGCTCAGATTTGAATGCATATGTAGGAAGCATATCTGCTTCTTCATGATTAATAGCCCGGAGCACGCGTTCTTTATGCGTTAATTTTCGAGTCATCTATTTTTGTCATCTATTTTTAGCATTATAAATTACTGAAGAATGATCATTACCAATTGCCCGAGGACTATTATGCATCCCAAACCCAAAACAGTGCTTCCCCACGCGATAATCGAGTTTTTAAGGTGTTGATTTGGGATCTGTTTATCTAAAATGTATGTACAAAGAGCTGCACTCCAAACCCACCAGAGGAGGACTAAAAAGCCATATACTAAAAGGCCGAATCCTCTTTGAACAGATTCCATAAATGCTAAGGATAAAGGGAAAAATACTCCCTGAAAGATCAATCCGGTGATCAACACATACCAAGAAGTGATTCGTGAAAGTTCGCCGCGTTTCTCTGCATTTTCTGACTTCCGATAAGCAAACCAGCACATACAGAAAAAAGCTACCTTGTAGGCGATATATAATACGACAAAAAGAAGACCCACCAGTGAGTAAAGGAAAAAGAATAGGAAAGGGCCGTTGAAATAGATGATTAACCAGTTGAATACGATAGTAATAGCACCGATTTCGATCGCAAGAATGATAACCTTTAATATTCTGCTTTGTTGCCCCAAAAAATGAAGAGTCAATTCTGCAGCACCTAAAAATGAGAGATACATCAAGACCGCTAAATAGAATGGTAAGAAGTGTTCTCCGACCCACTGAAAAATAAGGGTATTCCATAGCATTAAAAAGCCAGCTATGAGGCACATGTAGATGCTTTTCTTATGGGAGCGATTTTCTAGGATAAATTCTTCAGTTCCTTCGGGATCACTAAAAATCTTTTTCAGAAATTCTCTAAACTCCATAATCTACCATCCTCTCATAAAGCTATCATATGAAACCACAATTCCGTATTCGAATACATCCAAACCGCATATAGTATCAAGAGGCTAAAGATGTAGGGAAAAGTGGATTTAAAACTGGAGATCTTGTATTTTTTATAAATAAACGCGCTGAAGAGGCAGGGGGCGATAACAGCGATGATACCGACCACGACTGGAAAGTAAATGACGTAGGCGTACGCTGGGATGATCAAGTTGAACAGCATCATAATGGGAATGAAGATTATGCTGATTGCCAGCCAAGGGAACATCGACCAGGCCGTCATTTCAAGCGTTCTTTCAAGAGTAATATTTTCAATTTTAAGAACTCGGGATAGGACATAAATGAGCAGCCCGAGAACCACCCAAATTTTAATCCAAAAGAGCAGGTGTTTGATGAATATTATTCCCGCATGGGTTGTATAGGTAAAATAGGTAAAGGAGGTGAAAGAAGTTGCTTGTTCAAGGATAAAATTTGAACTATAAAAATCATAATAAAAAAGCACAGGATCGCCGTAAATGAAAATGCCTCCGAGGAAAATTGCGCTGGATATTAAAACCACGAGTAAAGCCTTGAGTAGATTAGGTTCCCTGCTATTCAATTTGTCAATCGTTTTACTTGGTGAGCGAATCATAGAAAAATAATCTTTGAAAAAACTCCACAGTTTATTTTGAGATGGGTCCTCTCTAGTGACTTGGTTTGTTTCCATTAATTTAATCCTCCTTTATCAGGCGATTACCTCTGTCAATATGCGCCCGTCGGCTTCCAGTGGTAATGGCCAGCCAGTTATGTTGCAAATTGTTGGTACGATATCCACCACGGACACGGGATTTTGATTATAAATAATGCCGGTATTATTAATTTTAGGTCCGAAGAATGCTAAGGGAATATCCTGTTCAGATAATCCGCCATGTTGACCGGCTTGAAACGCAAGAATTCCATTGGTTATGAAAGAAACTCCCTGTTTTGCACTGAGAAAAATATCGCCTGTCCGATTCGCGGCATTATCAAGATGGTAGAGTGGGTATTGACTCTTCGGTAATATTAAGTCCATTACGTTTAATTCGTTATTCTTCTGAATCAGATAATTCACAACCGCATCCGTTTCGGAGGAGTTGTATAAATGAAGGAAGACGCCGTTTCCTTCATATTGAATGAAGCAATTCACCTCGTGATAATACCCAGCCTCATTCAGGGCCCTTTCGATGTTAAAGGTGGATTCAACATTCGACATACCATGGTCACTCGTGATAATGAAGAGCGTTGATTCATATTTCCCCAAGGATTTAAGAGTGTGAAACACTTTCAGAAGTAAGCCATCCATTTGGCGTAAATGGCGCGCCATATTAGGATTAAAAGCACCTGCAGTGTGTCCTACATCATCGATTTGGGCCGTATTGACAAAATAGAAGTATTTAGTGCTATTTTCATCAACGTAAGGAGTTTCATACTTAATTCCCTGGACTAAGCCATTAATGATCCAGGAATCACAGGGTTCGAGTTCGCCAAACGCAGTACCTACACTTTGTGCGAATTCGTCATAATTATTCGGATCCCATTGCCAGTTGATGTACAAGGCGTTTCCTCCAGAAAGTATGCCATATGTTCCTTGCAAGTTGTGTAAAGCCAGCTGAATTTTCGAGACGAAAACCCAATCTGCCTCAGTGGCTAAAACGCCGGTAATTGGTTTTGAACAGATAAAAAAGGTATCAACTGATTCATTCAGGGGAGATTTTTCTATGCTTTCAATTAGAGTAGAAGCATTTCGGTTGGCAGGATCCTGCCCAAAGAAAGTGAATTCCGTGGCACTTTTACGAACTCCATTGCCACAAATTCCCGTTGTATTGACATAAGCCCCACTCAACATCGAAGTGTGCCCTGAGACGGTGCAGGAGGATAAGACAGTCTCGGCTTTCTGGAACTTGCAGCCTCCCTCCATGATCGCGCGATACAGGTTGGGCATGTATTCGGGGCTAAGGTATTCGGGATTACAGGAATCCAAACTGATTAAAATGACGCGGCGAGGGGTGTTTGCCGGTTCGGGATCCACCCCGGGCCCCATCCATTGCGAAAATAAATTCATGAAACCTGATAAAATGAAAACGATAACCAAGATGCCTAAAAAAACTTTATTCTTACTCTTCATTAACAATCCCTCTAATTACAATAGAATTTTGGATTTGTTTTTTGAATCTATCTATTACAAAATTAAATTAAAGGAGTTCCTACCATTTGCGGCGGAATTGGTTCGCCAAGTAGCTTGAGAATTGTGGGAGCGATATCTGTACTTTTTGCATAGGGGAGCTTTTTTACGGGAACTTCGGGACCAGCGACGAGGAGTGGAACCGCAAGGGCTTGCCGCAATCCAATATCGTGCCCGTGAATATGAAAACCCTTTTTTGTAACACCGTGCTCATAATTGAAGATGGTGTCACCACAAGAGGAAATCATGATGTCACAAAAGTTAGGATTCCGGAAGATTCTGGCGACTTGATCGACGACCATCGGGAAATCAATGTGATGCGTGTGCTTCAACCATTCATCGATCGTGTGGAATTTATCATCCAGCATTTTGACTGCGGTTTTATCTCTTTTATATCCATAAATGTCTTCCTCGGCGATTAATCGTGTTTTATCCTTTTGGTATTCTATGCTAGCGGGGTAAATCGTGTCATTCTCCTTTTTTAGAACGTGTATTGTCCCTTCCTCGGGAGTGTTACCATCTGCGCGATAATACATGTATTTTATCCCGGGAATCTTGAAAAGTGCTTGAAAGAGATCCACTTGTTTCGGACCATACTTTTTCATTTGTTCAATGGTAGGATGGTCGATCCACGTGTCACCTCTTAAATTGAAGAACCCAATCGACCCGATAGTAGCATCAAAGTTCCCTTCTTGCTTCTTTGGAATCAGGGGAGTCAGCCCAATCTCAGTAAAATAAGAAGCTATGTCGACCCATTCCTTGGCGGTGTAATTGCCGTGATCGGACGTCAGGAGGATGGCAGTATCATCATAATACCCTAATTCTTTCAGGCCCTTTCGTTTTCCTTTACCATTCATTAGCTCACCGATTTTCAGGTCCAGGTCATGAAGGCTTTGAAGATATAATTCGGATTCAGGGCCGTATTCATGAAGCATGGCATCAGTTGCTAGAGCCCAGGTGATGCTTAAGCGGGGCGGATCAGGGGTTTTAAAGAATTTTCGTGGTTTATTAAAATAATCTAGTAGGTTATCCATCATAAGAGTATTCATCTGAATCAAGCTTCTCCTTAGAAGTACCACGTGCCAAAGGTAGAGCCGAAGGATTTGCAGTTTCCCTTTCGGAAAAATATGTGTGGCGCCTCTCGTTACTCCCAGTAGGAGACTACCCGTATTTCCAGGCACTAATTCAAATAGGGTTTTGACATTTTCGCCTAATTCTTCATTTACTTTAAGATATTGGCTAAGAGAATTATAATTCCGGATGATCTGCTCTTCTCGCTTGACCCAGTGTCCGCTTGGGAGATAATATGCGTCTGGATAGGCGCCCGTGAGCATCGTGGGTTGGGCTGGGATGGTTATACCTGGAAAGCAACTAATGCTGTCTGACATGATTTCATTCGTCAAATATTTTTTCATGTTCGGTAATTGTCCTTCATTTAGGAGGGATTGGAATTGATCCACCCGCAAATCATCGACGACTAGTAAAATCACGTGATTGACCGTTCCCATGAAAATCAACCCATTAAAAAAACAATAAAAAGAACAGAATATATAACATTCTCAATAGTAATTATGCATTTTTAATGTACTAAAATGGGGAAGATCTATGAATTTATCGGATACCGTTAATGAAATGATGGATGAATACACTACCGAAGTCATTTTTGAAAAATTTAAAGATTTATTAGATGCGGTTGAAACCCCAGAAAGCATAAAGGATATTCCCGGCATGTACATACATGATTTTCGGGATCTTTCTGTAGAGGAAAGTGAAATATTAGGCGACCTCCTCAAGGTGAAGACAATAAAGGACCTTTCGAAGATTACTTACAAAAAATTGGTTGATAGGATTAATTTAGTTACTGAGGCAGGAATTTCAAGGGATAAGCTTGAGTTACTCATCACTGCTTCGAAATACATCACTAAAGCAGCAGAAGCAAAGCCACTCGAAGGATTGACGAAAATTGTGATAGCAGGCCTTGATAATGCAGGGAAAACCGCGCTTTTAAAATCTATTAAGAAAGAGGTGGCATTTACAGAGCTCTCATCCTTGAAACCTACGAAGGGCGCAAGTCGGGATTCACTTCTTTTAAGTGACCAGGAAATCTTATTATTAGAATTGGGAGGCCAAGAAGAGTTCCGTAAATTTTACATCGACCAGCCTGATAGGTTTTTTCTAGAAACCGATTGTATTGTATATTTAATCGACATGCAAGATGATGAACGCTACCAAGAAACTCTAGACTACCTCCAACAAATCTTACGCACGCTGAAATACCTCCAAGAAGCTCCCGATTTCATTGTATTGTTTCATAAATGTGACCCGGACGTGGTTAAATTGTCCATGTTTCAAGAGAAACTCGAATTCATGCATAAAAAGATTAAAGAAACATTCAAACCTTATCCATTTCGATTTGAGATTCAAACAAGTTCGATTTATAACATAGTCAGCATGACACCCTCGTTTTCCAGGATGTTGAAGGGCTTATTTTCTGGCGTCGCAATGGAGGATGAACAAAAGATCCAACATATTGGTACCCTCTTGTTGAAAGTCGTCGATTCATTTTTGGGAATGGAGACGAATCTTAATCGCCAAATTCAGTACATCAAAGGGCGTCTCGATAAAATCGAAGGACAAATTAGCGGCGGCATCAGTGTAAAAGCTTCTGACGGTGCAAAGCCCACTACACCAAGACCCGCTCCACAAACAAAACCGAAACCACCTGGTCCCCGTGGAGGCATGTCCACGCGTACAGCTTTGCTTCAGGAACTCAAAGAAGTATTTGGCCTTCGCGGGAAAATTGAGTAATCAACGGTCTAGCAAGTAAAGTCTGAGAAAAATATTAGAATATTAATAACTTTTTTATGGAATCGACTATTAAAAGAGGTGCAGATGGTACAAATGAATAATACCACGGATGAAGACGACACAGTAGACGAAGAATTCTATTTCAAGCATCCATATAATGCTTTGATCGACCCGGATCTTTGGAAAGGGAAGAATCCGTGGAATTATGATATCGGAAAGATACTTCCGGAATTTTTTGACAAAATGAAACATAATCTAAAATTTAAGATACTAGGGTTAGCGTTACAATCAGCTGCTCGGCTCCATTATGCAAAAATACTTTATCTTATTCACAGTGAAGAAACGTTTAAAGAACGTTTAGAGATTGAAAAAAAGCGCCATGAAAGTTCAGCTATGGGACGTCTCGGTTTGCCCCTCAGACGAATTGGTGAGGAAGCAGATGCAGATATGCTTTTTGATGAACTTGTAAACGTGCTTTTGAATGAAAAACGGCAGCTAGAAAAGAAGATTGAGCGAGATAAGAAGCGCCAGGAAGGTGGTTCCCGCAGACGGCGCGTTCCTCTAGCACAAGCGATGGACATGGATGATTTCTATGAAGTTGATGCCGACCGTATGAACATTCAAGAGAAGAATGATTTGGTCTTACAAGCAATAAAGCGGTTATGTGCCCAATCCCCAGATAATGAAATTACTTTCGGCGCATTAATAAAAGAATTGGGCGGGATGGCATCAGACGTGCGAATTCAGACAGCTCGGATACTTTTATCGGTCCTCTTTTTAATTTCAGACAGATTCATTAAAGCTGATCAAGATTTAGATACACATCAGATTTTCATTCGTTCGGCCACTAATTAAAAGGGTATATGAGAGAAAATGAGTGCAAAATCAGACGAATCCTCATACTATATTCGACTACTCGAAGCAATATTATTTGTTGCAGAACGCCCAGTATCTGTAGAGGAAATAAAGCAAAAATTGCATCTCAAGGAAGAGAAGGAGCTGGATCAGCTCCTTAGCGTGGTTAAACAGAACTTGGAGGGGCGAAGAAGTTTTATTGAGATTGTTGATGCGGAAGAGGGGCAATCTGTTCTGATGCGAATTGAACCAACGATTAAAAGAGAATTAGATGTCTTTCGGACGAAGAAAACCATGTCAAAAGAGTTAATGCAAACTTTATCATACATCGCACTAAAGCAACCACTTAAATATACCGAATTAAGACAAATGAGAGGTAATAAAGCGAAAAGCCATGTAGAAGCGCTCGAGAGAGAAGGGTTTATTAAAGTAGATCCTAGTGGTAGAACCAAAGTATTGACTACAACGTTATACTTTGCATCTGTCTTCAATTTAGACCCTGATAATGTAAAAGAAACATTTAAAGAAGAAGTTAAGAAACGAATGCTTACAATAATTGATAAATGAATGGGATTATCTCGCATGTTTTCACTGATCAACGATATAAAAATAGAGGCATTGATTTATTCAAAATTTGAAAATATCGGGCCAGATGCAGTTGCGTGGTATCCTGAGTTAGAAAGAAGAACTTTATCAGCTGTCGCATTAAAATCAATCAATTTATTCGCTGCAGAAGGAGGAAAAGTTCCGGAAAGTATTTCCGTAATCCCATTTTCCGCTTTTTCTTTAATTGGAATCGTTAAGTGCATTGAAATCCCGGACCCCACTGCTAGGGGGAAGGCAAGAGATGCTACTTTAACGATTTTAGTTAGTGAAGATTATAATAATTTAGTTCTTCGGCACATAGATGATTTAGATAAATTGTTATCTAAGGTGGCAGGAAAAATTTTAGTGAATGAGCAAGTAGATGCTACTGAAGATGATATAAGGAGTACAATCATTGAATCTTTTGAATACATTAAGGATAATATGGATGTATTTGAGGCATTAGAACAGGATAGAGAGAAATTTCTTGCGGATCCCAAGATCAAACAGCTTAAGGCCATGCTTTCTGAAATTGAAACGCTGATTTCATCTTATATCAAAGATATGGACCAGTTTGGGACGGATGAAGTTAAAGAGGTGCTTAAGTTAGCGTGGGAGCTCAAACATCTTGATTTATATAATTTAGGGACTGAGGAAATCAAAGTAATTGTAAATATCGCAAATAATTTAAAACATAAAAAGGATATAATAGGGCTCCAGAAGAAACGACTCCGACAATATAAAAATCAGATGACAACCACTTCTGTTACCAAGTTGAATCAACAAATTGATAAAATAACCATAAATCTCGAAAAAGTTGCTGAACGATTACTAGATATTATCAATACATTGGCTGAACGTAGCAAAAAAGTAATCGAGAGTCATAAAAAACAAAGGGGAGTCGAATTCATTTTTCGCAAACAATTTTCAAAATTAAGGGTCGATTTAAAACAACACTTTGATCTATTTCGTGAGGTTGAACGCCTGCCTCCCGATAAGTTCCACCAATTTAAGGAAGCCTATTATCATTTAGATAAAATGCGAAAATTGAGAAAAAATCGAGAAGTGGGAAAAGCGGTTGATAAAATGGCACAAATTTTAGGGATAGATCGAAATATTATTCTTCAATATACACGGGATCCAAAAGTAAAAGGAGATTTTAATAGGATCTTTCAGCTAGACTTTAGAAATTAATTCTTTTAATGTAGAAAGTTAATAATCCATGGTTCCATTTCTTTTATGAGTGGTGGAAGTACCAATGCTTCTGGATTATCCCCGCTTTCCCATGCTAAGTAATATTGAGCTCTATCGGCTTCAATGCGCTCCATAATGCAAAAATCGCCATCTTTCAGTGATAATATGAGTTTAGAGGCTTCTTTGGGAAATAATCCAAGCTCCTCGCTCAAAATGACATTTATTGCAAAGTTTTTAAGCAGACCTTTAACTGTTCCTGCTTCTGCAGCACAAATCCCCGTTTTATCGTAGAGGGAAATGGATTTTGCTTTGATTTTATCTTGAAACATGTTCAGAATCCCAGTGAGAATCGTTTTTACCATAGAAATTTCTCGAAAACCCTTGCTGAGAGCAAAAAACAGGGAGCTTCGATCAAAAACGCTTGTATTATGATAGGATACTATAAAGCCAGATAAGACTTTTTTTACGCCTTCTTTTATCTCCTTCGCCCGTTTTTCGATGTCTTTCGAATTGAGGTTGGGATCACTCTTATGAATTAAAATGAGACAGAATGGAGTTTCATCTAAATGCTTATAAATGGCTGCGAGGCGGTCAAGATAGTCGTAGGCTTCTTGAAATCTCTTAGGCGCTTGTAGATCGATCACGTAGATAAATAAGCTGGTGAAGCCAAAGTGTCGTTCAGAATTCTCTTCTGTTAGGTAGTCACTCCGATAGATTGCCTGACCACCCAAATCCCACAGGTTTATATTGAATCCAAATAGGTCTAATTTTTCATAATTAATGCCCTTGGTTGGTTTTTCATCCCCAGGTTTATAATTTATGGGATCCAAGATGGTATTGATTATGGTTGTCTTACCAGCGGAATCTAACCCAGCCACGATTACCTTCTTGCCTGTCTCCTTTTTTGAAGCTATATTCTCTATGATGCGGGCCGTGGTCGCTAGTTTTTCAAGGGTCAGGGGATCGACACTTTTTTGGATTTTTTCAATTTCTTTGATCTGAACGAGATCTCTCACTTTTTGTATCCCTTGCTCCTGAAGCGCCTGAAAATCTTTCTCTTCAGCGCCTTTCAAGATGGTAATGGACTCATCCAATAACTTTTGCACGTCCTTTGGGATAGAAGCAAGATTTACTAAACTCAGCAATTTCTGGCTTGACATGGGGAACTTTATGTTTGAAGTGTTCTTTAATGTTATGATGATGGTGATGGTTTAGTGGAGCCGAATGAAGAAAGTCCTGCCGAGGAGGAGCAAATTGAGAGTGAAGAGGCTGTAGAGGGGGAAGAAAATGTTTCCCTTGCGGCTCCAAGCGTGATTACTGAAGAAATGAATGAAGTTAGCGAACTTGACGTTGAGGATTCCAAACTAGAAGGAGAGCCTGGGGAGGAGATTGTCGAAGAGGCGCCAATACAAGTATCTGAAGTGAAGACTAAAGAAGAAAAAGAAAGAGAAAGGGAAAAAAAAGAGAAATTAGTACCGTACGTAGAGGCAGCTTTATTTCTTGCGGGTCGACCGATCAGTGAATTAGAATTGGCGGAACACCTGGGTTCCGATCGGCTTACCGTGCGTTGGGCACTACGACGTATTAAACGACAATTACAGGAACAAAATAGCGCACTTGAAATCCTCAATCCTACTAAGGATCGATGGGTTTTACAACTCTGTGAAGAATTTTCGAGAGGATTGTATGATTATATAGAGCAATTCATTCCAAAAGAGGCAATGCTTTCCCGTGAGGAGATCGATACGCTCACTGAAATTGCCTATCGGCAACCCATTACGAGTGCGTTGCTTGTAAAAATCGTGGGGCGGCCGACCATATATGATAATATCCGATCGCTCCATGAGAAGGGATTTATCATTTTGGAGAAACAAGAGCGAACGAATCTCCTCAGAACCTCAGCAAAATTCGCGGATATTTATGGATTTGACACGAAAATGCGAAATCTTAAGATTCAATTGGTTTGGCGCTTAAAGAAACGGGCGAAGTTAGACAAAAAACCGATGTAATTTTTTTTTCGAAAAATCCTATAAATTCTCCATTAACTAAATATTAAATGAGATAAAAGATTTCAGTTATTAGCCAACTTTGATTGATGGGGTCTTTATGGTATACATTAATCGCATAGAAATGACAGGTTTCAAGTCATACGGGAATGGACAGATAAATCTCGCATTTCCTCAAGGCTTTACCGGGATTATAGGTCCAAATGGGAGTGGAAAGTCAAACGTGGTAGATGCTATTTCCTTTGTTTTAGGGGAGTTGAGTACTAAAAGCCTTAGGGCCAAAGAGTTGGCTGATTTAATATATTCAGGGACGCGCCCGGGTGATAAAGCTTCGGAAAAAGCTATCGTGAATATTATATTTAATAATAGTGACCATCGAATCCCCGTTCCCGTTGATGAAGTGAGCGTTCAGCGTGAGATCAAAGCGGGGGGTGGTGGATCGGTCTATAGATTTAATGGAAAACGGAGTACGCGCACAGAAATCATGGATAAGTTAAAAATCGCAAATATTGATGTCAAAGAAGGATTTAATTTAGTATTACAGGGTCGCATTGCAGAATTAGCTAGCATGCACCCTGAAGCCCGACGGGAGATGATAGAAGATCTGGCAGGAACTAAAGAATTCGATGAGAAGAAATTGAAATCTTTGGAAGAGCTAGATAAAGCAGAAGTTAAAATAAACGAGTTAGATGTACTCATTCGCGAGTCAGAAAGTCGGGTCAAGAGTTTGGCTAAAGAGAAGGAAAATTTTGAGGAGTGGGAGCGAGCTTCAGAGGACGTTTATGATAAGAGGACAATTCTTTTATCTAGCCAGCATGGCAACCTCCTAACCGAAATGAAGGATAATCAAGCTCAAATTGATGAATTAAATAAACAAATAATTGAACAAGAACAGCAAAGAGCAGAAAAGCAGGACGCCATTAGCGGCGTGAATCAAAAGATTCAAGATTTGCAACAAGCAATCCAACAAAAAGCAAGAGAAGTGGAAGAGAACCAATCACAATTTTCGAATTTAAAAGCCTCGATGACTGGTCTCAAACGAGACATTAAAAATCGACAACAACGCACGACTGAGCTTCAACAAGAAAAGCTTCAAGCCCAGAAGAAAATTCAAGAAATTGAAGAGAGTATAGAAACCACCAAAGAAGAAATCGTAGGTATTGACGACGCAGTTACACAATCGGAACGCTTTAAAGAAGAAAAAACCAATGTTCAACAAAATTTGAACCAACAGATTGCCCAACGCGATTCAGAATACCAGGTCCTTCAGCAACACTATGATGAACTCCAAGAACAGATTGGAAAAGCCGAAAAACTACTTGCTAATAATGAAATTCAAGCCCAAATGAAAGATTCAAGTATTCAAATTAAACGAACTAATTTCCTATCGAAAAGCAATGAAGTAGAAATAAGAAAAAAAGAAATTAAACAGATGAGCGAACGGTTGGAAATTATCAAATCTGAGATGGATCAATCCAAAAATCTTATTGAGATTGCGGATAAGCAACTGGAATCCTCAGCTGCAAAACGCCAAACGTATGAAGAAAGTATTGAAGATCTGTCCCGTAAAAAGATTGAAACTCAACATTCTGCGTCCTCTATTGAGGCAAAAATCGACACGATTAAAACGTTCTTCTCGGAAGATCAAGAATCGAATCCCGTATTAACGAAATTGTTAGAGCAAGCACGAGCTGGGGAGATAAAGGGGGTTGTTGGGCTTTTGAGGGATTTGGTGCCTCTGGATGAGATGGATATTAAAGAGAAAGTTGCACTAACACCCTATTTAAATTCAGTCGTGGTCGAGGACGCAATGACGGCAATCGCGGCGATAACCTTTTTGCGTGATGCCGGAATTGGGAGCGCCACCTTTATTCCGTTAGAACAATTAAAACAAATCTTTCGGGAAGAAGAAAGAAAATTCGCGTTTATTGATAAATTAGATAAGAGTTTGAGAAATATTACGAGTATTTTTCAAAACACGCTCATTGCTGAGAATTTAAGGGAGGCAATTGATCTTTGGATGCAACAGGTGCTTGAAAAATCTTATGGGAGTGACATCATTACCCCCTATGGGGATTCCATCTCTCGAGAAGGAGTGATTAGTGGAGGGGCGAATCGAAACTTCGCCGAGAAATTAATACCAGAATTGGCTGAAAAACTATTAGGTGATAAGAAGGATCTCGAAAAAATTAGTTCGGAACTCGACGTCGATAATATAAAGTATAAACGCCTCGTTGTCTTGCTGAATGAAATAAAACGAAAGCAGGAAAGTGTGATTGAGAGAAATGAGGCACGGCGAAAGCAATTGGAAGAAATGGAACGTAAAATTCTTGAAAACGACGTATTTATTGAAAAGACGGAGAAGGAACTCGTTTCTATTAACCAGGCAATAGACGCCGACACGCTCGTGATCAATAATCTCAACCAGAATCGAGCTGAATTACAGCAGCGGCTTAAAAAGATGCAAGCAGAACGTGACGAACTGAAAAATAAGATTGAACAGAGCGAGATAAAAGATTTATTTCAGAAGGTCCGGAAAATAGAAAAGGAGATCTCGAAAATTGAAGGTGAAATTCGTGCAAAGAATGCAACCAAGCGAGAAAAGGAACATCAAATTAACGTGATCTTGGCCAGAAACCTGCAAGACAATAAAAATAAAATCGAAGAGATCGATAGAGCTTTTCTTCAAATCCAAAATGAGATAAGTTCCTTCCAAGATTCACAGACTGAACAAGATTCCGAGTTAAACCAATTCAAAGAGGTTGAAGCTCAATTAAAATCGCAACTTGCGCAGCTGCAAAACGAGGTAGAAACCCAACAAGCTTCAATTGCAGACCAGCAAAAAGTCATTGGAACCATTAATAGAAAAATTGAGCGGCTAAAGCAAGAAATCTCGGATATTAAAGTGAAGAATGAAGGTGCCACGACCCGGCTTTCTAGCATCCAGCATAAAGTTCAGGAATTAGAAATTGACCTCATCCAAATTAAAGAGCCCGTTGATGAATCTAAGCTAGGGATGGAGATTCAAGCCCTTACCAATAAGAAAAGGATGCTCGAACCCGTCAATGCCCTCTCGGTGCGGCAATACAACGAAGCAAAATTACGTTACGATGAACTCATGGCTCGGAGAGAGGACCTCAATGAAGAACGTAGAGTTATAGTTGATTTCATCAATAAAATTGAATTTGAGAAGAAGACCATCTTTCTCAACCTGTTCAATAGGATAAATAAAGAATTCGGTATCATTTTTGAGATGATTGCGGGCGGAAAGGCAAAAATGGAATTTGAAAATCCAGAAAATCCCTTTGAGGGTGGTATTACAATTATTGCGAAACCTGGAGGCAAGCAAGTCAAGAGCATTCAAGCCATGTCAGGAGGAGAAAAATCTTTGACCGCCTTGGCGCTGATCTTTGCGATGCAAAAAGTCGACCCCAGCCCCTTCTACGTGTTCGATGAGATCGATGCGGCGTTGGACGTGATGAACGTGCGTAAGGTCGCGAAGTTAATCGAACAAGTTTCACGGGAAAGTCAGTGCATAATGATTACCCATCGTGATATTGCGATGCGCTACACCAACCAACTTTACGGCGTGACGAACTTGAATGGCGTTTCGAAGGTCATCTCCGTTGCGCTGACAGATGAGGGGACCCTCAAAGCTCTAAGCACGTGAGATGTGAAAAAAAGTAAAATAAGGGAAGTTATTTATTCGCTCAAATCCCCTTTTGTCACAGCATCGCCACAGTTAGTGCAAAATAAGGCTCCTTCGCGAATCACGGAACCGCATTTATCACACATGAGTTCCTGCCCACATACTGAACAAAAGATCGATCCTTCATCGTACTGTTCATGACAAGCCGGGCAAATTCGCTCTTTTGGAGGACCTACTGCTGGTGCTTCTATACCTATAACCTTATCACCACAGCTGCTACAAAATGAGGCTTGCGGAGTGGTCGGAGCTCCACAAGTGCTGCATAGGAGGTCTTTCTTGCATGTCGGGCATGTTTTTGTACCTTCAGATATTGCTGCGTCACAGTGAGGACAGTTAAGTTCAGGGGCAGGTATTTCAGCAGGTCCCTTAATTTCGCCCACGATCTCAGGCCATAAGGTTCGGGAGACAACCTTTGCCCGTTTCTTCCGGCAATTCCTACAGACAGTGATTGTTTTGAGTCGGTTAGCATGCCAAAGATTGTAATTACCACCTACTACATGGTAATTATCCTCGTTTGCCGTTCCACAGACATCACACTGGAAAAATGGTCTAGCGACAAGGCGAATCCATCCCTTTTTATCACTCATAGGGAGAATCCTTTTGTACGTTTCGTGGCATCGTGGGCACCGCGTGACGTCTATCAAACTATTTCCTTTCACGATGAGCTTCATAGGAACGGTAAGGTCCATAGAACATTTTTTCCGTTTACAGGATAGTTTCTCTTGATAACTCATACTCATCTTTTTTCCACCATTCTGCTTTTTATTCTTTCTTTTACTCCGATCCTTCTTTTTCTCGTTTCTAATATCTCTTATTTTAGTTCTTTCTTAATATATCTTATATTTAAAAATATAAATAAGTATTCTACATTCAATTTTTTATCTTATTGTTAAGCACGAATTTCCCAACTATCAAAAGATAGGGTATTCTCGGATTACTTAAAAAAGGGGAAAATTGGATTATTAGAAGCATTTTTTTTTCTTTTGGGAGAAAATAGTATTAGACTAATTATTAAAGCAAACGCTAGTAGAGCCGGGAGTATCTCGAACGATGGAATTCTACTTACTTCAAGTATCTCAAAATTGTAAAAACATGATCCTGATCCATTTACTAGTAATAAAACAAATGCATAAGTATCGCTCGACGAAGGTGTAAACTTAATGCTTTCCCCTTCCCCCAAAACATCAGAGGCACTTATGTGATGATCTAGTATGGTAGGGGCGCCTGCAACCATTCTAAATACATGAAGATCAATATTATAGGGGCCGAATACGTCGAGGTTTACCTCATATTCAGATGAGGATGATAGATATGCTTGATATAATGTACCCCGATCTGAACTACTTAAGCTAGTACTAGACCCCCATCCAACTTCCCAATCCCTTGCCGATTGCATTTGAATATATGCGTTATCCGTTCCAATCATAGCATAAACCCTGGGATACAGCATCTGGTTTGAAGAAGGCCGACAGGGTATCCAATGAAAGTCTGACGATGCCGATGTAACATTTCCAGCTAAAGTTGAGTAGGTCGGATCAGAATATACAACGGGTATGAAAGTAGTATTAGGGGATGTTTCATAAAGCCATAATAACTGATAATCGTTTGCATCCATCAAGTACGTCTTGTAATATGAATATTCTAATGCAGTATAACTATCAAGTTCAGAAATATCGCTATTTAAAAAATCAAGGGCTATAGCGGTTACAGTTCCTATACCACTCCCAGCTACTCGGACCATGACAAGAGCGTAGGTGTCACTCGTTGATGGGGTGAATACAATAGATTCATCTTGCCCATTTACATTAGAAGTACTGTTGTAAATCTCCGCAGGAGTCGCTGACCCTGGCGCGGTTCTAAAAACAAATAAGTCGAAGTCACAACCCGATGGGACCGACAGGTGAATATTATACTCGATTGAAGAGGATAAATCGACTTCTGCCATGTCAGCAACCTCTGTCGAGTTCAACGATTTACTAAACGATCCACCCACAGAAATGTCATCTCCAGATTCTGCCTCAATATACGCATCTCCCGTTCCGGAGGTGGTATAAACCATCGGATACATAATCTGAGTACTTGATGGGCGATAGACAATCAGGTTACACTGTAAACTTACGGGTAACGAACCTCCGATTGGTGTTAAATATCCAGAGTCTGAGAAAAGTACGATGTCGAATTGATTTACAGGGTTAACTTCAGAAAGCCATATCAGATGGTAATCAGCTGAATCCATAGAATAAGTGTCATAATAGTAGTTTTGTAGGGTGGTGTTATAATTTTCTGACTTATGAACGTCATCACCAAGATTGACGGGACTTGAGGGATTTGTTGAGGCAGTCGAATCAATAGGAGGAAGATTAGTTATTGTATTGAGGATATTCTTATTATTGTTGACACCGATGCTTATGAAAACAAACCCAAAGCTGGTGAACATTAATAAAATTAGTATTAAATAGGATTTTCGTTTCTTTTGAGGAACTTTTATCCCACTCCTAGTATATTGATTAAGTTAAAGTAATGCCCCAATTATAATTTAAATATTTCGTGTTCGAAAATTTTCCTTTTATCTTTCGATTTATAAAGGGAATGAGGCGAGTGAGGAGGAAGAGCCGGAAATACTGAAAGATTAGCTAAATATCAAGTAAGGAAATTGTAAGTGGAATTCAAAATCGTAGAGATAGGTTTCCTTAAACCCAAGTTATTCTCTTTCTCAGATTCTGTTACCACAGTTCCCGCAAAATGGTGCGCCAGGCATGAGTGAGGCGCCACAGACCCCACAAAATTTGGAAAACGCTGTTGGTTGAGGGGCAGGAAATTCAGGAGTGGGTTCAGCTTGCGAGTTGATCAACGACCATAACCTATAATCGATCACTTTAGGGGTTTTTTTGCGGCATCGATTACAAATAAATAAGAACTTTACGACGGGTCCTTTATGGAAAGATTGGCCAAATGTTGTACCACCCCCGAGAAAATGTAAATTATTCGGATTTGATGCTCCGCAATTTATGCATCGGAATATGTGGTCTCTAATTTCTGGAAGCCATCTCTCTTGATCAACTATGGGAAGAAAATACTTATATTTCCTGTGACATTGGGGGCAACACGTTATGGCAACTGCATTGGTACCTTTCCGTATTAATTTTATCGGAACCGTGGGAGATCCCCCACATCTCGCGGATCTACAACCCAAATCGCCCTGATAATATATATTTTTCACCCGTGATTACTAGTTAATAATCCCTACTAAGATATTGTAATACTCCTTTTATTAGGTTTCTATAAAATATTGAGTAATTAATCGCTCCAATCTTTCGCTTGTTTTGCCCCATACCAGCCGCCTTTGATGTAGAGGTAGGCATTGACAGCGGCAATGGTGCCCTCACCCACGGCAGTAGAGACCTGAAGAATTCCACCAGTAATGTCACCGGCCGCAAAAACACCTTCTACATTAGTTTCAGCACGGGCATTCACGACCACGAAACCTTCCTCATCCAGTTCAAGTCCCAGTTTTTTTGCTAATTCATTGTTCGGAACGTCGCCGACATGGATGAAGATTCCGTCTGTCTCCACATCTCTGATTTCACCTTGGGTATCAACGGTTACCGCCTTGACTTTCTCTTCACCTTTAATTTCCTTGACGACGGAGTTCCATAGAAACTGCACGTTTTGTTGCATTAATTCTTGTTTGATGGTTTCTTCACCGCGGGTCGTGCCTCGCCGATGAAGCAAACGCACGTCGGAACCTAGATCAGACAGATATTTAGCGCTGACAACCGCGGTATTGCCACCTCCGACTACGATGACTTTTTTGTTCTTGAAGAAGGGGGCGTCACACATCGCACAGTAACTTACGCCACGCCCGGTCAATTCCTCCTCTCCAGGGACGCTCAGCTTGCGAGGATTGGACCCTGCGGTTAATATGACGGCTTTTGCAGTGAATTCATCCGCATCAACCGTGGTGATCTTGAAATTTTCACCTTCTCTGTTAATGTCCATCACTTCGGTTACTTCAAAAACTTCGGCACCTGCTCCTTCGGCATGTTCTTTCATTAGATCTGCAAGTTCAGGGCCGGAAATAGCCTTATATCCTGGGTAATTTTCAATTAAAGGGGTTAGAGCTAGCTGCCCACCGACTGTCAATTTTTCAAAAATTGCAGTCTTCAATCCATAGCGCCCAGCATAGATGCCCGCGGTCAAGCCGGCGGCGCCAGCCCCAATAATTACTAAATCATAATCGACCGACATGAGCTTTCCCCAAGTATGAGTTGTTATTGATCGAAAAAGTCTTCTAATGTTGGACCCTTCTTCTTTTTCCCCTCTGCTGCTGTAATGATCCATATCTTTCGATGTTCGTCATAAGTAATCAATTCTTTATCTTTCAAATAATTGAGACAGTAAGTAATTTCCTCAGGCGTCGGCTGCACCACAACCTGTTTACTCTTACCCCCACGATACACTTCATAGGGATTTTCATCGATTTGTAAATCAGACAACTTACTTACAATTTTATCACGCTCGCCTTTCTCCACGTGGTTGAGATACAATAAAATCCCCTGTTTTATCACGTTCAAGCGAGCCTTTTTGTTATATAGATCTTCAAACGACTTCTTCTCTTTCTCTGCCATTTGATCACAAGAGAGATACTTTAGCTCATTACTCTTATAATAAGGAATGAATAATTTAAAAAGGAATTTCCCCATGTTGAAGTGATCTTAAAGGAATCGTGGAACGATATGAGCGAAGCCATCATTAAAACCATTTTCATTGGGCTCGATAATGCGGGAAAAACCGCTATCTTATACACGTTGGAGGGAAAGTTCGCCCAAATAGCAAGTCTTAAGCCCACGATCAAATTCACGCGAACAGATTTCACAATTCTCGGCTTACCCATCAAAATTTGGGATATGGGAGGCCAGAAGCAATATCGAGAGGAATATCTTGCCCAAGAAAAATTTTTTGTGGGAACAGATCTCTTATTTTACGTGATCGATATTCAAGATTCGACCCGTTTCACGGATTCCGTCGAGTATTTCCTGAATATACTCGAAGTTTTCGAAAAAATAGATCCTGAACGGTATCCGCATATCGTAATCTTACTCCATAAGGCGGATCCCTATTTAAAGGAATTTCCCGATGTTAAGAAAACTTTACGTACCGTCAAAAATCTGTTCTCCGAATTGGCTAAGGTTGTCGATCTCACGTTCCATGAAACCAGTGTCTTCGATTTTGACACCGTAAGCCGTGCGTTTGTTGATGGAATCCTAAAAATTCTACCGAAAGGCGAGGTCGTTCAAGAAGTCCTCAACGATTTCAAGAAAAAAACCGAATCAAGTGCCATCATGCTGCTGGATGAAAATGTCCTCCTCATTGGTGAAGCATATAATGATGAAGGGAGTAGAAATATCTGCCGTATCTGTGGACCCTACTTCGCAAACATGGCAGAGAAACTTCGGAATTACGACCTCTTCACGCCTGATACCATCGAGGTAGAAATGGAAGGGTGGCTCTTCTTTAAGCTTATTCAATACATGAAAGTCCATTTCTACTTGATTTTCTTCACGCCCTTGCGCGAAAATTTCCACAAGATCAATGATCTGCTACCTGCCTTTACAAAGGATATCTTTAATCTCATAAAATATGTTCTGTAATCAAAAAAGAATGATGGGCGAAGATGAAGATCCAGATTATACGCTTTGTATTCGTATTAGCTAGTAATAATTAAAATGGGAAATTCAGTTGCCAGTGAAGATCTCGGGAACCGGCACTTCTTCTTTCTCTTCTTTGGTCACGGCTTGTGCCATGAGGAGTTCGTTTTCAATGCGCTCGCGATGGATGGTGTTCATGGGGCAGAAGGGAACCGCTTTTACGGTATTGGTCTTAGGATCCACGTATCCATAATGGACGAGGCAGCGCGAAGCGCGTTCCAGATCCATGTTATACCCATCCTGGAAGTGCATCATGGCGATGAGCAAGTTATTTCCCTTCGTCAGCCAGTCGGAGCTGCTAGCCCGGCTGCTGTTGAGCATGGCTTTGAGGAATAACTCTGCGCGTTGAGCAAAGTTCCCGATCCCATCCGTGAGGGGATTCCGCATTGTCGTGAGGAGTTCAGCCGCAAATCGTGCTTTGTCTAGGTTTTCCTCCGTGCGGTCCATTAGGCTCCCGATGGTGCGACTCAGGGGACCGAAATTGAAGATTTTGCGGTATGGTTTGACCTTACCCTCCCGTTTTGCCAAGACCTTTTTATACCATTTCTCACTTACCTTCAAAAATTGTTTCACCTTGAAGAGCTTGGTTACGTCCCGGTATGCCCCGGTCTTCGGATCGATAAAAACGAAGCTTCCAAAGCCACAATTAGGGTGGCACGTCAGTTCCAGCTCCTCATTAACCCCGCTCATCCAAGCAGCCACCTTAGCAAATTTATTAAGCGCTACCATTGGGTACATCCAACCAGTCTCGCCATTGGTGAACTCATTGACCTTCTCGATAACGTGCGAGCTGGTGATCCGCATTTTCATCCGATCTTCATCCGAAATACGACCACAGAGGCTCACGGGCTGGAAGCTGATCACTGATATGATGTCAATATTGTCCATAGCAAACTGAATAATATTGCCAATTTGGTCGTCATTCACGCCTTTAGCAATCGTAGGGACGAGGCAGACATTCGGGAAGCCCAGTTCCCGGCAGTTCTCTATTATTTCCTGCTTGAGCTTCCAGAGTTTCGCGCCGCGGGTCTTTTCATAAACTTCATCGCCAATCCCATCGAATTGAAGGTAGATCGCGTTCATGCCAGCATCAATACACTTCTGAAGGAAGTTGATGTCCTTCGCGAACCGAATCCCGTTGCTTGCAACCTGACGTTGGATATACCCCATATCTCTAGTCATCGCGAGAATTTCTGGGAAGTCATCGCGAATTGTCGGCTCGCCCCCCGCATACATGGCACAGACAGGAGGGGTGGGCTTGATATCCCGAAAATGCTGGTAGATCCGACGCAAATCCTCAAGCGAAGGTTCGATGTTTTTGCCTCGTTCATTGACAGCCGCTGCGTAACATATAGGACATTTAAGATTGCAGCGGTACGTAATATCTATTATAGCTATTGCGGGTGCGGATTTGTGAAAATCGCAGATCCCACAATCCAGAGGACAACCCTTGTTGCTTTGCGTCTGAGTAGTACACATCTTCGCTTCGGAATCCATTGTAAACTGCTGGATCCACCGAAAATGTTTCGCATTAATAGAAATAAGATCTTTATAAGGACCATGGTCAGGGCATTCCTTGGTCATGAAGACCTGCCCATCCTCTTCAATATAGTCAGCTGGAATCCGCTGATGACACTCAGGGCATATGCTCGTTGTACGGTAAATAATATCGGACATTTCCAATACAGTTCTCCTATTTATTGCCTAAAACATTAAAACACTTATTAACTCGGTCAGGAACCTCGTTGCTCAATTATTTATTTTATAAACCCTATTACTTGAGCATGCTTAAAGAGGTGCTTGTTTTTATTGGATATCACACCGATGCATAAAAACTCTGCCTATTCATTATAAATTATTTCATAAGAATAAAATAGGATGATTCCAGCGTATTTTTTTTCTTCATTTAATTAATGAATCATTAAAGGAACTTTGCAAAGAATGCGGTTCTACTTCTGCTTTTTATCATACTAATTCAACCATCGATTTTTTTTCATTCAATTGCTTCCGATATCTCCTCAACTTCCTCGTACTCAAAATCAATAGAACAATACCTATGGGAAGGTATAAAACTCCCGCTAAATAATTCATACCTGTTCGTCTATGCCAGAACAACAAATCGCCAAGAACCACCACTCCACATATTGTAGTTGCTAATGAAAACGTGGCTAATACGATATTGGCAAATGCTAAAGCAGTTACCTTCATTTCACCTTCTGTATCATGAAGGGAATATTTTTCTTCATTGCTAAACCCCCAAAGTGATGAGATGAATATTATGGTCCCAACTATAAGAAACAAAAGTACGTTCCAGTCGACACGAATAGTACTCAGTGAAGAAATTCCAAAAAAAAGCATATGCAGGAAAACAAGGATATAGAGGAAAATTATTCCTACAAACCCTAAGCAATACCCAATCAAATACAGAGCAAGGCGCCCGTACCGAAGTTTTCGCACCGTTTCATCGCCCGAACTGTCCGAAATCATGATTAACAAAATTTGACCAGCAATAAGAACATAAAAGAGGAGTGTAAACTCATAAGCTACAACGACCTGAAAGAGTATCCCGCAAAAAAATCCAATAGAAAGCGGAACGAAGGAAGCCCCGTACAAGTTTATGGGAGTGAGGGGAACCTCTTCGATCTTCCACACTCTTCCATAAAGGAAAATGAAGATACTCAGGATAATCCCTATCATGATTAAACTGAAAACGTCAAAGACGCCCAATACCAGACCAGTTATCTCCTCAATTAATTATTTTAAAAAAGCCTTGATCTTTAATTAGTAGAACATTATTGATAAATTCATCTTATCACCCAAAAATATTTCAAGATGATGCGAGGAGGGGGTTGGGTTACATGAGTAAAATATAAAAAGTAGAGCTCTTGTCTTGGTAGTAAAAATGACCAGGAAATAGTTAGAAATATGCTTATTTAGAAATTGAGGAGTAAAGAATTATATTTTACCTTCTCTTCGCTTGTAAGTGATAATTAGAGCAATACAGATTCCAATTAATGGAAATAGTATTATTAAGAAGAAAATCCACCCTGGCACCCCTTCTTCCATACAAAAATTCCACTCGATATAATCGGTCGCATTTCCAGTGCGATCAGGGCACCAGTCGGTGCCGGCGATTGTCGTCCTAAATTCGAGGTATAAAGAACACCCATCCCCCGCAAGGCCTGCCATCTGACCAACGACCCATATCCAATTCACACCAAACGCGAGATCGGCTTGGGAACCGTTCTCAAATGTGTGTATAGCAAAGTAGGGGACAATGCTAGGGTTGCTCCAGGTCATTGCGGAGCCGTTATTGGCGGTCACATTAAACTGTACCCAAGCCGAAGAACCACCAGAAATGTAGAGATAGATACCTATTATCGTATCAGAACCAGAAGTTTGAGGGTTACATCTTAAATACAGGTCTGGGCCTGAATCCGTACCTGAAATCGTGAATCCGTTGGTTAGATTCCTGTCATATCCAATGAAAACAGAGTATTCTATATCTGCCATAATCGGCTCGTTTAGCTGAAATTGGAAATAGGTGAACTCGTTAGCATATTGGGCATCAACCGCAAGTATATCCTCACCCAGCGCGGTTCCATCTCCAATTAGGTCCGTTGCCAGGGGATCCCCCCAGCTGACCGCATCCATAGGAGGTAGCGCCGTAAACACGAGCAGAAATGCCAATAAACCCAATGCAGAATACTTTCTCTGTCGTATCATTCTTTTCATCCTTCAAAAATTATAATTTCCCTTTAGTAGAAATTACAATTGACTTATTTATTTAGATTCTTTTCTTAGAACTTTGTTAGCGAACGGACAGAGAATAGTTAGAAATACGTGGAGGGAATAAAAAGTATCATGAATGAAGCTGGGGAATTGGAACTTCATCTTCTTCTTCTTCTTTGCTCACGGCTTGGGCCATTAACAACTCTTTCTCGATTCTAGGGCGGTGGATGGCATTCATCGGGCAGAACGGTACCGCACGAATAAGATTTGACTTAGGGTCAATATATCCATAGTGCACCAGACATCTGGAGGTACGTTCCACGTCCAAATTATACCCATCTTGGAAATGCATTAAAGCAACCAGTAAATTGTTCCCCTTGGTAAGGTAATCAGCAGATGACTCTCGCGAACTGTTTATCATGGTCTCTATAAAGAGTCGTGCTCGCTGAATATAGTTGCTCATACTAACACCGGTGGTTAAGGGGTTCCGCATAGTCGTAAGCAAGTCTGCCGCGAATCTTGCCTTATCCAGTGAGACATCCCCCCGATCCAAGAGCGCACCGAGTCCCCGGCTGATGGGGCCAAAATTGAAGACATCCTTGTATTTTTTCTTCTTCTGTTTTTTCAGTAAACGATCATACCATTTCTCCGTGATCCGGAGGAATTTCGGAATGTTAAAGAGGCTAGACATATCATAAATCTGTTTCGTGTTTGGGTCATAACTGACAAAACTTCCGTAGCCACAAATAGAATGACAGGTAAGCTCCAGCGTTTCTGCCGAATTGCTCAACCACGCTCCAACTTTTGCGAAGCGGGCCAATGCTATCATAGGATACATCCAAGGAATTAGTCCATTCGTGTGCTTGTTTAGTGCATCCATTACGTGAGACGATGTATAGCGCTGTTCAAGGAGTTTTTCCTGATCGAAGCGACCACATAACGCTATGGGCTGGTAAGAAACTACTGAAACCACATCTATGTTTTTTATTGCATAATCGAAAATTTTAGTAACTTGATCGTCATTGACCCCTTTGACGATTGTAGGTGTCAAGATTACATCATGGTATTTCAACTTTCGGCAGTTCTCGATCACTTTTTGCTTGATATGCCAGATGTCAGCTCCGCGGATTTTCTTATATACCTCCGCATTAACGCCATCGAATTGGAGATACATCGCATTAAGACCTGCATCGATACATTCTTCGAGATAATTGATGTCCTTTGCGAATCGAATTCCATTAGTGGCGACCTGGAGTTGCGCATATCCTAAATCCTTTGCCATCCGGAGAATTTTCGGGAAATCCTCGCGGACGGTGGGCTCTCCTCCGCTAAAAAATGCGCAGACTGGTGGCTGTGGTTTGATTTGCCGAAAGTGAGTATAAATTCTACGCAACTCCTCGAAGGAGGGCTCGATATTTTTCCCGGTCTCCGTTAAAGCATTAGCAAAACACACGGGACACTTGAGATTGCACCGATAAGTCACGTCAGTGATAGCCATTGCAGGTGCAGACTTGTGAAAGTCGCAGATCCCGCAATCTAGCGGGCAGCCCTTATCTGTCTGCGTCTGGGGGTTGCACATCTTCGCTTCAGAATTGAAGGTGAATTGTTGAATCCAGCGAAAATGTTTCGCATTGATGGATACAAGATCCTTAAATTTACCATGATCTTTACATTCCTTAACCATAAAAGCTTGCCCATCTTCCTCGATGTAATCTGCGTCTATAATTTCTTGGCATTCTGGGCAAATACTTCTTGTTTTTTGAATGATAGTAACCATATCTCATCACATCTTTAGATTAGTTTAATGGTTTTGAAAAGTTAATTTAATAACCCCACTGGGTTATTTTTAAATCTTTATTTTAAAAATCATAAATTATTTTATAAAAATAAATGAGCAACGTTTGAGTTGAAGTAGAACGGTTTAGTAGGATATCACGTCAGTTCTTATAAATTTTATTTGAATTTTGATAAAGTATTTTACAAAAATGAAATGGAATTAGAATGATGAGCAGAGAAGGCGTTTATTGTCGATCAGGAAGTTGTCAGGAATCCTGACTATTTCGTACTATTGACCCTAAGAATTTTTATACAAAGGGAATGGATGGGTTGAAAATGGTATGGATTAAAATTGTGCCCGAGAATTTTTCTTATTAATGTGAATAATACTTTCAGGCATCTCTCTTGCTTTAATAGAATGGAATCCAATAATGATTTAGGAAAATAGTGTTGGTCTAATGTAAAAATGAAGATGTATAAAGGGATTAAGGTCAGAATCTACCCGAATAAGCAACAGCGGGAGCTCCTCAATAAAACTTTCGGCTGTTGTCGGTTTCTTCACAATAAAATGCTGGAAGAACGCAATAAAATATATGAGGATCTTAAAAATGATAAGGAACAATTGTATGCCCATAACTACAGGACTGAAAAGCAATACAAAGAGGAATTTCTCTTCCTAACCGAAGTAGACTCCAGAGCTCTCCAATCCGAAAGAGAAAATCTCTTCCAAGCATTTCAGAAATTCTTTCGCGGTCTTCACAAGGGGAAGAAGATTGGCTATCCCAAATTTAGATCGAAGAAGCAGAAGCAAACTTACACGACCTACAACATCAATAACAACATTCGAATTGACCAAGCATCCAAGCGAATCAGACTCCCGAAAGTGGGGTGGGTGAAGTATCGAGATAACAGGGAAATAAATCACCCAATTAAGCATGTAACCGTCAGCAAAACAAGAACAAATAAATATTTCGTGGCAATCACCGTTGAGGTAGAGATCGATGTCCAACCCCTTACTGCTATTCAGCTTCACAAGATTGAAGCGTTTGACATGTCTGCCCCGAACTTTCTCGTTAGTGAAACTGTGGAATTGACCAATCCCCGCTTTTATCGAAAGCAAGAACGTAAGTTGAAACGATTACACAAACTACTGTCCCGAAAGCAAAAAGGTTCACAAAACCGTGAGAAAGCGCGATTTAGGTTAGCAAGGTTCTATGAGAAAATTCATAATCAAAAAAAGGATTGGATCCACAAACTTACCCATTCCTTAAGCACCCAATTCGACGCTATCATCTTAGAAGATTTGAATATTCAAGGGATGCAACAGTTGAATTCGGGATTGTCCAAATCTGTAACCTTAGATTTCTCTTGGTATCAATTCATCTCGTATTTGAAGTATAAATTAAAATGGCTGGGCAAACATCTTGTCTTGGTTGATCGGTTCTTCCCGTCCAGTAAGCTCTGCTCGGTTTGTGGTCAGATAACCAATGACCTACAACTGAGTGAACGGACTTGGACGTGTCAATGCGGAACAACTCATAAACGAGATGTGAATGCTTCTAATAATCTTAAAGAAGAAGGTTTGAAAATTCTTCAAGAACAAGGGATTACGATCATTAGCGATAATGATGCTACCGTAGGGACTACGGGAAGTCACGCCTCGGGAGATCGTGTAAGCCCTGTCTCGGCAGGCGGTGGTCAAGGAACGAGGAATCCATCTGCTTTTAGGCAGTGGTAGTTCAAACAAAGGTGACATATGGAGATTCTTTTTTAAAAACATTTTAATTCAAAAATAGATATAATTTTAATATGAACGAGTTTAGAAAGAAATATGGAGAAATACCTAAAGAATATCTAGATTATAATCTAAAGTGGGAGGATTTACCAAGCTTTCTAGATTTTTTTGTTAAATTCTCAAATGAAAGTGAAGACCTACAAGATGAAATTGAAGGATTCAATATTATATATAAATTCCATATAAAGGATACTCCAGAAAATGAATGGTTTTGGATAAGTATAGAAAATGGTATTTTTAATACAGGTATGGGTAATAACACCAATGCAGATATTATTTTCCAAGGAACTAAAAATCTCATTTTGCGCATTATCACTCAAGAAACAGATCTTCCCACCGAATATATGTCTAAGAAACTTAGCGTTACTGGATCTCTTGAAGACCTTCAAAAATTTCATATCATATTGGAATTATTCTACGAGGAGCTAACAGATCTATCGACATATGATAGGAGCGTGAAATACTCTGAATAATTCCTCTAAGTTTATTAAAGCAAATCTAATCTATTAATCCTAATTATTTATCAATCACGGCATAATATTTGATTTTTAAATAATGGGAAATGCAAGGAATACGGCATTAAAAAGGCTGAGGGTGCTACAATTTACGCGATTTTGCGTTGGTTTGAATTAGAGTGAAACGGAAATAAGGAGGCCATTTCATGAAATTTAAAGTCATTATCGAGGAAGATGAAGAAGGAAGCTTTACAATCCATGTTCCGTCGTTACCTGGTTGCATTTCGGAGGGAAACACTAAAGAGGAAGCAATCAAGAATATCAAAGAAGCAATTCAATTGTATACTTATTAAAATGACAATTATTTCAATACGTTCTCACTGTTTATTGCAGATACTTGGGGTGGTGACCCCTCGCCCGTTCCTGAGATTATGGGATTATTTACCCTCCTTGGATTTGGCGCAGTCATTTTAGTACTACGGCGAAAGCCAGCTCACGAACGCCAAATAATCAGGTATTCCTGCTAGCTTCCACATTGACGGAATGCCACGGTTGGTAATTCTGTCGCGTCAACCCTAAGGATTTTTATACTTTGATGGGTTATATAGTATTAATAACTTGTTTTCAGGATGGGTTTTTGAGTTTGGATGTGAATTTAACCGACAGATTACTGCAGAGTCCAATTTCATTTAATGGGCGACTAAAGGAGTCAAAGGAATTCATAGACGTGTTAGATTATGGGGTCACGCTCCTATCCCCCGATAACATAGTTCTCAAGATGGAAATGCTCAGCCTGATCATCAAGAAGACCAGAACGCTCGAGAAATTGATGGAATTGGGCACGAAACACGCCGTCCAATCCAGTTTATACAATTTGGAGCAAAATGGTTTTATAACCCGAAAAGTTAAAGAAAATATTTTTTCTTACGAATTCAACAGAACCAAGATATTATTCAAGATAAAGAAAGACTTGGAGACAAGGTATCAACAAATAAAGGATGTAAAGGACTATTATATATCCAATGACTGTTTATTTGTTTGCAGTCATTGCAAGCAACTATTTGATTATGCCAAGGCCATGGAACACGGGTTCATATGCTGTGGTGCGCGGATCAGTTCCTTTGATTCGACCAGCATAGTCCAAAATCTCATGGATAAGATGGTGTTTATTGAGGAGAAATTGAAAGCGCTCTCCAAAATTTAGAGGATTGGCGGTCGATTGGTCGCCGTCCGAAGCCTAAAATACCCCGATTTTTCTATAATTTAAATCCGCTAAATCCGAAATAATATGAATCAGAAAAATAGTTTAAATATCAGATAAATTAACTGATTGATATAATATTCAATTTGATAGAACTATATTTTCTTCGAGGTGAAGATTTATTACTCTCAATAGTGAAATTGAAGATTTTTTACTTGATCAAGGAGCCTTAAGAGCCGGATTTGCAACGACTAAAACATTAGAAGGCGGTCCGCCCAGTTCAGATATTACTTATATTCTGCCAGAAGCTCAATCAGCAATTAGTTTTGCGATACCCCTTAATAAGGATTATATCCGGCCATTTCTAAAAAAAACAAATTGGTTAAATCATGTGAAGGATAATGTCGAAGTTAATAGGAGGTCAGTTAGTATTTCAGATGGATTAATAAAATTACTCCAAGAAAAAGGCTTTAAAGCCAATCAACCTCCACCACCTGGAAATTATATTACATTTAGCCAAACTAGGGGGGTAAAAGAATCAGAGATGGAGCAAAATCAATATCGGCTGGAAATTCCGAATTGGCGAATAATATTACCACCGCATCTATCGCATAAGTATGTAGCCGTGCGTTCAGGTGTCGGATCATATGGTTGGAGTGGTACTATAGGTATTAAAGATATAGGCGCAACAATTATTCTCGGTTCGGTTGTTACTTCAGCAAAACTCGAACCGACAGAACCCATACCACCCGAAGAATCATTTTGTGATAATTGTCGAATTTGCACTCTTGCTTGTGCATCTAAATACTTAGTAAGAAATGAAGAAACTTCGGTCGTTTTAGGGGGCAAAAAATTCACTCATTGCGCTCGGAGAACTAAGCTCCGGTGCCAACTTGTATGTGGTGGGTTCAGTGGATTAGAACAAAATGGAAAATGGTCAACTTGGTCCCCTGGCCGCTATCAACTTCCTGATGACGATAAGAAGATGTTTAGTGTTATAGCAACTGCTGTCAAAAATTATCAAAAATGGCCAGAAAACACATCTCCTGAATATAAATCCCCCTTTAGAGGATTACGCTTGACGTGTGCATTTTGTCAACTGGTCTGTTTTGGGAATAAGAAAGAAACAGCTGAAAATTATAAATCGCTAAAAAACTCTGGGTGCTTGATTCAAGAAGAAGATGGTGATTTTATAATACTTCCTGCTGATGAAGCAAAAGAATACTTTGAATCCATAAATCCTAAACATCGAAAACTGTATGAAGGAAGAAAAAAGAAACAGCTGAAAGTTATAAATCGTTAAAAAACTCTGGGTGCTTGATTCAAGAAGAAGATGGTGATTTTAAAATACTTCCTTGAACATCTAGGTTTATGCGGTAATCAGCTGCCGGATTCTAACTTATTTTTTTTTGAACTTTAATCCACAATGCTCATAAACGCCATATGAAAGGTTTAAATAAATCTTCGTGCCATTTAATTACTGTGAATGAACTCGAATTGGTGAGCAGAGAGAAAATAGGTGATTTAAATGAAACCTTTGATACTTGATATTGGAAGTTACGCGCTTAAGGTGGGTTTCGGTGGCGAATTTGCGCCACGGTTGGATATCCCGTTAGTAATGGGGCAGATTCGGAGCGATATTGACTTTATCATGAAGAAACGGATTTTTAGAGAGCTAAACATTCGAGATGTGAAGCAGGAGTATTTTTTCGGGCAGGAAGCGTTTTATTTACGAAATCACTTGGATTTAAAGTGGTTGTATGATGGGAAAACGATACTAGATGAGTTCTTTTTTTCCAAGCTATTTGAATCGGCAATGGAGGAAGCGAATATCAGCCCGGCGAACCAGACCGTCTTAGTCACGCAACCGTTTCATTCAAACATAATGACCCAACTCGGGCAGATGTTATTCTCCACGTATGGCATTAAGGAAATTGTGCCAGCCTTTCAACCCCTGCTGAATTGCATCTCTGGCGGCGTTCAGACGGGACTCGTGGTGGATATCGGGTTTCAGCTCACGCAAATTACCCCCATCATTAATGGTAATATCGTGGTAGACGGCGTCCGGGTAGTGGATTTGGGGGGATGGGACATAACGGACCTTTTACATCGCCTATTATGGGATAAGGGATCCTTCGAGGGATTGCAGGAGTCAACAGGGATTTCGACGTTGGGAATTGCCGAGATGATTAAAGAGAATTATGGATTTGTTAGCCGAGATCCCGTCGCGGCGATGGAGGAGCAGCGGAGAGGTGGAGGCATCAGGTTCCCACTCTTGCTCAATGAATCCATAGCTGTTAGTGCTGAACGGTTTTTGGGACCAGAGGTGTTGTTCGGACCGCAAGAAAAGGCCGTAGATCCGCTCGATAAGCTTATTTTCGATGTCGTATCCAATTATGATAGCACGATTCAGCAGGCATTGTTAAGCAATATTTTACTAACCGGCGGAACCTCACTCCTTCCAGGATTGGCAGAGCGCCTGTATGAGGAACTGGTTCGGCGCTTCATCAATTATAATTACAAGATCGAGATTACTCCGTTTGCAAAATATGGAAGTCCACGATACTCGGTTTTCTTCGGTGCAGCGAAATTAGGGGCAATCGAAATCCCAGACCCAATGAAAATTTCCAGGATAGATTATAAGAGGAGTGGAATACAAATTCCCATTGCCCTGTTAGAAGATTTTAATACCATCTTTGATCAAGTACAACCCGCGAATTTAACCCAGATACTCATCTCTGTGCAGAATTTACTCAATAGCCGATTGTATAGGCAGTTATATAACGTGGTGAATTCGCAGCGGGCCACTTCCGTGACGTATTTGGGTACAAAATTGCAAAGGAGTCCATTGGAAATTTATCAGATGCTTGACACGCTAGTCTCCTACGAGATCATCCAAGGGGAATTCGAAGAGTATGAGTTCATTAATACTCAATTTCGAGAGGCACGAGAGGAAGTCCCAGAATACCCAGTTCGATCCGTCCAAAGGGAACCAGTACTCCCTGCGGAAGCACCTCCGGCCACGCCCGTTGCGGAGGAACCGTATGTTCCTTCATTTCAGCGGCTTGATGAACAAATGCCAGACCAGGTCCGAGTAGATGCGAGAGCACCAACCAGTAGGGAAGCCGATATGCCCTCCTATGAGCGGTTAGATGCTCAAATGCCAGACCAAGTTCCAACGGAAGAGAAAACCCTCGCCGCTGGAGAGGAAGCTTATATGCCCTCGTTCCAGCACCTCGATACTCAAATGCCAGACCAAATACGAACCGAGTCGCCAGAAGCAGGAGAAGCTGAACCGCAATATGAATATACCTTCCAAAAAATCGACGATCAAATGAAGGAAGAATGGGCGAAGGACTCCACGATTCTTCCAGGAGAAGCAGTGGGTGCCCCAAGACCAGAACCAGTTCAAGAGGAAGGCTACACGTTTGAACGCATTGATAAGGAAAAAGCCATGGAATGGGAGCAGGATCCGACCATCATAACGGAGGGCAAGAAAGCGGAAAGCCCACGGGGAATGGTGCCAATACCAGAAGGGTACACGTATGAAAAGGTGGATCAAGAAAAGGCCGCGGAATGGGCACGCGAGGGAGTAGTTTCAGCTCCAATAAGAGTCGAGCCCAAAGGTTTTTTTGATCGAATAGCTATTCCTGTAGAGGAAGAAAAGGCAGTACCAACCTTCGAAAAAGTAGAGAAAGAAAAAGCAGCCGACTGGGCGGCAGATGAGACTGTTGTCACGCGTGAAGAACTCGAATCTAAGAAACTCTCAGCGCGAGAGAGGCTTAAACAACTCATTTCTTCGGAACCTTCTTACGTTCAAGCTGAAAAAGAGAAGGCGGTGGAGTGGGAAGAATCGGGATTGATACTCGTTCCCAAAAAACCCCGCCCCAGAGGCTTTTTTGAACAGCCAGCTCCCTCAGCCAAGCCCGCGGAGGATTTACCGACCTTCCTCAGAATTAAGGATCAGGAAATGCCCAAACCCCGCAAAACAATGATGGCCGATTTGTTGAAGCCTAGAACGGAAGTAACACGACCCGCCGTGCGTGCTGATTCCAAATTACCGACTTATTTGCAAGGAAAAGATTTGACCGAGGAACAACTACGCCAATTGAGAGCAGCTGAGGAAGAGGACCGGCGAAGGAAAGATAAAGAAGAAAAACTCCTATAAATCCATCTTATTTTTCGTTAAAGGGATTTAGATTGTAGATAAATCGCCCGATTTTCCGGAGCAGGCGCCCAAGCCCTCCCAAATTAAAAGAATCAAAGGTATCCTGCACAAGTTTCCCATCCCCCTTGCCGATCACGCCGAAGAAGCAATAGCAAATAATGCATAAAATGGTGGTGATTATGACATAAGCGGTTAATGGTAAAAAGTCTGCAGGAGCAAACCAGAGTAATATTGCAATAATGATCATACAAATCAGTAATCGTTTAAGGCGAAGATCATATTTGATCTTTAAATGACGTCGGGTGGCGCGCGCTAGATAAGGGAGAACGAAAAAACCGCTTATTAAGAATGCAAAACCGGCTCCTACAAGAGAGAAGTTGTTTCCTAGAATCGGAAAGATGTCATCAAGCAAGCCAAATAGAAAAATGAGAATTGGAGTAATAATGAATAAAAGTAAGGCACCTATTCCAAATCCTATGGCCGATTTTTTAGCTTTCCCGGATCCTATTAAAGCCGACCCAAATAGGACCGCCAAACCATAGAACGCTTGACCGAAGGCAGTTATTGCAAAGGTAACCCAACCTTGAAACAATAAGGCTTCAGTTATGCTACCGCTGATAGCACCACTAACATAACCAGGACCTAGGAGCAATAATAAAGGTCGGGCAAGAACCATCATCGCAACAGAAAGAGGCA
>JABXJT010000176.1 GCA_013375455.1 Candidatus Helarchaeota archaeon | reverse complement strand
CGGTAAATCCAAATAATCCATCCTGCAATATAATCCTTGGAATTGAAGGTTTCAATTGAATGAGTAATAAGTGAGGCTTGTTTCTCTTCTGAAAACCGTTCAAATTTACTGGAATGAAATCCATATTTCGCCCCTCCTCCAAACTCAGTAATAAGCAATGGAAGTGATGGAGCTGTTTCATGAATAAAGTCTAGGAGGATGTTGAGGTTCCGCTCGCTAAAATAATACCAGCCAAAATAGATATTAAGGCATGGTAGGTCGGACTTGGGACGTAATGTATCAGAGGTAAATCTGCTGGAAACGAAGGTTATAATCCTTGAAGGGTCAAGCTTTTTTGCAAATTGCATTAATTGATGCATGAATTGGTAACAGGCCCGATGTTCTATAGGAACTTCATTCCCAACGCTCCAAACAATTACTGAAGGATGATTAAAGTCGCGAAAAATGAGATCTTTTATCATCCTTAGCCCTAATTTCAATACTTCAGGATTTTTAAAATCACTGGTCCAATAAACAGGAATTTCCTCTAAAATTAGAATCCCGATTTCATCAGCTAATTCGATTAACTTTTCATCATGAGAATAATGGGCAGTTCTGAGAGTGTTGAACCCAATTTTTTTCATGTTTTTAAGATCATTTAGGCGATCCTCTTTTTTTATTCCACGTCCGTAAGGCATTAATTCCTCATGTTGACTTACACCCTTTATTTTAATCAGTTTATTATTGATAAGGATGCCTGATTTGCTCACTTCAATTGTGCGAATACCAAATTTTGTCTTAAATTCTTCTCCCTTATCATTGAGTTTAGCTTCAAATTCATATAGATTAGGAGAGTCAGGTGACCAAAGATTCGGATTGGATATATTTAAGCGAAATTCGCCACTTTTTTGCTGAGCTTCAGCTGTTCCATCAATGATAATGCTTGAACCTAATTTAATTTTCCATTTTATTTGACCCTTGTTGGTTAATTTATAATTCACGATTAGCGTTGCTGAATTGGGAGATATTTGCTTAGTGATTATGTGAACCCATTGGATTCGCGCCTTTGGAACAATAATCAAATCAATATCCCGATAAATTCCACCCCAGTTATACCAATCAAAATGTAATGAGGGGAGACGACTAAATTCTCGGAAATTTTCTACTTCAACCGCTATGACATTATTCTTCTCCAAGATTTTAGTTGGAATTTTAAGTTTGAAGGGTAAGAAACCTCCATGATGATCGCCTAAATAGGCTCCATTAATCCATACCTTGCTATGATAATTAATGCCGTTGAATTTAATGTAATAATTTTTACCATCCTCTATTTTATTTAATGTAAATTGATGAAAAAACCAGAAATATCCTACATATCGGTCATATGGAAGTTGTTCCTCCTCACTTATGCTATTCCAGCAGCAGGGGAGCTCAACTGATGGGAAGGCATCCCAATTTTTCTTTATAAAAACCGGATCATGCCAATTTTCGTGTTCGCCTTGCTGGTCCGCATCACATCGATATTTCCAATTTAGCCCGTTTAAGCTGATTATCATAATGAATTGTGCTTCAAATGGCATTATAAATAGATAGACCACAGTATGATACCACTGTAGTTCCTCGGTAATATGTGAAAGAAGGCTTAAATAGAGTTGATTGAAAGGATTATTTAATTTTACAAATCAATTCTCTCAAAAGAACTTGCTCGAGAGGAGAAACATGGCTAATGGAGAATCTGTCTTAATTATCGGAGGCGGTGGTCGCGAAAGTGCCATTGCTTACCTGATGTCGAAGAGTGATGGTGTAGGACGTATCATTACCGCCCCGGGAAATCCGGGAACCAAACTCCTCGGCGAAAATGTTGATATTTCACCAAATGATTTTAACGCGCTGATTGATTTCGCCCTCAAAGAAAAGATCGATTTGGTCATCACGGGATCTGAAAGTCAGCTTGGGAAAGGTATCGTGGATGCATTTGAGAAAAACGGTGTATTAATTTATGGCCCAAATCTTAAATTGGCACAAATTGAAGTCGATAAAATTTATGGTAAGGAAGTGATGCTAAAAGCAGGTATTTCCACGCCGCTCCATTGGATTTTTAAAGATGCAGAGGCAGCAAAAGCAAAGATAATGGAGGATCCGAAAAATACAGTTGTGAAACATCCGAGCGGTGATATGGGAGGAAAAGGCGTGCATCCATGTGCAACTCAAGAAGAGGCAGTTGCAGAAGTTGATAAAATGCTCCAAATTTCAAATACAGTGGTTATTGAACAATTTGCTGGGGAAAAAGGAGTGATTCATGAGGAGGCATCCTGCATGGTCATCTGTAGCGGCACGACTTACGTTCCAATGATATTTTCTCAAGATCATAAGAAG
>JABXJT010000050.1 GCA_013375455.1 Candidatus Helarchaeota archaeon | reverse complement strand
TTGCTTTCTGACCAAAATGAAAATTCAGGTTAATTTTTCGACGAAAAAAGTTAAATTTTTAGTTTTGCAATTCCCTCTTAATAAAAAAGAAAAGAATTGCCTAGTGTCTAATTAATAATTATAGTAATATTTTTTTTCATTTAATTCTGAACGGACAAGAGTATTTTCAAAATAAGAACGGCCCTTCTAGAAATCGAAATATGTTTCTCACATTAAGAAATATCACCAATGCTCCTATAAATACCATTAACGGCTTCAAGGGAAACTTTTTGCAAGTATAAGCAGCCAGAGGCGCAGCTATAACACCACCTATTAACATACTCATGACTAAAATAATGTCTATTTTTACAAAAAGAATCAAAAACATGAAAGTTTCTGATAATGTCACAAAGAATTCCGTCAAGTTAACCGTTCCTATGGTCTTTTTAACATCATTACCTTTAGCAACCATGGTAGACGTAACAACAGGTCCCCAACCACCTCCGCCAATTGCATCTAAGCAACCACCAACAGCGCAGAGAGGAACAATTGTTTTAGTGGCCATGTTGATATCATTACTAATTTTTTCCTTAATTGCACGGTAAATGATGAAACTACCCATGCCGATAAGGTACATTGAAACCGCTAATTTTAATATATCACTATTTAATGTCGTCAATACGTAAGCTCCCAACGCTCCACCTACAACTCCCGGAATGATCATTTTCTTTAAGAGGGATTTGTCTACGTTCTTTAGTCGTAAGTGTGAAAGCCCCGAAGCTCCCGTAGTAAATATTTCCGACGCATGTAAATAAGCACTCGCATTGACGGGAGGAACTCCATATAATATTAAAAAGCTATTCGAGATAACGCCGTAAGCCATTCCAATAGCCCCATCCACCATTTGGGCTCCAAATCCTATCAAAATAAATATTATGATTTCTATCAAAAAGGGTAACTTCCAAATTTTTTATTTTGATGTGAAAACGATTAAGAATCCATATTTAAATTTGGTTTCAAACCAATATAGTTTGGCGTCAAAATAATTCTATGTGACCACGTTATGTGTCATAAAAAAAATGATTTAGAATAAATGATTAAAAAGTAAATAAATAAAAAATTCTAAAAAATTACATAATAATTAAAATGTGAATCATTCATTTATAAAAACTAAGTATTTTGGACAAAATCTAGTCGATTTGTAAAAAAAATATTCTCATTTCACTTTCGAGATTATTAATTTTCCATCTCTAAAAAGAATCCACCTTATTTTATCTCCATTCATTAGTTTGAGTTTATCAACAATGACTTTAGGAACAGTAGTCCGTCTTCTTGTACCTCTAATGGTAAGAGTGGTTTCTGTTATATATTTTACATCATCTAAATTAACATTCATTTATAATCAATAATTCAAAACTTAAATCGTATTTAAAATTGGTGTTAAACCAATATAATTTGGTTATTGATCAATTTCTAAAAATGATATATTTTATATGTATTAAGTTCTCTAAATGCCACTCTCCAACCCCTAAGTATTATCAAAAATAACATAAAATAGATTCCTTTTAAAGATTTAAATTCGATTTAAATCATGATTTCATCATCTAATCTTTCTAAGGGTAGAAATCTTACGAGAGCTCGGATTAAAGGACGGTCTTCCTATCGATTTTCTTGAAAAGTTAAATGTTCTGGTTAAGCGTCAGCATCAGAAAAGTTATACTGATAGAAAGGGCGGAGTTAAAGGAGTGGTCTTAGATACTGAAAAGATCTATCTTTTACACGAAAATATGAAGCTGGCGTTTAATGATATTAGAATGAATTTTAATGTTTCACCAGAAGACTATCTCATCAAGATTATAGAATAGATAAAAAGACACTTATAAGGTAAGGTCAAACATTTAATTCATGCCACGCGGGATAGCGTTAATTGGGTGGACGAATAAAGAAGGATTTTTTCTCATCTATAAGTATCCTCCTGAAGACTTTGAGTTAACTCAGCAAGAAATAATGCGAATTGGGAGCTTACACCGCATGAGGCAGCTAGATGCAAGCGTCATCACTTTAAAATTGAAAGAACTCAACGTTGTGAGCTTTTTTTCAGGACTGATAACCGCCCAGTACTACATTGCACCGAATTTCGTCATCGCTCTCTTACTTGAAAAACACGAAAACCCTCAAGAATACAAAAAAATAATACCAATGGGTGCTAAAATCGTCCTCCAGGAATTCCCCGTGAAACGATTCGATGCCCGAACCACGACTTTCCGGGACGTGCTCAGATACACGGAGAATGCATCTCAGACTTTACCCGTATTATACCATGCAGTTACAAATCACCAAATACCGATTAATGAGGATGAATTGGCCATTATTCTTGCCGCTGAACATAAAGCCGATAAAATTGAACGGGAACATGAACAGTTAAAAGAGGACTTAAAAAACAAAGAAAGCATGATTGAGACGCTCCAAGATATGATTAAGCAACTCAGTGAAAAAATAAAAAGCGAAGAAACAATGTCACGATTTAAAGCTTCATTAGCATTAAGAATGGAAATTGAAGAACTAAAAGTAAAAATTTCCTCCATCCAAAAACAACTTTCCGATAAAAATCAGCAACTAAAAAAGGAAAGCGAGAATATGCAACTTTTACAAGAGAGTCTCACCGATTTAATTGATTATAAGCTCGTAATGCAACATCGCGACGCAGAAACTCGTGAATTTCTAAAAAGCCTGCTGGAAGTCCTTGCCCCCCATGACGATGAATTTCTTCTAGAACTCATTGATCGAATTGAGGATTATTTAAACCATATTGAATGGATCCCCGAAATGGATTAACCATTAAATTTGATCTCATTCCTCTTTTTCTATGATTTCCTCTAAATTTGTTAAATACTGCTCATCGTAGAGTTTCCATATTTTTTCAAAATCTACGTTTTTCCCAACGATGGCCGTGTATATTTTACCAACCTTTATGACTAAGAATTGATACTCTTTATTGATTTCCAGCATTAAGGATCGAAATTCTCCTTCTTTTTCAAATGATTCAACTATCCCAATGATCCCCATGGATGCTATTACGCTATTTTTTTCGGTTTTTTTATCATCAAAAACCATGCTTAAAAAAATAGAATTTTCATCCCATATCCAGGTGCCAGATACCTTTTCGCCTGTCTGTTTTGCGTCAGACATGAAATTCTTTAATAGTAAGTCCAAGGCTTTTTTCTTGGGCAGGAATTGAGCAATACCAAAAGAAAATGCCTCGATAATGGAACTACGATTAAAAATTGAAGTCACGAAAATTTCATGATTCCACCCTTTAGACTTCTCCTTGAACGATTTCATCAAATCTTTAACATTTTCTTTGTATTTATCATAAAGTTCGGGGTCAACCTTATGGAGACAGATTAGGAAATATGGGTTCTCATCATTTTCCTTGATTACTTTTAAAAGGTTATCGTAATATTCAATTGCTTTATCATAAGTATCTTCATCTTGAACATCAATGACGAAAATTATTAATGAAGATTCTACTAATGCATTGGATTCAGGGCTTAGATAGTCCTTACGATATTGTTCTTGTCCCCCAAGATCCCATCTAATTATGTTCATTTTTAACACGTTTGATACAGAGCGAATGATTCCTCTCGTCGGGACAAGCCCAGATAATTTATGGAACTGTCTATCAAGTACCGACAAAATTGAGGTTTTCCCTGCATTGCTAAGCCCAGTTAATATAACTTTGAATTGTCTCACCAACATCATACACCGAAAAATTAGATTCTCTTATTAACTACAAAAATATAACTTATGACATATATTAATTTTTATTATTTGGAGATTTTATTTTATTAATCAATGATTTAATTGTTTTCTTAATCTTCGCTTGCGACCCCCTCCTTTTGCTCCACACTTTGGGCACCAGGTACCCCTTTTTATATTGCTAGGAATCGATTCCCAAATGTGCCCTTCCTTGCACTGAAATTCTAATTTCGTGTAATTATTCACATATTCAGGTGATATGCATTTCCCTCCTCGCTGCTTTGCAATTTCCTGCATCTTCTTAAGCGATAATCCTGTACATTTTTTACACCATTTACCTTGTTTTATGCTATCAGGAGTCGCTTCCCAGACGTGCCCTTCCTTGCATACTAACTCCACTTTCGTACGATTATTGATGTATTCAGTTGATCGGCATTTACCGCCTCGTTGCACTGCAATTTCTTGCAATTTTTTTAATTCATTCAAATTATTGGATGAATATATATCTAGTTCTTTGTAATCTATTTTATTATTAATTTCTGGTATGCTTAAATTTCTCTCCTTACTTTTTATGATGATATAATCTTGCATTTTGTCATATTCAATTGTATAAGGGACCTCGATTAAAGTTACGCCATTTTTTTTACATAAATAGCTGGGTATAACCGTATTTCTATAAATTTTTTAGTTAATTTTTATATCACCCTTTCATGCCAAAGTAGATCGGCAAATTGTGAGGGGAAAGGTCTTTTTTCTTGCCAGGGAGGACGTGGACGCTGTGTAGAGGGAAAATCCTTTGAAAAAGGAGTGGATGGATGTAGCGACTAGAGATATTTCAATAATACTCAAATTCTGTCGAGGTAGAGCTCCAATTAAGATATTCATTTGTTATTCCATAGCGGATGAAGAAGTATATCGAATAGATGAACTAAAAGAGAATTTAGAGCAACGCGGCGATCACATTTTTAAGATCAGATTTTACGATTTTAATAAAAGGAAAAGGAATATAACAAGCATTATACTTCATAGAATCTCAGGATTCCAATTCTATTTTAAAAACCCAAGCATGTTTACAAGGTTTTTGCTCACATACTGATTGTGGTATTTTAATCATTAATTCCTTATCGTTTTGACACCATGCGAGTTCTTTATCTAATCCAAACATATATATTTTAGAATTAACCTTTGCCCGTACTACTTTGCTTTTAAGTTTTTTACCTGGCCACTTGAGACATATAATATAGACAAATTTCCAATCCTTGGATTTAGTAAATCGAACATTTTTTCCTTCCTTCCAATGAGTCCACATGCGCGTGTTATAAATGGCTTCTCCATTTATTTTTAACCAAGCTCCTGCTTCTTCAAGATCCTTAATGGCTTGTGGGTGCCATTTCCCATTAGAATCAGGACCAATTCCAACCATAAAATTTCCTCCTTTTGAGACAATATCAATTAGATTGTGCAATATCCATTTTGATCCCTTATACTTATTTCCATTTGGATCATAAGAAAAAGATGAAGCTAAAGGATAGATAACCATCCAAGGCATATTGGTATTTTCGGGGTCGTCAGGTATAGCACATTCAGGTGTATAATAATCTCCATAGTTACCAATCCCTCGGGCTCTAAACATAGTTTCTGGTTGGATTTTTCGGAGTATCTTCATTGTCTCACGCATATAAGGCCAAAGATCAGGTCCCATCCACATATCAAGACAAACCATATCGATCTTTCCATAATTGCTAAGGATTTCAATGAGCTGAGCACGGTGTCGCTCAAGGGTATGTGTTGTTTCCTCTTTCGAAACATTTGGTGCGAAATTAGGTTTAAAATTTAGAGCTAGTCCAATTTTTTTATTGTATCGAAATAGACCATAAATAAACCTAATATAACTAACCCCCCATGCGTACTTTTTAGGATGTAATATTGAATCTGGTGTTATTAAAGGATGAAAACCATAGGGCCTGAAATCGGCATCATACCAATCCGGGTGAGAGAAATATAAATCAATTTTGATATCGTGTTTATGAGCGGCATCACATAATTCCTTGACAATATCTCTTTTAAACGGTGTTTCCATAATGCTATATGCTAAGTCGCATTTTTCAATGATAGGTCCACCCGGGGCGGTCCAATTTATACGTCTTTTTACCCGAGTTTTTGTATCATACATTGAAAAGCCTTCATGATGTTTTGTGGTAAACGCAAAACATTTAAACCCAGCACGTTCAAAAAAATCCATCCAATCTTCAGCATCAAAACCAATTGGGTTAAACGACTTGTATAGCTCTTGATATTCCTGCCGCTTTTTATTTGAGAGCGCTAGAAAATGCCAAGACTCGTGTGAAAGAAACCAAATGGAATATATACCCCAATGGATTCGCACTCCATATTTCATATCACGGAAACTATTATACGCATCTTCAGGAGCATGTTTATAATCCGAATCTGGTATTTCTTCTACATAACTCTTCACACGTTTCCAATGCGTCTCGTTTTGTGGAAGGCGTATAATTCTTTCTCTCAATTAAATTCCTTTGAATTAATTCTTTGTCATAATAACAATAATGAAATTGCTATTATAAGAAAGATTCAGTTCTTTCTTATAATAGTGTCAAGCGGAGGGATGTATCCAAGTTGGAAGATTAAATGAATAATAGGAATTATAAATAGAAATATGATGATATATAACCTATTGACAACAAGGAGGTCCCACAAAATTCCCTTTGACGGCGAATGAGTGTTCTTCAATTTCATGGACCGGGATCTCCTTTATAAATCCTAGAGCGAATTGACTGTTAAAATTTATTGTGACCCAAATGACTGATGTCTTTGAGAAACCCTCCGTGGAACGGTTGGTAACGAGCAGCACCTATATGATGGGGTTTAGCGTATTAGCTGGAGTGATGGGGTGGATATTCCTGGTGGTTGCCAGTCGTACGGATATTGGAGTTGGTGACGAGCTTCTTGGGTTTTTTACAACCGCTATGGCTTTAAATATCATCGGTACATGTGTAGCTGGTGGCTTTAATCAATCAATAGCCAAATATATCTCAGAATCCCTGGTTGATTCCAAGGAAAAAGCACTTATATATGCTAAATCTGGATTTTTCATTTGCAATTTGATTGGGATCATATTCTTTGGCATTTTTTTTGTTGTCGCAATTTGGTTGTTTCCCCATAATCTTGAATATGGAATAATTTTTGGGTTAATGTCTTTGATTTATTATTTTAACTTCTTTCATAGTAATTTTAGAGGAAATCTCGCAGCTGTCCATCGATTCGATTATATTGGAAAAATTCTTTTTGCTGGTGGATTAGTGAGTGGAGGGGTGGCTTTTATAATCCTATTTTTAGTTCCAGAACCCACCAATGCAGTTCTCCTCCCTCTAATGCTTGTTTTGAATCCTATTGTTCAAATTATTCTGACAGTTCTGTATGGTAAAAAGGTAATTCCCTATTCACTTCGTTCTATTTTCAAAGGAGGGCAACGGGCAGAGATGATACAAATTTTTAGGTATGGTGTTTATTGCACCATTCCTAACATAATTTTTACAGGTGCGATTCTCTGGATTCAAACTCTCTGGTACTCAGGGCTTTTAGGGGTTGCAACAACTGTGGTCAGTGCTAATGGGGTAATTATAGCGTATGCCAGCGTAGCACTCGCCATTTGCCAAATCGGGGCACCTCAAGTTCCAGCAATATCCGAAGCAAAAGCCATGAATGATTATAAATTGATTGATAACTATATGAAAAATACATTACATAATGGATTTAATATGACAGTTTTTTTACTAACTGTATACATTGGATTATCATATATTATTCTGGAATTTTTACACGGACCTGAGTATACCTTTGCCCATATTCCTTTTATCCTCCTCTCAGTAGCTGTCGCTATCCTTGGAGTTGAATTTTTGGTTTGTACTTTATTAATGGGGTTAGGCAAGGGAAGAAAAGCGGCAATCCTCATTCTGATTCTCACACTAATCCAAATCTTTTTAGTTCCCATCCTTGTAATCTATTTCAATAACGTTTTGGGGTTGGAAGCCTCTCTCTATGCGGGTCCCTTGAGTCTTTTGATCTCTTCACTCGCTATTTTTCCAGTCGCCTTTTATTACATGAAACGATACACCCACAACCCTGCGAAAATGTATTTGGCGATACTTGGGAAAGCTACTGTGAGCATGATCCTTACTTTGCTTTGCTTTGGATTATTTGAGTTATTTGTATTTCCACATAGCACTTCAATTATAGACATAGTTATAGGTATGTTTGTGCGAGGCACCATTCTGTTTAGTTTCTTTCTCATATTTATGCTAATTTTTGCTGGATTAAACGATACAGATTTGGATTTATATTTAAAATATTTAGGACCCTTTCGATTCCTCTTAAAACCGCTACGTTGGCTCCTCCATCATTCTCCCTTTTATAAAGAAGAAGAATTGGTGAGTAATAAAGGTTGAAAAAACCAGAACAAGAGAAATAAATAATCTTTTTTTAATAAAAATATTTTTCGGGAAGATAGAAAATTGTGGATCGCTCTACTAAGAGGCAATCCCGATATCTTTGGTACTCTATTTTACATGGGGGTTTATGTGTCAATTATTCTTATTAAAAGTTCCCCCCCACGTTTATTTTTTGTTTTAGTTTCCCATTCAGATCAATTATAGTAGGCATCGCAAATTTAACAAGAGATTCCAACACTGGATAACAGAGGTAGCCGTGAACCACCCAAGATTCTGAAATTAAATCATAAGTTGGGTATGTATAAATATCAGGGGGTTTGATATCGCTAAATTTCGGGTCTTTCTCAATAAGTTTAAGTATCTTTGGGGCCTTAACTCTAGAAAATTGAGCGGATATCAGCATTCTGAAGGCAGTACATGCGGGCCATTTTCCATAGAAACTTCCTCTTGAACTTTCTACCAAATGATCAACAATTCCCCAGTACCATAGGTTATCATACTCAACATGCACCCGCATCTGTTGAATTAGGTATATCGGCAACCTACGAAGTGCTTGAATGGAGAGACGGGAAATATTCACGCTTTTTACTAAAAGATACTCTTCTTGACCAAACATCCAGAATCTATAACCTTCCTTATCTGGTTTCTCATAAGGTTTAAGTATTGATGGAACCTTCGTAAGATATTCATCTATCATAGCTTGGAGTTCTTGTTCAGTTATTGGGTTCATTTCATTCCCTCAAACCCTTTAGATTTTACATTAAACTAAAATAAAATCTTTAATTTTTAAAAAAGGATAATTTCACTAAAGAGTGTCAAATTAAATATTATGGAAGGAAATATATGAATGAAGCTGTTAGGGAAAAAGATGAGGCGATCAAGCAGAAACGATCTAATGGAGTGGAAATGAATGAAGGTGAGAGATCTAAGAGAGGCCCTAGAAGAATATCGCGACGATGATACCGTGCTGGTCTTCGATGGCAGCACCTCGATCGTGTCCGAGGTGGAATCCCACAACGAGAACGGGCCTGTCATGCAATTGAACATTCAATCAAGGGGCACCCAGGACCCTGACCCCCACGATCTGGTCGAGGACTCGTTCAACCTCCCAATCGAGGAACTAAAGGCAGTACACTACGGCCGCTTCAAACGGGTCCTGCGGAACTTCAAGGATGCCCTCAAATTTCAGCGGGCCATCATGATCCGGACGCACTGTGGGACGTGCTCGAAATTGGAGCCTCCCTATCCCGTGAATGAACCGTGTGCTAAGTGCGGCGGGTCGCACCTCTCGTATGGCGAGGTCGACTCCTGCGTCTATTCGACCGCTACAGCATTAACTCTTCAAGAGCTCATCTATTATCTTGCCGAAACCTTCTCTGAGGATTATCAAGTTCCCTACCCTGACCTCGTCACCCTCTTGCAGGAGGTACGCGAGCAATTGATGGAGTATGTCCGGGCGTTGCATGGCGATCCATCAACTTAACATGAAAGGCAGAGCGTGTGAGTAATTATCTCAAATAATAATTAATTTGCGAATTATTTTTTGTGCTTCGTCTTTTTCCTGATGTATCTCCATTTTCCAAATAATTGATAGGCTGCAATAATATCCCCTTCCTCATAAAGTTGCTCATTAGTCCATTTCTGAAGGCGATAGGTTCTAGTGAGCAAATACCAAGGCAGCCATGTAGAAAACATTACAAGTAATGTTATTACTATAATCCCAAAATTTGATAGCATCAGTCCTGTAAGACCTCCCGGGATGAGCATGAAAATCCACAACATAAATAACCAAACGTTAAGATAATTATCATGTTCATAAATAGCATCTGATAGACAAGATAAATGAATGTAGCCTTTCTCAGGTAAATTCTTTGGCAATAGACAGGGAATTGAGAGTAAATTTACTCTGATTTTCCCTTTTTCTTTTATATAATTCCATGAATCTGGTTTATTACCTCTACAGGAAACGCAAAGTTCTTTTGGATTATCCTCTAGTTTCATTTCCCTTTCCTTAATTTTTTGTTTTTCTAGAATCCATCTCATGAGACTCCTGTTTGGATTTAAAGCCTTAAAAACCCATACGAATAAAATTATTAAATACGAGATGACAATTGGGAATATAAACCACCATAATGAAAAATCTATTAAAAATAATCCACTAAAAAATCCAATAGCTAATATAATAGGAATTCTTCTATATTTTATAGGAGATATGCGATTATTAACTTCGTATTTTAGACAATTTAAATGTACACTACCTTTTTCTGGTAAGTAAGAAGGCAAAAAACTAGGAATCGATTGTAAGTTCAAATCTGGATCTTCTTCTTCACATAAAACACAATCACTTTCCAAATTACTTTCGCCTTCTAAAAAAGAATGAAAAAATTCCCTACATTATTTATCTTAATTTCTTTCATCAAAGAAATCAATATTTTTAGGAAAATGTTCTGTTAAAAACTTAATTCATTTATAAGAATTTGGAGTCATTATTCCTGAATTAAATAAAATTTACAAAAACTCTAATATTAAAGCTTAAATGCAACTTGGGCCCCGTCCTGTGACACGCGGATTGTCTTATCGAGCAGGGGCAGGGACGGGTCGTGCTCGGACGCGGTGGTTATGACAATGATTCCCTGTGATTTGGCGAGCATTTTGAGGCGCGTCGTGATGTGGGCGAGGGATGCCTGAGCAGGCACGGAACTGGCGAAGCCAACCAGTCCCGCGATCAAGACCAACCTTGCCTTCTTTTCAGCGATCAAGGTTTCTAGTTTTTCCACGATCTCCGAAAACTGCATCCAATCAAGGGCGCGGGCCACGAAAATCCGGGAGAGCACCTCTTTCACGTTCAATTCCAAGGCGATTGCCACCCGCGTGACGGCGTCGGGGTTGAATATGTTCGCGTTATCAACGAGCAGGACGGGCGAGTCGAGCCCCCCTTTCGTCTCGGGCAGCTGGGAGGACACGGTGAGGGTGAAGAGGATGGTCTCCGTGGGGCGCGCCGGACCGTAGAGTAGGTAGATCTCGCCTGGTTCGAAACCACCACCCAAGAGTTCATCAAGGTCGGGGAAGTGGCTCCTTAACTTGCTGGACATAATTTCAATCTCTAATTAATCTCTTTAATAAATCAGTTAATTCTTTTATTTTTTTAATAAAAACAGTTTTGCTAACTTGTGAAATTGTTTATCAAGAACGTGAATGATTGATGTTTTCCCCGCATTGCTCAAACCTGTAAATATCACCTTAAATTGCGTCATCTTTTTGACTTCCAGGAAGGTAGGATTCTTAAAAATTATCAGTAGAATTAGATTTAATTATTGCTATGAGGAAATTGCATGCCGCGTGTAATTCAAGATCTCAATGGTTCCGATTGGTTGTTCCAATCTTTTGAAGATAGAAAAGGATATGATGAAATTTTTGGCTCCCCCGACTATGATTTTTCAGATTGGATGAAAGCTACCGTCCCTGGTAACGTTCGCTTGGATCTGATACAAAATGGAAAAATAGAAGATCCATTTTATGGAAAAAATAATAAAGAATCACAGTGGGTCCAGAAATTAGAGTGGTGGTATAAAAAAGAATTTGAATTATCCAAAGGAAAAGCGCGGGCCAATAAAGTCATTCATCTCGCGTGCAAAGCAGTGGATTACCGTGCCGAATTTTGGTTGAATGGCACAAGATTAGGGGATCACGAAGGAATGTTCGGTAAAATTGTTTTTGATATCACCGAATTGGCTCAGGACAGGAATATCCTCCTCATTAGATTAGCTGCCTTAAAGAATTATCCTAATCGATTCAAGGTCGCTTCCAAATGCCAAATGCAATACGGATGGGATTGGGCGCCAAAAATGGTGACATCGGGAATCTGGGATGATATTTTCATTGAGATTAAGGAAAAAATCTACATCGATTCTTGTTTTATTAGAAGCACTTTAGAAAAGAAGGATTTGGCTCTTGTTAAGATTACACTTGACGTTGTAAATCAATCAGAAGCAGATTCCATCTTGATCACCACTAAAATTCAAGGAAAGAACTTTTCATCCAAACCCACCATCATTAAGGAGGAAAAACGACTCGATTCTGGTACAAATCAAATTATTTGGGAAATTAAAATCGAGAATCCAGCCCTGTGGTACCCTTGGGATAGGGGCAAACCTAATCTTTATGAATGCGTGGTTGAACTAACACAAAATGATGCCTCAATTGATAAATTTCAAGATACCTTCGGAATTCGCAAGTTTGAATTGCTCTCTCAAAACATCGATCCTGAGTATTATCCGTGGATTTTCCAGATAAATGGGGAAAAGGAGTACATCCGAGGGACAAATTGGGTGCCTCCTGATATGCTCTTTGGGCAAATTGATCGAGCTCGTTATGAACAAAACATTAAACTTGCAAAAGAAGCAAATATTAATCTATTTCGTCTTTGGGGTGGGGGGTTAAAAGAAAAGGATGATTTTTACAAAATTTGCGATGAAGAAGGAATGTTAGTCTGGCAAGAATTTGCAATAGCATGCGCATTTTTGACACCTCTCCCCAAAAAAGAAAAATTCTTGCAGACCTGGAAAGCAGAATCAGCATCAATCGTGAAAGCCTTACGCAACCATCCCTCGCTTGTCCTTTGGTGTGGGGGTAATGAGGTAAATCCGAGAGATAACGCCCACGTGATAGATATTTTACAAGCTGCTGTCGAAGAATATGATGACCGCCCTTTTTTCCCGGCATCACCTGATGGTGGAGATAGTCACAACTATGAAGTATTTCACGGGCTAGGTCCCTACTGGCTCTACCTAGAGGACGAACACCCATTTGCAAGCGAATTTGGGCTCTCCTCTTTCCCGAATTACACTACCCTCCAGAAATACGTCCCAGAAGAGGAATTATACTTCTGGAGTTCGACCATCAACTATCGCGCACCTTACATGGTATTTTTCCAAGGGCATAAGAAAGGCATACAGCGCTATGCGATCCCCTTTGCCCCATCGGATGACCTAGAATCCATTGTACATGCCACTCAGCAAGCTCAAGGACTTGGGCTGAAGACGGCGATTGAGCATTTTAGGCGACGTAAGTTGAACTGGCAAAACGCTGGATGTGGGTTCTGGCAATTTAATTCTCCTTGGCCGTGTTGTTCTTGGTGCATCGTTGAATATGATTTCTCAAAAAAACTTTCATTCGAGTACGTGCGAATAGCCTTCCAGCCAATTCTCGTGAACCTCAATTACGACCTAAAAGTAAATTTCAATAAACAAGATAAAGAGGGAAATCTCCTTCATCGAAAATTTGAAGCAGAACTTTTTCTAATCAACGATTTAACTGAAGCCTTTCCGCATTCTAAATTGCAGATAACGTTTCTAACTCAAAAAAATGAACAAGTTGGTCAAATTGAACGAGAAATCGACATCCCTGAAAACACTTGCGTTGAATTGGACCCCCTTACCTACGAATTTCCTGCCGATTTAAACGAACCACCCCGAATCCAAATTAAACTCTTGTCGAATAACAAAATTCTCTCGAAAAATTTCTATAACTTGGGATATCACGATCCAATTCAATCAAGAACAATGCCCAAACTTTCAAAGAAGATGTCCGACATATTATTCTTCGACAAATCCTCCCGAGTTAAGCGGCTTTTAAAGAATGGGTATTACCTCTCCCGACTCATACCGTTATACGCTTACCTCTTTCTCAAAATCAAGATCAAATGGCGACGTCGTAAAAAAGATGGGTTTGAATATGTTGATTTAAATTTTCTAAAAGAGAAGGAATAACAAATTTTTTGGGCCTACTCGTTTCTATACATCGATTTCTACCATGTTTGTTATCGCTTCGCCTACTGGGAAATCTCCCTCTAACGGAACAACTTTTAATTTTGCGTAAACTTCCTCTTTTCCTGGTTCCGTATTCATGTCGCTCTTCTGTATGGGTACGTGGATTTCAAGGGAAACGGTTTCCTGATTTGCAATAAAAGTGCGGGACCAATTGTGATCACGAAATACATCATCCGGAGTAATTCTGTCTTTTTCTATAATTATCGTTTCTAACTGCCATTTTTTCCCAATTTCATCCGGTTGAAATTTCATTTTGGCGATAACATCAAACATGACATAAGGCCCCTCAAATGAGTGACGCAGGGCTTGCTCTAGAAATCTTGCCATTTTCTTCACCTTTTTTACAATATTGTATATTTCTAAATTTATTTAAATGATGGTTGCTGGTTTTGTTAGTGGGATGTGTTTTCCACACGAGCAGGCAGCGGCAAGACTCAAAAATATCTTAAAGTTTTGGAAAATGAAGGTACACCTCCTGAACATTATAAAAGACTGATGCTGAAAGACTAAACCTAATTTTTCCCATGACATTTTTTATATTTTACTCCAGACCCACATGGGCAATTATCATTCCTTCCAATTTTTTTAACTGTTGGAGTAAGGGCCATCCCCTTTTCCTGTTGAATTTTTGCTCGTGTTCGGTAAAACCACTTATGTGAGTGGGTAAAGAATTCCTTATAAGCGTTACAATAATAACTTCTATTTTTATCTCTATTTTGACAAAAATCTCGATCTTTCATGCAACCCCCATTGCAGATATTTTTCCAATGGCATTTCACGCATGTAGGTCCCAATTCAGCTTTCCGATAGCTAAATTTTTCAACTCTTGTTTTCATGAAATCTGAAAAATCTTTATGATTAACTACATTGCCAAGTCTCTGCTCCGGTTTCACGTAAAAATCACAGGGGTAAACATCACCATTCCATTCAATTACAAAATAATCGGAACAGTTCTCACCAAAGAGGCATGATTTCTCCAATTGCCACAGATATGCGGTAAGAATATCTTCAAACATGCGAATATGGACATTTTCAAATGCATCTTTTTTCCATAAATCAAAAATTTCACATAAAAATTTTCCATATTCTTTGGATGTAGGCGAATAGGGGGCCATTTTCCTATCTTTTGTACATTCAAGCGCTGGAATAAACTGCAAGTATTTAAGATCGTTTTCCCGAAAGAATTGATATAATTCTTGCCCTCGATTGACATTAGCAGAAGAAATTACGCATAAAATATTAAATTCTACTTTATACTCTTGCAATATTTTCACACAATTCATTACCTTTTGCCATGTTTTTTTTCTGAACTGATTGTGGATTTTTTCCGGTCCATCAAGACTCACGCCTACAAAAAATTTATACTCCCGTAAAAAGGATGCCCAGGCCTCATCAATCAATATCCCGTTTGTTTGAAGAACATTGCTAACCACTTGCCCCCTACTACCATGTTTCTGTTGTAATTGAATTACCTTTCTAAAAAAATTTAACCCCATTAGCGTAGGTTCTCCTCCCTGCCAACAAAACACCGATGTGCTAAATCTATATTTTAAAAATTTCTGGATTAGTCCCTCAAGTACCTCCGTACTCATTTGCGGTCGCACATCATCCGGATAAACTTGCTCCACTCGTTTATAAAAACAATACTCGCAGTCTAAATTGCAATCATACGATGTTGGTTTAATTAACAATTGAAATTCAATCAATTTCATTCAAAAATTAAGTAATACATAATACGTTAAATATTAATTTAGAATAAATTTTTTTTAGTACATACACTGAACACCGTAAAATATAATAATTTTTAGTTTATTTCTTTAAAAATTTAACAGGTTGATTAAAATGAGCGAGAAAATGAACATATTATTTATTATTACTGACCAACAACGAGTAGATCATTTGAGTTGCGCGGGAAATCCTATATTAAAAACACCTAACATGGATAATATAGCAAAAGGTGGTGTTAGGTTTACAAATGCTTTTTGTACTAATCCCATGTGTATGCCTAATAGAGCGTGCATTCTTACGGGGTTATATCCAAACATGCACGGTGTTAGAAGCAACGGAATTAATTTACCATTAAATATTCCAACTTTTACCCAATCCCTGCAAAAGAGCGGATGGCATACGGCGACTATAGGAAAAATACATCTGCAATTTCAGGCTCCTCGAATTGATATGGTTTCTAGATCAGTCGAGAGAATTGCCGCTTGGATAAGTGAGAAATACCGTACAAAAATGAGAAGCGAATTTCCTTTACCGTATTATGGATTTGATGAGGTGGAAATCGTATTAGGGCATGGCGATCTTTGCGCGGGACATTATTTAGATTGGTTAGAAGAAAGAGCACCTCAGTATAGTAAATCTATGGGAAAAAGATTTGAGAAATTTTTTAATGCAATATATTATGATACTGAATTTTCCGAAGAACTTTATCCAACTACATATATTACCGAAAGAACCATCTCTTTTTTTGAAAGGTATTCTCAAGGAAAGTATGGTAGCAAACCATTCTTTTTACATTGTTCTTTTCCCGATCCTCACCATCCTGTTTGTCCTCCGGGTAGGTATAAAGACATGTATAAACCCAGTGAAATTGAACTTCCTCCGAGTTTTGATGATGGGAAGAATTTAGGTCAACATAAATTTTTAGGAAAACATGTAAACTCTGTCTTAAGAGGCGCATTATTGCGTGAAGCAACAGAAGAAGAAACCCGGAAATTTACTGCTTCAACTTACGGATCTATTGCAATGATTGATGCAAGTATAGGCAAAATTTTAACTTCATTGGAGAAGTTAGGGTTGGCTGATAATACTATGGTAATATATACAAGTGATCATGGTGATTTAATGGGTGATCATGGATTACTTTTAAAAGGTCCTTGTCCTTTTAAGGGAATACTAAATGTTCCTCTATTATGGAAAGTACCTGACCTGACAAAATCGGCAGTTTCTGATTCTCTTGTAAGTTCAATTGACATTCCAAAAACCATTTTGAATCTTTTAAAAGTAAAAAGAAGATATCACCCTCCCGATATGCAAGGCGTTGACATAACACCCGTCTTAAAGGATCCTACTACAAAAGTCAGAGATTGTTGTTTAATTGAGGAGGATGAGGAATTACTCAATATTAATGTAAGATTGCGACATTTAGTTACAGAAGAATACAAGTTAACAATTTACGAAGATTTGATGGATTTCGGAGATCTTTACGATCGTAAAAATGACCCTGAAGAATTAAATAATTTATGGTATGATAATAATTATAAAAATTTACGATATAAATTAATAGACAAATTATTACATGAAAATCTAAAAGCACAAAGTCGTTATCCGCATAGACAAGCACTCACATAAATTAAAAACAAATTATAAAGAAAATTTTTTTCAATAATAATTGCAATAATAATTATACACTGAAACTAGAGCTTAAGGTAATGCTTACCATATATAGAGAGTGAATAAACTTGCCAGATATAGAAATAGAACCTACATATATAGGAAAAAATCCAGGTCTAGAATTTATAGTGCCTCATGAACTCTTTAAAATGAATTTAAAATCAGATCGTAAAATAGATCCTGAAGTTGCGAAAGAATTTGGGAATTATATAAGTGGTACTTTTAAAGGATTTCAACGTGCTATTAAAACCAAATTAGGGAATGAAAAAAATACTAAAACTGAAACTTCACCCGAATTTTGGAATAATTTTGAAAAGAAAACAAAAGAACTTGGTGTAGATCTTATTGGATATACTCCAGTTAATGAAAATTATGTTTTTAAAAAGCTAAAAATATATGGAAAGAATGCAATAGTACTTGGCATGGAAATGAGTTGGGATAATATTAAGACTGCTCCAAGTGTTTTTTGTGGTTTAGAAGCATTTAAAGTGTATTATGAATTAGGTGAGATAGTTATTGAATTGACCAATTATTTGAAAGAAAAAGGATATAAAAGTGAAGCACATCATCCATTTGGGGGAAAACTTCTTTATCCTTATCATGCTGTAGCAGCAAAATTAGGAATAAAGGGACAAAATGGTCTCGTTATAACACCTGAATTCGGTCCACGCCAAAGATGGGGAATTATTAGCACCGATGCAGATATTCCAGAAAGCCCAGAAAGAGATTTTAGTGAAATGGAAAATTTTTGTAAGAAATGTGGGGCGTGTATTAAAAATTGTGGGGGTGGAGCTGCGTTCGAAAAGCCTATTGAAAAAGTAGAAGGCTCTGGAATTATTACTCACATAGATCGCTCAAAATGTATTTATAGTCTGGTGAATAATAATTTTTGTTCAGTTTGTTTAAAAATCTGCAGCTTAGGGCATCCAAAAAAATAAGCAGTTATCCTATGCCCTCCCTTTTAGGATAAATACTCTCGGCTTTAAATGTTTCATAAAGAATTTTTTTTAATAACTCATTTCGTAATTCTGGATTGGAAAACCATAAATTATTTAACTCTTGTGGATCATTTTTGCGATCGTATATATCTCCATAATCTGGCATATTGAGATAAATTGTTAATTTGTATCTCTCTGTAACTAAATACTTTATCCTCATACCAGACGTTCCTTTTGCGGAGCTATCTACTCCATCAAATTCGATTAAAACGGAATCTCTTACTTTTGTCTCGGGATCTTTTAAAACTGGTGTAAAATCGACACCTTCCATATCAGGTGGTTGTTTTCTCTTACTAATTTTACAAAGATTTAAGATCGTTTGAGCAAAATCTATAGAACTCACAAGAGAATCAGTAACACTTCCAGATTTTGAGACGCCTGGTACTTTTATAATTAACGGAACATTTAAAATCCCATTAAAGGGAATCCACCCCTTTAAAAGCATTCCATGATCTCCAGCCATATCCCCATGATCGCTTGTATATATAACCATCGTGTTATCTGCTAATCCCAATTTTTCCAGAGTTGACAAGATTTGTCCAACACTGTTATCAATCATTGAGAGTGTTCCATAAGTAAGAGCTGTGAAATTTTTCACTTCTTCTTCAGTGGTCGTGCGGAATATCATGTTGCGTAAGACCCCACGATCCAAATACTTTCTCATGAATTGATGATTCCTTGTGTATTCTATATTTTTAAAACTTTCAGGTAACTCTATGTCTTCTGGTTTATACATCTCTGCCCACTTGCCCGGAGGTGTAACAGGATGATGTGGATCAGGATAAGATACATACAAGAAAAAATTCTCCTCTCCGTAACCTCCTTGAGAAAATTTCTCTAAGAAATCGATGGATCTTTCAGTTACATAGGAAGTAGGGTACAATTCTTCCGGCATTTTACTTTTATAGTACAACTTATCTAAAATAGAATGTGCCCTAAATTCAGTTATGTATTGAGGAGCTTTTTCTTCCAACCAATCCCGATAATGTCCATCACACAGATCACCATGGCCTACTATTAAATCAACTTCGCTAAATCCATAATAAGGTAATGGAAATTTCTTTACCATCTCTGAATGAGTCTTTTCACCTGACCAGTCAGCAATTCGTTCAAGAGATGAATTTTTCCTACTTATAGGAGGCCCGTAAAATTGTAAGTGCATTTTACCTATAGCTTTAGTCGCATATCCTCCCTTTCGTAAAGCGTCTGAAAAAGTGGGAATGTTTATATCAAGATTTACCCCTGGAACTCTAATATGCCTTTTAGGGTATAACCCTGTAAGAATAGACGCTCTATTTGGACTACACATGGGATTTACGACATAAGCGGAGGTAAATCGAACTCCTTCACTTGCCAATCTATCAAGGTTAGGCGTTTTTAATATGGGATTTCCCGCACATCCTAAGTGATCAGCTCTCTGCTGATCTGTTATAAGAAATAACACGTTCATTTTTTCACTCATAATTTTTTTACATGTCAAACATCTTATAAATCTAAGGTATTGTCATCCTTAAGGGCGCAAAGACGTCTTATGAGTTACACCATCAATTAATGGAACTCTTCTTTTATGAGAATCTTAACGCTCAAAGGCGATACCCGAAAAGATTAGCCATGGGTTAAAATGCCGGTAAATTACGAGACAGCCCTATCTAACTTAATGCAAGCTCTACCCTAGAACATGAAATTTTATGTAAAGTGAGCCCTTCCTGGTATCACACCCCTGTCAAGAACACACCATATATAAATGACCAACCTCATAAGAAATCTATGTTGAACTACCACTGCCTAAAGGCAGGTGGATTCCTCCTTCCTTGACCACCGCCTGCCGAACCAGGGCTTACACGATCTCCAGAGGCGTGACTTCCCGTAGTCCCTACGGTAGTTAAGCAACCTAAGTTACTTATATTTTAAAGGGATTCTATCCTATAAAAATATGAGAGATACCTGAAAGTATTCTAGGAGTCACTGCAAAAAAAATTTTCTTGCTCAACTTCTTTTCAAGGTATTTTTAACTCATCCACTCTCTAAAGGAAGTGGCTTTCAATCATGGTAAAACTTGATCAAAATCAGTTGCTCGAGGTTCTAACAAAAAAGGTTTGGGAAGAACACTATGGCGGCATTAATTGGGAAGCTTACTTAAAATTCGAGAAGGATGGTACTGGAACCTGCATTATTCATGAATCAAAAATTAAAGAAGCTCAAGTTCATAAATTTTCATTCACTCTGAAGGGGGATCAGTTACATATCACTATCTCTGATTTGAATCTTGAAGTAGATTGGACCATCGAAATCGAAAAATATCCGGAGGTACTAATGAAGAAACTGATTTCACATAAGCACAAGCTGCGACTTCCTGATCATCCCTACAAATTGATAAAAGATTGGTTGGCCAAAAAAGCACATGCGCCCGATATGGCTAATTTCTACCAGTATAGTTTTTCCGAGCAAGAGGAACAATAATTATTTTTCATTCTCTCGTTTTCTCGTAGAAATTATTTCTATAATTTCCTCATTATTTATGTTAAATAATTTTATTAGTTTTTCAATTGGTAATTTCTTCAATTGTTTTTGAGCATAAAGAATTTGAGCTGTAACAAATTGGTTTAAAAGTTTCCTATTTTTTTGTGGATTTTTTTTAAATTCTTCCGCCCATATTTGAATAAAATCTAAATTTTTCCTCATAGATTCACAATCTATACTTTTTTATCATCTTTTTTAGTTTCTCGATCTCTTTTTCATCTATCTCTCCCGAATACACGATTCGCAGATGTCTTGCATCATCTAAATCTTTCGGTGTTTTTAAAAGTTCTTCTTTGAATGCTATATTTGCCTCAATACTACTGAAAAAAACATTGATTTCTGTCAGCTCAATTTTTTTTCTTGTCTTTAGTTGATATTCATCCAATTCATCTTTGGCAAATTTTAATTCTATGTTTGGAATGAGTTTATCATTTTGGATGAACCGAATTGGAATTTTCTCCTTTAAATATTTATTGTAAATCTCATTAGGATCAGATGATTGAAGGCACTGAAATTGGTTCTTTTTTAATTCTTCATGCAGTTTCAAATAAATATCTAAATCAATTGGTTCAATTATTACATCGATATCTTCTGTCCCTCTGCTTCGCCCACTACTAATAACAAGAAATCCCGAAACGACAATATAACGTGTATATCTTTCGAGGATTTCACAGAAACTTTGACAAAAATTTGCTAAATAATTATAATCCGTGACCACTCAATCGAAATCCTTTATCTTTTTATTTTAAACTAATTCTATCTTCCTCTACCATTCTTTTTATATTTTAACTGTTTTAAACACATTGATTGTTGAAAAAGAGTGATTTATATCCATCATTCATTTCTGCTGGAGTTCTGCCCGGATTTTCTCGTAGAAATCGATGAAACGAGTAACCTGCGCACCTCTTATCCATTCTTCTGAAGGTGCCCAGAGCTTCTTTCTTTCAGTACTCATAATTATCACTAAAAATAGTTTTGTATCTTCTATTTCAATATGTTAAAATCGATTTTACTATTTCTTATTATTTTGAGTCTCAATCTTTTTTTTAACAGGTAGAAATGTAATTAAAATTGGCATATCATTATGAGGATCACCGTTCATAGGACTTTCATTTGCTAGTTGTTGTCCTCGAGGATGATAATGATGTGGGCGTGTGGGCACATCCCATCTATCATCAAAATTATCAAAACGGATACGATCATAAGGCTTTTGTGAAAAAATTAACTGATAAGAGTATTCAATATAGTCATTATATCGAATATATAATTTATAACCAGAAAGGAATGTAATTATCAACAGTGGTCGGTGGTCATCTATCGATTCTTCTTGGATTAGAGAAATTAATTCTTTTAGAAGGAGTTTTCTGGCAATTTCAATTTTCTTTTGTGCCGAGATGACTTACTCCTCCGGCAGGCTCTCTAAAATCTGAGTTAATTTCTTTTCCTCAATCAACAATTGTCTTAAGTCAATTGCATCATTTTCAGCTTCTTCATAGGTGCCATTTTGAGCTTTTTTGATAAAACTTTCAGCGGAGGTTTCGTTCCACCTATCCAAGATATTTGAAATTAGATTCTTGATATTTCGTAGCTTATATGTTAATAAATCCTCAATAATTTCCTTCTCTAACGCTACTTTCATTTCTTTATCTCCTCATACCTTACTAATTAAGTCAAAGATATTATCTCTTCTCTGGCAAGCGATGCTGCATAATGGATTGCGGCATAAATATCACCCTTTTTTAATGATGGATATTCTCGAATAACGTCATCCTCTGTCATTCCCTCTGCTAAACAATCTAATATCACCGCAACCATGACTCTTGTACCTTTAATACATACTTTTCCATGACAAATGTTCGGATCTACTGAAATCCTTTTTATCCAATCATTAGCCATATTATTCACACCTGTATTTGAGCTATTTATCTTTGGACTTAAGTTTTATGCTATTAATCCTAAATATCTTTTAAATATATTTACGGCATTGATCTTAATTTTCCCGCGTCTTGATGGGACCAACTTGATAATGTATTGGGCAATAGATAGGGCTGTATTCGCCATAATAATTCCGTTTTTATATCTTCACGTAAGTTTTAACTCAATAGGAGAACTTAGAACAAAAATTTTCTACATTATCGTCAGTTTAGTAATCTTTCTTGTTGGAAAAGGAATGAATATCGATTTCCTTCTCGATATATTCCTTATCTTCTTGATAATGGCGCGTAGCTTTATAATTTACGGGTTAATTCTCTTAGATGTAGGAATAATCTGAAGTAATTGTGCTATTTAACTTGTGTAAAACAATATATTTATACTCTAGAAAGAAATCCCTAGAACCAAATACGAGTTTTGATTGATTAACATGCTTCGGGTTTTGGCAATCTCTGATATTCATGCACAATTTGATGATCTAGAGGGAATTGTAGATCGCGTAAGTGCATTAAATTTGAAGTTTGATATGGTTATCATTGCTGGTGACTTATCTGCGAATACTCACGTTTATCCTGCCTCTGAAAATCCTCGGATCATATCAAAAATCGTGGAAATTTTAGACGTCATTGCTCCAATTTATGGCGTGCTTGGTAACGATGATGATCCCTCGACTGATTTAGAGCAGTATGGCATCCACTCTCTAGAACAAACGGCCATCTCGGTCGGTAAATGGACTTTTGTTGGTTGGGGCGGTGCTCCCACATCAGTGACCATTCCCGCTCCGCCTGGCATTATTAATGCCGCACCTCGCCTCCGAGAACTCGATGGAATCCATTTATGGAAAGATGAAACGGTCATCCCTGCCCTAACCCCTGCCCTAGAAAAAATCCCTAAAACTCAAAATCTTTGCATGGTGACGCATTACCACCCTGATGCCGTCTTTCCAAGCCGAGGGCGATACCCCTTGCTCGGGTCAAAAGGATTACGGGCTGTCTTAATGCGGTACCAACCAAAAATATGGATTTGCGGGCACATCCATCCTCAAGTAGGGTATAAAAAATGGTTCAAACCAACGCAAACATTGCTGATAAGGGTAACTTGCGTCAAATCTGACTTCGATAAATATACTAACAATCCTTTTGGGAAAGTCTATTGGATCGTCGAGCTAGAAGACGATGGAAGGATTAATACGTCCTATCAGATGCTTGCAGAAGCCACTCCAAGCGAATTGGAAAACTTAGGTGAGACTTGATTTATACTCAATACTAGTCAAATGTCCTAAAATTAATCAGCGTTCTTACCGTTTGAGACACTAAATGATTTTATTTTATTATGAATTGTTTATGACAATACTCGACTTAATTTATTCTCCTAGAGAGCAGATGAAATGGATAGACCGTTATGAAAACTCACGTTTCAAAGGAGCAAGTTGAACATATCGCATGGCTCGCTCGCATTAAATTAACGGAAGGCGAAAAAGAGAAATTTACGAGCTTGTTTAATGACATTCTAGAGTATTTTCGGAAGGTTGATGAGGTCGATACGACGGACGTGGAATTCACCTTCCATGGTGTGGAGCTAAAAAACGTGTTTCGCGAGGACGTCGTGCAACCATCTCTTTCAGAAGAGGACATTTTTAAAAATGCTCCCAAGAAGAAGGATAAATTCATTCAAGCTCCGAGGATGGTGTGAACGAAATCATGACTTCCTTGAATGAATATACTGCTTACCAACTTCGTACGATGGTTCAAAATGGAGAAATTACCGCTGAGGAGCTAACTCACTCTATCTTTGAGAGAATTGAACGGGTAGAACAGCACGTCAAGGCTTACGTCACGCTCCTGAAAGAATCAGCGATTAAAAAAGCTAAGCAATTAGATAAAAAATTGAAGAAATCTAATGGGGTAGGGCATTTATTAGGGGTTCCTATTGCGGTAAAGGATAATATCTGCACGAAAAATGTACGCACGAGCTGTAGTTCTATGATGCTCGATAATTACATTCCCCCATATAATGCAACAGTTGTTACTCACCTTCTAGAAGAAGGCGCTATCATTGTTGGCAAGGCAAATATGGACGAGTTCGCAATGGGGACAACTACTGAGAGCAGTTATTATCAAATCACCCATAACCCATGGAACGTAGATCACGTTCCAGGGGGTTCATCGGGGGGTAGTGCGGCTGCAGTCGCTGCAAATGAGGCTACTTTATCGTTAGGAAGTGACACGGGGGGCTCAATTAGATGCCCGGCAAGTTTCACGGGCATTACGGGAATTAAGGTGACCTATGGCTTGATTAGTCGATACGGGCTCGTGTCATATGCTTGTAGTCTTGAACAAATCGGCCCACTCACAAAGGACGTTCGGGATTGTGCAATGCTTTTGAATGTCCTAGTGGGTCATGATCCTCACGATAGCACCACGATCACTGTCCAAAAGAAGGATTACTTAAAAAATTTAGAAAAGGATATTAAAGGCTTGAGTATCGGAGTGCCGAAGGAGTTTCTAGGCGAGGGCACGGACGAAACAGTAATCAAAAGTGTATGGGATGCCATTCATCTACTCGAATCTCACGGTGCCACCTATAAAGAGATTTCGATTCCATTGATTAAGTATGGAGTGCCAACATATTACATCATTGCAATGTCAGAAGCAAGTTCGAATTTAGCACGCTACGATGGCATGCGATATGGAAATCGTATAGAACGTGATGAAGGGGAATGGAACCAAATCTACGCGGAGGATCGAATGGGTTTTGGCCCAGAAGTTAGACGACGAATTATGCTCGGAACTTATGCTCTTTCCGCAGGATATTACGATATGTATTATTTGAAAGCTTTAAAAATACGAACATTACTCAGAAAAGAATTTGCGTCTCAATTTAAATCATGTGATGTAATTATAGGTCCTACCATGCCTACTCCTGCTTTCAAAATCGGTGAAGTTATTTCTGACCCACTTGCCATGTACCGTGCAGATATTGATACGGTCGCTGCCAATATTATTGGATTCCCTGCCCTCTCAATTCCATGTGGTTTCTCAGATGGCTTACCGATAGGCTTACAGCTAATTGGAAACCTGCTACAAGAAGAATTACTTCTCCAAGTTGGTTATAAATTCCAACAGGAAACTGACTTTCATGAGAAAAAACCAAAACTTGGGGGTTGATTTGTGGCAACAAGAGTGAAAACAAAAAGGTCCTCCCCTGAGGATGAAGTAATCATCGGCTTGGAAATTCACGTGCAATTAACAAAATTAAAAACTAAATTGTTTTGTGGGTGTTCCACGGACTATCGAGGGAAAGATCCAAATATTTTCTTGTGCCCTGTTTGTTTAGGCTTGCCAGGTTCGCTTCCAGTTGTTAATAAAAAAGCGGTCGAATTTGCGATCCTCGTTGGCTTAGCTTTAAATTGCGAAATTCCACCTGTGTCCTTATTTCATCGAAAAAACTATTACTACCCTGACATGCCGAAAAACTTTCAGATAACCCAATATAACAAGGCAGGAGGCGTGCCCATAGGACTCGGAGGACAGGTGACCTTCGAAATCAATGACCATAAAAAGCTAGTAAATCTAACTCGTATTCAACTAGAAGAAGATCCCGGTCGTTTAACCTATTTGGGAAGTATTTTGTCCTCTCCCTACACCCTAGTTGATTATAATCGCGCAGGCATTACCCTCTTAGAAATTGTTACTGAGCCTGACCTCCGATCTCCAAAAGAAGCACGAATATTTCTCCAAAAATTGCGCTCCATAATAGAACATTTAGGCGTTGCTAATTGCGGGTTAGAAGGTGCAATGCGCTGTGATGCAAATGTATCCCTCAAAGGAGGTAACCGCGTAGAAATTAAGAATATCAGTTCATTCAAAGCCGTCCAACAAGCGCTTGAACGGGAAATAATACGACAGCGCAGGATGCGGTTGGATGGCTTGGAAGTTATATTGGAAACGCGCCATTGGGATGAAAATACAGGTAGAACGGTTTCATTGCGTGCTAAAGAGGAGGAACACGATTACCGATATTTCCCAGAACCCGATCTCGTTCCCATTGAAATATCACCCGAATGGATTGAAAAAATCCGTAAAGAAATGCCAGAATTACCCGACGAACGGCGGGATCGTTTTGTAAAAGAGCATGGAATTCCACCTTACAATGCAGGAGTCTTAATTATCACCAAATCACTAGCTGATTTCTTTGAGGATTGCATAAAACTCTATCCTCAACCGGAAAACATTAGTAATTGGATTATGAGCGACCTCTTACGTCATTTAAACGATATGAATATCGAAATTAATGAGTCCCTTGTAACTCCAGAATGGTTTGTGACGATGCTTAACCGCATTGATGAGGAGACAATCAGCCGTCGTTCGGCTAAAAAAGTATTAATGGACATGATCAAAGAAGGGAAGCATCCGGATCAGATCATTGAAGACGATGGACACCTACAACTTAGCGATTCAAAGGAAATTGAACTAATTATTGATGAGATATTTAAAGAAAACACTAAGGCTGTCCAAGATGCAATAGAAGATGATAATGCAATCAACTTTCTGGTTGGCCAAGTAATGAAAAAAACAGGAGGCACGGCCGATTATAAAATTACCAATAAAATTATCAGAGTCCGGATTGCAAAATTAAGGGAAAAATGAGATTACTTACCTTACTTTTTTAAAACTAATTCAATCTTATCAATTTCCTCTAGCGCTTTACTTAACTTATCATTGACTTCGGGAAGATGTTCAATGAATTCCTTCAATCTTTTTGAGGGGAGGCCATCTAATTTGGGATTTTTTTTGAAAAGTTTTGAAAAACGGCCGAATAATTGGTTAAAATAATCAATGTAACTCTTAATTCCCGATAAAAGAATTTCATCTGGTCCTAAATCTATAGAATAAGCTAAAGTTTTTCCTTCACCTAGCTGTCGCTTACGAATGTATCCTAATTTTTGCAAGGTATTTACCGCTTTATTAATTGAAGATCGACTAAAATTACTCCGCCTTTCTAGTTCTGCTTGTGTCATTGAAACTTCTTTTAAATAAATAATAGCCAGTATTCGTCCATGCATCCGGCTAAAACCTTGTTTTTCAAGTAAATCCTCGAAGATCTCAATATAATCCTCTTCCACATTTACCTGAAACTTCGTTTCATAGATTTTATTCCACCCAGAGGCGGTTTTTAATTCCTGTTCTACATCCATACAAATCATCTTTTTTTTACGAAAAATTTCAAAAATTTCGTATTAACTTAAAGTTTCGTAAAATATAACACAAGAGAATATCCTGATATAATAGCGGTGAAGGCATTATAATAAATGAAAAAACTAAAAATTATACTATATCGAACGATACTTTTTCGTACAGCGACTGAGAGGTCATTTGTATTTAGTTACGAAATAGTCCAAGTTGTAGAATGCGCAAAAGGGTAGTTTGCGTAAAGGAACGGCACCGCAGTAGAGGTGATCCCTAAAGTATTAAATATGAGGAATTCAATTATATCATCAGATTGAGTAAAATGCAAAACTATGAATGTTTAAACGAGCTCGACCAATTAATCCAGTGGTTGAATCGCCTATTGAAACCCCACGCTCCAAAGTGGGATCTAATGCATGAGGAAATTCTTAAATTAACCGCGAAATTAAGAGTCCTCGAGCAGAAAGATATCCGTGACCCAAAAATCCGTCCCGAATGGGAAAAATTATCTGAAGAATTTAAAAAATGGAATGAGAAGTGGAATCCACCCCTTACAGAGTTCCTCCGAGACTCGGACTTCCAAGTAGGGGCGAAGAACCCGCTCCTCACTGTCCCGCACGATGTGCTGCTTGACCTGCAAACCTATCTCCAGGAGGCTCAATCCACTTGGGAATCGCTCTTAGGGCGCTCCGCCTTCAAATTAAGTGAGGTTTATTTTCCAGATCAAAATTTCAGCTTCGGTGGAGAATTCCATATTCATTTTATGGATTATATCACCCAAGAGAACAAAGTCTCCAAATCATCTCGCATTCTGAATTACATTGCCCAAGTGCTTGCTTCACCCGCTCCGTCTCTAGGGTATAAACTTACCCTTGCCAGCTTACGCCACATCCGCGCTGAGCTATCCCTCTTTCTTGGGTACCTTCGAACATCTACATCCTCTACCACTTTATAAGACATTAATTTATAGTTGAACAAAATGGGACCAGTCCGCAAGAAACCAGGGCAGGCGGTGAAGGATCTCAGGCAGAAGATTAAGATAAAATCAACCTGAAGTACTGTAGGATAACGATAAAATTAGAAAAAAGGCAGGCGGGTAGAATTGACAGATATTCGGCATGTTGTAACCAGCTTTTTGCGATTTCAAGGGAAAATTTTGTTGCTTCAGAGAAGTTCGCGCGTTGGAACCTATCAAGGTCAATGGGCTGGCTGTAGCGGTTATATTGAAGGTAATGAAGTTCCATATGACCGTGCAATCATTGAAATTTGGGAAGAAACTAAATTAACGGAAGATCAAGTCACTTTAATTAAAAAAGGGGACCCGATAGAAATTATAGACGAAGGAAAAGGAATTACATGGATCGTGCATCCATTTTTATTTGAAATAGTGACGGATCAAATTCAATTGGATTGGGAACATAAGAATTATAAATGGATCCCCCCCGACGAGTTAAGTAATTTTCAAACCGTTCCGAAATTGAAGGAAACCTACGAGCAAGTCCAAAATTCATCATAAGATCTCTATTTATGGTAAGGCTGCTTTGATTACTTGTGCTGACATCTTCTTTAGGTCATCAAGTGTTAATTGACCCTTTTCAATCATTACTTTTAATACTTTATATGCCCCGCACTGATATTCATTTTCCCTTATTTCTTGCCCTTCCTTATAAAATTTACATCGCGCCCTACAAACTATCTCTAAAATCTTTTTATCTAACTCGTCTAAATCTGCCATAAATATATCACTCCTTTTTTGGATGTTCAAAGTTGAACGCTGCGCATTTAACTCGATCCACGCCGAATAATTGCCCAGTGCCTACAGACGCACGAAACCTGCATCCACCACGGCAATCTTCTAAGTATGGACAATCTAACTTTGCGCATTCTAATTCCTTTTGTTCCCAAATAAAGCCTTTTTGGATAACTTCCCAGCAGTCCTTAAGGCTCATGTGGTTCAAGTTCCCAACGGGTTGGTCAGTGAAAAAACCACATTTACTAATATCCCCATTAGGCATGAGGGCACATAGATGTGCTCCGCATGCATAAATATTATGGCTTTCTTCAAAGGGAGCTCCCCAACCAAATTTCCTGAGCGCGGCACCTGCCTCCTCAATTGTTGGGTACAACTCAGGATGCTTTAAAAATTCACCAGTTTGTGAAGGTACATCAAGCGCCCAAGACTTAACCTCTAATTTTTTCAAGATCGATTCTAGTTCAGATAATTCCTCTAAATTTTGAGAGTGAATCATCGTAGCTACGCTAACATCAAGCCCTTTGGACTGTAATGCTTTGATTGCTTGAATTACCTTATCAAAGGCGTGAGGATTGTTTCGAAACTCATTGTGCGATTCCGTTCCATCGACCGAAATCTGGACTTCCTGAACGAGTGGTCGCAATCGACGTGCCATTTCCTCATTAATCAACATCCCATTACTTAAAAGCATCTTCCGTAACCTAATATTTTTGATGGACTCTAGCATTTGAAATAGGTTTGGATGCAATAATGGTTCGCCACCGGAAATTAAGACCTTTAATCCTTGTAATTGATCCAATTGCGCAATAACGGAGCAGAAAAGAGCCGGGTCGATGTATAACTTCTCCACTTCACCTAAATAACAATGGCGACAGGTTAAGTTACACGCTAGGGTTGCATGAATCAAAATGGTTCGCAACGAAGGAATCGGACTGGGTTGGACCTTGATTGTAATTGGAAGACCATCCAAATGCTGGTCTTGGATCAGGTCCGTCCCTAAATTCTCGATTAAATCTACTATTTCAGTTTTTTTCACTTGAATCTCGTTTGCTATTTCTGCTATTGACCACGTCCCTGTAAAATATTGAAGCGCACTTAATGCTTCTTCATCTAATTCCCACATATCTTCATTGAAAATGTCATATAAGAGTGGGACTTCCAAGTGCCTTAATAGGAGGCGGTCTGATAAAAGCGGATACACGAGTTACATAGGGATTCTGAAAATTTAAAAGTAATTAAATCTAACAAAAATGCTTTAATTGCTATTGTCCTCATTGTTTTTCATATGAGCAAAAATTCTTCCTCAGTGAGGTAAATTCAATGAAGAAGTGGGCAAAAGCTTTAATCATTATCGCAGTTATTGCTTCAGGTACGATTTCTCTGCTATATGCACCGTTGATAACAGTTTCTTCAGTAGGAACAGAAGTAGTTCCTAATACTGAGACCAGAACACAAATCAATTTAATTGCAAACATTGAATCTTCTGATATTACTATTGAATACGCCGCTAGTAACTCGTCAGATTGGATTAATGTGACATGGGATATTTCCGTGCGCCACGCAATACTTATTCCTCCTCCCACCATTGTAGTTAGTTGGGATTATTATAACATCAGCGATGTCCTAACTGCGATTTTTACGGTCAATTATCATGGAATGTCATTTACTAGCGGTCTGTTTTCAAAGATCTCTATAATCATAAATCCAGATTTAATTTCTAACTTCAGCATAATAACGAGTTCCGGAACTATCAATTTAACTACTACAAATAATAAAAATCTACAATACATAGATGTCAATCTAACGACAACTGCTGGTAATTGCTTCGCAACATTTATAAATGGTACTGATATCCAAGGCGATCTTAACATCCAGACTACCACGGGAAATAGTGTATTAATTATGGAATCCAATAGCGACATTGATGGTAGCCTTACCGCGAAGACAACCTTCGGTAATAACAACGTTACTCTCAGAGAAAATATCTCTATAAATAATGATTTATTCATCCAGGCAACCACTGGGCAATGCCTATTTTACTTGAAAAGTTGTTATTTGAATAATAAAGTGATAACGGGGATTATTGAGACTTCTACAGGAGGTATTCTCGCCACTATCATCCAACGAGTGAATACAACTGGAAATTTCACACTGGATATTGATAGTGATACTGGTAGTATTGAGTTAATACTCGGTTTTAATATAACGGGCTCAATCCAATCAACACTCACGACAGATACTAACGGATCGATTAATGATATCTCTTTGAGTGGTTACACTGAGAGCGCAGGGATATATACCTCTGACATTAGTCCTCAATCCTATAAAATTGATGCAAATCTCACCACTAATACAGGTATCATAAAACTACAAGGCGGATATAGCTAATCTTTGGCAAATAAATTCCCATCTTTTTTGATCTCCCTCTTTTTAAAGTGCCCTCAAATACTGCAATGAATCTTTACCTTCCTATACATTTTTATGAAAAAAGTCGGAAATATTAGTCTGGATCATTGCATGATTTCACAAATAAAATAAGGGATCTATCGAGTTTAAAAAAGGTGTAAAAGATGGATTTGCAGGCTCAACTCGCCGAGAAAGACAGAACCATTCAAGCGCAGCAACAACAAATTTACGAATTAACTGACAAGATGGATAAAATCAAGCTCCTCAGCGAGGAAATTGTAAATGATAGCTTCGAAAAGGAAAATCAATTAAAGATACGAACGGCCGAATGTACAAAGTATATGAATGAAAATGCTGAATTAAGACGTGCCTTAGAACAAACTAAACAGGAACCCGCCGGACCTGATTCCAGTGCGAGAATCCAAGCAATACAGGAAGAAAAAGGATTCTTAGAAGCACTCGCAAAACAAATTGAAGATGAAAAAGCAGATATGAAACAAGACTTTGAAAAAAAAGTTGCTTTCCTAGAATCTGAGAGGGATAAGCTCCAAAAATCCACATCTGAACTTGAAGCACGCATTGGTTCAACGGCAGAATTGGAACAGAAAATTTTGGTTGTTAATAAAAACAATGATATGCTCTTACAAGAAAAGCGAAATTTACAACAACAACTGATTAAATATGAACGGAAAAGTAAACAATGGGAAAATTTAGACGATGCTGTAGATGATCTAGAACAGAAAATTCATCAATTAGAAGATGAGAGGGACGATTTTCAAAAGAAATTACGAGATTCAGAAGATATTGTACGAGAATTAACAAAATTTGAAGATATAAGTAAAAGCCTCGAAGAAGAAAGAGCAAAATTAATAGAACGACATGAAACCAAGTTAAAAGCATCCACGTCAGAGTCATCTGTTAAAATTGAATCCTTGGCAAGCGAAAAAGATGAATTAACTACTAAATTGGATCAGGTAGAGGCCCAAGCTAGAGCCCAATCTAAACAATTAGGCGAATTAAAGGATTTCCAAGAAAGGAGCTCGGAGCTTCAACAGAAATTACAGAACCAAGACGCCATAATCCAGAAATTAAAGGAGCAAACAAAATTACTCGATTCTTTGATGGAAAAGACAGAAGTACTTCAGAAATCCAATCAGAATTTACAATTTGAAAACGAGGATCTCAAACAAAAAGTCTCTGAATATACCGGCTATAAAAGTGAGTTAGATGCACTAAAGGAAAAACATGCTGAAGTAGTCGATACATTAGAAAGATATCAAGGAAAGTCCTCTCGCGTGATTGAATTGGAAAATCAAACTAAAAACTTAATGGATATTAATCTACAACTTGAAGAACAACTGAAGTCCCTCCAACAAGACGGAACAGTCTCCACAGACTCCATATTTGAAATGAAGAAAATTAACAAAGAACTCGAGAATCAAAATGTCCGCATTTTAAAAGAAAACAGCAGGCTCAAGGACGAGCTTCAAAAAAGTAAGGCTTCTGTTGAGGATTTGAAAAGGGAAATCACATCCCAACTCAAAGGAGATATCTCCACTTCGAAAAGTGCACTTAAAAAGATAAGTGTAAAGTCTGAAGATCAAACACGCCAAATTACTGGTCTAACCGATTTAAATCGTACATTATCACAAGAAAACGACGATCTTAAACTAGAAGTTAATAAGCAAAGAAAAATAGTCGCAGATTATAAAGAAATCAAGTCAGGATTCGAATCATTAAAAGACATCAACTTTAAACTTGAAGATGAAAAGGATGAACTGAATAAGAAAGTAAGTAATTTAAATCGACAAGTGAAGGAGCTTACCGTAACAGCGGAAAATTTCAAAAAACTAAAAGAAACTTATTCTGATTTAGAGAAAAAAGATCGTGATTTGGAGAACACGAATCGATCCCTCCAAATTCAACTTAAGGACATGAACACCTTAAAAGATGGATTTGAGTCCCTAAAAACGTTAAACACCGAACTTGAAGATAAAAATAAAGAACTGAAAAAACAATTTTCCACGGCACAGCGCAAGCTTGATCAATATGTTGCCGCTAACTACGAATCTAGAGTTGAAGAACTCGAATCCAAGGCTCAGGAGCTTCAGGATTCTATAAAATTTAAAGACAATGAACTTTCCGTTAAAGATCAGCAATTATCCAAAATGCACAAACTGGAAGCGGACTATCAAAAGGCCATGAGCGAGAACAACTCGCTAGAAGTGAAGATCAACTCGCTAGAGCTTCGCCTGGGAAAGGTAAGCGACCTTGAAGCAAAATTAGTAAACCTCCAAGATACTCGCACCGGTTTAATGCAGGATAAAAGCAAGATCGAGAGTGAATCAGCCCTTCTTCGCCAAAAAATCAACCAGCTAGAACGTCAAATGCAAGATCTGGATTATTTAAAACAAAAGAATCAGCAAATTGAAGATGAAAACATGAGTCTTAAAACGAAAGTAAAACGCTTAACACTTCAACTTGAATCACTACAATGACTTTAACCAAGGAAACGGGTTTTACTTCTCTTATATTCTAATGGCTGGTCGCAGATAGGGCAGTTATTCAGGTCATACTTTTCAATACATTCACAACAAAAGATATGATTAAGTTCGCAATGCTGATAATCCTCAACAGGGAACATTTGTTGATGTACAAGTTTTTTACATTTTTGACAACAGAGAAAAACATCCATGCAACTCGGATATCGTTTCCTCACTTTTCATCGCATCTTTTCAAGAGTTATTTTTAAAAATTTTGTTAATAAACATTTTAAAGTACAAATAAAGAAACATTAGATAAAGATATGCAAGTTTATACTTATAAAATCCTATTGATAGGGAAAAAGTCTCCATTTAAAGCTGAGATAGTAAATTATTATCCTGAAGTATATTTTCAGATGATGGAGAATGATATAGGAATTAATATAGTGCATTCAAAGGTTAGAGAAGTTAATAAATCATTAACATTTCATTTCTGGGATACTTCCTATGGCGTTAAGTTTAATAATAAGTTTTCCCCTTATTATAAAGCTGCGAGTGGGTGTATTTTTATTTTAAATTTTAATGGGAGAAAAGCAATACAAAAAATTCTGAGGGACTTACAAAAATATAAAGTTGGCCCTATCTTTCTAATCTTTCCGTTTAATTCAGAGGAATTAATTGAAAACCAACCCTTAATCAATGCAATTGAAGAAAAATTTAAAACAAAAATGAAAATTTTCAGTAATATTCCAGAATTTTGTGAGGATTTTACCTCCACAATATTTGAATATTCTTTACAAAAATTGAATTTGAACCTGTGCTTTCATTTTTCACTAATTCAAACCAATCGAACTTATGATTTAACATTAAATCAACTTCTTAAAATATTTTTGAACTAAATCTATCCGTATCGTCTTGTTTTACATTTTTGACAACAGAGAAACACATCCATTCATGAATAACGAGGATATTTCATCTAATCACAATTAAACAATTACTCTTTACTATCATTATTCAAGGAAGTTTTGAAATTGCTTTAATTTCTCCCAGTGAAATTTTTTAATGGAGGTTGATATTATTCTATCAAATATAATTCAAATTACAAAAACAAAGGAATTTGATAGAGTCACTAAAGCGAAGGCAGGACCGACCGAGCAAGAGACAGGTATTTCTTGAGGTAGAGAGGTCGCGATTATGGGAGAGTGGTGCATGTGAAAGAATATAAACATTTTCTTAAACATTTACAGAGTTCTGATGAACTATCACGTTACGCTGATATTACTATTTTATACGGTTTTATTCGTGTCGAAAATGCTAGACAAAAGAGAAATTACTCTATAGCTCAAATACTAAATTACCTCATTGCCTGTTTAAAGAACCCCAAAAAGTGGCTAGATATTGACATTTTAGATGCGATAGGACAATTTAGTCACATTACAGGAATAGAACCTCTAATCTCATGGTTAAAAGATGAAGATGTGGTAGTTCAAGCTCTAACAGCTCACGTACTTGGTGATTTGGCTAATCCTAGAGCCGTTGAACTATTGCTTGATTGTATTGTAGGAAAAAGTGAATTGGTACGGGGGAGAGCGGCATCGTCGCTAGGTCAATTGGGAGATGCGCGGGCAGTGGGCCCGCTAATCGAGTGCCTGAAGGATAATTCAAAAGTACGGGGGAGTGTGGCATCGGCGTTGGGTCAATTGGGAGATGCGCGGGCAGTGGACCCTTTAATCGAGTGCCTGAAGGATCCTGATGCGCATGTACGGGGGAGCGCGGCAGAGGCGCTGGAGGAATTGGGAGATGCGCGGGCAGTGGACCCTTTAATCGAGTGCCTGAAG
>JABXJT010000049.1 GCA_013375455.1 Candidatus Helarchaeota archaeon | reverse complement strand
CGCAGGGACAACAGCAGATGAGGGCAGAATACCATCTCACGTGAAACATGAATATTTTGTTTTTGGGTGTCTCTTAATTAAGTTTTTTTTAGAGATTCACGATTATTATAAAGTAAATGCTCTCTCTAATTCAAGTAGGGAGGCAGATAAAAAAGGTGCATTAAATGTTAGTCAAACCAATTATTAAGAGGATTAAATACTACGTTATTACGCCGGCAGACGTATATAGAGCAGTAAAAGAACAAACCAGGTCCGAATACACCTACCTCTTGGAATCAGTAATCGGCGATGAAAAAGTGGCACGATACTCTTTCGTGGGCTTTACACCCGTAGGAAGAATCTCCATTGACAAGACGGGGACTTCGATAGATGGAAAAATCTTCTCTGAAGAGAAAATTGATGGGAAGGATCCGATAGATACTATAAAACAATGTATCGGACATAATCTGGTAGTCAATTCGAAAGAATCTCCACGATTTTTAGGCGGTGCTGTAGGCTATTTTTCATACGACTTGATAAGATATTGGCTGCCATATTTTGAAGAAAAAAATACAGCACTAAAGACGCCTGATGCGGAATTTGTGTTCACCAAAGATAACGTGGCCTTTGACCACAAAACGAGGGAAATCGAAATCGTTTGCTGCTGCTTTGGTCAAGACGAAGCCGAGTTAAAAGATGATACGGCGGCAACCGAAAATAGATTGCAAGAGGTAGAAGAAATCATAATGACTGCAGAAAGACGCGATACTGTTTTCAGAGAGCCCAAAAAAGTGGATTCAAGCTCAAATACAGAAAAAAAAGAGTTTGAAAAGATGGTTGAGAAATCAAAGGAATATATCAGAGCTGGAGATATTTTTCAAGTAGTCGTGTCGAAAAGAATTGGCGCAGATGCGGCAGATCCGTACGAAACTTATCAAGCACTCAAGGTACTGAATCCATCCCCCTATCTATATTTCTTAGAATTTGGCGATTTGGCGATAGCTGGGTCATCACCTGAGATGTTGGTGAGAGTGGAGGGAACCCACGTGATAACGCGACCAATTGCGGGCACGATTAAACGAGGTAAGACAGAAAGGAAGGATAGGGCATTTGCAGAAGAGATGTTAAATGACCCCAAAGAAAGAGCAGAGCATATTATGCTTGTTGATTTGCATCGTAATGACATCGGGAAAGTGTGTAAGTTTGGAACTGTAACAGCTAGTGAATTGATGATTATTGAAAGATTTAGTCATGTACAACACATAGTATCGACGGTGGATGGGATTTTAAATGAAAAAAGTGATGCCTACGATGCTTTACGAGGCACTTTTCCTGCGGGAACTGTTTCTGGGGCTCCTAAAGTACGAGCAATGGAAATTATTAATGAACTTGAAAAGGAAAGGAGGGGGCCGTACGCTGGTGCCGTGGGATATTTTGGATTGGATGGTAACATGGATATGGCCATTACAATCCGAACCCTCATTCAAAAAGGCAATAAGGCATACGTGCAAGCCGGGTCAGGCATCGTGGCAGATTCCGTGCCCGAAAAAGAATGGTATGAATCCGAGAATAAAGCGAGAGCGCTGCTGAAAGCGTTGGAGATGGTGAGTTAAATGATACTTTTAATAGATAACATCGATAGTTTTGTCTATAATCTCTACCAGTATTTTGGAGAGTTGGGCGCTAATCCCAAGGTAAAAATGAACAATATTAGCATTGAAAAAATAAAACAGCTCAACCCTGAAAAAATCGTAATAAGCCCCGGACCAGGCCGACCAGAAAATGCGGGGAATAGCGTAAAGATAATTCAAGAGTTTGGTTCCAAAATACCCATTCTAGGGGTGTGCTTGGGGCATCAAGGCATTGCCGTGGCGTTCGATGGCACGGTAGGGCTTGCGAAAAATCTCATGCATGGTAAATTGAGCGTGATTAAGCACGATGGGAAAGGGATATTTAGTGGGATAAAGAATCCCTTTGAAGGCACGCGATATCATAGTTTGGTCGTTCAAGAGGAAACGTTACCGGACTGCCTTGAAATCTCAGCGAGATCAATCGATGAGTTTGAGGAAATTATGGCGGTGCGGCATAATGATTATCCCATTATAGGCGTTCAATTTCATCCTGAGAGTATTTTAACGGGAGAAGGGAAGAAGATTCTAAAAAATTTTCTGGATGAGGTGTAAGAAATGATAAAAGAAGCAATTTCAAAGTTAGTGGATGGAGTAGATCTTTCGCGAAGTGAAGCGAGAGATGTGATGAAAGAGATTATGAGTGGAAATACAACGCAGGCGCAGATTGGATCATTCCTGACTGCGCTAAGGTTGAAAGGCGAGACGGTCGATGAAATAACAGCATGTGCCGAAATCATGCGGGAATTTGCTAATAGGATCAATCCCAAAGCTGAGAAATTAATTGATACCTGTGGTACTGGTGGTGACCAAATCAAGACGTTCAACATTAGTACTGCCACTGCTTTCGTGGTAGCCGGTTCTGGATTAGCGGTCGCAAAACATGGGAACAGATCTGTCACGAGTAAATGCGGTAGTGCGGATGTGCTTGAGGCACTCGGCTTAAAACTCGACCTTTCGCCTAAGGAAGTCGAAGAATGCATAAATAAGGTCGGAATTGGATTTCTCTTTGCGCCCAAGTTCCATCCTGCTATGAAATATGCCATAGGACCTCGAAGAGAAATGGGCATTCGCACCATATTCAATATATTAGGGCCACTCACCAATCCAGCGTTTGCAGCTCATCAAATCATGGGAGTATTTAATCCTAACTTAACGGAAACATTAGCCCAAGTGCTAGCCAATCTCGGGGCAGCCCATGCACTTGTTGTCCATGGAATGGCCGGGCTGGATGAGGTATCGACTATTGGGAAAACTCGAATTTCTGAAGCCTTCGAAGGGAACCTGAAAACGTATGAAGTGACAGCCAAAGATTTTGAATTGAACCAAACTAAGAAAGAAGCAATTCTCGCGAGTGAATCTGTTGAAAAGAATGTTCTCGATTTGTTTAGCGTATTAAATGGGCAAAAGGGACCGAAAGCGGATATTGTCTTGGCAAATTCCTCAACAGCGTTAAAGGCGGGACTCAACGTTGATTTTGTGAAAGGCGTGGAATTAGCGAGAGAATCCATTGAGTCTGGAAAAGCTTATGCTAAATTGAAATCACTTATCAAAGAGAGTGGTGGGGATTTAAGCAAGTTGGAGACTTTGGAGGATAAGCTTTGAATATTTTAGAGGAGATCGCAAGTAAAAAACGTAAGCAAATAAAAATCAGAGAGAGAAATAAAAATTTAATCTCTTTTTCCGATGCTATATTAAATAAGAATAAAGAAGGGTATTTAGCCCTAATTTCAGAAATTAAACCCAGATCTCCCTCTCAAGGGGACCTCCGAGAAATCCAAGATCCAGTGACAATCGCCAAAATAATGCAGGATAATGGTGCCTCTGGCATTTCAGTGCTAACCGAAGAAAACTATTTCGGTGGAAGCATTGAAAATTTGATTGCCATCTCTGGAAGAATTTCTCTACCTTTGTTGAGAAAAGATTTTATCACGTCAGAGGCAGAAATTGAAGAATCCTACAACTGCAATGCCGATGCCGTGTTATTAATAGTAGGATTGTTGAAAAAAGACACTGGTAAATTATTTGAAATGTGTAAAAAAGTAGGATTAGAAGCCCTTGTAGAGGTTCATAATAAAGAAGAGTTAGAAATAGCCCTAAAAATTGGTGCTGAAATTATAGGAATTAATAATAGAGATTTAACCACGTTAAAAATTGATTTAAAAACGACTGATAAGTTGATTAAGTTAATTCCACGAGATAAAATTGTGATAAGTGAAAGTGGAGTAAAAAGTAAAGCAGATGCGGAATATTTAACTTCGTTAGGCGCAAGCGCAATCCTCGTGGGTTCCGCATTAATGCAATCTTCTAATATAAGGAATATAATAAGAGAATTATCAAGTGTTAAAATACCGTGAAAAAGTCGGGGGCTGGTGAAGGCGTTATGAGTAGAGTTCGGGTCAAGATTTGCGGCATCACTTCTCTTAAGGATCTAAAAATAGCCGTGGAAGCGGGGGCGGATGCAATAGGGATGGTTGTTGAGGTGCCTCAGTCCCCGAGAACCATATCCCTAGAGAAGGCCAAAAAATTGATGGAAGCCACTCCTGTATTCATTGAAACGGTGGCAGTCACGGTTCCTGAAGATATAAACCATCTTGAGAGAATTTACCAGGCAATAAATCCTAATATCCTTCAGGTACATGGATTAAATCACGCTTTTAATGAGATCCGTGAAAAGATCCAGGGTGTTCGGTTGATTGGCGCAATTCAAGTAAAATCTGGCATTAATATTAAGGATATTGTAAAAATTACAAAATTATTTGATGCCGCCCTTGTGGACTCCTACGTTCCGGGTAAGAAGGGAGGTTCCGGGGTGACGCATGATTGGGAAATTAGTAAAAGGATTAAAGAAGCCATCCACCCAAAGCCCATGATCCTCGCGGGAGGGCTTACACCGCAGAATATAAAGGATGCAATCAGCATCGTACAACCCTATGCAGTAGATGTTTCGACAGGCGTGGAGGCCAGCCCGGGAATAAAAGACCGAACCAAGGTTTTTGAATTTATTGAAAATGCAAAAGAAGTGGAACTATAATGGAATTAAAGGAATACCCCGTTGATGGCAAATTTGGAAAATATGGCGGGCAATTCGTGCCCGAAACCCTAATGGCAGTCGTTAAGGAATTAGAAAAAGCATATGAAGAAGCGAGAAAGGATCCGAAATTTCAGAACAAGTTGAAATATTTCTTATCCGAGTATGCTGGAAGGCCAACACCCCTGTACTACGCGAAAAATTTGACAGAACATCTGGGTGGGGCGAAAATTTACCTGAAACGGGAGGATTTAGCTCATGGAGGAGCGCACAAGATAAATAACACGTTGGGGCAAGCTTTGCTCGCAAAACGCATGGAAAAAATGAGAGTCATTGCGGAAACTGGGGCGGGACAGCATGGTGTTGGGACTGCCATAGCCTGTGCCATGCTCGGATTGAAAGCCGAAATTTATATGGGCACCGAGGATATCGAGCGGCAGAAGCTTAATGTCTTTAGAATGAAACTCTTGGGTGCTGAAGTCATCCCAGTGGAGTCAGGGTCCAAAACATTAAAGGATGCCATCAATGAGGCCCTGAGGGACTGGGTCACGAATGCTCAAGATACATATTACCTGTTGGGCTCCGTCGTTGGGCCACACCCTTATCCTATGATAGTGCGAGACTTTCAAAGCGTAATTGGAAAGGAAATCAAGGAGCAAATATTAGAGAAGGAAAAACGACTCCCAGACGCGCTTGTTGCTTGCATCGGTGGAGGAAGTAATGCAATGGGGACATTTTATTCATTTTTAGATGATAGCTCCGTGAAACTTTATGGTGTCGAAGCGGGGGGGTATGGAATCAGTACTGGCAAGCATGCTGCTGCATTGGGTGGTGGTTCGGAAGGTGTCTTCCACGGGATGCAGACTTATATTCTCCAAGATGAAAATGGTCAAATTTTTCCAACGCACAGTATCTCAGCCGGTCTTGATTATCCTGGAGTGGGACCCGAGCACGCCTTCTTAAAGAGTATTGAACGGCTAGAATGCGCCATTATTGATGATGAGGATGCTGTAGCCGCGTTTCAAGATTTATCAAAGATTGAGGGGATCATTCCTGCCTTAGAGCCAGCGCATGCCCTTGCTTTTGCAATGGATCTTGCGAAGGAGATGGATCCCGATCAAATAATGGTAGTTTGCCTTTCGGGTAGAGGGGATAAAGACGTAAATGTCGTAGCAGATTATATAGGTGTGAAGATATGAGAGAAATTGAAAAAACCTTCTCAACCTTAAATGCGCGGGGTGAAGGTGGTTTAATAGCATATGTTGCGGCCGGTGATCCTTCTCCATCGACCACTCCTAGGATCGTCAAAGCACTCACGGAAGGAGGGGCCGACATCATTGAGCTCGGAATCCCCTTTTCGGATCCGATAGCCGATGGCCCAACCATCCAAGCAGCCTCCCTAAGAGCGTTGAAGGCTGGCATCACTCCCACAAAAGTGCTCAAGATAGCCGAGGTAATTAAGGAAACGGTCAAGCAACCGCTCGTGACAATGACCTATTATAATTCCATCTTCAAAATGGGGATAAAAAATTTTTTCGAATCTGCAAGGAGTAGCGGCATTTCAGGAGTTATAGTTCCAGATCTCCCCATCGATGAAGCAGAGGACTATAAAAAAATTGCAGATGGTCATGATATTGATACAATATTTTTTGCAGCCCCCTCAACCACACCAGAGCGAGTTAAAAAAACGTTGAAATATACCTCTGGCTTCCTATATTTAGTTTCAGTCTTCGGAGTTACCGGAGCTCGCAAAAAGGTTCAAGATCTCACAATTAATTTAATTAAAAATACGCACGCAATCACGAATGGAATTATACCTTTGGCAGTGGGTTTCGGAATCTCCGCACCCGATCACGTCAAAACGATCTTGCAACATGGGGCGGACGCTGCCATAGTCGGGAGTGCAATAGTGAAAATAATTGAAAAGAAGCATGACAAGGAAGATGAGATGTTGGCGGACCTGACCAAGTATGTTGCGCGGTTAAAGCAAGCAACTAAGATTTCCTAGGAACATAATAAACCGTGATTTCGCCGTAGGGATCTCCACGCAGGAAGCATGAGGTTTCTTTTGCATGTACGTCGAACTCATTCCCAACTTGATCCTGGATCATTTGTGCAATCATTCGAGCACCACTAATCACTGGAATGATATACGACTGCTCCCCGAGTGACTCCGATGTTATGTCATCGACACCAGCACAAAAAATGCATCGATAAAATCGTATGACAATTCTATGCACTCCTTCTTCATCTGGGCGGATGTACATGATCCTGGTTTCTTCTCCACCAAATAAAATATCAAAGGCGGCCTCTATCAGAATTTTTTGATCTTTTACACTTTTCGAGAAAAACATTTTAATACGGTCCAATAGCTCGAAGACCACTGGCTCTGCGGCTTTCTCAGCAATCTCATCGAGAATTTCTAAACCTTTTTCTACTCCATAATACTCCTCATATTTACGAAGCCCTTCTCGCAACATCAAGTTCACAAAGAAGGCATTCATTTTAGGCGAAAACCACCAGACAGGTTTCCGGGCTATACGTAATAAAAATCGTTTAATTAGACCTAACTTTTCTGGGACCATTCTTCCTCCCTCCTTGATTTCCAGATATCCGCTTCTTTTATTAATTCAATTTCATGCTCACAATATTCATCTCCCGCACCTTTTGACTTAACTGTTGTTCCTCGTGTTTTCGTAAAAGGAAATGTTCGCGTCATGGACAGAATCTCCAACATTCTTTCGGCGAAACTTGAAATTGGGGTGCATAAATGAAAGGCTGTAAGTTCTGCCCCGGACGTACAAAGAAGGCAATTTCTATCGCGGACAATTATTTTATCTTCGGTTATTTTGACTTTGGGTTCGCCAGCCCAGAATTTCTTATACATTTCTTTGATAATATCTTTAATCTTTTTGCTCTTCGGTGTCCAAAAATTCGTTAACTGGTTTGCGATTCGATTGCCTATTTCTCGTAAATCTTCCGCTGCTTTCTCCGCTCCATTGCGTTCTATTAAATCTGATACTAGCTCGGGATAAATTTGAAACACCGCTGTATGAACCTTACGCTTAAAAAGCTCGTTTCGTTTATATTGTTTCATAAAATCTTTCCCTCATAATGGCTGTTATTAATCTTGTATCTTTCCCCTTAAAAATAAAGTAGAAACACTTTTTTTTATTTTTGAAAGATCTTCATTTCTAATGTAGAGATTCTCTTACAGCCCGTTTCCGTTACGACATACGTGTCCTCGTTACCCACAGTCCCGAAATTTTGAATTAGGGTCCAAGCTTCGAGATCCAATACATTTCCTTTTTCAAATTTCCGAGCTTGACCGCCATGCATCGGATCAAAGAAGTGAAATTCTTCTGTTCTTAAACCGACAGAATGTGCCATAATGATGAAACTGTCTTGCCGTCCGGCTTCGCGCCAAGTCTTTTCAGAGAGCGCCAAGATCTCTTTAGGATCAACGCCTGGTTTGATGGCTTTTTCACAGGCATTTTGTACTTGAATTATAGCATCGACAGGATCTTTGACCTTTGGAGGGATGTTTTCCCCAACATAGCAGTACCGATTCACGTCAGATACATAACCTTGATAAAAAGCACCAATATCGTATCGCACAAGATCATTTTGCTTTACTTTGATGCCGGTTCCTGGAGCTTCGGGATCACTCTCCCCAATTGAAAATGTGAAATGGTCCCAACCTTCAGCACCTTCATCTAGGATGCTCTTTTTTCCCAGCTGAATTAATTCTAAATCGCTGATGCCTGGCTTGGTTGCAGCAATCATGTTTGAAATAGCAACCTCCGCCATGCGTGTAGATTCCGTTATGCGGCGAATTTCCTCCTCAGATTTGACGAGCTGTAGATCCAATAGCAGATCATCACCAATTTTTAATGATGCTTGAGGAAATGTTCCTTTGAGAAAATTGGTAATGTAAAAGGGTAGCGTGCTCTCAATCCCGATAGTTCCATCAGTAACTTTCCGTTTCTTTAAGAAGCGCTTTAACGCCCTGAGCGCGTCTTTGGGCGTAAGGCACCCCCGAGTGTCTCTAATCCAGGTCAAATTGCGATCATATATATCCCATACAACCAAGCTCTCCTCACCATCAGCATGAATGATCGCCACGGAAGGATATTGGTTGCGTAGGGCAAAGAGGATGGGATTTGTTGCGTGATGGCGAACTGGCAAGCCTGATGCGTAAAATACATTCTCTGGCGAACTTACAATTAACGCGTCAAGCTCATATTGTTTCATTAACCTTGCCGCTTTGCTTTTATCATACCCAATTGGGTCGGGGCGTTCTGAATCCCGTCGGTATAATACCATGCATATTCCTCAGTTTGAATTAAAATTAAAAAATTCTTAATAAAAGTTAGTAAATGATACTTATAATACGAAGTGATGCTCATGCCAGATCTAAAACTTCCAAAAATAGGTTTCGGAACGTGGAAATTAAAGCCGAAGGATTGCGTCAACTCCGTGCTGAAAGCAATTGAAATTGGCTACCGCCATATTGATACAGCCCAGATGTATAGGAATGAACATGCGGTTGGGGAAGCGATTTCAGAAGCAACTATAGATCGAAAGGAATTAATCATTGCAACAAAATTAGCTTTGTGGAGATTACGTCCAGGCTCAGTTATAAGCAGCACGAAAAATAGCTTAAAGAAATTAAAACTCGATTACGTGGATATTCTCTACATCCATTGGCCTACACCAATATTTTATCGCCCCAAAAAAACCCTGAAGGCGATGAGCCAATTAGTAGATGAAGGGAAAATCAAACATATTGGCGTCGCTAACTTCACGCCCAAGCTCATTGATACGGCGCTTGAAGCTTGCGATAAACCCATCGTGGCCAACCAAGTAGAGCATCATCCTTGGTTACGGCAAACAAAAATGCGTGATTACCTTAAAGAAAAAGACATGTACCTAGTTGCTTATTCTCCCTTAGCGAGAGGGAAAGCATTCCAAATACCAGAACTGACACAAATCGCAAAAAAACATAAGTGTAGCGAAGCGCAAGTTTCGCTCGCGTGGGTAATGCACCATGGAGCCGTTCCCATCCCGAAAGGCACGGGAGAGGATCATGTACGAGATAATTATGAATCGCTCAATCTGACTTTGGATGCGGAGGACATTGAACTCATTGATTCTATCCAGAAACAGAAACGAATAGTAAACCCCCCGTTCATCCGACCAAAATGGTAGGGAGTTTCCTTATTTTTTTGGGCTTTCCCTCAGCCAATATAGTGGTTTTGCACTACTTCGTTTATACCTTCCAAAATACCTTTAGTCCCTTTCGTTCGAGCAATTTCCATTAACTCATCCATCGTAGCAGCTCGCTTTAACTGTGCAGATAAGTATCCTAGGAGGGCCGTGGCAATTGCAGCTTTTGCTTGTTCTGGCGTGAATTCCGGAGCTTTATTGGTTAAAATACACTCTGCAAAGTGTTCATCCTCAAATCTCGCAGAAATCTCAACGTATTTTGGATATTTTCCGTGAATGATTCTCGGCTCATACCATCTACCGCGATTTGGTCCGCCATGCTTATGATTTGTGTTCATTCTAATGGGATATTCCCAAGCATGGTTTTCTATAATGGTTCCTTTTGTGCCATAAATCTCTACACAATTTGTTGGGGGAGTTACGACTGTAAAACTAACGACCGTCTCGGCAATAACCCCACTCTTGAATTTTAAAAATATCATTGCGTTATCTTCTGCTTTCTCCTTTAGATTCGTGCATTGTCTAGTTAGCCAGGCGTACGCAGACTCAACGGTATCATCAAGGAACCACTGGAGCGTGGCAAATTTGTGAGCACCCATATCCATCAAAGGACCCCCACCAGCTTTGATAGGATGCCCTTTCCATGAGTCAGGTTGAACCAAGTTAGGAATTTCCATGACGCCTTCGTAACTCCGTATTAAAAAGGGTTTTCCCACCCAACCCATTTGCAGGGCGTCCTTGATCCATTGATGCGCGGGAAGGAAGCGGTGATTTTCCGCAACCATGAATTTCACGTTTGATTTGCGTGTAGCTGCAATCATCTGGTCGCACCCCTCAAGGGTGGTCGCCATTGGTTTCTCACAGAGCACGTGCTTTCCGGCTTCGGAGGCAGCAATCACGTATTCCTCGTGAAGAAAATGTGGAACCGCCACGAGCACTGCATCGATATCGCTATTTAAAAATTCAGCCAGATTCGAGAAAGGCATTAATTTATAAACCTTCGCAATGCGTTCCGCGTTCTTTTCATCCCGATCAAGCACTGCCACGAATTTAACTAGCGGACTATTCTTACACGCTGCGAGATGAAAACGTGCTGCTATGCCTCCGCCAACTACGCCGATTTTCACTCGATGCATAAAAAGGAATTTGAAATGAAGTATATATATTCTTAGGTAAAATTCGGTATGTTCCCATCCACTGCATGGACTGCCAGTACTGCCTCAAGGGATCGGACAACCAATACTCCTTACGTTTTGAACAATAGATCGCGAGGGCGACCTGGCTGTTGTAGATGGAAGCCTCCCACCTTCCTTAACGCATGCCTCTGCTCTGCGTAGAGATCTCTGAACCGTCTGAAGGCGCGTGCCGTCGAGTCCTCCAAGTAGCCGTGGATTTTCTGGCATATCTGCCTCAAATTCGATTCCTTAAGATAATCAAGGATGGGCGAGAAGCGCGGTGGATTCTTACGGGCGAAGCGCGCAAGGTGGCTGAGGTTCTCCATAACGTGACCAATCAAGAAGAATACGCTGAGGTCATCGCCCAGCTAGAAGGGATTTTGAAGCTTCCTGCTATCAAGTACAAGTTGTGAACTTGTACTGGCTTGTCTACCAGAACAGCTATGAACTTTCAGTTCTCTCTCCTCCCTCTAATTTTGCTAGTTGAATTATTTGGGAAACTTTGTTTAAATTATTCTTTATTAACTCTACGGTTTTGTGCTCGAGAACAAATTAATACAAAAGACCTATCTTATCCTCCCTTTTAAATAATCTAACTCATTTAAATGGGTTATGGAGGGATGATATTATATGAAAAAAATTAATATAGAAGAGATTAGAGAACAGGCGAAAACTCTGGGTATAACGGAACTGCCCTTAACAACTCTATATGCACGTCCTTTAATAGCGACGATAAGGAAAGCAACTTATTATCCTGAACCAGCTGAAGCAGTAGAACATTACATGCAATACTTGTTGAGACTTAAATCTTTTCTTCACGCCAGGAAAGGACATATAGGCAAAACTAGGCAATATGCCTACCTTGCTCCCGAGCAACGTTTGTATGTTGAAGTATTGGATAGGGTTGTTGGAAGGAATGCAACAAAAAATGAAAATCATATAAATAAAATAGATATTTACTCTGATTCAGAAGAGCATGTCCGGAAAATTGCCAATTTTATCAATGAAATATTTTCTCCTAATATACTCGCATTGATTGTGTGGGAGAAACTTGAAAAAGAATTTGGAGTTTCACAAGAAAAATGCACTGCCGATTGGGAGGCACTCTTAATCCCTCCAGAAGAAACGCTCAAGCAAGCAGAAACTTTGGGATTGACAAGTCTAAAAGAAACTATTCTTTACGCACGAACGAAAAAAATCGAAAAAAAACTAGGAAAGTCCTATTTCAATGTCACTTGGGCAATTCGATCCTACATATATGATATCGAGCCCAGAATGGTTGAAACGCGCCACACTCAAACGGAGAAAGAAATCGATACATACTACTTTCTGGCGCCAGAAACGCCCCTATTCGTTCAAGTCAATTTCAAAGGCACGTATGATAAGGGGTCGCTGGAAATCAAGATTTACTGCAATGAGGCTGAACACATCCGCGGGATTGCTAAGGCAATAAATAGTTTATTTAAAAAGGGTATTCTCGCTGAGAAAAAACTTTGGAAAATCGTCAAGATAGAATATGATATCGATGAAGAGGCATGCATTGCAGCTTGGAGAGAGTTACTATAAGCAGGAAACGAATGTGGAAAAAAATATTAAGATGAATTAACCACCGAGATCCTCTAGGGAAGAAGCAGTCTGGGATTATTGATGAGAACGTCGATAACTTATAGAGTTTTAGAGGTAGCAAATTATGAAACGATTACAGCATGTATAGGGGATAATCCTAAACAACGACGATGGAGAGATTATCCCGATTGGGGAGCGGAATTACTTCAATTTCATGCGCCCGATACGCGGTTATATATCGGAGCCCTTGAAGATGAAAAATTAGTAGGGTGCATGATTGCTCATCCTAATATTTTGAGAAGTAGGGGGAAAACATTTAATGCAGCAGTCATTGCAATTACAGAGGTTTTGATGTCACATCGAAAACAAGGCATCGCCTCGAAAATGCTTGAAAAAATGCTAGCCCAATTAACTTCTCTTAATTTTGAATTAGTTCTCACGTTCCAAACGGCTGGTCGAGGGGGAAAGAATATCCTGAAACGAGCAGGATTTCAGAAAATCTACAAATACGGACATGCGGGTAAAGTGTTAGATAAAAATAGAATGGATAAGTTGATGGATTTAAATCCGATATTAAGAAAAATAGCGTTGAAAATAATTTCCGAGAAAATTGGCGAGACTGAGCCCGCCAGAGGAGTAATTCGGGAAGTAAAAGATGAAGATTTGGACCAAATTGTAGATCTTCTGAACCAAGAGAGTGATAGGTTAGATATCGCTGGTTATTGGACAAAAGAATACTTGAAGAAGAACATCGACTGGCGTTATAAGGTCTTTGTTCTTGAGGATAAAGGGAAAATTTTGGGGGCGGTGATTACTTATACAGAAATAGGGACCCTCGGCAAAGACTATTTTACAACTGGTTTTCTCAAAGAACTGGTATTTCAAGATGGCGTTGAAGAGATGGAGAAGCAAATATTGGTTAATAATATTCTTAAACGGTTTAAGAAAATGGAAATTCCAAGCGTATCGTATCCTTACCCAAAAAATGTATGGAAAGTACTTAAGAAACTAGGATTTCACACCCTTCCAGGCGATGAACGAACTGCCTTCATTAAAGCACTCACAACTACTGCGCAAAATCAGATAAGTTCAATCCAAAAATACCGCTATGTAAATGTATTTCTTATCTGCTAAGCCCCTAATGAAAAAAACTAATTATAAATCAGCTCAATTTATCTAAGAACATTTGTATATTTTTCAAGCGAAATTGTATCTCATCAAAATTAGTAATTGCACGATATAATTTCTTGTTACGCCTGAGACGTCGGTTCTCGGTTTTAGTGAGAACTAAGTTGATTAATGGATAGGTTAAAAAATCCAAAATGAGGTTCAGCTCCTCTTTAGTGTAATTGCGTTCGTTCGTGAACTCATATTCTAAACTATCAAAATAAACCCATTCGGTTTGATCTTTCAAATACTGGAAAAGTTCCATGGTTTTATTGAAAATATTCGAGAAAAATTGGTCCTGGAGCTGCTCGTCAATGAATTGAAGATCTACTAAACCAGGCTTGAATAATTGTTGTAATTGTTCTTGCGATATGGGGGAATGCCGGTAAATATTAAAAATTTTGAGAAATACCTTTGGGGGAAGGATGCTAATGCCTAGATGCGCTAGCTTCTGACTCAACTCTTTCGTGACATTATCCTCCTTGCTACAGATTAACACGGTTGCAGTTGCTCTAAAATTCTTCATGTACTTCCCTAGTCTTGTCAAATCCAACTGCGATAGATTAATTGGTTGGATTAGAAGCGTGAAATCCTTAACTCTGTCTGTTTCAAACACCAAAAACTCAGGATTGGATTCAATTAACTCAAATCCTATTACCTGGAATATATTCCGAATGTTTGTTAAAAAATCTTTCTTATTTTCACTAAGAGTGCTCTCTTTCAAATCCTCAATATAGATCTCGACAGGCGTTTTAAGACTAATAAACCCAAATTTTACAGTAAAGACCTTTAATTCAGTTTCTTCTATTTTAAAATCACATATCGCTCTTAAAGCGGCATCGCTTTCAATCTTCTTTTTAAAATATGCGATACCTTGCTGATAATTCGCCAACTCTAATTTATCTTCCGAATAATCCGATTCTTTAGAGGTAAAAGCGTTTACAAAGCCTTTCAAATGGAAAACGACGTCACCTTTGAGCGATGGTTCGTGATGCACCGAAACGAGGAAATAATCTTGAACCTCAAAAAGGCGCAGGTGGTATCGAGTCTGGTTGGGAAGATTCTTTAAAATCGAATATTTAGCACCCCTTTTCCCTAATCGCGTTTTTTTCCAGCCATTTCTGAAGATGACTTTTAGAAAAGCCTTTTCATCACTCTTCTTTATCTTGCAACAGATTAATCTGCGATAATGCTTATATTCAGTTTCGCTTAACTGTGACATCAAGAGACTTAATAAATCTTCGATTTTAAAAGTTTTTAAGTAGAAAATTAGATTTATCCAAAAATAGTTGGCAATCCACACCGAAAAATGTTTACAATCTCTTGAAAAGACCGAAAATAGCTTACAATTTAAACCGAAAAATGTTTAAGGGGAAAAACATACAATTTCTCAAAGGTGGGTTTCATGAATGAGAAAAAACTACGATTAGCGCCAATCCTGCTCCTCGTGCTGCTCTGCGGCACGTTTTGTATGCCGGCGATGGGATTTTCCGAGACCCCCACGTATATTGACGATTACAATGACCACCACCAGAAAGACTACCCTGCTGAAGACATATGGAAGGTTTGGATTGATAATAACGCCACGCACATCATGTTTAAAGTTGAATGCAATGGAAGTTTAGATGTTTGGACCGAATTAGGGATATACATTTCAACAAATGATGCGACAGGATCAAATGATAGCAACGGCTTTGCCGCCATAGATGGTCCGCTGGATTTCCTAGCAGATTATTGTCTCCTCCTTGATGGCGACCATTCAGACTTTTTTGATTTGGGGGATGGAACTGATGACACTTATACCTATGGAACGAATGATATTCAAGATTGGACGGGATCTCATACCTTCGGTGGACTGGGGTATGTAATTTTCTCCAATGGCGATCGTGTGGTTGAAATCGGATATAAACTGCAAGCTACTTCTGGTAATCAAGGGTATCTCGATGTCGAAATTGGAGATACTATTAAGTGCAAGCTGAAATGTTATGAAGATTCAGATTTCGCTCCAGATCTAGGTGAAAGTCCAATAGTTTATACCTTAACGGGTGAGCCGGACCTCACCTGGGTGATTCTTTTAATCATCCTGTTTCCAGTGATTGGGGTGGCGCTCGGGATCTTCCTCTACTACCGTAAAAAAGAGGTAATATAGGGGGTACTTTCAATTTTCCCTTTTTTTAAAAAATAATTACCAGCTAAAGAGTTTTTGATAATAAATGAAGCAAGTATCCTCATCACTTAAATACCTCAGGGGCAAAAATAAAAAATCTACTTCTAATTTCCCTCTTTTTTTTATTAAAAATTTTTATCAGTCGCTAACATCAAGTGGATTTTGATGTACTTGAAGTCGAACATTTCTAAACCCTCTCGCTTGGGTACGACAAAGTCCGTTAGAAGTTTCTGTCCTTTTCGATTTTTCCCCTTTTTCATCTTATTCACCTAAGTCTAAATTAGTTTATTATTTCGGTCCTTTAAGAAGTTTTCTACGCTGTTACGTGCTACTCTAAATGAGAATTTCGCGGGATATGTGCTTCAGGAGAATTGCGTAAACCAGCATCAAAAAGAGATAACTAGCTTTCACGAAAAACCTTCCAAACAAAAACCTTTCCTATCAGGATTTGCGCGCCGCTACGACAAATGATGCTTTCATTACCACTATCATTTCTGTACGTTGTGAATTGAAATTTGTAAGGAAAAAGTAATTCTAATAATGGATACTTTTATTTATTTTAAATATTTTAGAGTGTCTGCAAGATAAAGATCATTGGGTATTTTTACAATATAATCTCTTTTGGCTTTAATTTTCTGTCAAATTTTTGATTAATTTAAGCTTGTCTTGCTAAATAATTGCTACATTCGGGACACCGAACATTGCCAATCCTGGAAACGCGATATTGCCGATTGCAGAAGGCACAATACATGTAAATGGACACTTCCTGAGTTGCGCGGGCTTTTTGTTGGTTTAAAATTTGGAGGATGAGCTGAGTCTGGTCTTCGATCCATTTTTTACCTTCGTGATATTCTATTGCTTTCGCATAATAGAAGGCTTGTTTTAAGAGTTTTAAAGCTGCTTGGTAGTTTAATTTATTTATTTCCTCGTACGCTTGTTCCGCTAAAGCCAGATACTGTTCAATGGATATCTTATGTCTTTTGGCATCTATGTCATGTTCTTCTGAAATGATCTGCCTTTCTTCCATCAAAACGATGGTTTCTGCCAATTTTTCGAACACGGCATTAATGCTTTGACCAGATTTAGCCGAAGTTTCGAAATACCCAATGGCTCGAGTGTTCGCAATTGCCTCCGCTTCAGCATGAACAATCTTGCGAGTGGGGAGGTCTGCTTTATTCCCCACGAGAATGAGCGGTAAAGAAACGCAGTTATGGGTAATTTCGTCAAACCACCGCCCTAAATTCTCAAAACTTCTTCTATTTGTTAAATCAAATACCACGAGACCCCCTACCGCCCCTTTATAATACAAGGGTCTGGTATAGGAAAATCGTTCTTGACCGCCGGTGTCCCAAATTTGAAGTTTAACGCGGCGGGCTTCCCCATCGACAGGCAGGTTCATCGTCTTGATGGAGAAATCCACGCCAATCGTCATTTTATAATCGTCCTGGAACACCCCTTCCGAAAATCGCACTGCAATTGCCGTCTTGCCCACGCCACCATCGCCTACAACGATAATCTTGAACAGATAATCAAATTCACTCAAGTTAATTCCTCTGAAGCTCAAGTTGAGGTTTTTAAATAAAGGAGATTGGAAATTTATTGCCGCTATTGTAGATTTAAAAGACTTATAATAATAAATATGCAATATTTGCTCATGCTTCTTTGTTCTGAGAAGTCTTTTTGGAGTCCATTTCAACGAGTTAGAATGCAGGATTAAGAGGGGCTTCACTCTTCTAAAGAATGTAATAACATTGATAAAATTCCCTTCTCCTTTTCCCATCACTTTTCTTCTGATAATTCTATGACATATTGATTCATCGTCAGTTCAAGCAAATCTGCTTCTTCATCTCGTTTTTCTTTCCTGAGTAAGAAAATGACATCCTTCAAAATTTCAATAGCATGCTTGATCTTCCCCTCTTCAATCTTCTGTTTGGCTCTTTCCTTAAGGGTGGGAATCACGTCCTCTTCCAAAAGTGATACAACTCTTCAATAGTCTCCTTTTCCCAAGGTAACTCACATCATTCTTATTTTTATGATTAGAAAGGGTGTTACGGATTAAGTAGATCGAATTGGTCATGAAGATCCCCAATCATGCCACGTTTTGGACAATAAACAAGGGAATCAGCGTTTATCTTCTCAAGTGTCCATTCATGTTCGCACGATTTACATCTTAAGATGAATTTTTTGGTTCGCATCTTTGAATCGTCAATTAGCGTGTAAAAGACCTATCTAGGACGCATCTAAGTAGTAATGTCGTTGGCGATTTATAACCTAGATGAATTTCTTTCTTTTCGGATGTGAATGAAATTACAGGCGTTCTTGTCATGCTCACGTGCGAATGTTCAATTGTTTGACCAAGTCCTTGTACCGATTCCGCACCGTGACTTCCGTGACCCCCGCGACGCTTGCAATTTGGAGCTGGGTGCGGGGGTTCCCCTCTAAAAGACCCGAAATGTAGAGGGCGGCTGCTGCCACGCCTGCTGGGGCTTTCCCGACCGTGAGGTCCTTCTCGCAGGCCTCTCGTATGATGTTCGCCGCCTTCTGCTGGACCCTTGCGGGAAGATTCAAGGCGGTGCCGAAGCGCGGGATGAAATCCACTGGTGACACCACGGGAATGGTGACGTTCAATCGCCTCAGTATTAACCGATAACACCGCCCCAACTCCTTGCGATTTATCCGAGAATGCCGGGCAACTTCTGCGAGCTTGCGCGGAATTTTCCGCTTCCGGCAGGCAGCATAGATCGAGGCAGCGACCATTGCATCGATGGAGCGCCCCCGAATCAACTTTTTCGCTACGGCGTGCCTGTACAGGAGTGCTGCCGTTTCCTTGACAAATGTCGGGATGTCTAGTTGGGAGATCAACCTATCGAGTTCTGCCATGGCAATTGCTAAATTCCGGTCGAGAGAAGAGTGCACGCGCGAGTGGGATTGCCATTTTCGCAGGCGGTACATTTGCGCCCTCCGTTTCGGGGTGAGTTGCTTGCCATGCGCATCTTTATTTTGCCGCGTAATTGTGGTGGAGAGCCTCTTGTCAGGCACGGCAAAAGTAGCGGGATCACCCACGCGGCTCCGCTTGCCTTGGTCTTCGCTCGTGAAGACCCGCCATTCCGGACCGTGGTCTATGGTTCGAGACGAAAGGACCATTCCACAGTTTGCACAGATGACTTCCCCGCGGGCGTGATCCGTGCGCAGCTCCCTTGATCCACATTCACTACAGGTCTCCTCACTTCCTGTTAGGACGCCCGGTTCATGCTGATGTTCATCCAAGATGCCCAACCACGTTTTTCAGAAACATTAAATTTTTTTTAAAACAGCAAGATCTACATCTTCATCTTGAATCGATTTCGGTACTTGGCCAATCCGATGAGGAAGAGGGTGCTCCCAGGGGTGGTGAAGAGTGCCCCCGCGATGAGGCACCCCCAAATGAATTGGGCAGGCACTGATCCGTGAAGATCCGGAAGGAGCGAAAGCATGCCAAATAGGAGGAACATCACGCCAAATTCTATAATCGTGCCACCTACAATTAAGTAGGGAAGATGTTTTGCCATGATCAACCCCTCATGATGCTTTCAGTAAAACACTATTCATTAATCTTAATAAGACTTCTTAATTTTAAATTACGAACAGAATGACAATAATGTATATTGAAATTAGAATTAAAATCAACAGTCCCCCTAAACATTTTTCTAAATTCTTGATAGTTTTCTTTTTTATGGAGATTCTTATGTATAAAAAGCCCCCGATAACTGCGGCTCCAATTGTGAGCATGATTATGGCGATGTGATCAGGATGAATCTTATTTTTGATAACATTATCTATGGTTATTAGGAATGGCCCTCGTAGGGAATCGTCTGGATCTTAGAAAAAAATATAAAATGGATAATTACCAGACCCTCATGTTTCTGGATAATATTATCTTCATATTGACACTCTTTATCATTCAAGATGCGCTTCAAAACCTAGATTTGCTTCAAAACCTTTCCGTATTTTTTATATCACTTTCCATTAATACTGCCATTTTAATATTCTGCAGTATTAAGGTTTCGCAAATAAAATAGCCACTTCTCAATCAAGCGAGAATTAAGCATAAAAGCCGTGTGGGGAACTTAACTGTGACATCAAGAGACTTAATAAATCTTCGATTTTAAAAGTTTTTAAGTAGAAAACTAGATTTATCCAGCTCCTCTCGTGATTCAGTTGAAAATCGGATTTTTCACGGATACATACGCGCAAGTTAATGGCGTTACCCCACGATTTCCCAAGCTTACATTTATATGATTGATCATCCAACGCCCGTCACTGAATTAGGAGGCCTTAATTTCAACATTGGCTATTATATCATATTTAATGACCTCATGATCTGTCCTTGGATACCAAATTAAAAGTCTGAGAAAAATAACACTATCTAAATTCTTTAGGTATTAAGTGATCTTGGTGTTTCATTATTCGTTGGGAATTTGTTGGGTCTGGTTGCATTACCCGCATTTTTTCCAGAATATATGCCGATTGGTTTCCCAACGGATCCAATGGATTGGGCATTAGTAATTGCATATAACGTGTTTACAGTTGTAAGTGCATTTTTGTACAATCGGTTAGAGCTAGATTACACCCTTTGGAGGAAAGATACTTGGATAACGGTAGGAACGACTTTCGTTATATTTGGTCTTGCGGTAATGGTTATAATCCGTTTTGCTACATTCGTGGATTTTCTATTAGCTTTATAGTAAATTTCATTGAACAAATCAGGCTGAGAAAAATAAAATACCTTTTTATGTTAAGAAGTCCAAGATGGTTTGTAGTATAAAATTAAAATGCGAAAAAAATGCCACGTTACCAATCCTTCACGGTCAGATACATTGTTATTAGTGTATACTTTGGAATTCTATTCAGTAGTATCTGCCTTTCCCTCTTCTGTAACCTCCATTTCCCCTCCGTAATTTTTACAATTTGCACGTTTCTTATGACCTGTTACTTAGTCTGTATTACATACTCTTTTTCAAAAGAAAATAAACACGATCCTAATAGATTGAAATCTTTAATATTTGTAAAAATTCGATTCTATATTTATTTATTTTCTCTTACAGTCCTTTATTTTCTAGTCTTTATACCCATGGGATTTATTGAGATATTTTTGGAATTATGTTGGTTATTTTCTTTAGTTTGGGTGGGGGGTTCTTTTATTTTTGAAATGGAATATCTGTTGGACCACCTTCCGACTGGGACAGTGGAAGATATTTCAAAGTTCCACCTCTTTTATTTTCTTGCTTGGTTGTGCAATTATGCTTTTGGCTATTTTTTATTTTACTATTACGGTCGTCCTGATATACCTCCAGACTTCAGGAATATTGATGCAATTTCGCGAGTTTGTGGTATTTCTTTGTTATTTCTGAGTGGCACCATTATTATGTTATGTCTATTCGATCAACTTGGTGACTACCATAACATAAAAAATTCTAAAAATCAAACGCAATTGAAAGCCTTGCAGCAATCATTTATTCTCTCTACAAAATTTCATATTTTCGTGGTACTGCCAACGCTGATCACAAATATTATCCTACCTCTTCTTTATTTACCTCAATTTGGTTATTTTTCTTACCTTAATATATTACTTAGTTTCCTATTCTTTGGTGATTTATATAAACGAAAAAAACTATTTCAAAAATTTAGCCTAAAATGAAGGTTTGGAATGAACTTAAATAGGAATTCAATTTTAAAGAAGGCAAGGTTTTTTAGAAATAGCTCTCGAGCGTAAGAAATCATTCTATGATTAACTACAAGCTTTATTAAGTGGTTATGTGGGTGGAGTAGTTAAATCCATTAAATTCGTTCAGAATCCCTATAGATGTTGGGAATTTAATTTTACCACCAAATTCAGAGAGAGCAATGGCATTAAGTTCAGAAGCGATAATGGCACCAGATCTAGCGGGAACAATGGCATCAAGTTCAGAAGGGTCAGCAGAGGGGGTAGATGTTACTGCATTTCCCGGAGATGATGGGTATCGTACTGATTTGCGAAACAACGATACTGACAATGATGGGCTCCTGGATAGCGCCGAGATCTTTTCAATCACTAAAGAATACGGGAAAAGGGAGAGATTCTCTCCTACCCATCATGAATTTTATTTCTCCGCAATTATCGGAGGCAAAGCGAGAAATGCGACCGTCCTTGTCGGGTTCTCAAGTGATACGGATCTTCAAATTAATCTAGTGCAGGTCGCGGTTGCTGGCATACTAGTTGTCGAAGATGTAGAACCCGAAGTTGAAGAACCTGAGGGCGGATTACCCGGCACCATTTTTTATAAAAGCTATGATATTTCTCGGAATACCACCATTTTCTCTGGTGAGTGGAAGCTCACTCTCGATGTTGAACCTATCAACTCTGATGACGAGGTCACGGTACTATTGCAAGATTTCAAGGCTGAAGTGATGTTGGGGCTTGACCCTACCAACCCCGATTGGGATAAAGATGGTCTCCTGGATGGCTACGAATTAGATGCGTCTTTCTCGGGTTGGCTTACGAATCCTAGGGTCTGGGATAGCGATGGCGACTTTTGGAGTGACCGAGACGAAATCTACAAATACAGTACAAACCCACTTTCCGTGGATACGGATGGAGACGGGGTCAATGACCCGTACGACCGCGACCCACTCTGCAACCTCATGATCAAAATAAAAGTAATTCAGGGACATTTTCATAAGGCGAAGTGGACCCGGCGTCTTGCTGTTGTCATTAAAGTGGAAGATCAAGCGGTAGCCACCCCAGCAAGAAAGGCTACTTCTGACGGGGTTTACCGTGGTTGGTGGATTTTTAGACGTTGGGTTGAACGAACTGCGACCTTTAACTACGAATACTACTTTGACATCCCGGACCAGCGGACCACGATCCAAATTGGGGTGGAATTGTGGAAAATAACCTGGCTCTGGGATACAGAACTCCTTGATAAAACTTATACTTACAGTGTTGGAACAGGAGATGACCCAAACCCTATAGTAGATGAAACGGTGAGTGATGGCGATGGCGATTGGGTAAGCTTTAACATATCGACGCTCGGCATGAAACGCGTGAACACCCTTGCCGTTTATTCAGAGGGGAACTTCTTCAATGGGCACTATCCTACCCTCGAGCGATTCACCATGATTATTCTGGGGATCAATGAGACTCAAGGGCCCTTTAAAGAGGGAGTAAATGTCATCCTTGTCCCTGTGAGCGTCTTCATCCACACGCAGCTGCACGTCATGTTGGAGAGCGACGATCCAGGGTACAAACCTCATGAGCTTGGAAATGAATCCGCTAGTGGAAGAGAAGCCGATTTTCACGGTCTGGATCCTGATGCAGAAACGGTGAGCCCGTATGTCGAGGGATTGATTATTAAAGGGTTAGAAAATGGTGACTATGTCACGGCTGAAGAGGCCCTCGCCATCCTCAATTACGTTTTAAAAAACGAGACTGGTGCCATCACCTTTTCCTATTTCGTTTGCAATGAGTCGGGGGAAGTGGAACGCCTCGGACTGGCGAAGGACATCCTCGACCAAATCCCCTTTGACGCGCAGGCAATGGAAAATGACGATACTGGACCCATGCCAAAGGGATTCTGGGACTGGCTGATCGGCGTCTTTGTCGCGATCATTCTGTTTATCGTCCTTGCGGTACTTTTGCCATTTATATTATTGGGACTCCTCATCGCCGCCTTAGTATACCTTGGGATTACCTTACTCGGCTCCATCTTCGCCGCCATCGTGCTAGCAATACTGAAAGTGATCATTTTGGTCTATGTCTTTATTATGTTGGCTATTATGCTCCTCTTTACCATAATAGCATTTTTAACAACCTTAGTTTTTCTCTTTATTATGACAAGTGATCAGCCGGAGGTATTATCTTATGGCTTTTTATGGTACGAATTGAGTTATCCGGCGGGAAGTGGACGATTTGAAATCGCAGTGGTATTTGAATATTCCACATTTCTTGACTTAAAAATCCCCTGTCTGAAGATAGCCACCTATATAGATTCCCAATTAATGTTTGCATTTATCGATTCCTTTGGAATCCCAATTGACGCAGAATTAATAAGCATGCCTCTCATTCCCGAAGGTTATGAGCCGCCAAGTTTAGAGAACTCTGGAATGACAAGCTCAGAGGCATCAGAGAACCCGCTTCAAAGTTTTGGTACTGGATCTTCAGCAGATGTTGGTGCATTCCATACAGGGGAGTGGATTGCCCTCGGAATTGTTACAGCGCTCATGATACTGGTGGTATTACTCCCACAAAATCCTTATTCCGCAATTGCTGCTTTTTTGGTATGTATTGTTTCCCTGTCAATCGCTTGGTCTATTATATTCTTTCCGCCGGCGATCCCATATGAAACTAAGAGAGGGCTTTTAGCAGGATTTGGGACGGGATTATTCATAGGAGGGCTAGGATTTTTGATCCCTCCAATCCCGGGAGGTACTTGGTCGGATTTTTTTCTGGGATTAGGGGTAGCATTTGGCCTTTATTATTTAATATTTTCTCTTTTAGTCTTTCCGGAGTATATAAAGTTCGAGATTCCTACATCTCCTGAAGAAATTTTTCTAGCTCTTGCAACTATAGCTGAGGTAGGCCTATGCGCGAAATTGTATAATACTAGAGTAGAAAAGACTTTTAGAGATCCCATTTGGAAGCTAGTAGGGATAATGATTTTAACATTTGGTTTAGCAGTAATTCTACAGGTGAAAATTCTCTTTACCTCTTAATAATTCCGGGATTAGGCATGTATTACCATAAAATTCTCACACCCTTATATTTAATCTTAGGGAGCTACTTTGGCATAGTTTTTGGGTGGGGGATCCTTTCTTTCCATGTTAGCATCTATTACCCCGAAGATTTTTTTTCTATTACCATGTGGATTGTTTTTATTATTATGTTTTTTTTTCTGCTTCTCTGCCGTTGGGGGATCCCTCATAAATATATAAATAATCCTCTCCATTTAAAATCTCTTACACATACAGAACTTCTATTCTATCTCTATTCATCCACTTTAGTAATTCTCTATTCTTTTTCCGTCTCTCCTACAGGAGAGATAGGAGGAATATTGGCCTTATCTTTATTTTTCTTTGGGGGTTCAATGAGATTTAATAGTTATTATATAGGAGAACAGGTTTCAAAAAGTTTAATAACAACAAAATATTTTCTCAAACTCAATTGCCTATATTTTTTCACTTGGCTTTTTATTTTTACGACTGGAATTTATCTATTTTCAGTCAATTATGATAATAATAGCGGTCATTTACCCCTCTCTCTAATTCTAATATTGATGGGAGTTCCTATCATTATTACTAGAGAAAATGGGATTGTTGGTTATGTGAAGGGATTGAATTCCGAGACTAATCCTCTACTGAGAGATTTTCGGTATTTGCAAATCCTTACAAAATTTGATGTTTTTATAGTCATTCCTGCACTACTTACTAGTATTTTTATACTTTTGCTTTATTGGCCTTCAAGCTTTCTTGGTATCTTTTTTAATTGTATGCTCCTTTTATTTGTATGTTGGGAACTGTATGATAAGAAACGAAAAGAAAAGAAAATATTTAAAGAAAATAATTGACGTAACGCCTATTAGAAGAATGTAAAAAATTATAATATAATCTTATTAGAAGATCGTACAGCTGGTCTTACTCCTGGTCGAGTGGGGAGTATAGGCATTTGAATTTGATCCAAAAGATGCAGATATATTGTTTAATAAAATTATAATAATTGTACCTTACAGGAAAAAAAAAGAAGGCTCTATTTCATTATAAAAAAGCGCAAGAGCTTAGTTTGGAATACCAACTTAATGCAAAGGATAATTCTTAAAATGCAAAATACAATTAAAAAGGATGGAGCTAATCTTAAAGAACATTTACATTTCAATTTATCTTCACATAGTTTTGGTCAAATGGGTTTATTTACTACTTTTTGTGGATTTTATCCATTATTTCTTATGTTAGTAGGGAACACATATTTAATGGAACGTATAATAGTTGTTTTAATTAATTTTTTATCAGGTTTAATTGGTTTATCTATTTTTTTTTCAGTTATACAAAAAAGGTATTATAACAAAGAGAAAATGAAGTTCAAAGACCACAAAATTTCGTCTCCATTTATAGCTGATTCGTACTCTCTCATTGTATTTCTAATCGTTTTATATTTTTATCCTGTAACTTTAGTAGATTGGGGTTTGACTCTAATCACATTGTTTATGGTGCTTATCTATCCATCTCCTAAACGAGCACTCCTTCCACGCAGTATCCATCGTTTTTGTTTAATAACGATGGAAAATGGTGATATCAGTGAAAATCATGTAGCGGAGTTATATTCTATGATAACGGCGGGACTTTTCATGCAAGGTATTTTTAGTGTTCTTTGTTTTTTACAGGTTTATCCCGTTCTTGCCATCCTAACGTTATTTCTCCAACGACCTATTTATTCTTATTATAAAAATAAACAGTATAAAGTAGAAATTTCAGAGAGAATACATGAGAACAACTTTGAAAAATATAAATATAATTTTTATGAAAACGAATATGAAAAAGATAAATTATATCGAATCGGTTTTTACATGATTCTATTTCCGGTTTTCTTTATCTTTATTTTTATGATTTTTGGATTTCTATTTTTATTCTGAATGAGCCTCTTCATCCACATGCACTTAGGCATGTTTTTAGCCCTAATCGGATCTCTATATTTAAGTGCTTGGCATTCATTATAAAATATTAGAATAAATCTACCAATAAGTTATTATTCAATTTGAATGAATTACTGAGGAAAATTTATCCAAACCATTACAATTGAGACAATTTAAATTGGTTACCACAGATCTAAAAAATAAAACCCCCACATTGGAAGAAAAAATTCGAGATCTTGTTATTCGGCAGTATATTAATAATTATGCACGTAAGTCTCTTAACAAGACTTGGACAATTAATTTGAATAATATCTTTCATAAATTGAGATCTGAAGATCAGATATCTTTCAAGATCATATATGATGCATTAACTTCTAAAACATTTGAAGAAGAAGCTAATGTTAAGATTATTGGTTTAAAGGGGACACCAGAAAGCTCAAATACGTCTATTATTTTTGAAATAAATTATACATTTCAAGATGTCATTTTAGGAGGTTTGCTACAACTAAGGAATGGAGGGTGGCCCCCCTTACTGTGTTTATCTTTTGGAACGTTATATTTCAGGCATGGAACCTTATTTTTCCAAGACTATTTTTATTTTATTTTTCTTATACCTCTCATGATCCTAATTAGTACCTTATTCTCCTTTCTTTCATATTTCTATATCAGAAAAATCAAAACAGATTACCAAAATTTTTGTATTTTTGTGGGATACATGTCTTTATTTTTTTCTAATATTTTCTTTCTTTTTCCTCAAACCGGAATTGAAGGAATTTTATTTATTTTATTTTTAATTTTTGTCTTCTTAGTCCCAACACCTCAAAGCTCTGTTATTATTTCTATTTTTTCATCACTCAAATTGATTTTTTTAAAGAGAAATGGAAAAAAAGCTACAACTAATTTATCCCTTCTAAAGGGATACGTAGGGTTACTTGGAATTTTGCTTATTTACTTTCCCTCAATTATTCTGGGTTTATCTAAGCTTTACCCATTTTCTGGTTTTTTTATAATATCAATAGCAATTCCATTGTATTTTCTTTTCCAATGGCGAATGAAAGTAAAAGAGAATAAACGAGATATAAATTATAACTCCTGGATTATTTACATTGAAATTCTGCATTTTATTCTTTTTGGAATTCTACTTATTATTTTGATCATGATTTTTGCTCTACCTTACTGGTGAGACAGTTAAATTCCCTGTTATAGACAACCAAGGGTTCCCTGTTATAGACACCCAAGGAACACCTTATTTATCCTTATTTTTAGTGGGGGCAACGTTGTTTGTAGTTGCTTTGACTCTGAGTTTGTTTGGTGCAGAGAGTTCGTGGTTTGTTGGGGTTGGTATTGGAGTATTTATTGTCCTATCTTGTCTTGTTTTAGCATATGTAAGGGAATTTGCATATGCAGGTCCAGCTGATATCCCAAAATTTGTAGGTATTCTTACTGGATCTATTTCCATAACAAGCTTAATTCTATCCATTTTTGGTATGGCGATTCCTTCAGACATTACGGATATAATTGTAGAATCAATTCAAATTATACTTGCTTTAATTCTATTATATTTTGCCTGTAAAGTTGATGCTACCGGTTTTTACTCGGAGCCATTTAGAACAGGCTGGCATATCGCACTAATCTGTGGATGTATTGGTATATATATCGCTGCAATGATTTTCTGTGCTATCTTGTAAAATCAAAAATTATAAATTATAAGTTGCCATGAAGATAAACCAGCAATTCTCGAGATAAATGAACATGAGTGGCGTGGCATTTTGTACAGACTGCAAGGAATTCAAATTTACTCCTCCCAAAAAGAAGTACTTGAACTGTAAGCAGTGCGGAAACCAAATGATTTACATTAACCTTGAAGAAATGCCAACACCCAAAAAGATAGATAGATTGATGGAAATTGGGAGGGGCATGGTCTTCGTTGGAATATTTATAATGATGTTTTCAGTTATGATTTTGGGAGGGATGGGACTTGTTCAGATTAGCAGCATCATTTATTTGATCTTTATTTTCTTGATTTTCGTGCTAGGGAGTTGCCTGATGATAATGGCAATTAGAAAATATAAAACTCACGTGAAAGACGTAATTCTCGCAACACATCTCCCCGCGCCCTCCGACCTTCCCCTGATTAACGGAATAAAAACCCACACGTTAATGTTCGGAAATGCTACTAATTAATGGAAAAACATCCATACTCTAATTTTTGAAATAACCTACAATTCTTCCCTTATTAATTGCCAGATCTTCTCATTTTAGAAATACTACAATTAAATTCTGTTTTTTCCCAAGGTCATATCGGAATTCCACTTACCTATTTATTTTCAATAATTAAACTGTTACAAATCACTCAGGCGGATGATGAGAACTCCCGGATTTTTGAACGTTGGGTTGCCCGAACTGCCACCTTTAACTACGAATACTACTTCGACATCCCGGACCAGCGGACCACGATCCAAATTGGGGTGGAATTGTGGAAAATAACCTGGCTCTGGGATACAGAACTCCTTGATAAAACTTATACTTACAATGTTGGAACAGGAGATGACCCAAACCCTACAGGGTCTCTAGAGGTGAGGGATGGCGATGGTGATTGGGTAAGCATTAACGTATCGACGCTCGGCATGAAACGCGTGAACACCCTTGCCGTTTATGAGAATGGAAGTTTTTACAATGGGCACTATCCTGCCCTCGAACGATTCACCATGATTATTCTGGGGATCAATGAGACTCAAGGGCCCTTCAAAGAGGGAGTGAATGTCATCCTTGTCCCTGTGAGCGTCTTCCTCCACACGCAGCTGCACGCCATGTTGGAGAGCGACGATCCGGAATACAAACCACACGAGCTTGGAAATGAATCCGCTAGTGGAATAGAAGCCGATTTTTACGGTCTGGATTCTGATGCAGAAACGGTGAGCCAGTACGTCGAAGGATTGATCATTAAAGGGTTAGAAAATGGTGACTATGTCACGCCCGAAGAAGCCCTCGCCATCCTCAATTACGTTTTAAAAAACGAGACTGGTGCCATCACATATTCCTATTTTGTCTGCAATGAGTCGGGGGAAGTGGAACGCCTCGGACTGGCGAAGGACATCCTCGACCAAATCCCCTTTGACGCGCAGGCAATGGAAAATGACGATACTGGACCCATGCCAAAGGGATTCTGGGACTGGCTGATCGGTGTCTTTGTCGCGATCATTTTATTTATTGTCCTTGCGGTACTTTTGCCCTTTATCTTATTGGGATTACTCATCGCCGCCTTAGTATATCTTGGTATTACGGTACTCGGCTCTATCTTCGCCGCCATCGTACTAGCTGTGATAAAAGCTATCATGTATGTTTTTATCTTCATTTTACTTGCATTTTTCTTAATCGGTATTTTAATTAATTTTGTTATAATTCTTGTTTTATTCGCCATAATTGGGGGGTTAGGAGGCGGAACAGTAACTCCAGGGCTTTTATCTGTAAGTTTAGAATCCAATGAGAAGACCTTATGCTGGCAATTTTCACTTGAATGGGAACTTAATTCGAAATGGGATATGTGGGTTCCAATTGCAAAAACTAGTTATATTTTAAATGACCAAGAATTTTATAGCGAAAGAAATAATATCGCAACTGGAGAGTTTCAGACTTATACCACCGAAACAGTCCCATATCAAGAAGGTACTAGCGAGACTGAGTTTGATTTAGATTCGTTTTTACTAGGTTTTGAAATGACTCTGGTTGGAATTACGGTTTGCTTCGTCATACTTCATTTTAACGGGTTTTATTCTTTAATAGCATATCTGGGATTAATAATATTGCTTATGATCACATCGCTGTTCCTTGGAAAAGAATTTTGTCTTGGAGTCGCATTTGGGTTTATAATAGCTTCCTTTTTAATGGTGTTGGGCATGATTCTCGCTTATGTAATTCCTGATAAGATCCCAGCTGGAGTATTATTAGGAGTAGAAGTTGGATTAATGATTTTAGGTATTATTTCTATATTAATTGGTGTTTCTGGAATAGATCCTGGCATTTTTACAACTTTTTTTGAAGTAATTTCACATCCTTTAATTGTAGCATCGGTATTTACATATTCAGCATGGTTAGCTGCACGTGCTACCAAAGCAGACATAACTAAAGAGAATGCCTTTAAAATAATTTTAATATCGTGTGTTATTTTTGCAATAGTTTTTCTAATAGCTGGTATTTTAAAATAAAACTGAACATAAAATTTTTTCCTCCTAGACGAAATATGTTATATTCTCCTAAATTATGGTAAATTTAAATTTGTGAATTTTTAGAGATAGCATGAAAAAAGTGGAGTAAATGATTCCTCAAGTAATCAAATGCCTCAAAAAATTAAATTACATCTCAGAAGACCAGGAATTGATGTTTCCTAAACCTGATTTGAACTCCCAAAACGACGAGAATAAAGGTTCCTTCCAAAGGCTAAATTCTAATGGAAGTGGGGATCAAAAGCAAGAAAATAAGGTTTATAATGATTTATTTGGAAAGAATTTTGCATATATTTATATCTTTTTCTTTTTTATGGTGTTTTATTTAGCCTACCTTTATGTAATAGGAGATTTGACGTTATTCGATCGATTACTTCCAAATCTTTTTAACTTAATCATTGGCGTAATTATTTTAGTGATTGCCTCCGTTATAATCAGGGCAATCTATTATTATCCAAAAAAGAGACACGTTACAGAATCCAAAATCTCCCTTCCAATCCTCCCTCATACCTTCTTTACTATTATTTTTTTGAGTTTATTTTATTATTATCCCATTACAATCTTAGAATGGGTTCTCGTTCTCGTTACCTTCACAATCATTCTCTTCATTCCAACACCCAAACAAGCTGTAATTCCTTACAATATTAATCAGGCGTGTCTTATCACTATGGATATAGAATCCTCAAATCAAACTCAAATGATTGAGATTTACTCTATTCTTACGGCGGGAAATTTCATGCTGGGTGCGTTTTTCATTTTACTCCTCCTCCACCTTTATCCCATCCCTGCCTTTCTAATTTTATTCCTTAAAAAACCTCTGCTTGAATATTACAAAAGGAAAAATTATAAGGTTGGAATTGTGGAGAAGTTTTACGACGATGGATATGAAGTTGGATTTGTAACGTACAAATATCACGAATTTGAAAATGAATATGAACGCGATAAAATATACAGATACAGCTATACCTCTTTTATAATCCCTCTATTTTTTCCCTTCGTTTCTATGTTTCTTGCGGCTATTCTGTCAGCCTCATCTACTTAATGGATCATAATGAATCGTTCGAGGGCAGGATAGTGCCAAAAAAGCGCAAGAGCTTAGTTAGGAATATCAACTTAACGCAAAGGATAATTCTTAAACTGCAAAATACAAGTAAAAAGGATGGAGCTTCGAGACAAATGAATATGAGTGGCGTGGGATTTTGTACAGACTGCAAGGAATTCAAATTTACTCCTCCCAAAAAGAAGTACTTGAATTGTAAGCAGTGTGGAAACCAAATGATTTACATTTACATTAAAGAAATGCCAACACCCAAAAAGATAGAGAGAATGGAGTCAATTGGGAGGGGTATGGCCGTTTTTGGAATATCCATGCTGTTTGTTACAGTTATTATTTTGGGATTGATGGGATTTGATCAGATTAGCCGCATTAAATACCTGAGCTTTAGTTGGTTCATTATGGGGCTAGGGATTAGCCTGATGTTAATGGCATTTAAAAAACATCACAATCTCGTGAAAAAAGTAATTCTCGCAACACATCTCCCCCCACCATCCGACCTTCCCCTGATTAACGGAATAAGAACCCATACGCTAATGTTCGGAATAAATGGGTTTTAAAAAGATGCTTTGACCAAGCACCAGCATGGCTTATTCTAGGCGCGTTTTACTTCAGCTTTGGATTATTTTTATGCTTAAGTATTCTTATTATACCATAGCTTTGGGGAATATAATATGGTGGAGAAAAATTCAAATGAAAAAATACAATTCATTCCTAAATATATAAAGAGGATCTCGTTATAAAGAAATGATAGAAATGGATTCTGAATATAAGAAAGCAATTATTCGCAATTTTAAAAATCTTTTTTCGGGAACATTTGGATTGATATTTTATATATTCATTCTTTATGACGTTATTTCAATTATTTTAAGCACATGTTATTTAATTATAGGTTTGAGTTATTTTATATATTTTATATATTTTCATCCAAATACATCATTATACGAATCTCCAAGTGCACTTATAGCAAGAGCAATTATCTTTTCTTTTCTTGGAGCTTTAATGTTAATTTTTTTCTATTTACTTCCTAAATATCCGTTCGCTCTTTTACTTGCAGTTTGGGTGTGGGCTTTCGCAGGAGAGAAGATCTGGTTTTATATCGACCAAAAAAGGGGTCCATGAAGTTGAGATTATTAGTAATGATATCGGCAATATAAGTGGAGAATCTGAGGTTAAAGGGCCAATGCGTGATAATATTACTCATAATGGTGCAAGTACGATCCAATTGATTGATTAATATCAATAGATACAGGAGGATAAATAAAATGTCAAAGGTTTTATTTATTGAAAATCATGGAGAACTATTCCGAATAAGTAGATTTCGGTTAATGAAAGTATTTTCGGATTTCGTACGGTTATTGAAAAAGAATCGGTATGAAGTAAAAAATTTTAGGAAAGGTGCAATAACAAATTTTGACTTAGGAGGGTATGATGTAATAATTTTAGGGCTTCCTCAAAAAGGAATTTTTCAGGAGGAAATTCAGGCTATATATGATTTCATTTTTGATGGAGGTGGGTTGCTCTTGATAGGCGGTGCGCCTATTCAAAAGAGTATAATTCACATAACGGTGGATATTAAAAGTTTAAATCAGTTAGCATCAGAATTTGGAATTGAATTTGACTACAATCTCTTGACAGGTGGAAAAAATTCTCTATCTTTAGGGGGATTTCCAAGACGCCCGCCATTTCCAATTGTAACCAAATTTTCGCCACATCCAATTATAAAGGGAATATCTGAGTTAGTAATTATCGATGGTGCTCCATTACGGATAAAGGGGAAAGTGCAAGCTATTGCAGTCTCTGATCCAGATACAATACCCCCTAGTAGCATAGTTTTAGCCACTGTTCAGTTCGGAAAAGGGAGAATAGTGGCAATAAGTTCGCCCTATATGTTTTTACGTATGAGTGTAATAGGTATTCCAATAACTCATGGGTTGTACAAACCCGATCATTTAGTTTTTGCGATGAATGTCATAGATTGGCTTGTATACCGGAAGTAAGAATATGAAATAACCTAAAGGAAATTTAAAAGGAAAGGATGCTAGTATTCAATTAAATTAAAATTTACAACATCACTTTCACATGTAGTTCAATAAATAGGGGTGCATTTTTTTATGGATTTTTGAAATACTTCTTCTATGGGCACTACCATATTTGTAATAAATGCAAAAAATTAATGCACGTTTCAAATTTAGTCTTTAGCAATACTTGCCTGTATTGCTATGAGAAAGACGTATACCAGGGAGACTCGGATTGGGATTCCTTTGAAGGACTTTCCAAAATTTATCATTATATGCCTATTATCTCACTATTAATAAGTTTAATTGTTTTTTCATTGGTCCCGCTCGCCTTTCAGCCTCTATTTATCCAAATAATTCTCATTATAATGATGTTTATCACCTTCATGGCTTCCATACCTTATATTCTCCCATCTTTCATAAAGAGGAGCGAAGATAAACAGAAAAATTATGAAATTTCTATGAGTAAATATAATCCGGGCATTGCTGAATTCTGTGCAAATCACCCTAAAAAAATAGCTATTGCGCGATGTCCTACCTGTTTCAAACCGTACTGTTTCAAAGATTTCACCTTAGGCAGAAGAAAAGAGCCACTTGAATGTCGATATTGCATTGAAAAGTATTTTAATTTCCGGTTATCTCCTTTAACCTATTATTTCCTTACCGCTACTCCCTTAATTATTGTAGGAATAGTGAGCCAAGCTCTTACGGAAGGCTGGAATAATAGTGGAATGTTAATTTTATTAATTTTCCTCATTTTTTTAATTCCTCTATCAGTTTTTTTGGGAACATTCATGGTGAAAAGTATTAATGGACCCAGCAACAGCAATTGGAATATTTATGGCCTTGGCTCCTGCGGTGGTTCCTCTCTGCTGGAGTATGGTTTGATACTGAAACGATCCAAGAAAAAGAGATCGTGTATCGGTTGGAGAAAGTAGGTCAGCAGAACTATTTCCATAATAAGATTAAAAAGGCAATAACAAAATTAGAAAAAGAAAAAGCTTTAAAACGCACGAATTCTCTAGGCAGGGAAGGGACAGATAGAAAGTTTTTAAGTAGAAAATTAGATTTATCCAGCTCCTCTCGTGATTCAGTTGAAAATCGGATTTTTCACGGATACGTACGCGCAAGTTAATGGCGTGACCGTCACCATTAAAGCTTTAGAAAAGAACTTACGTGACTTAGGGCACGAGGTATACGTTTATGCGCCACGAGGTGAAGCTGGAGAAGCTAAGGGAAATCCACATCTTTTTACAAGTGAAGGATTTCGTTTTATTCTCTCGCCAGAATATAGATGGGCAGTCTTTCCGGTTTTTACAATTCCACAGTCAAACCTTGGACTTGATATAATCCATGTACATTCACCCATTAGCATGGGACTTGCGGGTCTAGTAAATGCAAGGCGGTTAAGAATTCCTTGCATAGGTTCGGTGCACACACTCATCCCAGAGTTTTGGAAACCTTTTTTACAAAAGCATTTGCCCTACATCACGCCCCCAGTCCTCGATCGCGTGATAAACCGATTTTTAAAACCTCTCGTGGATAAGTTCTCCATCTTAGACACCACGCTTGATTTGGGTACCTTTTTCATGGAAGAATTAACATGGCGGTATTTTGTTGAATTCTTTAAACGCTGCAACGAAACAATTGTCCCTAGTAAATATACTCAAGAAGAATGTCAAAAACATAGGCTGAAGAGTACAGTTCTTCCCAATGGAATTGATTTTCAGAAATTTCAACAGATGGAGGACGAAAAAACATTCAGCAAACGGTGGAATATCGCTCCTAAGGATATAGTTGCATTATATGTTGGTCGATTAAGCGAAGAAAAAAATATTGATCTCATTTTAGAATCAGCCCGTGATGTTTTAAAGAATTTTCCAACACTAAAATACATGATCGTTGGGGATGGCCCTTTACGCTCGAAACTTGAAAAATTAACGGAAAAAAACGCGATTTCTGATTCGATTATTTTCACGGGGTATTTAAATCAAGAATCACTAAATCGATGTCTTTCTCGAGCGGATTTTTTCATTAACGCATCGCCTCTCGAGACTCAAGGGTTAAGTGTTATTGAAGCCATGTACTTTGGATGCCCCATCCTTTCGGTTAATTCCGGTGCCGTGGTTGAGCTTTTTGAAAATTCGAGTTTTGGCATATTATTTAAGAATTCAAAAAAGGACCTCACCGCAAAAGTCCAAGAACTCTTGGAGAATCGTAATTTACTCAGCAAGTTCCGAAAAAATGCGAAGCTGAAAGCACGTGAATATGACATCAAGAAGTTCTGTAAAAGATTAATCGCAATTTACGAAAAGTATCTTTAGAATCTCTGTTCTTTAATGCTAAGAATAAATTATAGCATAGATTGTAATAGTTATCAAAAAAAGCTATTGGATAAAGAGCTGATAACATCCCTCTTGTTGGATCTAAGAGATTCTAATATTGATTGTAACTTCGCGATATATCCATTACTACCCTATTTATGAATTTATTTTTAATTACAAAATATTATAAATCTGAATTTATTGAGGTTTTTTTGAGAATGTAAATTTTTGAAAATGAAGATATAAAATGAAGAAAACAAAGTGTGATAAATGCAAGCAAAAGCTCCCCTTTTCGAATTTAATACACATACGTTATTATTCGTATTGTCTTCCGTGCTATCAAAAATATTTGCAAAATTATGATA